>CAJUGH010000010.1:0-73402 GCA_910586215.1 uncultured Acetatifactor sp. | reverse complement strand
TGGCCCCCTTCCTCAGTTCAGGCACCCTGGACAGGCTGGTGGACAAGGCTGACCTGAACGGGGACTTCTCCCAGATCCAAAGCCTGGCCCCCTTCCTCAGTTCAGGCACCCTGGACAGGCTGGTGGACAAGGCTGACCTAAACGGGGACTTCTCCCAGATTCAGGCCCTGGCCCCTTTCCTCAGTTCAGGCACCCTGGACAGGCTGGTGAATCGGACTCTCTCAGAAAATGCAGATGGCTCCATTGATATCCACGCTATACGGGGTCTCTTGCCTTTCCTGTCCAAAAACACCCTGCGAAGCCTGGCTGAGACCATGATGAAACACGGCAGTCTGAATGACCTGAAATCCCTATTGCCCTTCTGCTGAGCATAGCCGTTCCCCGGCCCTTATCTGGCTTTTGCGGCTTACAGCCTGCCATTTGCACCACGGCTTTGGCAGGCTGCCCTATCAAAAAACTGCTGTAATGCACCCTTTACAGGCATTACAGCAGTTTTTATATATCTCGCAAAGTATGGTAATGTCCCCTTTCTCCTTTGTATGCTTTTACCCTGAACAGACTGGTGGACAAAGCCTGCATATACCTCTCTTCATCTGTCCCGCTATCCTGGCCCCATGCCAGGAAGTCCCTAGGCTTCTCCCATTTTTACCAGCTTTGCCGCCTGGTCAGCGGCAATGCAGGCATCTATGATCTCCTGGATATCCCCATTCATCACCTTGTCCAGCTTATACAGGGTCAAACCAATCCGATGGTCTGTAACCCGGCCCTGAGGAAAATTATAGGTGCGGATCTTCTCTGACCTGTCCCCTGTGCCGATCTGGCTCCTGCGCAGTTCCGCTTCCGCATCATGCCGCTGCTGCTGTTCTATGTCGTAAAGTTTGGCTTTCAGCAGGGCAAAGGCTTTTGCCTTGTTCTGGATCTGGGACTTCTCTGTCTGGCTGTACACCACGATGCCTGTGGGATAATGGGTCAGCCGTACCGCCGAGTCCGTAGTGTTCACACACTGACCGCCATTCCCGGAAGCCCGCATCACATCGATCCGGATATCTTTCTCCTCTATGACAATATCAATATCCTCATCCACCTCCGGCATCACCGCCACACTGATGGTGGAAGTATGGATGCGCCCGCCGCTCTCTGTCTCCGGCACCCGCTGCACCCGGTGTACCCCGCTCTCATACTTCATCCGGGAATAGGCTCCCTGTCCTGTGATCATGAACTGTACTTCCTTCATACCGCCAATGCCGATCTCATCCACGTTCATGGTCTCTACCCGCCAACGCTGGCTTTCTGCATAATGCACATACATACGGTAGATCTCAGCCGCAAAAAGGGCGGCCTCATCCCCGCCGGCACCTGCCCGGATCTCCACAATCACATTCTTCTCATCATTGGGGTCCTTGGGCAGCAGAAGCACCTTCAGTTCCTGTTCCAGTTCTTCCACCCGCTTCTTGCTGTCATTCAAGGTCTCCTTGATCATCTCCTGCATCTCTTCATCGCTCTCCTCCCCAAGCATGGCCAGGGAGTCCTCGATTTCCTGCTTGCATTTCTTATATTCCGTATAGGCCTCCACTATGGGCGTAAGGTCGCTCTGCTCCTTCATCAGCCTGCGGAAGCGCTCCTGGTTGTTCGCCACCGTCGGCTCATGGAGTTCGCTCATGATCTCCTCGAACCGTATCAGCAAATCTTCTAATCTGTCAAACATGTCTATCCTCGCAATCTATGTTACTGTTCACTCCGTTCACAGCAACCATGCACTGCACAGCAGTCTCGGGTTTGTCACACTGGGGACGCGTGACAACACCCCGCGGTGGCACCTGTGAACAGGAACCAATCTATTCCATCTCTGTCAGATACCGAATCCCAGGGTGCCATATACCACCCTGTCCAGTCCTGCATAGTCTTTCACCACCTGGATCTCCAGGAAACCTGCCTTTTCCATGAGACGGGAGACATCCTCCGCCTGATCATATCCAATCTCAAAGAAAAGCATGCCGCCTTTTTTGAGACAGGCCTTCACCCCTGCAAGAATCCGGCGGTAGAACATAAGCCCGTCCCTGCCTCCATCCAGGGCAATGACAGGTTCATATTCCCGCACCTCTGGCATCAGGCTGGCTATCACATCCCCTGGAATATAGGGAGGATTGGACACCACCAGGTCAAACATGCCTTCCACCTCTTCCAGCAGGTCGCTTATCAGAAACACAGCCCTATCTGTTCCATCGGTTCCATGATCCCCACCGGCATCTCCCAGCAGCCTGGCCGCATTTTTCCTGGCAACCTCCAGGGCCTCCTGCGAGATATCCGTTCCCACACCGGTGCAGTCGTTGGAATACCGCAACAGGCTGATCAAGATACAGCCCGATCCTGTGCATAGATCCAGCAAACGCATACCGTCATGCATATTCTTCAAGGCTTCCTCCACCAGGATCTCCGTGTCCTGCCGGGGAATCAGCACATGTCTGTCCACCTGGTATTCCAGCCCCATGAATTCCTGCACCCCTGTCAGATACTGCAGGGGAATCCGGCCGGCTCTCCTGCCAATGATCTCCTGGTATCTGTCTGCCTGGGTCTCCTCCACCTGTCTGTCCCCATGTACCAGAAGGTCATTCCGGCTGCTTCCACAGACATATTCCAGAAGCAGCCTTGCATCCAGGTCTGCCTCTTCAATCCCGGCTTCCCTTAAGGCAGATGACCCTCTGTCATACCATTCCCTATAGGTCATATGTCTTCCAGTTCCTCCCGCATGAATCTGGCGGTCCTGTTCTGTGTGTTCCCTGCACCGTTTTCATCGGGCACATACCCATAGAACTCTGCCAGATAGACTTTCCAGTCGAAGACTGCCTCCACCGCAGCAATGGCCACCTCGATCATGGCCCTGTCCGGTTCCTTGGTAGTCATGCGCTGGACCAGCATTCCCGGCATCGAAAGAATACGCACCAGGATATTGTTGGACCGGCCCGCCAGCTGGATGATCTCATAGGAGATGCCCGCCACCACAGGCATCAGCAGAATACGTAGGGCCACCTTCTCCACAGGGTTCTCCACCCGGATAAAGAAAAACAAGATAATGCTTACAAATAGTACAAAAAAGAGAAAACTGGTTCCACAACGCCTGTGAAGCCTGGAACTATGCTGCACATTGTGAACAGTCAAGGGTTTGCCCCGCTCAATGCAGTTGATGCACTTATGCTCTGCCCCATGATAGCGGTACAGCCTTCTGATATCTTTCATGGCGCTGATCCCCACTACATAAAGGATAAAAATGACGATCCTGATAACCCCTTCAATGATTACCATCAGGGAAACATTCCTTACAAACCCGTTGAACAAAGATGCCAGATAATATGGCAGCACCACAAAAATCCCCAGGGCCAGCGCCACGGAAAAACATGTGACCAGTGCTGTCACCAGCTTGTCTCCCCTGCCTCCCCCTGTCTGTCCCGGCTCTTCCTCATCACAGAAGGAAGCCGAATAATTCAGACACTTCATTCCCAGGATCATGGAATCTATAAAATTAAAAATCCCCCGTATAAAAGGGATATCTTTGATCCTGCTGCCGTGAAGGATCCCCTGGTAGTTCTCCGGCTCCACCACGATCTCTCCGTTTGGTTTCCTCACTGCAACGGCATATTTTTCTTCGTTCTTCATCATGACGCCTTCCAGCACAGCCTGTCCGCCTATACCGGAATAGTACTTGGATTTCTTCCTTGCCATACAATACCTCTTTTTCATTGAGCCGGGAAATGTCCCTCCCTGCCAGTCCTGCATACCGGTCACCTGCCAGCCCTGCTGGCATATTTAAAAAGGTTGAGTGATTAACCTCAACCTTTTTTGCGATTCCTATTGTACGCCGTATTTCTTGTTGAACTTCTCGATACGTCCATCGGCTCTGGCAGTCTTCTGCTGGCCAGTGTAGAATGAATGGCACTTGGAACACACTTCAACGTGAATCTCAGGCTTCGTGGAGCCAGTCACGAAGGTGTTGCCGCAGTTGCAGGTTACAGTTGCCTGATAATACTGTGGATGGATTCCTTCTTTCATCTCTCTCACCTCTCTATAACAATCACATGTTTATTCTCTGTTCGCATCCGCACTGCTTATGGAACCACAAACAGCGGTATTATTGTAGCATATGGGAGGTTACCTTGCAAGCATTTTTTATATAAATTTGTTCTTTTTTACCATCTGGACAAAATCATTGTTATTCCTGGTCCGGGCAAACATATCCAGAATGCGGTCCGTGGCCTCGTCTGATTTCATTCCATTCAAGGCCTTCCGCATAATGGTAATGGCATCCAGTTCCTCACTGCTTAAGAGCAGGTCTTCCCGCCTGGTTCCTGACTTGGCCAGGTCAATGGCCGGGAATATCCGCTTCTCGGACAGTTTGCGGTCCAGGATCATCTCCATGTTGCCTGTGCCCTTGAACTCCTCATAGATCACATCGTCCATCTTGCTTCCCGTGTCCACCAGGGCTGTAGCCAGGATGGTCAGGCTGCCGCCCTCCCGCATGTTCCTGGCAGCGCCGAAGAACCGCTTGGGCATATGCAGGGCTGCCGGGTCGAGGCCACCGGAAAGTGTACGTCCGCTGGGCGGCACCACCAGATTATAGGCCCTGGCCAGACGGGTGATGCTGTCTAACAGGATCACCACATCCTTCTTATGCTCTACCAGGCGCTTGGCCCGCTCGATGACCATCTCGGACACCCTCTTGTGATGCTCCGGCAGTTCATCGAATGTGGAATAGATCACTTCCACATTGTCCCCGATGATGGCTTCCTTGATATCCGTTACTTCCTCCGGCCTCTCATCAATCAGCAGGATCAGCATATGCATATGGGGATTTGTACGCAGGATGGACTTGGCCACTTCCTTGAGCAGGGTGGTCTTACCTGCCTTGGGCGGGGATACGATCATTCCCCTCTGCCCCCTTCCCACAGGACTCACCAGATCCATCACGCGCATGGCTACACTGCAGCCCGGCGTCTCCAGACGGATGCGCTGGTCCGGGAAGATGGGAGTCATATTCTCAAAAGCCGTGCGCTTGGCAGACTCTTCCGTGGTATACCCGTTGATGGTACGGATGAACAGAAGGGCGCTGAACTTCTCCTGCTGGGTCTTGATCCGCTTATTCCCCCGGAGAATGTCCCCTGTCTTCAGTCCGAAACGCCGGATCTGGCTGGGTGCCACATACACATCATGTTCTCCCGGAAGGTAGTTCTCGCAGCGGATAAAGCCGTATCCGTCAGGCATCACTTCCAGGATGCCGCTGGCTTCCTCCCCGCTGTCAAGTTCCTTGGGGTATGTCTTCTCGTCATATACCTCCACCACACGGCCAGTACGTGGAGGCGGTGTGGGAGTAGATGTAAGATTCTGGGCAGGTGCCTGGACTGGAACTGCATGGGCAGCAGGCGCAGATGCCTGCACGGACGCAGGTGCCGGAGCAGCTGTATTGGAAGCCGCCTCCCCCGAACTGCCAGATGCCTCCGGACGCCCTGCCGGCTCACTCTTCTGGGCACTGTTATTGCGCTGTATGTTGTCTGCCCGGTATGGGGTCTCATTGCGGACTGCATTCTCCGGCCTGGTTCCTTCCTGCCTTGTGCTGGTTCCGCGGCTGTTCTCCTGGGCCGGACTCTCCTGGCGCACAACACTGCGGATACCTGCCCCGTCCTTCCCTGTGCCCTGCTGGCGCCCCCTACCAGGCCCCCTGTCCTTGTGGCCGCTGGAACCTGCAGAAGGATCTGAAGTACCCGCTGGAACCTGTCCGCTGGTGGCATTCTCCTGGCCCTCCTGTTTCGGTTCTGCCTTTTTATCCTGCTTTGCAGGTTTCTCCTGTTTCCCCGGTTTGGGGGATTTCTCCTGCTTTTCCTGCTTCTCCTGTTTCTTTACTCTCTCGTCTTCTGCCAGCATGGCTTCCACCAGTTCAGCCTTTTTCATGCCCGAAGTGCCCTTTAGCCCGCGCACCTTGGCAAGTTCCTTTAACTGTACCAGTGCCAATGATTCATATTTTTCTTTCATATATCCCTCCTAAAATTGAAAGCAGTTTAGTCGTCCAAGGTGTATAAATGGGGATTACAGCAAGACTGATTTCTGACATGCTTCCTTGACTTCATGACGGAACGTCATGTATCCTAAGAGACATTATAATACATTTTGGGAAAAAGAGGAAGTCCTAAATTCATATATTAAGGAAACGGGGAGAAAAATCACTGTATCCATAATAGAATAATGCAGACTCCACGTAAATAATCCCCTGTGGAAGAAGCTCATGTATTAACTGTTCCTCCGTTTGGATAAGGAAACCGATGGCCCGGACTGAAAGCAGTCTATACCATAGGTTTCTTTCAGTCAAGCCGACGTGCGAGCAGTAACATGGTATGCAGGATTCCTCTTTACCACACAAAAACATCTTGCGAAGGGACTTCATCTATTATATGATAGGAATAGTCATTCCAGCAAGGTTTTTTGAAAACCAAATTAAGAAAAAGAGGTACATTATGACAACCAACGAAAAAGCTCTCGAAATGCATAAACAATGGAACGGTAAGCTGGAGACCACCTCCAAGGCCCCCGTCAGGTCCAGGGAGGACCTGGCCATCGCCTACACTCCCGGAGTGGCAGAACCCTGCAAAGTCATTGCACAGGACAGGGAAGCTGCCTACCAGTACACCATGAAGGCCAACACCGTGGCAGTGGTATCTGACGGCAGCGCCGTCCTTGGCCTGGGAAATATCGGTCCCCATGCCGCCATGCCGGTGATGGAGGGAAAGGCCGTGCTGTTCAAGGAATTCGGCGGCATCAACGCCGTGCCCATCTGCCTGGATACCCAGGATACGGAGGAGATCATCAAAGCCGTCACCTGGCTGGCTCCCGGATTCGGCGGCATCAATCTGGAAGATATCAGTGCTCCCCGCTGTTTTGAGATTGAAGAGCGTCTGAAGGCCACCCTGGACATCCCCGTCTTCCACGATGACCAGCACGGTACTGCTATTGTGGTGCTGGCCGGTATCATCAACGGCTTAAAGGTGGTGGGGAAGAAAAAGGAGGACTGCAAGGTGGTGGTGAACGGGGCAGGCAGTGCCGGGATAGCCATCACCAGGTTACTTCTGACCTATGGATTCCCCCATATTATCATGTGCGACAAAGCAGGGATCCTATCCCGGAAGACAAAAGGACTGAACTGGATGCAGGAGAAGATGGTCCAGGTCACGAACCTGGAAGGGACCACCGGTACCCTGGCTGACGCCCTAAAGGGGGCTGATATTTTCGTGGGCGTGTCTGCCCCAGGCATTGTAACCCCTGAAATGGTGGCTTCCATGAACCAGGATTCCATCCTCTTTGCCATGGCAAACCCCGTGCCGGAGATCATGCCAGATCTCGCACGGGCCGCAGGCGCCAGGGTCGTAGGCACCGGACGCAGTGATTTTCCCAACCAGGTGAACAATGTGGTGGCCTTCCCCGGCATCTTCAAGGGTGCCCTGGAGGCACGGGCCACCCAGATTACAGACGAAATGAAACTGGCTGCCGCAGAGGCCATTGCAGGACTGGTTCCCGAAGAAGAACTACGGGAGGACAACATCATGCCAGAGGCTTTCAATCCCCAGGTAGCCGAGCTGGTGTCCGAGGCCGTGAAGCGCCATGTCCGTCCATGATACAAGGCTGCATGAAACACCGATACATCCGGCCCAGTCATGGCCCCCATGTCCCTGGCATGGCAAGCCCTACTATTCCCTGGATGCCTACTGCAAGAATACCTTTCACCACAAGTGTTACAAAGTAGCCCTGGATGCCCATATGACCTGCCCCAACCGGGATGGCACCCTGGACACCCGGGGCTGTATCTTCTGCAGTGCCGGGGGAAGCGGGGATTATGCAGTCAGTGTAGCTGGGAGTGACATATTCCCTAAGAGTGGCGTATTTCCAGAAGATGGCGTATCCCCAGGCACCAGCCTCCTTTCCAGGGATATTTCTGTCAGTTCGGATTTCCCTACTGGCAGAGCTATCTCCCTGCAACTCCAGGCCGGACTGGCGTTGCTGTCTCCAAAATGGGACCAGAACCGCCTGGCTGTCTGCGGGCAGCCCTCTGTCATCGCCTATTTCCAGGCCTACACTAACACCTATGCCCCTCTCCCCTATCTGGAGCAGGTGTTCACCGCAGCCCTGGAGGAGCCAGAAGTCTGTGGCATTTCCATCGCTACCCGGCCCGACTGTCTGCCGGATGCCGTAATGGAACTGCTCTGCTCCTTAAAGGAGCGGTATCCCGGCAAATTCATCTGGGTGGAACTGGGGCTGCAGACCATCCACCCTAAGACTGCCTCCTTGATCCGGCGGGGATATCCCCTGTCCGTCTTTGACAGGGCCACGGAGAAACTTGGGGCCTCACAGTTCCCTGTCATCGTCCATGTAATCCTGGGCCTTCCAGGGGAGACACCTGCGCAGATGCTGGAGACCATAGCGTACTTGAATACCCGATCCCCTTTTGGGATCAAGATCCAGCTTCTCCACGTACTGCGCGGCACGGATCTGGCTGCCCTCTATGTAAACGGTGGATTCCGTACCCTTGCCAAAGAGGAATACCTGGACATGGTCATCACCTGCCTGGAACACCTCTCCCCCCGCATTGTGGTTCACCGGCTTACAGGGGACGGTCCAAAGAGACTGCTCATAGCCCCCGCATGGAGCAGCAACAAAAAAGAGGTCCTGAATGACCTCCATCACCTCATGCGCATCCGGAATACCTGGCAGGGCCGTCTGTACGCACTGCCAGAAGAGACATAACATGTTACGCAACAGTCCAGGCAGGGCACCGCACTGTTGCCGCATTCTATCTGAAAGGATAAATTTATGCTGCAAGATCCCTTGACACTCTATAAGCTGATCGTACTCTACATGTTAAACAGGGTTTCTTTTCCCATGACCACCGCACAGGTCAGCGACTTTATCCTGGAAAAGGAATACACCAGCTTCCTCACCCTGCAGCAGGTCATCAACGAACTGACGGATACAGGGATGATCCTGTCTGAGACCATCCGCAACCGCACCCACCTGCGCATTACCGCCGAAGGACAGGAGACGCTTCATTTTTTCGAGAACCGCATCAATGAAGCCATCAAGCAGGAGATCAACACCTATTTCCGGGAAAATGAATATGCCCTGCGCAATGAGGTCTCCGTGCTGGGGGATTATTACAAATCCACCTCCGGGGAATTCGAAGCCCACCTGGTGGCCAAGGACCGGGGCATCCGTCTGGTGGATATTACCCTGTCTGTGCCCACCGAGGAGATGGCCGCCTCCATCTGTGACAACTGGCAGGCGAAGAATCAGCAGATCTACCAGTATCTGACCCGGGAATTGTTCTAAGGGCTGTTCCCGGGGCTCTTCCCTAATCCCTGCCTTTTGCCGCCTCTTCCTTCAGCCATTTCATATGTTCCCGGATCTTCGCCTCATAGCCATTTCCCGTAGGCTGATAGAATTCCTGCCCGTTCAGTTCATAGGGCAGGTACTGTTGTTCCACATAATGGTTGGGGTAATCATGGGCGTACTTATACCCCGTCCCATGTCCCAGTTTCGCCGCCCCCTTATAGTGGGCATCCTGCAGATGGGTGGGAATGGGCAGGTTGCCTGTGCGCCCCACCGCCTCCATTGCCTTGAAGATGGCTCCGCTGCTGGCATTGCTCTTGGGGGCACAGGCCACGTAGGCCGCCGCCTGGGCCAGGATGATCTGGGCCTCCGGCATACCGATGCGCTCCACTGCCAGGGAAGCATTAGTGGCCACCACCAGGGCATTGGGGTCTGCATTTCCCACATCCTCCGCAGCGCAGATCATGATCCGCCTGGCAATGAATGCCACCTGCTCCCCAGCGTAAAGCATTCTGGCCAGATAATATACTGCTGCATCCGGGTCAGATCCCCGCATGCTCTTGATAAATGCCGAGATGGTGTCATAGTGGCTGTCCCCCGTCTTGTCATAGCGGATGGCCCGCTTCTGGATGCACTCCTGGGCCACTTCCAGGGTGATATGGATCTTCCCGTCCTCTCCCCTGGCCGTGGTCATGACTCCCAGTTCCAGGGCATTCAAGGCATGCCTGGCATCCCCGCCGGAGAGATCTGCCAGAAAATCCAGGGCTTCCTCCTCTATGACCGCATCGTAAGAACCCATTCCCCTGTCCCTGTCATAGACCGCCTTCTGCAGCAGTTCCTTCACAGCCTCCACTGGAATGGGCTTCAGTTCAAAGATGATGGAACGGGAAAGCAGCGCCCCGTTTACCTCGAAATAAGGATTCTCCGTGGTGGCCCCGATCAGGACCAGGGTGCCGTCCTCCACAAAAGGCAGCAGGTAATCCTGCTGACCCTTGTTAAACCGGTGGATCTCATCGATAAAGAGGATGGTACGTTTCCCATACATGCCCTGGAGATCCTTGGCCTTCTTCACCACTTCCTCCATATCCTTCTTGCCCGCTACCGTGGCATTGATCTGGGTGAACTCCGCACTGGTGGTGTTGGCAATCACCCGGGCCAGGGTAGTCTTGCCTGTACCGGGTGGCCCATAGAAGATCACAGAACTGATCTTGTCTGCCTGGATGGCCCGGTACAACAAGGTATCCTTCCCCACGATATGTTCCTGTCCCAGCACTTCGTCCAGGGTCTTGGGCCGCATTCGTGCGGCCAGGGGAGACTCCTTCTCCAGGTTGGAAGTGCGCATATATTCAAACAAATCCATCTCTTCTTATTCTCTCCCCTTCAGCATCACCTGGTTCTCATGGACCTCCACGCTTTTCAGACTCCGCAGGAAACTGGATATCCTGCTGTAACCGTATTGCTTGAAGTCAAGCTGCTTGTATTTCTTGTGCAGGTCGTCATTCAAGGTGGACAGATTATCGATCAGTCCGCCGCTTCTCTCGATCATCCGGCAGATTTCCATCTCCAGTTCCTCCTTGGACAGGTTGGACTGGCGCTCCACGTAGTGCTGGTTGCTGGTCTTCTTCACGCTTAAGTCCGGCATCTCCTCATCGATCATGGTACTCAGTTTGGAGTAGCCGTAATTACGCACATCAAAATCCGTGAACTTGTCATTCAGACGGTTCCCGATCCGGGACATGTCCACCTTCCTGCCTCCATTCTCATTGAGCAGGGCCAGAATCACCTGGCGCACCTCGGAAATGGGTGTCACATTCTGCTCGTCTGCGACCTCTGCCCCCATTTCCTCATTTTCCTCCAGAGCCTTGTTCTGTTCTGCCACCAGGTTCAGGTGGATAAATTTGTTGCAGGCCCTGGTCAGCGCCACCGGGGTCTTAGACTCTCCCATGCCCAGCACGAACATGTTCTCCTCCCTAAGACGCATTGCCAGCCTTGTAAAATCACTATCGCTGGTGACAAGGCAGAACCCCTGTACCTTATTCTTGTAGAGGATGTCCATGGCATCGATCACCATGGCCATGTCCGTAGCATTTTTCCCTGTGGTATAGGAAAACTGCTGAACTGGCATAATGGAATGCTCCAGCAGCACACCTTCCCCCCAGCCATTTCCCTTGGACCAGTTGCCGTAGATCCGGCGGTAGGTTGACAAGCCATAGGTCTCCAGTTCTTCAAAAATGGTGGCGGCATATTTGGAACTGATATTGTCTGCATCAATCAGCACGGCAAACTGCATTCTCTCAGTAAAAATGCTCTCGGCAATCTCTTCCATCCCGTTTCTCCTTCCATACAAACTTCCCGTCATGACTTTGCATTGCTCTTTCTCTATTTCTATTGTACACCAAACCGCCCTTCCATGCAAATGTTCTGTTTCCAGTTTTCCATCTTCGTTACTGTTCACTCCGTTCACAGCAACAGAGGCACACTCCCCGTCCCTATGGAAACCTCCTGTATATTTTCAGATCCCCTTCCGTAATCTTGTCATAAGCCGCAAGGACACCTGCCACGTCCCTCTCCCGCATCCTGCACACCATGTCCTGGTGGCAGGGAATCGTCGCCAGCAGGACTGCCAGATAATCATACTTTAGCCCGTCCAGATACTCCTGCATCTCCTCTGTCATGGACTGATACATTGCAATCATGTGCATCACCATACGGTGCAGTTCCTGGTTACCATAGCACAGGAGCAGGTAGTCATGGAATTCCAGGTCCAGTTCCTCCGGCATGATGCCTTCCCCTGCCAGGGCCATCATCCTTCCTGCCAGGGCCTCTAAGTGTCCTATCTGCTGGTCCTCTATCCTGGGCACGATTCTTTCCAGGCAGTAACGCTCCAGGGCTGTCTTGATCTCAAACAATTCCAGAAAATTCCGGGATACCAGTCGGATCCGCAGTTCCCTGCCTTCCTCCGGATCAGCCACATAGGTGCCCTTTCCCACCTTTGACTGCAGGATTCCCCTGTATTCCAGTTCCCGGATAGCCTCCCGTACAGAAGGCCTTCCCACCCCCCACAAGGCTGCCAGGGATCTCTCCCCTGGCAGCCTGTCTCCTGGACGAAGCCCTTTCTCCTCTATATAGCGGCAGATCCTGTCCGACATCTTCGCATAAAGGGGAGCCTTCTTCTCGCCTGTCATCCCTCATTCCCTCTCTTTCCCACGCTTCCCGCCCTTCCCTGTTCCTGGCCTTCCTTGTTCCCGGCCTTTCCCTCTGCCCTCCCTTTTCCTGCTGTTATTGCCTTCCGCCTAAAATCGGCCTGACAAGCTTTACCCCAGTGCCTGTTCCAGGTCCTCCAGCAATACATCTGCCCCTTCCAGGCCACAGTGGATCCGGATCAGTCCCCGGTCCTTCTCCCGCAACTGCAGGAAATCCAGTTCCTCCTGGGTGGCACCTGTGAGCGGGCACAGGGCCAGGCTCTCGAAGCCTCCCCAGGAACAGCCGATCTCGAAAACCTTCAACTTGTCCACCACCTGCATGGCCTGGTCCGGCCTTCCCTGGATCACAAAGCTCATCAGCCCGGTGTGCCCTGTCTGCTGCCTTTTAATCAAGGCCGCCTGGGGATGGGAATCCAGCCCGGTATAATACACTTTTTCCACCCTGGGGTGGTTCTCCAGGAAAGCTGCCACCGCCATGGCTGTCTCCTGGTGCTTTTCCACCCGCAGGTTCAAGGTGCGAAGGCCCCGGATGGCAAGCCATGCCTCCATAGGTCCCAGGATCCCGCCGAACCAGGGTCTAATCTGTTCATACAGCGCCTGGCCCAGGACCTCATCCTTCACCGCCAGGATCCCGCCAATGATGTCACTGTGGCCGCCGATATATTTGGACATGGTGTGCATGACAATGTCAATGCCCATGTCCAGGGGTTTCTGGTACAGAGGGGTACAGTATGTATTGTCGATATAGGTCCGGATCCCGTGTGCCCTGGCAATCTGTGCCACACCTGCAATATCCACCACGGAGAAGACAAAGGTAGCGGGACTTTCCAGCAGGATCATGGCCGTGTTTCCACGGATTAGGGATTCCAGTTCCTCCAGGCTTCTGCCATCCCAGTAGGACACGGACATACCCATCCTGGGAATAAAATATCCATTCAGGATCCCTTTCACCGGCATATACACATCCCGCATACAGATGATGTGGCTGCCTGCCTTACACACTGCCAGCATCGCTGCCGAGAATGCCGCCATGCCACTGGAAAAAGCCACAGCCCTGGTGCCCCGCTCCAGGGCCGCCACCTTCTGTTCCAGGATCTCCACGGTGGGATTGCCTTCCCTGCCATACACATAGGCCCCTGTCTCCTTATGGTTTCGATACTCTTCCATACTGTCAAAAATATGCAGGGAAGTCAAAAAAACCGGAGGTGTCACCGCATTCAGGTAATCCCCCTGGTGCTCCCCCACATGAGTCAGTGCCAGCTGTTCCTCTCCCATTGTCTGTCCCTCCTTCTGTTTTCCATATACGGTTTCGACTGGTATTACCGGTATTGCCGGTACGCCCATGGTAACATAGATTAATAGATTTGTCATCTCTTTTTTAAGATTACCACCGTTGAAATCATTCCTTTTTACGGCATTGCCGTCCAAAGCAACATGGTCATCCTTCCAGATCATCCCCCCGTCCCCGGAAGCACTGCCATACACACAGCGCCATCAGGATAATGGCCAGGACATGAAGCCCACGGCCTATGACAGGCCCCGGCTCTGGCAGATCGCGACAGAGAAATGCTATTCCATTCAAAAGCAGCATGGCTGCCAGCACCACAGGTACCTTCCTGCTCCGGCACCCATTACCCTCCGGCACCCTGCCCTGTCTTGCATATAGTTCGTCCAGGATGTCGTTGGTCCTAATGGCCTGCCGGATCACGGCCCAGGTCATGATCCCGATGACCAGCATTCCCCCGATGGCTGCCTTGCTCCCCGCATAGGCCCCATAGATCTCCATGATTAGGCAGAGCATCTCCACCACCGCCACCACCTTGAACATTCTTCGGATCTTCCTGTAATGTTCTATCATGGTTTCCACATCCGTATAAAGAGTGAATTCCCCCTCTGCTGCCTTTCTGCGCAGGACCACCCAGAAACCCCATAGGGCTACGACCTCCACTCCCATCTCTGTCATAAACTGCCTGTAGTCCTGGCTGACCCGAAACAACCCATCGGTAAAATCCACCTGGTACAGGTATTCCCCCGGCTGGCAATCTTCGAAATAGTAGAACCCTGCGCAGAAACCCGTCATGGCATGACCCTTGTCTGCCATCTCGTTCAGCCAGGCCGTCTCCTTGTCCTTGTCCAGCATCATTTTAAATACTCTCATGCTCTCTCCTCTTCCATCAGTCCCGCATTCCCTAGCATCTCTTCCAGTCTCTTCCTCTCTGCCCTGAAGACCTCCCGGCCCAGGTCCGTGATCAGATACTCTTTCTTCCTTCTGGATGTCTTCTCCTCACTATAGATATCAATCCAGCCTTTTGCTGTCATGGCCTGGATGGCACCATAGAGTGTCCCCGGCCCCAGCACCACACGTCCTCCTGTCAGCTTCTCCACCTCCTGAATGATGCCATAGCCGTGATTGGGCTTCCTCACCGACAGCAGAATGTAAAAAAGCGCCTCTGTCAGCGGCATATTTCTCTCCATATACTTCTGCTCCTCTCCATCTTACCCGAACATGTTTCCACCTGTGTGGCTGCGATCCAATGACCACGGGGCGTTGGATTAGCACAGGTGGAAATTTTTCCCAAGGACAACAGGCCACATCCGCCAGGTTGACTTCGCAGCATTGTCTGTGGCGGGTCTGTCGCCCTGTACCGTCGCATAATATATCGGAGAACGATATATTTTACAAAAAATATATCATTCTCCGATATATTTGTCAAGCCTACTTTCAGATCATCTCCGCACCCATCACAGTTCAAAGGTTACTACTTTTCCGCATCCTGCAAAGGAATTCCTCCTATGGGTCACCATAAGGAACGTCTTGTCCCCTGCATTCTGGAACAGCATCTCCAGGATCTCACCTTCATTTAGATAGTCCAGCGCGGAAGTCGCCTCGTCAAAGACAATCACTTCCGGATCCTGCAAAAACAGCCTGGCGATCATAAGCCTCTGCCGCTGTCCGCCAGAGAGACGGATCCCATTTTCCCCGATCAAGGTGTCCAGGCCTTCCGGCAATTCCCGTATAAAATCCATGATCCTGGCCCTGGTACAGGCTTCCACCATTTCCGCTTCCGTGGCATCTTCCCGGCCGAACATAAGGTTTTCCCGGATCGACAGATGGAACAGACTGGATTCCTGCATCAGGAAGCCAACCTTCCCATAGATGGCTGACCTGTCCATCTGGTCCATGGGACATCCGTTCCACTTGATCTCCCCCCTGGCAGGAACCAGGTATCCCGCCATGAGCTTGAGCAGTGTGCTCTTGCCACAGCCACTTTCCCCCAGGATGGCAATGGTCTCCCCCCTGTGGATCTCCAGGCTGCACTTTCCTTTAGCCGCAGGCCTTCCAGGATCTCCCATACCCTGCCGTCCTTCGAACTGTCGTCTGAGAAAATAATATTCCTGCGCAGGCTTCCCTGGAACAATCCGTTATCCTGCTGCACCATTGCAACCTGCCTCCGGAGACTGGATAAGGTATAAGCATCCAGTTCCCTTCCATCCATAAGGATCCGGCCTGTATCCGGCTCATAGAACCGTTCCAGCAACTGCAGCAGCGTGCTTTTCCCCTCCCCGCTTTTTCCGATGAAAGCCACCT
This sequence comes from uncultured Acetatifactor sp., assembly GCA_910586215.1. Classification (GTDB taxonomy): domain Bacteria; phylum Bacillota; class Clostridia; order Lachnospirales; family Lachnospiraceae; genus Acetatifactor. The sequence goes on along the minus strand of CAJUGH010000010.1, from coordinate 57,250 downwards.
TCTCCCCTGCACCGATTTCTATGTCCAGATGCTTTAAGACCCTCTCCCCTCCATATCCAAAAGACACATCCTCAAAACGGATACAGCCCCTGGCAATCTGCAAGGGAGCAGCCCCCGGCAGGTCCTGTTCCTCCTCCCAGGACAGGAATTCTTCCACACGGCTGATTCCAGCCAGATTGGAACTGATACTGGTTATCTTGTTGCACAGTGCATTATAGTAAGCGGCACAAGTGGAAAAATAGGCGGCGCAGGTGACAAACTGTCCCACTGTCATGGTATTTTGCCTGATACAGGATGCAGCAATACAATAGATGACAAGCTGTCCTAACAAGGTCAGCGCCTGGTTCACGTACTCTGACCGTAAGGCAAGATATCCTGTATCCACCTCTTCCTGTATGACCTTCCCCTGCCTGGTCCTGTAATCCCTCCCCACCTTCCCATATGCATTCAATATCTTCCACTGGGCGATGCCTGTCATCATCTCCAGGACCCATGCATCCACAAGCCCTTTCTCTGTCCGGATCTTCTGGTATCTCTCTTTTAGTCTGGCAGTAAAATAGCGGACACTGTAAGCCATGGCAAACATCATCAACGCTGCAACGGATCCCAGCAGGATATCCGTGCGAAGCAGGTACCCTATTGCCAGGGCCAGTTGTACCACATTGGCCAGCACGTAGAACAGGCTGCGGTGGATAAACTCCAGATACATTTCCGCATCTTCCTGGATGCGTCTCATCACGTCCCCGCTTTTGATAGCAGTCCAGATACCTGCCTTCAGCTTTAACAGATGCCGGAAACACCGTTTCCGGATACTCACCACATAGGTAACTTCCAGATGGGCCCACAGATAGTTCAGAAGCCCATGAGAACACTGGTTGAGGAAATAGAGTCCGGCATAGGTGAAAAAGCAAAACAGAAATCCCTTCATCTGCCGTTCATAGAAAATCTGGTCCACGATCTTCCCTATGGCATAGGGGAACAAAGCGCCTGTCACCGTGGCAGACAGCACGCTGCCAAATAGCGCCACCAGAAGAAGCCGGTATCCTTTTGTGGTGTCAAAAATACGCTTTCCGTACCTTCCTAATGTCCCATTCTTTTTCTCTTTCATCTCATTTTCCTTTTTCCCCTGTCATCAGCCTGGCATAGGAAGGAATGACGACTTCCCCTTCTCTTTTCAGATAGGCATCCAGGTACCTGGCAAATTCCCGTCCCATTCCGGCAATCTGTCTTCCCACCTCCCCCCTGTCCAAAAGGAAACGGTACAGATCGCCACTGTCACTGATACGCAGTTCATTTTCATATATCCTGTCGTGTGTATGGGGAAAATGCGCCTTGAATTCCCTTTCTATCTCCCGCATCAGTTCCTGTCGTTTTTCACACTGGAAGCGGATGTCCAGTTCCCGGGAAAAACCTCTCAGCAGGCCTTCCAGGCCCACCACGTAATCCCGCCAGTTCATGTTGGCACATATGCGTCCCCAGGGCTTCAGCGCCCGGAATGCCTTATCCAGGAATACTGCCCGGTCCCCAATATAAGGCCACATATGCAGCAGGACCAGACAGTCATAAGCCTCCGTGCCATAGTCCACCTGATTGATATCCACCTGTTCAAAGGAAAAAGATGTACCCTTTTTCAAGAATTTCTTGTTCTCCTTCACGAATCCCTGCAATAGGTCAATCTGATCCCTGGCTTTCTCCATCACCACGATCTGTACACCCGGTGGGATCCGGAAAAAACTTCTTCTCCAGACCAGGCCATAGCCTCCCCCCACATCCAGTACCCTCTCCCCCTCCCGGACATGCAGCTGCCTATACAGCCAGGGATACCAGTCCTGCTGCTTTGTGCCGTATTTTTCATAATATCCGAATGACTTGTTTGCACTCTGATTGCCCACCACCAGCTTCACCAGTTCTGAAAGCTGCGGCAGTTTCAGTTCATCCCTGCTGCCATATTCCTGTGTTTTCTCCACTACGGAGATTACCTGGTCCAGTTGTTCCCTCTTCTCCAGCAGCATCCTCTTCTGTTCTGCCAGCAGTTCTGACAGGGACATTTCCCTCTGGCCTTGAAAGATCTGTACGATTTCTTCCAGGGAGAAACCGATATATTTCAATATGAGGATCTGCTGTAATTGCAAAAGGGAAGACTTGTCATACTGGCGGTACTGGTTATCGGAATATGCCACAGGACATAGCAGTCCCTTCTTGCCGTAGAACCGTATGGTTCTGGCAGACACCCCGGCCAGGGCCGCCAGTTCTCCTACTGTGAATCTTTCCTGTTCCATGCTCTGCCTCCTTTGTCTTTTCCCTGGGATCTCAGATCTGGTATTCCCTTCTCCTAAAACGGCTTTCCTCCTAAATAATAATGCTTGACCTAACGTCAAGGTCAAGCATTTTCTGATACTCTGTCTATTCTGTTTTTCCCTTCCTGCTTCGGCCAGGTCTCTTCTTTCCCGCCTTATCCTGCCCGGAATTGCGGTCCCCCTGTGCCTCCTTTTTTGCACTCTCCCCGCAGTCCGGTGCCTCTTCCAGCAATACTTCCAGCTTCCCATTGCGTTTCAGCCCGTGAACCACCAGCTTGCGGACCAGATCATAGATCACCGCGAACACCGGCACCCCGGTGAGGATCCCTACGAATCCGAACAGTCCTCCGAACACCGTCACCGCGAACAGCACCCAGAAGCCGGACAGCCCGGTGCTGCCTGCCAGCAGCCTGGGTCCTAAGATGTTCCCGTCAAACTGCTGCAGGATAATGATGAACACCACGAACCACACACATTTCACTGGATCCACCATCAGGATCAGCAGTGCAGAGGGAACCGCTCCTATGTATGGCCCGAAATAGGGAATCACATTGGTCACACCCACAATCACACTGACCAGCATGGCATTGGGGAAGCCAAGGACAAGGGAGAAGAGATAGCACAGCACCCCGATGATGGCACTGTCCAATATCTTGCCGCTGAAAAATCCCACGAACATCCTGTCCGCATAGTCCACCTCGGCCAGAATGGCATCTGCCCACTTGGGCTTACAGATGCTGTATACCACCGCCTTCGCCTGCCTGGCGAAGGTTTTCCGGGAGGCCAGGGTGTAGATGCAGACCACCATACCGATCAGCAGGTTGGCTAGCATGGCCACCACGGAAGACACCGTGCTGGCAAAGCCACCTACCATGCCCTCCAGCATGGGAAGCAAGTCTTTCGTGGCCCAGGCCTGGAACTTCTGACCGATCCCCTCCATGGCTGTGAGCACATAATTCTCCAGCACCGGATCATCTGCCAGCTTCGCCTCCAGCCACTTGGATGCATCCTCCACCGCACCGGGAATCATCACCGCAATGGAAGAGATGCTGGAGAACAACTGGGGCGCCACCAGGTTCACCAGCAGGTACAGCAGCAGGAACACCCCCGCCAGGCTTGCCACAATGGAAACGGTCTCTGCCAGCTTCTGCCTTTTCCTGAAGATACGCTTCTTCAAATGCTTTTCCAGGAAATTGCAGGGCATCCGCAGCATATAGGCCATGACACCCCCATAGATAAAGGGCACCAGGATGGCCCTCATACGCCGGATCCAGTCCCCGATCTCCTGCAGGCGGAACAGGAAAAAGAAAAACAGGATACCCAGTGCCAGCACCAGGAATCCCACCGTCACATACCGCCACAATCTCCTCTTTTCATCCTGCTCAAACTGCATATGTATCTACCCCTTATCTCCATAAGGATACTGGCATGCTTTCCCATCTGCCACCTTATCCATATCCATTTTCCATACTTGTATTGTACGATACAAATAACTTCTCGTCAATATTTCCCTGGTCTTCTCAGATTGTTACTTTTCACGGCCCTGCCGCCCAAAGTAACATGATGCACACATACAGTAGAATGCAGGCATTCTACTGTCATGAATTGAGCAGAATGCGCCCACTTTGGCGCAGGCTGAACCGTTACTATCTATACCGGATTAAAATGTAATCCCCTGTCCGGTATTGGGGAACATGGTACAATAAGTGGCATCTGCCACGAACAGAAGGAGCAGCACAATACTTAGGGCGATCCGCCATTTCCCCGGCAGCTTCCCATACAGCCTGTCATACGCAGGCAGCAGCAGGCAGACCAGGGCCGTCCCGCCCAGGCCGAAGACCACTGACCCGGCCAGGCAGATTCTGCCATTGACATGCAAGGCATGACCGCTGTAATCCCACCACCGGATCCCCCAGCGGACCTCCAGCAGATAGCTGGTCAGGTACTCCAGCACGGAGCAGACAGCCATGGACAGCACAAACACCAGGAAGGGCCTCCTGCGGTACCTTCGAAGCAGAAAGCACAGCAATACCCCTCCCACCCCGTAGATGGGAAGGTATGGTCCCCTGTATACCCCCCGGTTGATAAAGGCATGGTCTGTCAGCCAAAAAAGCAGCACCTCCCAGAGCCATCCCGTAAAGGCCAGGCAGAAAAACAATAACACATAGTAATCAAAATCCCGCTTTTTCTTCATAAAAAACAAGATGCCCGGACAGACGTAATATTATACGTCTTCCCTGCATCCTGCATCCTAATTCCACACCATTCTTTCCAAGGAACAACTTTTTCCTGCATTCTCAATTCCTCTGATATTACTTTGCATAACTCCCCTATCTGCAAAATACACATACAGCAGGCATTTTGAAAAACCGAATTGCTCAAAAAGTTATTGTAATCATTATCAAACATATCACATGCTTCATCTAACTGCCTGCAATAGTCCAAGATCTTTTTGAGGATAATTACATCTTTACTCTTCATACAATAATATCTCCGTTCCGGCTATTTCTTTCCTAAAGTCATCCGTAATTCCCGTCGTGGTACTATATCAACCGAAAAATCCAGTGCCTCTTGAAACATCTGGCGCATACCGGAAAGGTGGGAATCTGCTACAATGAAAGCACATACAAAAAGAGCTTGCATCCTGTTAATCCAGCCCATCAACAGCGTAAATCAATATCCCACAAAAAGGTAATCATTTAAAATTCTATCTCCAAATATCTTAGCACAAAATTACAGAAGGCATTTCAAGTTCCCGATTCTTCTTTTGCAACCATGTCAGAGAAATATGGGTTGGCTGTAAAGCTATGCCTATTGAATGGCGTTGCCAAAAAATGGGTATTAGATGGATTGCAGGAAACTAGTGCTGTCCGAAAGGGATGTGCTATATTGGCATAGAATATGAATACAGTAAAAATTCTGACCTTACCTTCTATTCCAAACAATATTTGAAATCCCGCCCGGAACTTTTCCACACCACCCTCACACATGCATGGATGGAACTGTCCAACAGGTTGGAGCGCCGATTGCCAGAACATAAAGCTTTACCGTTAGTTTGTATATACTTCAGCAGCGAAAATTTTGCTACATAATTCTGTATATTCATCGCATGAAATTTCCGTTCCATTCAATGTGTATTTCAATCCAGCCTCTGCATTATCCGGGTCAACAAGTTCCTCTCCGAAATACATTTCTGCAACTAAATTATCGGCTCCTTCATATTTTTCCATATGATAATACTCAAATCCTGCGCTCGACTTGTTGCTATACATAATCCATACCGCTCCGTTATAATAAGTATAAGAAAGAACCAGGGCAGTACCTTCTGCTACAGCAAATTCATATACCTTGTTATCACGTGCGTCAAAGTATATACCGCCATAAGGGCCGTTAACAATCAGTTCGTTCTCTCCATCATTGTCAAGATCTACTTTCTCTCCAACAGAAAAGGAGTCCCCTTCTTCAGCGTCCATATCTAAATCAGAAATATAAAATGTCGATGTCAAATCCGTGGAGGCAACTGCACTTATCGAGCCATCGATAAATGAATCCAACAATTCCTCTGCTGTCCTCTCCATATCTGCCTTTTCAACTGTCTGTGTACTGTTTTCCTGCTGATTTGCAGAGACATCTGATGCTTTGGGATTCCTATTGACAGATCCTGCCGTCTCATCATTCTGTGTTTCCTGAACCTCCTTTGTACCGTCACTGATTTCGGCGACACCGCCTGTTACGTCTGCCTGAGTCCCTTTCGGATTCTTAGCCTGTCCGCATGCTGAAAGCATAAGCATGATTACTCCTATAGCCATCGCCATTTTCAATTTTTTCATAATTCACTTTCCTCATTTCTGCACCGCATCCCAAGCCTGTTGAATGCAACTTTCTGTGCCATAATTACATGATACCTGCTTTTCTGTCATGACGTTTTATTTATACCACACTGCGGGAAAAATAACATACTATCTGTATAAATGACACATTTTTTGCACAAACGACACAGATTAGTCCTCAAACAACATTCTCCATTTAAAAAACTCCTTCTTAAACTCCCTGCCATGAACCCTGCCAACTGCTATCTTTAACCCATTACAGAGCATGATCTCACGGCTGTTTACACTCTCAATATATTTTAAATTGACAATATACGACCGCTGCACATAAAAGAAGCCAAACGGGGACAGGTTCTGCGCTGTTTCAGATATCCGTCCTTCACACAAATACGCACTGCCGTCAAGCATGAGGTATCTTAATTTTCTTCCACTGGTCTCCACAAGCAGGAGTTCACTTAGGTTTATCTGAATCCGAATCCCGGCAGTATCATTACAATAAATGAATCTCTCCTGAATTTTTGTTTTAAAGAAAAATGTAAGTGCCTCTCTGATTTCTTCCAAGTGCTTCTTGTCGATGTATCTGAAGGCATTCACCTTGTATCCCTGCCTTGCCATTTCCGTATGCGAGGTTAAAAAGCATACCTTGCACGGACTCCCGGAATCCAACAATTTTTTTGCTATCTTAAAACCGTCTTCGCCCTCTGCAAGTTCAATGTCCAGAAACAATACATCCACATCTGCATTTTCCATAAAATCTCTTCCTCTGTCATATGCAATGATATGGGCTGAGATATTTTTTTCCATGCAATATTCTTCAATGACAGCCCTTATCTTATCCCTCCACACCGCTTCATCTTCCACTATGCATATTCTCATATCCTGCTCTCCTAATCCTCTGGAATACTATTCTTTAAAATACCATCCTTAGGGATAGCAATACCCATTTGAAACATTGCTTCTCCATTTTCCACTATGGACTCCATATAATATTCCCCATGATACTTGTGAACCACTGCCACAATATTTTTCAGACCATATCCATGATTCGCCGTATCCGCTTTTGATGTCACCGGAAAGCCTTTCGGGGTATTCATTTTTTTACCCACACTATTGCTGACCACAATAAAAATTTCTTTTCTATGTTCTATCAGTTCAACCCGGATTTTAGGAATGGCCGTTTGTACGGCTGCTTCCATGGCATTCTGTAAGATATTTCCCATCAGTGTTGTAAGATCAAACATCTCAAGACCTGTTCTCCTGGCCAGCCTCCCTGTCACGGTAAAATCTATATTTTCCTTTTCTGCCAGATAGAAATAATAATTCACGATAACATCAAGCAGACTGTCCCCTGTGTGGATCTTTAGATTAAACTCATCCTGTATATCCCAAATGGTATCTATATACTCTTTGACTTCTTCTATCTTTTTTTGATTTGCCAGTTCCCTAAGGATGCCCATATGATTTACCAGATCATGTTTAAAACGCCGCATAGACTCTGACTGCTGTAACTGATAATCGAACTGCTGTTTCTGCATATACATAAAAGATTGCAGTTCCCTGTTCTGCCTGTCTGACAGAATATTCTTTATGGCAAAACTAAGCGTAAGAAAAATGGAATAAAGCGCCCCCACTATGCTGATAAAAAATACTGCATAGGCATCCAGGCCATACATTGTATGGTTTTCCTCGAAAAAAACAAAAACAAAATTATAAAACATCTGGAAAATACTTCCCTGTATCAAAAGCGCAAACTTGTACTTAAATTTTATATCGCATAAATAAACCTCATTTTTCTTGAAGAGCCGCAAATATACCAAAAAATATACTAAAAAAGAGAGCAGATAAGCAGGCTCCATCCACCATGTTATATCCGTGCCGCTGACCCCTCCACCTATTAAAACAACCTGGATCAGCATGACACTGAACGTATCAATGATTCCCGTGAAATACATAAGGGCCGCACTTAATATAAACAGATGGCGCAATCTGTCTTCAAAAAATAAGCATATGGAAAGCACACTCCAAATTAGATAGACAATCGGAGAGTTTATATCAAAATATGCGTTGTACCCCCCAGCAGTCAGCATAGTTAAAACCGATGCACCAATAAAAAGTTTGTTTTTTCTTGGTTTTAACCTAAACCCAAAATGAATGATAAAAAGATATATCAAATAATTCGATATATTGTCTGCGATATAAATCATGATAACCCTCAGCTTTTTTCTGCTTATTCCAGCACTATTTACTACGAAGTCCCACCAAGTTATCATCTTATAAGTGACATATAAAGCGCGAAAAAGCGGGATCCACCAACCACTGTGATGAACCCCGCAAAACCTCAAAAATGTTTGATTTCAAGCCATTTCTCACTACTTTCGCCTGCGGGTACCCAACTACGCCATGCCCCTCCATTCCGCGAACTGTTGTTAGAAATAACCGTTAAACAGATTCCCGTTGCCAAAATTCGTGTTGTAGGCTCCCTTGGTGGTATAGGAACTTCCCCGTTCCAGTTCCCTGTCTGCCCCATAATTGATCATAGCAGCCTGGGCAGATACCCGGTATCCGTAAGAGCCTATGTCATGGAACAGGCTCTTCACCCGGGACATATCTGCCTTTAGGAAAGTCTCCTTGTCTATGGACAGGGTATTATCTGCCCCTATGGTAATCCCCACTTTCAGAAGGGACTTCAAGTTGGTGGCAGAATCGTTTACCATACGCTTAGCCCTGCCTGTAACGGTATTGCCGTCCACTTCATCCACAGCCTTCACTACGGCATTGTAATTCGTCACGAAGCTGTTCACAGCCTTATAGATGGCCTCCGTATCGTAGCCCTTCACCGTGGTCTCTGTGCCATCCTCATTCCTGGTAGTGATATCCTTCATGGCAAACAGGGACTTGGAACCTCCTGCCAGCAGGGCATCAGCCGAATCCTTCAGGGCATCCGTGGTAGTCTGCACCTGGGCATAGGCTTTGGACTCCTTGCTGGATAGCTTCTCCGCCTTCCGACCGGACTTCTGTTCTGTCCTGCTGCCCTTCGCTGTGCTCTTCACGGAATCGCTTCCTGTCTCATTGTAATAGGCCTTCATCAGCTTTCCATAACTGCCATTCTTAATACTCGCATAATCTGTCAGGAAATTACTGCCTGCCACATTGGCAGCTCCGCTGCCCAGACTGGAAAACAGAAAGGAACAATCCTGCTTTTCCAACATCCCCATACCATTACCTCCTTGTAATCAACCTCTCTGCAAAGCAAAACGCCCGCAACTATGCATCACAGACCTGTCTGGTATCATATAGTATATCGTCATTTCCGGACATAAATGAAGGGGATCCTGGAAAAATTTGCTGCCACCGCGGTATCTGCGGTATCCCTGTAACAGTTCAGACACCCCCTCCTACAAAGTCAGAATTGCGCCCCAGAGGTTATGGACCACCGCCTTGCCATCTTGCGAGCCTTCATCCGTCCAGCCTGCGGATCTCTGATTCCACCACCACACCCTTTTCCCAGGTCATGGACAGTTCCCTGTTTCCCGTAAGGCGCAGTCCTCTCACATACCCTTCGGAAAACTGCCCTGGCAGAGCCGGCAGAAGCTTCAGTTCCCCGCCCCGGTCCTGCACCAGCATATTGGCCATGCCGGCGATGCCGCCGAAATTCCCGTCTATCTGGAAGGGTTCGTGGGCATCCCACAGGTTGGGATACGTGGACCTGGTCAGCAATGTATGCAGGTACTCCCAGGCCCCTTCCCCATCCCCCAGTACTGCCATAAGATTGATGATCCAGGCGCAGCTCCAGCCCGTATAGCCCCCGCCGTTTTCCAGACGGTGCTTCAGGGAGATCCGCACCGCCTCTTCCATGGCGGGATCCCCTGCCCAGAGATCCGAGGGGTACAGGCCGTACAGATGGGACAGATGCCTGTGCCCCGGTTCCACCTCCTCATATTCCTGGAACCATTCCAGGATCTGACCGTAGCTGCCGATCTGGACCGGCCAGAGTTTCCCCAGACGCTCCTTCACCTCCTCCATGAAAGGCTCCTGGATCCCCAGGATCTGGCAGGTAGACAGATACCGGCCGAACACCTCCTGGGTCAGTTCCAGGTCCATGGCAGAAGCCATGGTGACTGCACAGGGATTCCCCTCCGCGTCATAAAATTTGTTCTCCGGGGAAGTGGAGGGGCAGGTGACATACTTTCCCTCATAAGGTACCAGCCAGTCCACCAGGAACAGGGCCGTATCCCGGAGCAGGGGATATGCTTCCCGGCGCAGGAATTCCTGGTCCCCGGTATACTGGTAGTAATTGTAGAATTCCTGGACCAGCCAGGCCATGCCCATGGGCCACATGGACCAGCAGACACAGCCATCCCTCCCTGTTTCTTCACCATAACCGATTCCCACCGGGTTGGTAGCATACCACCCGTCTGCATTGTGATGATGTACTGTCCCTCTGCAATGGTAATGGACCCTGGCTGTCTTCTTCCCCTTCTCTGCCAGCTTCTTCACGAAGCGGAAATATGGCTCCATGCATGCCTCCAGGCCGCAGCTTAGGGCTGGCCAGTAATTCATCTCCAGATTGATATTCGTGGTCCAGTTACAACTCCAGGGTGCCTGGAACTTCCAACTCCAGATCCCCTGTAAATTAGCCGGAAGACTCCCTTCCCTGGAAGAGGCGATCATCAGATACCTGCCAAACTGGAAATAGAGGGCAAACAAACCATTGTCCTCCTCTCCCTCCCGCAGCTTCTGCAGGCGGATATCCGTGGGATCCTCCTTCTGGGGACCCAGGTACAGTTCCACCTTCCTGTAGATCTGCTGGTAGTCCCGGATATGTTCCGCCTTCCATGCGGCGTACTCCCCTTCCAGGTTCGCGGGGGTATATACCTCCAGCACCAGTATGATCCGGGATGCCTTCCCGACCCGGAGTACCCCCTGGCCTGTCTGCAGGATCCCGTCTGTATCTACCATCCGGATCCTGCCCTGGAAGCTTTTCCCCCGGTAGCCCCAGACCACAGCCTCCTCCCCTTTTCTCACATAGGAAGGATCCAGGTGCTCCGGACACCGCCCGGTGAACCTAAGGCCCCCTTTTTCCTCCGTAACCTGGCAGCGCAGTTCTGATTCCAGGGATATGTCCACCTCCATCACCGGCCTGTCTGCCTCCAGCAGCAGGAAAATGGCATTTCCCGGATAGGAGGCAAATGCCTCCCTGTGATAATGGATACCTTCCACGTCAAAATCCACAGTGGCCACAGCCTCCTCCAGATGCAGCCTGCGCTCATAATGCTTCACCTTATCCGGGGACAGGTTCCCATAGACCAGATTCAAGTTGCCCAGGGGCAGATAGGACTCATTATACTCCCCCAGCATATGCTCCTGGATCAGCCGTTCAGCCGCCCCATTCTCACCGGCGAAGACCAGTTTCCGCACCTTCCCCAGACTCTCAAAGGCGTGGGGATTGTCCTTCTCCCGCTCATACCCGCTGATGAGGGATTCCTCGTTCAGTCCGATCCTCTCCCTGGATACGCCTCCCCATATCATGCCTCCCAGCCTGCCATTGCCGATGGGGAGAGTTTCCTCCCAGACAGTGGCCGGTTGGTTGTAGTACAGTTCCAGCTTCTGTGTGGCCCGTTCTCTTTCCATTGTCATCATGTCTCCGTTTCCCTGTTTATATAGTCATTTTCTCTTATTATGCTGATCCCTGTATTTCCCCGGTGTTATGCCTTCACTTTTACCGGAAAAGCGGATGAAATTCTGGACACTGCTGTAATGGAGCTGTTCTGCAATGTTTACACATTTTATCAAGAAACCCCAGACATGCCAATACCTCTGCCTCTGTTTTTGCCGCTTTTGATACTGTGAAAAAAGTCGTCTGCTCTGCTGCCATGGTATGAGGCTGGGAGGAATCATCCCTTGCGATAAAAATGAACTTGATATTGCCAACTTCTTTGAATAACATTCTGCTCAAATTAGCTGGCGAGTTTGGACAAAGGCAGCCCTGTTTTTCTCCGCCACAGCCCTGGTCTTCTCCTGCAGCAGTTCAATCAGTTTTTTCCAGGATGCAAAATCTTCTTTTCTGGCACCCACTGGCATGACAAAGGGTTCACACAGCACGATTCTGGTCTCCGGATTTTGCTGTAGCACTTCATCCAGCATCATCTGGTATATTTTTTCGAACCTTTCCGGGGAAGAACCCGCTCCATCATTCAATGTGCTGCCACAGTCATTGATTCCCACGAAGACACTCAGGACATCGGGTTTTAGGCAGAGCGTATCTTCCTTTCCATATGGCGCTACCTTACCTTTCTGAAGCAATATGCATTACATGCGTATGCTGCAATATAATACAGCAATTCTTCCTGTATCAGAATATATTCACCTTTTTACGCTACTTCTCCCGCCTGCCTGCCAAAAGAATGCATTGAAAAAGATCCTGTAGCCGACCTTCATCTTCTACAGGATCTCTTCTCATGGAAGCAAGGAGGATCGAACTCCTGACCTTTCGCGTGTGAGGCGAACGCTCATCCCGGCTGAGCTATGCTTCCGCTTCTGGCAGTCCCTACAGGCTTGCTGCCGTGAACATGTTTTATTATACCACTATCCGGGAAAAAAGCAAGTCCTAATTTTGTTTTTTTACAACACTTCATCCGTCAGCTCTTCCTGCTCCTGTTTCTCTTCCTCTTCCTCCTGCCGGATTCCTCCTATGTCATTGCGCTCATCAAGCAGTTTCTCCACTTCATCCTTCAGTTTCCGGGACACTTCATTGATGCCGTCCTGCACCGTCTCCCCATAGGCAGCCTCAATGGCCGATGCCATCATGCTTTTCTTTGTTTCTGCCATTCCTCCCAAAGGGTCATCTCCAAGATGCTGTATCCTGCATTCCTGTGCATCCTGCAGGTTCTGTAGTCCCCGGCCTCTGTCATCTTCCATACTCTTCTAAAGCTTCCTCTGCGCCTTCCCTGTCTGTTCCCTTCTATAGATTCCATACGCCACCGCCGCCGTCACATACTCTGTTGTACAAAAAGCGTACCACACACCCTTCGCTCCCAGCAGTCTGCTGAGAACATAAGCCACTGGCAGGATCACCACCACATATCTGGCCAGGGAGATATACAGGGATGACGCTCCCTTCCCCAGTCCCTCCAGGGCCCCGGAACAGGTGACAGAGACAGCCGACACTACGAATCCCAGGCTGATGATGTGCAGCGCCCTCACCCCGATTCCTATGGTCTCCGGGCTGGCAGTAAAGAGGCCGACCAGCTTATCGGGAATCATCCAGCATAGAACCGTTCCCACAAACATGACACCTATAACAAGGCCCAGGGTAGTCCGGAAAATCTTCTCCACACGTTTGTACTCCCCGGCTCCATAATTATATCCAACCAATGGCCGGATTCCCTGGATAATGCCATTTGCCGTCAGATAGATAAAAGTTTGTAGTTTATAATAGGCGCCGAGAACCAGCACATATTTTTCCGAAAATCCCGCCAGGATTCCATTCAGCACACAGATCAGTAAAGAAGGCAGGGCCAGATTCAGTGTGGCCGGGATCCCAACGGCATACAGCCTGGAAAGGATTCCTTTGTCCGGCCGCAGATACTGCACTGCTATCTTCACCGGAATGGGCCGGATCCTGTAACAGACAAGGTACACTGCCAGCGTGATACATTGTCCGATGCCTGTGGCGTAGGCAGCGCCTGCAATCCCCATCTGCGGAAAAATCCCTATCCCGAAGATCATCAGCGGATCCAGAATGATATTCGCAACAAATCCACACATCATGCTGATCATGGATATCTTCATATTGCCCACCGACTGGAATATCTTCTCGCAGGACAATCCCAGACCGATCACCGGCGCAAACAGAAACGCCCGGCCTGCGTACACCAGCGCCATATCCCGCACCACCTTCTCCGGGGAGAAAGCACCCAGAAACAAGGGCATGAACCCAATTGCCGTAATGGCTAACACCACCCCGTGGACAAAACTGAAAAAGGTACCCTGGGTAGCCGCCTGGTTCGCCCTCTTAGCATCACCGGCCCCCAGGCTGAATGCCACGATGGCATTGATTCCGATGCCGAATCCTATGGCGATGGCATTGATCAGATTCTGGACCGGATATACAAGAGCCAGGGCTGTCATGGCATCCTCGCTGAGCTTCGCCACAAAATAGCTGTCCACAATGTTGTACAGGGAATTGACTGCCATGGAGATCACCATGGGCAGTGACATGGACAGTACCAAGGGCAGTATCTTCTTCTCTTTCATAAATGTCTGATTCATTATACTCCTACCTCCCTGTGCGCTTTAAGCACACATATCTCCAGACCCGGGGCATGGACTTCTCCTGTCGAGGCCCACCGGCTTCCTGCCACCGATTGCCTGCCTTCTGTATGCAATATAATACGGCACACACAAACGCCACGCAGTTGTCTGTCCCTTTACAGACAATTGCGTGGCGAAAAAAGATTCCTCTTGAAAAATCCACTCCCTTGCGGGTTTTATGTGCCTATTATAAGATAGGCGGGATGATATTGCAAGCCTTTTTTCAAGCTTACCCTCATTCCCACATTACCACACTCTGCCCATTTGCCGGGGCAAAGCATTTCCTCACTTGACTGCCATAGCAAAGTGTCACTTCCCGCCCCCTGACAGATTGTAGCACCGTTTTCACAGGCCGTCCCTGCTCCCAGTATAGATCCAGCGTGATTCCGCCACGCAGGACGGCTCCCTCCAGGCGTCCCTCCGGCCAGGCTTCCGGCAGGGCTGGCAGCAGCCGGATGCAGTCCCCGTGACTTTGTATCAGCAGTTCCATCACTGCCATGGAAAATCCCGTATTCCCGTCCAGTTCATACACTTCCATGAAGGAACCAGCTCCCCTGGTAGGCGGATGCATCACCAGCAGGTTACCCCCTGTGAGCTGTGTCTGCATACTGCGCAGGTGGCGGTACACCTGATCCGGTTCCCGGAGCCTTGCACTGTAAAGGGTCAGCAGGGATCTGGCCCAGCCCGTGTCCTCCCAGTTCTCATAAGGAGTCAGCTTGGCCTGTATGGAAGCTGCTGCCGCCCTGGCCAGCCCGGGCGTGTCCTCCAGGGTGATCTGGCTGTAGGGGAACAGTCCCAGGAGATGACTGGTATGCCTGTGCTGGAGATCCGCAGCCGGGTAATCATGCTGCCACTCCGCCAGGGTGCCATCCGACAGGATGCGGTAGGGCAGCAGTCTGGGCAGGGCTTTTCCCACCCGAGCCAGAAGGTCTGCCCAGTCCATCCCCGGTTCCCTCCTGCCGCACTGCTCCAGCTTTCCGCCCGGTTTCAGTCCGCCACCCGGTTCCGGCTCTCCTCCTGGATTCAGTCCCCCATCCGGTTCCGGCTTCCTACCCTGCTCCTGTCCGGAAGCCATATCCGCCCCGGCTTCTGGTTTTATGCACCCATCCCCGGTTTCCTGCCGCTGCGCTCGCCCTGTATCTTCCAGGCCTTCACTGCCCCTTACGGCCCCCTGGCACTCTCCGATCCCCAGTTCCCGGCAGATCTCCACATATTCCAGGAACAGTTCCCGGATCATGCCCATCTCATAGGTGCAGCCCATGGAAGCGAAATATTTCTCTCCCTCCACCAAAAAGGCGTTTTCCGGTGAAATAGAAGGTCCTCCCACCAAATGTCCTTTCCCGTCTTCACACAGATAGTCCAGGAAAAAGCCCACCGCCTCCCCAATAACCGGCAGTGCCCGCCTTTCCAGGAAATCCTTATCCTGCCCATATCGGTAGTGTTCCAGATAATCCGAAGCCTGCCAGATGCCTCCCGTGGGACAGGGAGAAAGGGATTCATTCCAGTAGGGTGCCGCATATCCCCAGGCATTGGAAACCAGTTCTCCCACCCATCCATCATAACCATAGCAATTCCGGGCGGTTAGACGCCCGTTGGGAACCAGGCATTGCTCCATCCATCTGAACAGTGGTTCATGACATTCCCCCAGATTGCCTGGTTCACTGATCCAGTAGTTCATCTGGGTATTGATGTCCAGATGCATATCACAGGTCCATCCGATCTGGCAGGCCACATCATCATTCCAAACCCCCTGGAGGTGGGCAGGCAGAGGGGAATCCTGTCTGGAAGAGGACAGGAGCAGGTATCTACCATACTGGTACATTAGTTCCGTCAGATGCCTGTTATCCCCACCGCTTCTTACTTCTTCCAGCAATGTTCCCGCCGTTTTTGCTTCTTCCCCCTTCTCCTTTTTCCCCAGCCACAGTCTCTGCCTGCCCATAAAAGCAGCTATATCCTGCACATGGCGCTCCCGCAGCCTGGTGTACCCTGCCATTCCCTGGCATACCCTGGCCTTCACCTGCTGCCAGGCCTTCTCCCCGGCGTTCTTTTCCTCTGTCCACACTTCCATGGCCAGATAAAGCACTGCCCGGTTTTCTTCTGCACATACCTTTACCGCCCCGCACAGCCAGGCACCTTCCGTCCCATCGCTGTGGACGGTCTCCAGTGCCCTTGTCCGGAAACACAGCAGGCCGTCCTCCTCCCAGGTCCAAAAGGGATTCCTGCCGCCATCAAAGGAAACTTCCAGAGACAGATTCCCAGACTCCCTCATACCGTCTGTCTCCTCCAGGTAATATACAAACACCTGGTCCGGATGGGAGGTAAAAGCCTCTCTCCTGTGGTGTCTTCCACAGGGCCTGGCATCCCCCGCTCCTGCAGAGTTTCCAGCCATGTTTACAGCGCTGCCAACGTCCCCTGGCTTCTTACCGCCTATGTCCCCTGTTCCGTACATACAGCCCGCAAGACCTCTGTCCAGATCCAGGAATCTCCTGTATTCCCTCAAGGTATCCACATTCCCGTCCCCGATCCGGATGTGCAGCTTTCCCACTGGCAGATTGGTGCCATAGTTGCCACGTTTTCCCATCATCTTGCCGGTCTGCCTGTATACCTCCCCAAAATCCCCTGCCAGGGCTGCCCATCTGGCTCCGGCAAAGGCCTCCGGGCCCTGGACCGGATAGGGATCTGCATTTCCGGATCCGGAGAAGAAAGCCACGTGTGACAGTTCCACGATCTCTTCTCCAGGGCGTCCATATATGACCTGGCCCATATGCCCATTTCCCAGCAGACATCCCTGCTGCCAGGCTTCCGCCCATGTATCAAACAAAATCTGATTACCCTCTGTCATTTCCTTCCTGCCTCCTTCTATATCCCCACAGTCCCTGCCTGTAGCCATTTTGTGCCTTGTCCAGGTCATTGTCTTTCCCTGTATTGCCAGATGCCTGTAGCTTGCTACGCCTGTTCCCGGCTCCTGTCCTTTTGAAGTATCCCGGACAGGAAAACCGGCTGCCATGGATACCCACAACAGCCGGCCTGCGTCTTTCAAGCTTGGGACTCCCCTGCAAGCTTACTCGTAATCCTTCACAATTTCAAGTGCTTTCTCCCATTCCTGGGTGTAGTACTCTGTCACCTGGTCCAGGCCAAGCTGCTTCGCCTGGTCTGTCATTTCCTTCCACAGGGACTCGAACTGTGCCTCATCCTTGGCATATACCATCTGCCAGGAGTACTTCTTCACGATCTCACCAATCTGGGTAATCACGATCTCTAAGTCATCCCCAGCAGGGGTGATCATGTTCACAGCCTGGGTGGAATCTGCAATCATATCCCTGGGTTCCAGGTACTCGGACAGCACGGTGACACCGCCCAGGAACTCATTCACCTCCTGCTTCATCAAGGACGGGTTCCTTCTCAGCCAGGAAGGCCAGTATCTATAACTCATGGTATAGCCGTTGTCCATCACAGTTGCTGCCTGGGGCCCCAGTGTGTTGAAGCTGTACACGCCGTCCCGGAATGCACCGCCGCCCATCTCCTCGGGTACCAGCAGTTCTGTATTCTTGGAAACGATATCCTCCTCGATCACATAGGGCTCACCGTTCTCATCAAAGTCCCAAATGGTTCCCTGGGGACCATTTGTCAGATAGAAGCATACCTCCGGATCATACAGCCAGTTCAGCAGTTCCAGGGCTGCATCCAGGTTCTTGGTATCCTTTGCAATGGCGAAGTACCAGTTACGGCCTATGGTCTGCTCCGGTGCATTGTAGAGCTTCATGTCGTTTGCCACCACGCTGGCCATACCGTCTACCTTCTCCTCATTGTTCTGGTTGTCGGTGGTGTAGCTGCCGGCCAGCCAGGAGAACCAGGAGAACATGACACGGCCTGCGCTGAACTTCGCTTCCACGTCCGCATAGGTCTGGGACATGGAATCAGGATCCAGAAGACCTCTCTGGTTGGCGTCAAAGTAGAACTTCAATGCCCTTTTATAGAAGCTGTCATCTGCCAGAAGGGACTTGGTCTCCTTGGTGATGATATTGGTCTCCATTAAGGGGGACACATACTCGGTGTCAATGCCATACATGAAGGACAGGGTAGAGATCTCCAGGGCAGTCACATTATCCCAGTCGGAGAACAGGGAGAAACCATATACCTTTTCCCCTGCCTCTGTGGTAGACTTGTACTCTACCATCTTCTCCACTACATCCAGGTAATCCTCCAGGGTTCCTACTTCTGGCTTGCCCACCTGTTTGTAGGCATCCCACTGCAGCAAGGGCACCCAGTTCAGGGAGTTGTAAGCGGTAGGGCCGATTGCCACAGGCATCAGATACAGATGGCCTGTGCCGTTGCTGGTATAATCCTGGGAATATCTTACCGCATTGTCATAAATCTCCTGTCCGAAAATGTTGGGCAGCTTATCCTTGTACTCATCCAGGGGCAGAAGCATATCTGCGTCCATGGCCAGTTGTGCCTGATCCAGGCCCTTTAAGCCTACCAGGTCGGGCAGCTGTCCCGCCACCAGGTACTGCTGCAGCTTGGTCTCCACCTCATTGCCGGTGGGATCAAAATTGATCTTCATCTTTAGGTCATCATAGAGCTTCTTCGCTCCCCAGCCCTGCCAGATACCGGATTCCCCTGTAACAGACTGCATGATGAATGCGGACACTGTGGTCTCCTCCCGCTCTGTCTCCTGCTCCGGGACAGATTCCGAACCGGAACCTTCGTTCCCTGCATCGGAAGACTGGCTTTCGCTGGAACCGCCTGTTGCACTGCTGTCCTGCCCGGAATCATTTCCGCAGGCTGCCACGGAAAGCACCATGGCTGAAGACAATAGCAACGCCAATAACTTTTTCTTCATTTTGAGCCTCCATTCTTTTCTTTTCACTTACTTTGCTATGATAAAGCAGATACCTGCTTATATCCGTATTACCCCTTCACGGCCCCGATCATCATGCCCTTCACAAAATACTTCTGGAAGAAAGGATACACCACCAGGATAGGCAGGATCGTCACGATACACACCGTGTACTTGATGGTCAGCGGGGAAATCATGGTGGCTGGATCCATCTCCGCCATCATCTCCGGATTCTCCCTGGCGATCTCTGCCAGGGTATTCGCTTCCTTCAGATACCGGTAGAGCACATACTGCAGGGTCTGCAGGTTCCGATTCTTGGTATACAGCACGGTATCCATCCAGTTATTCCACTGTCCCACTGCCGAGAACACGGCGATGGTAGCCAGGATTGGCTTGCACAGAGGCATCACGATTCTGGTAAACCTCACCATATAACCGGCACCGTCTATCTCTGCCGACTCCTCCAGGGACTGAGGCAGGGATTCCATATAGGTCTTCACCAGGATCAGGTTAAAGGGTGTCACACAGCAGGGCAGGATGTACACCCAGAAGGTGTCATAGATCCCGATGGTCCTGTAGGTTAGGAAGGTGGGGATCACACCTGCACTGAAATACATGGTAATGATTACAAAACGGTAGAAAATCTTCTTATGCCAGTACTCTGCCCTGGAAAAACAGTAGGCCGGGAACGCCGCACAGATAATGGTGAATATGGTTCCCAACACCGTCCTGGCCAGGGATACCAGACTGGCACCTGGCAATTCCTTCAGCGATAACACCTTCACGTAGTTGGAGAAGTGGATTCCCCTGGGAATAAAGCTGATCCTTCCTGTAGCCACCAGGGAGTTATCACTTATGGTATTGATAAATATGTAGTAAAAAGGGTAGATACATACAATGGTGAACAAGCCGAATATCAGGCAGATCACAATATCCACAATGTGATCATGCCATGTCCGTTTCTCTACGGAACGGCTCTCGTCTTCTTTCTGTTTCCTGGCCATGATGCCTCCTTTCTAGAATATGGATGAACCCCTGATCTTCTTGGACAGCGTATTTGCAATCAATACGAGCAGTACACTGATTAAGGATTTCCACATACCCACTGCAGTCGCATAGGATATATTTCCCTGCTGTAATCCGTACCGGTATACATACAGATCCAGCACCTCAATATAATCCTGTGTCATGGCATTGGAGAACACCAGATACTGGTCTATGCCGTTGTTGATAATGTTACCGATCTGCAGGACAAACATGACGAAAAAGGTCGGGATCAAATGGGGGGTGGTAATGTGCCACATTTTCTGGAACCTTCCGGCCCCGTCAATATTGGCAGCCTCATAGATCTCAGAATCGATGGACGTAATAGCGGAGATATACACGATAGCTCCCCAGCCCAGGCCCTTCCACAGATGATACCCCAGCATCTTCAGCCACATATGGCTGGTGGTGGTCAGGAAGTTCACCGGTGTATCCAAAGCTCCGGATCCCACCAGCAGGTTATTCAGCAGTCCTTCCGTGGAAAACAGGGCGAAGAATGCCGCATATACCAGTACCCAGCTTATGAAATTCGGAATGGTGGTCAGTGTCTGTACAATCTTGCGGTATCCTTTCCACCGGATCTCCATCAGGAACATGGCGAAGATCATGGGCAGGATCATGGTAGCCATGTACAGCAGGTTGATGCCCAGCGTGTTCTTCATCACCCGGAAGAACTGATCCCGCAGCACCGGGTTGTTAAAGGGCGCCACAAACCATTTGAAGCCTACAAACTCACAGTCGAATAATGCCTTGCCTGGTTTGTAGTTGAAAAACGAATAGGACCATCCTGCCAGTGGCAGATAGGAAAAGATAAGGATTCCTATCAGGAATGGCAGCGACAGAAGAAACAGCCGGAATCCAGCTTTATCCCGGGGGGATTTCTTCTTCACAGCATTTGTTTTCTGCATACCTTCTCACACCTCTTTTTGTTCTGTAGTCGTTCCTATTGATATTGACAAATTTATTATATCTGTCATCTTATCCAAAGGTAAATTGAACAAATTTCGAAAGCTTATACATTTTTACAATTTATTCCCGTATTCTTTCTGTTTTGTTTGTATGTTTTTAATAATTACCTTTGGGAGAAAATATTTATTATATGACACAGGGACGCAGGATGCAATCCTCTCTGCCCCTTTTCTTGTAAAAAGTATAAATTTTCCATATTTTTATAACTTTCCACGCATTTGGGGCATGTGATAAAATGACAAATAAGAGATTTTAGTCTGAGATTTTAGGACAAATACCAGATTCCATTCCCAGGAGGCTAAGATGACACACAGGTGCCCTTCCGAAAAAAGTTATAGTTTTTTCTCCCGGATGCTGCTGATCTGCACGGCACTGCTGGCCGCCTTTTCCATCCTGGCCAGCATGATTGTAGCCCGCCTTTCCTTCCAGTATGAGCAGGCCCAGTACCTAAAGAGCTACGACCTGGCCGCCATGAACCTGTCAGAGACTTTCGCCAGCCGGTATGCCGATTTCCAGGTCCTGGCCGGCAAATTTCTGTCCAACGGACAGTGTGATCCCCGGCTGTGTGAACTGCTGGAAGCACCTTCCTATGAAGATGTCCCCCCGGCCACCCGGAATTACTGCATCCGGCTGCTTGCGGACATCTGCCTGGATGACCGGTACCTGCGGGGATTCCTAATCCTGTCTCCTGCCCAGGGACAGCTTTACTGCTACACAGATTCCAGATCCTATCTCTCCTATACAAGCGGCCTGGAGGGCCTGCCCCTTCCCACCCCCTTTTCCGGGGAGGCCCTGGACCTGGATACCGTAAGTCGCCTGCTTACCGCCTGCGGCGCCGGTGACGGGAGCCACAATGCCTTCTATGGCATGACCGCCACGCTCTACCGGAGTCCTTCTACCCCCCTGGGCTACTTGATCCCCCTGTACTCTGCCACAGAATACACGGACATCCTGGCAAATTTCAGCCTGGGACAGCAGAATATCTTCACCATCACAGATGATATGGGCCACCTTTTCTTCCACTCTGCCCCGTCCCTGGACCTGGAAGCTTCCTCCTGCTATACAGGCAGCTTCCACAACAGGCAATATGGCTTCCAGGTCACCTATTATACCGCCAGGCGCGGGCTTCCGGTCAGTTCCATCACCTACCTAATCATCCTCTTTGCCCTGGTGGTGACGCTGTTCTCCTTCGGCCTGTACTACATCACCTACTACCTGTCCCACCGGAACATATCCAGGATCCTGGAAGGCATGAAGCATTTTTCCGTGGATGACCTGACCTACCGCATCGTGAAGCCTTCCGGGCGCAATGAGTTCACCCAGATCATAGATGGTTTCAATGCCATGTGTGAGGAACTGCAGCGGAATGTGGAACGCTCCTATGTGTACGAACTGCAGCAGAAGAAAAGCGAACTCTATGCCCTCCAGACCAGCATCAATCCCCATTTCCTCTACAATACCCTGGAAATCATCCGTACCCAGGTGATAAACAACAGGCCTGCTGATGCCTCCCAGATGATCCTGCTGCTGTCCAAGATCTACAGGACGCAGATCAATTCCAACATATTCGTGACCCTGGAAGAGGAAGTGGAACTGTGCGAGAATTTAATGATCCTCTACCAGTACCGGTTCCAGAACTTTGACTATGAGTTCGACATGGATGAGAGGGTATCCCGCTATGCCCTACCCAAGAATACCCTGCAGCCCCTGATTGAGAATTATTTTGTCCACGGCATCGTGGCAGAGAGACGGGACAACCTCTTCACCCTATCTATCCATTCCTGCCAGGACCAGGGTAAGTCCTATGTCCGCCTGCAACTGGCCAACAACGGGAATCCCATTTCGCCCCAGCGGCTGCAGGCCCTTAAAAAGAATCTGGCAGACGGCCCATATGCAGACAAAGACGCCGTTGGCTTCGCCCTCACCAATGTGAACACCCGGCTGCGCATCGTGTTCCACGATGACTGCAGCATGCAGATCGGAAACGGACAGGGGGACATCCGGTTCCAGGTAGAACTGCTCTTCCCTGCCATAACCGTGGAAGAGATGAAGGATTCATTTGCTTAATCTCCTTCCTTTTCCACCCTTTTTCATTTCCGGTCCAGCATTCCTCCTCTTGACACCTTTCCGGCCTGTCTGTATAGTAAGAAGAAAAGGAGGGCAGGACCATGTATCAGGCAGTGATCGTAGATGATGAACCTTTGATTGTAGAGGGACTTGTTAAGGCCATCGAATGGAATGGTTTCCATGTTGAGATTTCGTTAGCCACCACAGACCCGCTGGCAGCCCGGGATTATATCCTGGCTAATCCAGTCCATATTGTCATCACTGATGTCTCCATGCCAGTCTTAAACGGCCTGCAGCTCATCCAGGCAATCAAGGAAGCGAAGCCTTCCATCTATGCCATCGTACTCAGTGCCTATGATAACTTCGAATATGCCAGGACTGCCCTTCGGTATGGCGCAGAAAATTATCTGTTAAAGCCCCTGGATCCCGATGAACTCTCCGATGCCGTCAGCCAGGTCATCAGCCATATCAAGGAGAGGGAGCAACTAAATATTACTTACGGGCGTTCCATGATGACCTTCCGGAATGCCTTTACCGAACAATGGTTGAAAAACCTTCTCAGTAATGCTGAATTGTCCACCAAAGCAGATCTTCTGGGCATCAACCTGGATGCCCCCAGCTTCACGGTGGCCGTTTTCTCCTGCCGGGAAGATTCCGGGACAGAGATGTCCCGCTTTTTCGACTTTTTCCTCCAACACCTTCCCGGACACTATACCGGCAACTTCTTCTTTGAGACTCCCCTGCGGCTGGTGGGCGTACTGTCTCCCATTTCCAGGGAGGAACCCGGTGTGGGAACTTTCCTCATACCCATCCTGAAATCCGCTGCCTCCAACGGCATCCAGGTATTTGCCAGTGCAGGCTGTGCGGTTCGGGAATGCTGCCAGGTACATCAGAGTTACCAGCAGGCCTGCAGGTTTTCCTTCCTGGAGCATTCCCGTCTGCCTTTCCTGTTCTACCAGGAAGTGACAGGACTTAACGAAGAAGCCCGGAAATCCCTGGCGGCTTATGATGCCGGCAGCGCCGGAGGGACCTGTTTTGATAGTCTTTTTCAAAACTATGATCCTGCGTTATGCTGCTATCATGTCCTTGCAGAACGGATCGCCATGCTCTGCAAGAAGGACTATGAGTTACAGGAAAAAAGTCCGGAACTGGCCGGATCTCTCCTAAATCTTCCCCTTGGCGGGCACCCAGGGATGGAAGCCTCCTCCATGACACTGCAGGAGTCCCGGAAAGCCTATCAGGACTTCACCCTGTCATTCCTGAAGGACAGTGATCCCCTCCTGGCCAGGATGCAACAGTCCATGTACCCCATGGTGGATGCCGTGATCAAGACCATACATGAATTCTCTGATAAGGATATCTCCCTAAAGACCCTGGCGGCCCGGCTGAATGTGACACCCTCCTATCTGGGAACCGTATTCCATCAGCAGACCGGGTACTATTTCAACGATTACCTGACCGATGCCAGGCTGAAATACGCCGCCCACCTATTGGAGAATACAGACATGAGGATCAAGGATATTGTGGACAGGATCGGGTTCTCCAGCCAGACTTATTTCAACCGCTCCTTCAAGAGATATTATGACACCTCTCCCATCCAGTACCGGCGGGACAAAAAGATCGGGGCATTGTACTGATGCCCCGGTCCTTTTCCCTTATAGGAGATTCCATCGTCAGACGGACTTGGAACCAGAAAGCGAACTTGTTCGCTTTTTTACTTCATCCAGAGTCCTTCCACTTCCATATCTGCATTGAAGCTTATGGTGTATGTCACATTCCCCTTCTCAAAGGCCGCCACAATCACCACTACGGCCATGTCCCCGCCCTGGGCGCTTTTCTGTCCCACGGCAGCCACACTCTTATACTCCTTGAAGGCTCCTGTCTTCCCGTTTATCATCTCCATGTTGGCCGCCAGGGTCTCCGCGCTGAGAGCTTCCTGCATGGCCGGACTCATCATGGCAATGTCTGCCTCATACGCCCCGGCGATGAGATTGTCCACCACCGTCCGGGCTGCCGCCTTCACCTGTTCCTCCTCAAATGCATCTGCAAGCCTGGTGGAACTGCAGCCTGCCAGCAGGCAGACCAGGCACAGAATAGACAGTAGCAGAGGGATCCTCCTTTTCTGCCCCACAATGCACCTGGGCTTTTCCGGGTTCAGTTCCCTTTTTGTTTTCTTTGTGATTACAAGATTTCCTTCCATGTTTTCCTTCCTCCGTTTCTTACGATTTGCCTGCCAACCGCAATGCCTGATTATTTCCTCATTTTCAATGGGTACACAATTTCGATAAGGAAATTTCTCATTCCACCTTCTTTTCCCGGGCGTATACTCCCAGGCCCAGGGCCAGGGTCAGAAGTCCCACCACTGCCCCGAAAAACTCGATTCCCAGCACCCCCACCCCAAATGCACGGCCCAGGATCACAATGGCCGCATCCATCAAGGTGTGCAGCAGGATGGCGATCCCCAGCCACAATACCTGCCTGCCCCGGCGGATCCCATACATCACCAGCAGGGATGCCCCCACATGGAAAGCGCAGGCGTAAAGTCTCTCCACTCCGCCCAGAAATACCCCGCCTGCCTCCAGGGGAAAGAGTGATCCCTGTCCGGCCAGTACCAGCACAAGTATCACCAGGAAATTGACACCTACCAGTAACATAGCCTCGATTCCCCCATGTCCCAGCCCAAAGGCCAGGCCATGGACACGTTCAGTCCTCCCCTTCAGGAGCCATCTCATGGCAATCCACCTGGCACCTTCCTCAAACAGCCCCGCCGTAAAGCCCAGGAACAGTCCATAGGCCCAGGGATCCAGCTGTAAGACGGCATACCAGGCCATCCCCGGCAGTACAAGCTGTAAAATGGGAACCCGAATCAGCATCTGACTCACAAAAAATGCCAGCGCCCCCCACAGGAAGGCCAGTCCCACTCCCTTCTTCTTATGCCTTGTAAGCAGAATCACCAGCCCCCCTATGGGTACCCCGAAACAGATGAGGATTCCCGTAAGCAAGCTTACCACCAACATTTTATCCCTCCTTTTCCCAAAGCATTACCTAGTTCCCCAGCAGCACCCTGGTGTAAAACACACCCTCCCGCCACTCAAAAGACACATCCCCTCCATATCGGGCCACTGTCCGCTGTATGATCTCCAGACCCAGGCCCTCATGTCCTGGCTTGCGGGAGTAAAACCCGCTGCCCTTGCGCCGTGGCCTGTTGTCGCATCCGTTCTCCATCACAATTGACACAAACTGCCTTGCCTCCCCCACCCGCAGGCGCACATATCTTTCCCGGCTTGTGGCCGCTGCCGCAATGGCATTGTCCAACAGGTTGGCAAACAGGGCCGTCACATCTGTGCTCTCCATAAAGTCCAGGGAAAGTTCCCCCACCTTGATATCCTCCCTGACCCCGGCCTGCCGCATGGCTTCCGCCTTATCATTCAGGATCAGGTTCAATAACTTCTCCGAAGTATAGTACTTCTGCCCGAACTGGTTCAGCATCCTCTGGATGTCCCCCGCATACCGGGCCGCCTCCATGGCACCCTCCCTGCTGTAGAGGGCCTCCATGGCCTGGATATGATTGCGGATGTCATGGATCAGCTTCCTGGACGCCTCGTATTTCTCCTCCTGCCGCTCATAGTACTGGTACTGGAGGGCCTGTTGCCTGTACAGATTCCTCTCCACCTCCAGCCTATGGTTCTTGCCTATGGTATCCACCAGCAGACAGAAATAAATGTTCAGTCCGATCAGCATCCCCAGGTCCAGAACCAGCAGGACCATACCCTCCAGGGTAAAGAATATCTGCAGCAGATACACCATGGCATACAGGTTGAATAGGGAAAATGCTGGCAGCAGTATGGACAGCAATACCTGCCGTAGGGCCACATGCCCCTCCGTGCGCTTCTCTGCCGCCAGGGATACCAGCAGGATCACCATGAACTCTGCCATCCTGGCGCAAAACACCTGCAGGATGTAACCCAGTTCCACTGCATTCAGACTGAGCATTCCTGTCACCAGTAAAAACTGCATACCGGAAATCACCACGGCATCTGCCAGAAAGACTGCTGCAGACAGGATAAAATAGGGCACTATGGCAGCCCTGGATGCCCGGAATACCCATCTGGCCACAAAGGGAAACATAATAACGGCAAACAGGAGGTTTACCCAGGTATTTCCCAACACGGAAAAACCTACACCCGTCAGGGAAAATACCACGGCCAACCCGATTCCCCCAAGGGTAGGCCGTGGGCGTCCTGCAATCCTATAGGCCCCGTAGAACATAGCCCCCTGTAGCAGCAGGCTCCCCCCCAGGGGCAGGAGAAAATAAATCAGAAATGCCATACTGCCCGTCCCCCCTCTCCTGCCAGATATTCATTCATGGCCCTTCTGAAGCCTGCAGACTTCTTCTGGGACAGTGGAATCTGTTGTCCGTTTGTCAAGCTGATCTCATACCCCTTGATCTGGCGCACTGCATACAGGTTCACCACAAAACTCTTGTGGGGGACGGCAAAGCATAAGGACGCCATCTGGCTGGCCACCTCCGCAATCTGCCTCTTCAAGTGCCATACCCCCTCTGTGGTATGCAGCAGCACCCACCTGTCCAGGTACTCAAAATACAGGATCTGGGAGGGCTTCACCCGCAGCACACCCTCCCTTGTCAGGAATTCCATCTCCTGTTCCGGCCCGGGAGCACTGTAGCGCAGCACTTCATCCAGCTGGGCATACAGTTCCTCCCTGCCAAGCGGCTTCAACAGATAGGCAAAAGCATGTACTGCAAATGCAAATGTCATATAGTCGCTATAATTCGTGACGTAGATCAGTTTTACCTCCCGGTCTGCCTCCCGGATCCGTCTGGCTGTCTCGATCCCGTCCATTCCTTCCATGTCAATGTCCAGCAGCAGGATATCATATACTTTCCCTGCCTGGAGCAACGCCTCCCCACTGGGATACCCCTCTGCCTCCAGAGGTGCATTCCCGTATTCCCGAAGCAGCGCCAGGGTATCCTCCCTGGTCTTCTCATCGTCATCGCATACCGCTATTCTGATCATAATTGCCCCTTTTATCTGGTTTGGCCAATGGCCTTGTCCTTTGTCCGGATCTGTCTGACTATATTTTAGTTTTCCACTGTAGAAAAAGCAATATACTTTACACAAGGTATGGCATTTCACCCCTAAGAGACCGCAGGACCATATCCCGTCCGGACAAAATAATGTCTTCCTTCCGTTCACACTTCCCATCCATGACATTTTTTGATATAATACTTTCTGACAGGAGTGTATCCTGTATCTGTAAGGAGTGTATCGCCATGAAGAAAAAAACGTATGTTTTTCTATCCACCTTGATCACAGTCTCCGGGCTGCTTGCAGGCTGCGGCGCCCCAGATGGTAATGCTGCGCCGGGCACAGATCTCCCCGGACAGGACAATGGGGAAAGTCTCTCCCCAGGCTCGGATAGGGATATTGTAGCCCTTACCCTGTGGGGTGCCGAAGAGGACGGGGAACTGCTTAACCAGATCATCGAAGGTTTCCAGCAGGAATATGCCGGTGCGGCCAGTTTTGACATCACCCTGGAATATGTAAGTGAATCTTCCTGTAAGGATGCGCTCCTTGCAGATCCGGAAGGGGGGGCAGATGTGTTCGCCTTCGCGGACGACCAGCTCCGGGTATTGGTTGCCGCAGGTGTGCTGGCCAGGGTGGAGGATGAAGCCGGGGTCCGGGACGCCAACATTGAAGGTGCCTGGCAGGCCTCTTGCGTCAACGATACCCTGTATGCTTATCCTATGACAGCGGACAATGGCTATTTTCTATATTACAACAAGGCTTATCTCAAGGAGGAAGATGTAACATCCCTGGATACCATCCTGGAAAAAGCAGCCGCAGCAGGAAAATACGTGACCATGGACTGGACATCCGGCTGGTACCTCTACTCCTTTTTCGGGGAGACCGGGATGGAACTGGGCATGAATGATGACGGTGTATCCAATTACTGCAACTGGAATGCCACAGATACAGCCATCAAGGGAACGGACGTGGCCAGGGCACTATTGGATATCTCTGCAAATCCGGCCTTTTCCAGTGTCACAGACACGGATTTTGTGGCAGGTGTGCTGGATGGCACTGTCATAGCCGGGGTCTCCGGGGTCTGGAACTCCAACACCGTGCAGCAGGCATGGGGTGCGGATTATGGTGCTGCAAAACTGCCTACCTACACCTGTGCCGGCAGGCAGGTGCAGATGTCTTCTTTTGCCGGTTATAAGATGATAGGAGTCAATGCCTATTCCGAGCACATAGATTGGGCAGGGAAGCTGGCTGCCTGGATCACCAGCCAGGAGAACCAGACCCTGCGATTCCTGATGCGGGGTCAGGGTCCTTCCAACATCCAGGCCGCTGATTCCCCCCAGGTGGCAGCCTCCCCGGCCATCCAGGCGATCCTGTCCCAGTCGGCACATGCCAGCCTGCAGCGGGTAGGTGGCAATTTCTGGGAGCCTGTCCAGATCTTCGGTCAGACCATGTGGGAGGGAAACCCCCAGAATACCAACCTGCAGGAACTTCTAGATACCATGGTAGACGGTATCACATTGTCGTATAATTAGGAAAGGAAGTCAGCCAATGAAACAGCTAAAACACAGTATGGGCATCAAGTTCTTAATCCTGTTCCCGGTGCTGGCACTGGGGATTGTATCCATCCTTTCCAACATCACTGCCATCAGCAATATCCGGAATGTCAACGGAAATGCCTCAGCCATAGCAGACGGACTGCTGCCGGATATACAGGAACTGACCGACATCCAGCAAATGGCCCAGGAGATCCACCAGAAATCCCTGTCCCACATCATTGCAACGGATTTCGATACCATGATCCAGGTAGTGGAACAGATCAAGTCCCAGGAAGCAGAACTGGACCAAAGGCTAGCCGCCTACAGGACTTTTGTGAACGAGGATAACCTGGCCACCTACAATGACCTGCTGGTCCACTACGAGGAACTGAAACATGCCATTGTGCATCTGGTGGCCTGCAGTGCAGACAGCAAGACCGCCCAAGCCTATGCCTGGGCCAATGACCAGGTGGCAGAATCCAGCGAGGCCATGCAGACAGACATGAAGCTCTTGATGGAAGATATCACCCTCCGGGCCGGGGAGGCCAGAATGCAGCTGGACGTGGTGTACAGGCAGTCCCTCATTGGCAATACCATCACCATCTGTATCAGCCTGGCCGCCATGACAGGTGCAATCGCCATTGTGCTGATCCGGGTGATCCGCCCTGTTTCCATGGCCAAGCGGGACATTAGGGATATCATTGCCGGCATTGACAGGCGGGAAGGCGACCTGACCAGGCGGATTTCCTTCTCCTATGATGACGAGATTGCCGCACTGGGTGGCGGTATCAATACCTTTATGGAAAAACTCCAGCAGATCCTTCGAACCATCACCCTAAGTTCCCGGCGCATGGATACCGTAGTCAGCCAGGTTCTGGAAAGTGTCAGCATGTCAAATGAAAATGTATCTGACCTGTCTGCCATGACCCAGGAACTGTCTGCCACCATGCAGGAGATCTCCGATTCTACCAGTAAGATCAGCCAAAGCGTGGAGTCCATACAGGCAGAAGTCAACCACATGGCAGAGAGATCCTCTGCCATGGACATCTACTCTGAGGAAATGAAGAGCCAGGCGGAGCATCTGGAACGCAATGCCGAGAGCAGTATGATAGAAGCAGATCGCCGGATCCATGAGATCATGACCGTACTGACGGAAGCCATCGAGGATTCCAAGAGTGTGGACCAGGTCAATATGCTGACCAATGATATCCTGGAAATCTCCAGCAGCACCAACCTGCTGGCCCTAAATGCCTCCATAGAAGCCGCCAGGGCCGGGGACGTGGGCCGGGGATTCATGGTGGTGGCCGAGGAGATCCGCCAGTTGGCAGACTCCAGCCGGGATGCGGCAGGACGCATCCAGAAGATCAACGAGACGGTTATCCATGCCGTACATAATCTGGCAGATAACGCCAATGGCATGGTGGGATATATCAATGACTCCATTCTTCCGGAATTCCGCAAGTTCCTGGAAGGAGGTGTCCGCTACCGGGAAGACTCCACCTATGTGGAACGGGTCATGAAAGAATTCAAGAATAAGACCGATGCCTTGAAAAACGAAGTGGATGGAATCGCCCTGGCAGTCAATTCCATTGTCACTGCCATAGACAGCGGCGTGGATGGCGTATCCCATGCATCAGAAGGCACAAGACGCCTGGTGGACGATATAGGCAGAATCAGCGGACACATGGACGAGAACCAGGAGATCACGGAAAAACTCCGGGAAGAGACTGCCATTTTCATAAAGTTGTAGCCGGGAAATCCTTACCCACTGCCTCCTGGGCGCTATATGCTTTTTGCCTGTTCCATGGTCTGACCCGCGGTGTTCTGCTGTCTAATCCACCTGTGATCTGGATAAGAGGCACACAGTCTCTATGTTCCCGGTCCAGGGAAACTGGTCCACACAGCATGCCCTCTCCACCTTATACCCCCTTGCCAGGAATACCTCCAGGTCCCGGATCAGGCTGGTGGGCTTGCAGGAGATATACAGGATCTGCTCCACTCCGTAAGCAATGATCTTGGGCAGGGCCTTAGGATGGATGCCATCCCTGGGCGGATCCAGGATAATGAGATCCGGCTTCTCCTCTATGGTGTCCAGCACCTTCAGCACGTCCCCTGCCAGGAACTGGCAGTTGTCCAGACCATTTTCCGCGGCATTCTGCCTGGCGGCCTCCACAGCCTCCTCCACGATCTCCACGCCGATCACCTTCCGGGACACCGGGGCCATCAACTGGGCAATCGTGCCAGTGCCGCTGTATAGGTCATAGACAGTCTTATCTCTCTCCCCCAGGTCCCCCACATATTCCCTGGCGATCCCATAGAGCACTTCTGCCCCCTGGGTGTTAGTCTGGAAGAAAGAGAAGGTGGAGACCTGGAACCGTAGTCCCAGCAGTTCCTCATAGAAGAAATCCTGGCCATAAAGGATGTCTGTGTGGTCACTTTGCACCACGTCTGCCTGGGAGTCATTGACAATATGTAAGATTCCCGCATACTTTCCCAGAAGTCTTCCCTCCTTCTCCAGGGAAAGTAGGGCATCCAGGAAGCCCTGGAGCAGTTCCCCTTCCATAACGGCCCCCTGCTTTCCCGCAGTTCCTACAGGTATGCCATTCCCGGCCATTTCACGGACTTTCCCGTCCTCTTCCTGCCCCCTGTCCCCTGCCATATCCCTTCCCCAGGGATCCTGGGAAGTTGTGACCAGGGCCACCAGGATCTCTCCTGTCCGGGAAGCCTTCCGGACCAGCAGATGGCGGAGATACCCTAAGTGGGACAGCTTATGAAAATAGCAGGCCCCACAGGATCTGAAATAGGACTGCACTACCCTAAGGATCTGGCGGTAGTCTTCGTCCACCAGCTTACAGTCTTCCACACTCACCACATCATAGAAGCTGCCCCGGCTGTGCAT
The DNA here is from genome assembly GCA_910586215.1 of uncultured Acetatifactor sp. GTDB lineage: Bacteria > Bacillota > Clostridia > Lachnospirales > Lachnospiraceae > Acetatifactor. The sequence goes on along the minus strand of CAJUGH010000010.1, from coordinate 24,408 downwards.
GCCCAGCATCAGTTCACCGTCTTTTTCCCTGTCCCCGAAGGAGAACTCCATCTTGTTCCGATATTCGTAGGCCGCAGGGCTGGCCTTGATGCCCTCCCAGGCCCAGGAGACACCCTGCCCGTCCAGCACGCCGTCCAACAGGCGTTTCACCTGTGCCTCTTTCAGCCTTAACTGCTCTTCGTAGGAAAGGGACAGATAGGTACAGCCTCCACACACGCTAAAAAGGGAACACGGACTGCCCGTCTCCAGAGGTGACTGTTCCAGTACCTCCAGCAGACGGCCTTCCGCCTTCCCATTTCTCGCCTTGCTGATCCGCAATCTGATCTTCTGGCCAGGCAGGCTATGCTTCACGGTAACAGGTCCATCCCCTGTCTGCACAATGCCCTTGCCAGGGAAATCCACCCTCTCTACGATGCCCTCATATTCCTGCCCTTTTTTCATTTTCTTCCCATTCTCCTGCCTGGAAACGCATCTGCGTCAAATCCCCATCGTATACATGGTCTGTACAGCCAGCCACACGGGAACCTGGCACACTGCTGTATAGATGACCGGGAATCCGTGCAACTCGTGCTTAGTTCTCTCCCTCATCCACGAAGAAGTCTTCCTCATCGTCATCGGCCTCTTCATCCTCGAACTCGTCTTCGAACTCATCCTCGAAGTCATCCAGATATCTCGGTGTGAAGTGACGGTACACGGCATAGGCAATGGCGGCTACAGCAGCTACAGCACCGATTACGGCCAGTACCCACAGCAGTACATTGCATTTCTTCTCCTCTTCCTTCTTCTTACCCAGAAGCTCGTTCACTCTTGCCATATCAATCAGATTCTCCAGTTTATTCATAGGACACCTCCATATCCGGCAGTTTCCACACTGCTTCTTTTCTATGTATAGTATAGAATACCACATTTGTTCCAAAATTACTACACCCTTTTCAATTTTGCAAAGGATGCGTACATAATTTTTTGTCCCGCCGCATCAAATTCCACTGTCACCTTGTAATCCCGTGGTTCCTTATCAATATGAGTCACTGTGCCTTCCCCGTATTTGATATGGCGCACCCTTTCCCCCACACCGTAATCCAGTTCCCTGGATACCCCTCCCGGGACTCCCCTGGAGATTCCGGCAATCTGGTTCAGACTGCCGATTCCCCGGGCGATAAAGGGCTTGTCTGCCTTGGGTGTAACCGTGGGACGCAAAATGGCCTTAGGCCTAAAATCATAAGACCTGGCCGCCGGCTGCTGGTCCATTCCGTAAGCCGGCTTCTGGCTGCCTCCGTAGGCTGGCTCCGGACTCTTGCCGTAAGCTGGTCTTTTGCCGTTCCCATAGGCCAACGGTTGTACCCCCTTCTCCTGCCAGCCCACTGTTTCAAACCCAAATACCCCGGATAATATCCCCTCATCCAGCTTCCTTTGCTGCGGCGGAGGCGCATCCATCAGTTCGTCCGGAATCTCCCGGACAAAGCGGCTGACAGAATTGTACTGGGTCTCCCCCCGGACCATGCGCATCCGGGCACAGGTCAAGGTCAGTTCGTTCATGGCCCGGGTGATGCCCACATAGGCCAGGCGGCGCTCCTCCTCCAGGTCGGAAGGATCATCAGACTGGACCGTCATATAGGTGGGGAAGAGTCCCTCCTCCATGCCAGCCAGGTACACACAGGGGAATTCCAGTCCCTTGGCGGAATGCAGTGTCATCAGCAGCACCCGGTTGTCATCCCTGTCCACATTGTCAATGTCTGCCACCAGTGCCACTTCCTCCAGGAATCCCGTGAGGGTGGCTTCCTCGTGGGTGTCCTGGTAGCTCACGGCCTTGGTAATCAGTTCATCCACATTTTCCATGCGGTCATCTGCGCTTTCCTCATCATTGTCCTGCAGATACTGTCCGTAACCCACTTCCTCGATCACGGCCTGCACCAGCTGCGCCACTGTCAGTTCTGCCTGCCTGCGCCGCAGATCCTGTACCAAGTGGACGAAGGGCCTTATCTTCAGTGCTGCCTTTCCCATCCCCATGACCTGGTCAGCCTGCTCCATGGCCTCATAGAGACTGATGTCCCGCAGTTCGGCATAATCTGCCAGTTTCTCCAGGGTGACAGCCCCGATCCCCCGTTTGGGCACATTGACAATGCGCCGCAGGGCCACCTCATCCCGGCCATTGTCAATGGTCTTCAGATAAGCCAGGATGTCCTTGATCTCTGCCCTGGCATAGAAATTGACCCCGCCTACCACATTGTAGGGGATCCCTTCCATGATCATCCGCTCCTCCAGGAGACGGGCCTGGGCATTGGTACGGTAGAGCACCGCGCAGTCCTTATACTGGATTTCTCCATCCTCTACCTTCTCCTCCACCTCCCCGGCAATGTATTCCGCCTCCTCGTAAGCATTGTCAAACTGCCTGAAACAGATCTGGTTTCCCTGGCCCCGCCTGGTCCAGAGGGCCTTCTCTTTCCGGCTTACGTTGTTGCGGATCACCGCATTGGCCGCATCCAGGATGGACTGGGTGGAACGGTAGTTCTGCTCCAGCTTGATCACCACTGCCTCCGGGAAATAGTGCTCAAAATCCAGGATATTGCGGATATTTGCCCCCCGGAACTTGTAGATGGACTGGTCGTCATCCCCCACCACGCACAGGTTGCGGTATTTTCCCGCCAGCAGCTTTACCAGTTCAAACTGGGCCGTATTGGTATCCTGGTATTCGTCCACCATGATATACCGGAATCGCTCCTGGTAAAAATCCAGGACCTCCGGGCAGTTTCGGAACAACTCCACAGTCTTCCCGATAATATCGTCAAAATCCAGGGCATTATTCTTCTGCAGGGTCTCCTGGTATTCCCGGTAGACTTTTGCATAGATTCCTTTTACATAATCCCCCACAGCATCCAGTTCGTACTCCCTAACGCCGGTCAGTTCATCCTTGGCCGAGGAGATGGCGCCCAACAGCGCCCGCTCCTTATACACCTTCGTGTCAATGCACAGACGCTTGCAGATTCCCTTCATCAGCGTCTTCTGGTCATCGGTGTCATAGATGGAGAAATCATTGCCGTACCCCAGCCTGTCAATGTGGCGGCGCAGGATGCGCACGCAGGCCGAGTGGAAGGTGGAGACCCAGACCTGGTCTGCGCCAAAGCCCACCAATTGGTCCACCCGCTCCCGCATCTCTCCAGCCGCCTTGTTGGTGAAGGTGATGGCTAGAATATTCCAGGGCTTCACCCCCATCTGGTCGATCAGGTAGGCAATCCTGTGGGTGAGTACCCGGGTCTTGCCGCTGCCTGCCCCTGCCAGGAGCAGCAGCGGCCCATCCGTCTGCAATACGGCTTCCTTTTGTTCCTGATTCAATGTGTCATATATGCTCATATATCTCCCCGTCCCTGTCACAGACACCTGTCCGGGGCCCTGGCGGCCCCGCGGATCCGTTATCTTCGTCTGTCATCTCCTGCCTGCTGCCATGCTCCGGCTGCCAAGGCAGGCAACATGCCCCTTGCGGGGAGACCTGCAGGCCTCAGATCCTGTCCTTCTCATCGAATGCATCACCGCATTCCGGGCAGAACTTAGGCGGCTTCGTGGGGTCTTCCGGCTCCCAGCCGCATTTGTCGCACCGGTACAGGGAAGCACCTTCCGGCTTCTTCCTGCCGCATTCCTGGCAGAATTTCCCCTGGTTCACGTGACCGCAGCTACAGGTCCAGCCATCCAGGGCTGGCTTGGGCAGCCCGCATTCCTGGCAGAACTTTCCCCTGTTGTCCTTCCTACCACAGCTACAGGTCCAGCCCAGTATGGCACCTTCTGCCACCGTGGCAGCAGGCCGCATCTGGACAGCCACATGACTTTGGCTTCCGGGCGTCATTCCCACCATACCGCCCATCATATTCTGCATCATGCCCATGGCCATCATGTTCATGGCACTGCCCATGGCATTGCCGCCTCCCTGTCCCCGGCCGCCTCCAGCCATATCCGTTACCGCCTGGGTGTAGGCTTCCACCTGCCTGGCTGTTGCCATATCCGGGCGGGCCAGCACTGCCGTATCATTCCATTTGTTGATCTTGTCAATGTCCTCCTGGGGCACAATGGGATCCGACATCATGATGGACACCACCTCAATGCCCCTGGTCCTGGTCCACTGCTCCGTCAAGGCTTCTTTCAGATAGTTGGTCAGTTCCTCCAGGTGCAGGGGCACCTCATATGGCAGGACACCCTTGGCCGCGATCCTGGCCAGGGCCACCGGAAGCTTGGTCAGAAGTTCTCCCTTCATGACACCCAGAAGTTCTCCCTTGCGGTATACCCCCTCCACATTGCTGCACACATTGGTGTAAAACAAGATGGGATCCACGATCCGGAATGTATACTGTCCGTTGCATTTCACAGACGTCTCCAGTTCAAATCCTGTATTCCGGGACACATAGTGGAACCGGACAGGGTTGGGTGTACCATAGAGATTGTTCAGGATCTCCTTGGTATTGATATAATAGACACGCTGGTCCTTGGCCGTACTGCCCCCAAAGGTAAAGCGCCTGCCCAGCTGTCCGAATGTCGCCTTGATATTCTCCCCCAGATCCCCATATAGCAAGGATGGCTCCGAGGACGTGTCATAGACAAATTCTCCCGGCTCTGCACAGAACTCCGCAATCTTGCCCTGGTCCACGATCATCATACATTGCCCCGCATTCACAGAGATCACAGAGCCATTGGATATGATGTTGTTGGTACCTTTCACATTGCTGTTGCGCCCCTGTGTCACCTGCTTCTCTGCTTTCAGCATCAGCACATCACTAGGCATGGAAGAACAGTAGAAATACTCCCGCCACTGGTCAGCCATCAAGCTGCCGAAGGCATCCTTTGCCGCTTTGATCAATCCCATCTCGCATCCTCCTATGATCCAGCAGGCTATCCCCTGCCACAGCCGGACGGCGCACTGTCACATGGTCTTTCCTGCCGTAAACGAATCTATAACGAGTTCCATTATACCAAATTTTCAAATCCGCCTCAACATTTCTTTCCATTTTTCATGTTTTTCTTTACAAGACTATCTTTTTTGTATAAACTAGAGCGTGTTTGAAAGTCGTTCTCTCCCAGATGTGCGTCACAATCTGACCCATAGATGCCGCAAAGTGGCATGTACAGATGGCAGGAATGCATTTTCAGACATACTCTATCCAAGAAATGCACACAGACGAAAGGCAATCACAAAATGGGGAAGAAAGCGACCAAAGCTGCTGATAACATGTACTACCTGGCCCGCTCAGAGGCGGCAGAAACGAATTCTGACTTTTCCAGCCGCGAGAAAGCGGCTGAACTTATAGGCATAGACCGCACCCGCCTGGCCCGTATCGAACTGGACACCCTCGCCCCTTACCCTGAGGAAGTCAAGGCCATGGCGCAGGCTTACAACACCCCGGAACTGTGCAATTCCTACTGTGCCAGGGAATGCCCCATCGGCCGCAACAGCATCCAGGAAGTGACCATAGATGATTTCGACAGACTGGCCTTGAAAGTCCTGGGTTCCCTGAAAGACATTGATGCCCTGCGGGCCTCCTTGATCGCCATCTCCGAGGACGGAGTCATCGAGGAGAATGAGCGTCCTGCCTTCCAGGATATCCTGGATTCCCTGGAGAAGATCAGCGTCAATGCAAAGGCCCTGCAGCTCTGGGCCATCAAGAACATCCGGCTGAAGTAGGAACAGGTATCTGCGACAGGACCGAAAAAGGGGACAAGGAAAAGCCAGGTGTCCGGGCTACAGACATTCCCGGACACCTGGCAGTATAATAGCTTGCTGTATTTCCCCATGATCTCATCTTGCCTGTTTTCCCTTGTTTGGTCTTGCGCTTTTGGCTTTTCGCCGTCCATGCAAGATCCACGGATTTACTTCGCTGCTTCCTGGGCAAACTCCACTGTCACCAGTTCCTCATAAGGAACCCGCTCCTTCAGCACCCCCGCATCATCCAGGATGTTCTGCAGCAGGTCGAAAGCCTCTTTCTCGAAGACCAGGTTCTCCTTCCAGGTATCCTGGTCGTAATAGCGGGCCACAATGGTGGTCAGTGTCTCCATATCCGTCTCCGGGAACTGGGGGGCGATCACCTTTGCAATCTCCTCCGGCGTGTGGCTCTTGACATAGTCCATCCCCTTCTGCAGGGCATTGGTGAAGGCCTGGACGGTATCCTTGTTCTTCTCCAGGTAACTCTTCTTGGCAGAGAAGGAAGTGTAGGGTACATAGCCGGAATCCTCCCCCAGGGATGCCACCACATAGCCGTCCCCTTTCTGTTCCAGCGCAGTGGCATGAGGTTCAAACTCTACAGTGAAATCTGCATTCCCGCCTGAAAAAGCCGCTGCCGTGGATCCGAAGTCGATGCTCTGGTCAATATTTACCTGGGCAGGATCGATACCATTCTTATCCAGGATATACTCGAAGACCATCTGGGGCATACCGCCTGCCCTGCCGCCCAGCACATCTTTACCCTTAAGCATATCCCAGGAGAAATCTTCAATAGGTTCCCTGGAGACCAGGAAATTCCCTGCCCGCTGTGTGAGCTGGGCGAAATTCACCACATAGTCCTCCGTTCCCCCTGCATAGGTGTAGACCGTGCTCTCACTGCCCATGAAACCAATATCTGCCTCATCCGTAAGCACAGCCGTCATGGTCTTGTCTGCACCGAAGCCTGTGACCAGGGTCAGTTCAATTCCCTCCTCTGCAAAATACCCTTCCTCAATGGCCACATACATAGGGGCATAGAAAATAGAATGGGCCACCTCGTTAAGCACCACTTTCCTGCCACCCCCTTTGTCCCCGGCGCCATCCTCTTTCCCACAGCCGGTCAGTGACAATGCAAAGGCAAGAACCATAAGTGCCATGGCTCCTGCCTTCCCTATGATTCCTTTTCCTGCAAACACCCTTCTCGTAGCTGTCATATTCATAATAACCTCCCATCTTTTTGATGGTCTATTATATGACAACTCCCTGTGAAAAGTTCCCGGAATATTCCTATAAATGTGCTGTCAGGGAAAATGCCCCGCCTCCCGCACCGAATCGCCCAGTGCGCCCCCTGCTCACATATCTTCCTGGAACCTGGCCTCCTGGGACTTCGGATTCTTCTTCCGTGCCTCCCCACGGCCAGGGATATCCGCAGATCCTTCTGCCTTTACCAGCTCGTCCACCATTTTCTCAATCATCAGCTTCTTCACATACACGTCAAAGCTCAAGGTACAGATAAAAGCAAATTTGCGCAGGAAATCCGCATGTTGCGCCGGTGCATCCTGGAAGGTCTGCTCTGCCACCTTAAACTTCTCTACCACATCTGCCTTCAAGGCCTGGATCTGCTTCTCCTCCATCCCGAAGGCTTCCCTGTAGATACTCTCCAGGTTGAATGCCTTGCCATTGTGGAAAAAATGCTCCGTAATGGGTTTCAGCAGGGTCTGGATATCGCTGATGGACAGGATGCCCTTATAATAGTAGATGAAGATCAGCAGCAGCACATGCTCCTTGGAATATTTCTTCTTCACAGGCGGAGGCAGCAGATCATTCTTCGCATAATTGTTTATCATAGTTTTTGTCAGGATCTTGTCCTCCTCCGGATATCTGGAAGTGGGACGAAGCCTGTTATCCATAAAGGTTGTCACCTGGTCCATATACAGGTCGATATTCGGTATGTCATCCGGACTAATATATTCAATCCTGTCCAGGCTGGACAATATGCTGTTTAGCAAGTCATCATTATCAATTGTCATGTATATACCCCCAATTAAGAACTGTCGCAGTCAGTTTACACCGCCCTGCCCTCCGGTGTCCCCAGACCATACCCCAGGATCCTGTATGACTTACACACTTCCAGACATGTCGGCACAGCCGACACAAACAATGGATGAAGAACGCTGCCCTTGCGTTCTTCGGTGTGAAGTTTTAGAATTTCTTAGTCTGTGTACTTTGCAGACTTAGAAATTCTCTTCACACTTATTATATAGTATTCAATACTACATGACAACTGTTTTCTGAAAATGGGTGGTATGAACCGGAAGTAACGCAAAAATGTCAAAACAAAATCTCATCCCTCCTCTTTACTTTATGGATACTCTGTGATAAGATATCTACGGCAGGGCTGTAAAACTTTACAGTGTAAAAGCATCCGTTTCCATATACAATGTCTGCCATGGAGGGAGATACATGAACAAGAAAATTAAGACAGAGGCCGTGGATTCCCTGTTTGATGCCATTCTGTGCCTGCGGGACAGGGAAGAGTGCTATACTTTTTTCGAGGATCTCTGCACAGTCAATGAACTGCTTTCCCTTTCCCAGCGCTTCGAAGTAGCCGCAATGCTGAAAAAGCGCAAGACTTACCTTGAAATCGCAGAGAAGACTGGTGCCTCCACAGCCACCATCAGCCGCGTCAACCGGTCCTTGAATTACGGGAATGACGGCTATGAAATGGTCTTCGGACGCATGGAGGACAAAGCCAATGGCTGACTGCATTTTGCCATCCTGCGCCATCCTGTATGCAGGAAAAGGCAGGGACGCTCCCCCGCCCGGGGAATTGCGCTCCTGCCTTTTTGGTTCCCTTCTATTTGGGCTTTCGGTCCGGTGCCTACGGCCACTCTTTCTTTATACCATATACCAGTTACCTGGCTACTCCTCGGAATCTGTGAAGGATCCGCCTTCCATCTCACGCATGGCTTCCACAATGGCCGCCCTGGATTCCCTCTTCATTTCGCGCATGTCTCTGGCACCAGGCCTGCCGCCGTCATTGTTCATCTCACATCTTCCCTGGAAGACTGCATTTTCATCTATAACAAGTATCTTCGTGTAGATGTCCCCCACAAGCCTGGCACTGGATGTCAGTTCCGTCCGCTCCGAGATCTGCAGGTTGCCCTCTATCTGTCCGCCCACGATCACGGACTGGGCAGTGATATCCCCTCTTATGACACCTGCTGCACCTACGATCAGCGTACCTGACACATTGACATTCCCGGTGATGGAACCGTCCACCCTGACAGAGCCGCCTGAACTAAAGTCACCGTTACATTCGGCCTCTTTGCCAATAATCGTACCAATTCTTACTTCCTTGTTCCTAGCCATAATCTTCTCTCCTTTTCCCCTTGGAAACTAGACCCGCATATACCTGGCGGCGCACCGCCAAGGCACGGCTGCAGACTGCTGTGCATGCAGGTTCTCTTTATCCACTGATCACCAGGACCTCCAACGGGTCGATAAATACACCGTCTTTTATCATCTGGTATCCCAGTTTGCCATTATCCTCACCTATCAGGAACAGGGTCGTTCCCTGGGTAACGACCTCCCCCTGCTTTACCTTCGCCTCGCCCTTGCTCCGGTACACAGTCATATACCCGTTCCCGTGGTCAATGGTAATACTCTGGCCGTACTCTGCATCATCAGACACCACCGATACCGTGCCACTGGCAGTTGCCACCACCATGGCGCCCGATGCAGCGGTAAACTCACATATGGGATCTCCTTCTCCTGTGGGTTCCTCTATACCGGCAATGCCTTTTAACGGTGGCTTGGTGGGAATGGACTGCATCTGTATCTGCTCCAGCAACTCGCTTTCCGCCTGGGTCTTCTGGTTCACGGTGTCGCTAAGAATCTGGACCGTGTCATTGAGGGTAGCAATTTCCTCCTCCAACTGGGCCTTCTCCTCCATGAGTATATCAATGGTCTCCTGCTGGTTCCGGGTCTCATCTTCCTCCGTCTTCCGGATTCCGTCCTCAAAAACGAAGAACCCAATCAGTCCTCCGAGTCCGATACAGAGTAACAGCACAAATGTCTGTAAGATCCAGGGCCTAATGTGGAACTGTCTCAAGTCCGCATCCGCAGCATCAGATGTCACAATGACTACATGGCTGTTCTTGCGCTTGTGTCTTCTTCGTCCCATAAATAGTCACCTCCGATAAACGCTTCTATTTTATCACAGGCAGTCCAATACAGCAACGAGAATTTAATATTTTTGTAACATTTTCCAAGATTTCCTTCATAAATCTCAGATAAAACAATACATTTTTGTCCATATTGCACATATTCCAGCCTCTGGTTATATCCTGCAGCCGCATATTTCCAGTACTTTATCCAGTTCCAGACTCCCTCCGAACAGATCCAGGGCACTGCCAATGGTCACATCCAGACAGTTCCTTCCCAGTGCTTTCAGTAGTTCCAGGTCATGATAACTATGGACACCCCCGGCATAAGTCATGGGCATGCCCCCCCAGTGGCCCAACAGCTGCACCAGTTCTTCCTCGATTCCTTCCGCCCTGCCTTCCACATCCACTGCATGGACCAGAAACTCATCACAGTACGCTGACAGCCTCTCCAGCAGGTTCTCCTCCACCCGCTCGGAGGTGATCCGCTGCCACCTGTCCGTGACTACCATGTAACCTTCTGCCGTCTTCCGGCAGCTTACATCCAGCACCAGCCGTCCCCGTCCCACAGCCTTTACCAGTTCTTCCAGCCTGTCATACTGGATCCTGCCCCCTTGGAATACATAGGAAGTCACAATCACATGGGAAGCCCCCGCATCCAGGAAATCCCCTGCGTTGTCCGGCGTGATGCCGCCACCTGCCTGCAGCCCTCCCGGATAGGCCTGCAGGGCCAGGCAGGCCTGTTTTCTGGATGCCTCATAGAAGGGACTTCCCGTGCTGTTGAGCAGGATCACATGTCCTCCCTTTAAACCAGCTTCCTGGTAGAGCCTTGCATACCAGGAGGCATCCTCCCCGGACACATAATTCTCCTGGGCCAGGTCCCCCTCATCTGCCAGGCTTGCCCCTATGATCTGTTTTACCCTGCCGTTATGTATGTCAATACATGGTCTGAATCTCATTTTCCTCCCCCTGGTTTCACATATATTATTCTCAAATTTTTCTTCCTGTTTTTCTGCATAATGTGGTTCCCACGGCGCATACTATAGCTGAATCTGCAAAAGGTCCATACCGTTTTACTGTTCACAGCTACCACCGCCAGGTGTTTTCACGCATTTTTTGCGTGACAAACATGAGACAACCTGCGCCAAAACGCCTACATTTGGCGTTTTGTGTGCATATGTTGCTGGGAACTAGTGAACAGTAACCATACCGCAGGTTCACGCCCAACGGGCAGACTGGCAGCCTTGTTACTGTTCACACTGTGGCCAGTGACGTAGCTGCCATACAGGAGGAAAAGCCTGGCAAAAATGCGTGCCTGGCTGTAAAATGAATGCGCGCCGCAACGCGCAGACAGGTATCATTATGAAAAAGTCTAAGAGACCTGGAGCGAAGAAGCTCCTAGTCCTGGGGTTGGTACTGGCCTACATGTGTATGGCGGCAGCATGTACCAACGATGACAAAGGAAGCAGCAATTCCGGCAGTATGGCCGGAAGCGGCTCCCAGGACAACAACAGCAGCAGCGCTGCAGACAATAACAATGGCACCGCAGGCAGCAACAACAATTCCGTCACGGAAGGCACTGACAAAAACGGCGGCACCGATGGAATCCTGGATGATGCAGGCGATACCATTACCAACGTAATCGATGATGTCACTGACGGCGTATCAGACGTGGCAGATGACATTCTGGGGGACGGTATGGATAACAGCGGTGCCGTCAGCACAGAAGATAATAGCACAGGTACAGATGGCACAGGTTCTGCAGCAGGTTCCAATACCACAAACGGCACTGGTTCCACTGCTGGCAGCACCAATGGTTCTGCCAATGGTGCCAGCCCTACACCTGGCACTTCCTCTGACCCTGCTGGCAGCACAGGTTCCACTTCCGGTTCCAGCAGTGCAGGTACCACAAACAGCAGCGGAAGGAGCATGGGCGGCAATTCTGTCACCGGCACAGGCACCAATAATGGTCCGGCCATGCGGTAACAGCATGTAGGAGGAATGACTTAGATTTTCTTGGGCCAGGTACAAAGAGGGGTGTTCACACACCCTCTTTCTGGCCTTAGAAAATCTTCATTCCCTTCATACTTCTGCCTCAATGATGGTACCATCCTGGTAGGCCTCCAGCAGTTCTTCCAGGTAATAGATACTCTCTTTCAGTTCCCGCCCGATATCCGTGTCGGCCACCAGCTTCCTGCGTGGAAAAGTCTCCACTTCTACCATGTCCGAGATAATGTCAGATTCATTCCGTATGGCTGCCCTGGTAGATTCAAAAGGCTCGTGGGCCACCAGCCGCATCCCCCTGGAATTACATACCAGTGTATAGCCTGCAATCCCTGTCTTCTTCTGGTAAGCCTTGGAGAACCCGCCGTCGATCACCAATAGTTTCCCGCCGCATTTGATGGGAGACTCCCCATGGATCTGCTCCACTGGCACATGGCCGTTGACAATGTGGGCGTCCCTGCTGCTCAAACCGAACTCCTCCAGGATCCTTATCACTACCTCCTCCTGCTCCAGGAACTGGTAATAAGCATTCTTCTTCTCCTTGTGGGTCTCAGGCTCTGCCACAAAATACGCCTCAAATGTGGCCATCTTCTCCTTGCCGAACACAGGGGAACCTTTCCCATTCCAGATATACCACATCATGTCCTGTCCTGCAGAGCGCTCTGCACCATCCTTTGCATAATAACCCCTCCTGGCATAATGTTCCAGGATGTCATACAGGGCTTTCCCCTTGTAAGGCCTGCCGGCAATCTCTACCTCTGCAAAGGTCCCATCCGGGTTCATGGGCACGCAGCCGTGATACAGCAGGTTGCCGTTATAGATCTTGTACATGCCTCCCTTGGCGTAGAGGAACCGCACGTGGCGCTGCAACTTCTCACATTTCAAGAAGGCCCGCTGCAGCCGGATCATTACCTTGTTCTCCTCCTCGGTAAGTTCATAGGGGTGCCCGGGATCTATGGTGGGAAAATCCATGTCCAGCATCTGATATTGCCTGCCCTCTATGTCCACTGTCCCTTTTTCATAGTCAATCCGGTTGAATAGCAGCCTGTCCTCCATATGGAATTCCGGATGCCGCATGATGAGCTGTCCCTCCAGCTTGAACTGGATGATGGCCATGGCCTTGTGCATCTTCGTATCCAGGCTTAAGTCCTTGGTATTGTAATCTGTGTTGTAGCGGATGGCAAATACCTCTGTGTCCACCCCTTCGTAGGCCTCCATGGCAAAGGTGGCCAGAGGAAGCAGGTTAATCCCGTAGCCGTCCTCAATGGTGGCCAGGTTGCCATAGCGGGCTGCCATGCGGATCACGTTGGCAATGCAGGCCAGATGGCCGCTGGCCGCCCCCATCCACACCATGTCGTGATTCCCCCACTGCACATCCACCGAGTGATAGGCACAGAGGGTATCCATGATAATATGCGGGCCGGGACCCCGGTCATAGATGTCCCCTACAATATGCAGGTGGTCAATGACCAGGCGCTGTATCAGACGACTTAGAGCCACAATAAACTGCGGTGCCCTGCCAATCCGGATGATGGTGTGGATGATCTCATTGTAATAGGCTTCCTTGTCCAGGATCTCCTCCTTCTCCGTGATCAGTTCCTCGATCACATAGGAAAAATCCCTGGGCAATGCCTTACGCACCTTGGACCTGGTGTACTTGGAGGATACACGTTTGATGATCTGCACCAGTCTGTGAAGGGAAATCTTGTACCAGTCCTCAATGTTGTCCTCCTCCCGCTGTACAATCTCCAGCTTCTCCTCCGGATAATAGATCAAGGTAGCCAGGCTCTTCTTGTCCTTATTGCTCAAGGTATTGCCGAACTCTTCATCTATCTTCCTGCGGATGGAACCTGAGCCGTTCTTCAGCACATGGGTAAACTGTTCCCACTCCCCATGTATATCCGTAAGGAAATGTTCCGTCCCCTTGGGCAGGTTCATAATAGACTGCAGGTTGATGATCTCCGTGGAAGCAGCCGCCACATTTTTGTACTGTTTTGCGAATGCCCTCATGACCTTCTTGTCATTCTCATCCATTATCATGGTATTCCTCCCTCTCTGCAGGATCCCCACTTACGCCAGTCCCTTTCCATATGTCCCCATGGACAGATACCCATGGAAGCCTATGGAATTCCCCTACTGGCAGGTATATCCTACAGGATCTCCTCAATCACATGACTCATATCATACATGCCGGGTGTCTTCCCTGCCAGGAACTTCGCCGCCTGCAGGGCACCCCTGCCAAACACGGCCTTGGAATAAGCCGTGTGCGAAAATGTCACCACTTCATCTGTCCCGGCAAAGAGCACATCATGCTCCCCTACAATGGTACCGCCCCGGACTGCGCTGATACCGATCTCCTTCTCCGGGCGCTGTCCCCTTCTGCTGCTCCTGTCATAGACGTAAGTGTATCCACCGTCAAACACCTCATTGATGGAATCTGCCAGGGCCAGGGCCGTGCCGCTGGGTGCGTCCACCTTCAGGTTGTGGTGTTTCTCCACAATCTCCATGTCAAAACCTGCCGGAGCCAGGACTTCCGCTGCCTCCTTCAGAAGGCGGAACAGCAGGTTGATTCCAAGGGACATGTTCGCCGACTTCAGGATGGCCACTTTCCCGGAAGCCTCCCCCACCTTCTTTAGCTGTTCCCTAGATAAGCCTGTAGTGCATAACACGCAGGGCAATCCCTTCTCCACACAGTATTCCAGCAGATTGTCCATGGCAGAAGCCACTGAAAAGTCAATCAGGCAGTCTGCCTCCACTCCGCATTTCCGGATATCCCTGAACACTGGATAGGGATTATGCCCGTCATCAAAGGCATCTATCCCCGCTACGATCTCCGTCTCCGGGTCCGCTGCTGTCAGGGCACTGATTACCTGCCCCATTTTCCCGTTACATCCATGCATCACAATCCTAATCATATGGATCCTTTCCTCCCGTATGCCGGGTATCCGGCTGTGCAAAATGCCACCCTGCAAAAGGCGGCATTGTCGTTCATTTCGTGTCCCCGCAACAGACCATGTATCGTTGCAGGCAATTCCTCACAGAATTCCATAAGTCCTCATGGCCGCCTCCAGCTTTCTTACATTTGTCTCTTCCATGGGTGTAAGAGGCATTCTGGCTGGACCGGCTTCCATCCCCATCAAGTTCAAGGCCTTCTTCACCGGGATGGGATTTACCTCGCTAAACAGGGCATCACACAGTTCCAGGGCACGGAGCTGCTCCCTGCGGCTCCCCTCCACATCGCCCTCCAGGAACTTCTGACAGATGGCATGGGTCTGTGCCGGTGCCACATTGGACAACACGGAGATGACCCCCAGCCCCCCCAGGGCCATCAGCGGCACGATCTGGTCGTCATTGCCGGAATAGATGTCCACACAGCCCTGCCCAATGGCTGCCAGATGGGCAATCTGGCTGATATTGCCGCTAGCTTCCTTCACGCCCACTATATTCTCCACTTCCCTGCACAGACGCACCACCGTCTCCGGCAGGATGTTACAGCCTGTCCGGGAAGGCACATTGTAGAGCAGGATGGGTACCTTCACGGCATCTGCCACAGCCTTGAAATGGGCGTAAAGCCCCTTCTGGGTGGCCTTGTTGTAGTAAGGACTCACCAGCAGCAGTCCGTCCACACCATACTTCTCTGCCTCAGTGGACAGATATACCGCTGTCTGAGTGCAGTTGGAGCCTGTGCCTGCAATCACCGGAACCCGGCCCGCCACCTGCTCCACGCAGTACCGGATCACCTCCAGATGTTCCTCATGGGTCAGCGTAGAAGCCTCCCCTGTGGTGCCGCATACGATGATGGCATCGGTACCATTCTCCACCTGGAATTCCACCAGTCTCGCAAACTGCTCATAATTTACCGTTCCGTCTTCCTGCATGGGTGTGACAATGGCCACACCTGCGCCCTTGAAAATTGCCATCTTACTTCCTCCACTTCACAGACTATTCTATGTATCCTTGTGATGTTACTTTTCACTCGCACCATCGAAGACTGCATGGGCCAGAACACCTGTATATAGCGTTCCGGGTGCACTCACTGCCATGAACGAAATGAACAATAACACCTTATGCCCGGCGTCTGTCCATCGTTACACAGACAAAACGCCGGCGATAGAAAGCGCCGGCGGATGAATCCTTCACGATAGCGCCCCATCCGCTGCCACGGATGACAGTCATACGGTTCTTCACCGTATGCCCAAGGAAAAGCTCCCAGGAAGCCCATCCTTTCGGCGTCCGTCCCTTTCCCTTCCTCTCCCCTGCGCCTGCCGCATCAAGGAAGGTACTCTTGAAAAACGCAACCTCTATCTCCTATACAGTTTAATCATAGCATTTCCTTAGGGATGTGTCAATGTGTATTACCGCATATTTGCTATTACGTTCACTGGTGGTTCCTTTTCACAGAGTAGTGCCACAAGGTATTCTCATGTGCCTTTTGCGTGGCAAACCTAAGACTGCTTCTGCTGTAACGGTGCAGACAGATGGCCAAACCACTGCATTTTGTTATTCCCACACCTTGAATTTGACCGTCTCAATCCTGGAAACTTCATCTGCCAGCACACAGATCTCATCCACCAGCTTCACACCAGTGAGGATAATGCTTGTATCCTCCCTGCATTCCAGCAGCATCTTCAGTTCATCCGCACTGATGATGCCATTCTCCAGTACGCCCAGGACTTCATCCAGGATCAATAGGTCACATTCCCCTGTGGTAAGCACCTTTTTGGCAAAATTCATGCCGTTTTTGATGTTGCCTATCTCTTCCTGCTGCTTCTCCTCCGTAAGGGAGGCAAAATTCTCATCGGACTTCTCAAAGTGAAACAGCTTGATCTCCGGTTCCATCCTCCGGACAAAATCCGAATCCCCCAGTCCCTTCCCCTTCAGGAACTGGATGATCATCACCTGCTTCCCTTCTGCTGCCGCCTGCACAGCACGTCCCATGGCCGCTGGCGACTTCCCCCTTCCGTCTCCTGTATAGATATAGATTGATCCTTTTGCCATACTGCACCTCATTTTCCCCTGAACAGGATCCGTCTGGGGACCTGTCCATCTATCTATTAATAAAATAGCACATCTGCGCAGATTTGGCAAATTATTCTTCTACTTCTGCTATCTCCTCTTCTCCTTCCATCATTTCCAGCTTGCTCACGGACACTTCAAAGGCTACTCTCTTCTCCACATTCTCTTCGTCAAGCTTTTTCATGTACTCGCGGCTCTGGATCCTGCCCCAGACTGCGCAGCGGTCACCCACCTTGAAAGTGCTGGCATAACGGGCATTCCTGCCCCAGCAGATACAGGGGATATAGTCCGATTTCCCGTAAGGCCTGTTCACAGCCAGCAGAAGATCTGCAATCTCCCTGCCCAGAGGGGTCTTGCGGTAGATCGGCTCCTTACAGATATAACCGTCCAGGAAGATCTGGTTGGTCTTGGAACTCTCCTCCACTTCCTCCAGGAAGCTCACCTCCCTGGCGAACACAGACAGGACCAGCCGGTTCCTGCGCTCCTCATGGCGGTTGTAGGAACGGAACTGGCCGCTGACGCAGATCAACTGTCCCACATAGTCCGCAGTCACATCCAGCAGGCGTTCCGACACCATCACGGGAATCGTGTCGTAACTCTCACTGAGCCGTTTGCATCTGACATCCACCATGTAAAATCCCTCTCCGAAAATCTGATGACTGTAGGAGAAACCACTCACGACCTCTCCCATCACCGTTACCTGATTGTTTTCAATTACCTTATCCGTCATTTTCGTTCTCCCTTCTTACTCTAAGACTTTTTCCAGTAACACCACCTGATAAAGGAATTAGATTGCGGGTGGATACTACTATATATACAATATTTACCAGTACTTTAGTACAACTTTCCATCGCGCATATCGACATTTTTTGCGTCTTTTCCTTTTGTTTTCATCTATTTTTAGACGTTTAAACAATTGTATCTCCCTATAACCTTGATAAACACTTGCATCCCAGAAAAATAAGTGCTATACTGTAGCAGTTTGGGATTTAGGGAAAGAATCCATAGACAGGTCGGCACAAATTCCGACTTCTATCCGTTTCAAACGACAATATGTATGCATGGGCAGAAGCATCTGCCAGACAGGCCGTACTGCGGACAGGCATTTCCGCGATACAGCACAAAGGACAGCAGGCCAGTCAGCCCACGGGTAACCGGGCAGTGAAGACTTTCGTCCTGCTCGCCGCGCAGTCCCCATGCCGTTTCCACGGCAGGCTTCCAGCGGGCCTGTGCATAAAAGGGGGCCCTGGCGGCCATCCTCATTTTAACGCTCTAGAAAGGCATAGAAACAGGTATGAATCAAAAAAGAGAAGATGTAAGAAATGTTGCTATTATCGCCCATGTGGATCACGGCAAGACAACCCTGGTGGACGGGCTGCTCAGACAAAGCGGCGTATTCCGGGAAGGCCAGGCAGTGGCAGAGCGCGTCATGGACTCCAATGATATCGAAAGGGAACGCGGTATCACCATCCTGTCCAAAAATACTGCCGTCATGTACAAGGGTACCAAGATCAACATCATTGACACCCCGGGCCACGCGGATTTCGGCGGCGAGGTGGAACGGGTGCTGAAGATGGTAAACGGGGTCATCCTGGTAGTGGATGCCTTTGAGGGTGCCATGCCCCAGACGAAATTCGTGCTGCGCAAGGCCCTGGAACTGAAACTTCCCGTCATCGTCTGCATCAACAAAATTGACCGCCCGGAAGCACGCCCGGACGAGGTGGTGGAGGAAGTACTGGAACTGTTCCTGGAACTGGATGCCGATGATGCCCAGCTGGACTGCCCCTTTGTATACGCTTCCGCCAAGGCAGGCGTGGCTTCCCTGGACGCAGGACAGCCGGGAGACAGCATGGAACCTCTCTTCGAGACCATTGTGAACTACATTCCTGCGCCGGAAGGGGATCCCGATGCGGCGACCCAGGTGCTCATCAGCACCATTGATTACAATGAGTATGTGGGCCGCGTAGGCGTGGGCAAGGTGGACAATGGCATCATCCGCGTGAACCAGGAGGTGGTAATCTGCAACCACCATGAGCCTGACAAGCACTTGAAAGTGAAAGTCAGCAAACTCTATGAGTTCAACGGCTTAGAGCGGGTGGAGGTGAAGGAAGCCGGAATCGGTTCCATTGTGGCCATCTCCGGGATCAGTGACATCCACATCGGGGACACCCTGTGTTCCCCGGAGTGCATCCTGCCCATCCCCTTCCAGAAGATCAGCGAGCCAACCATTGCCATGCAATTTATAGTAAACGATTCCCCCCTTGCAGGTCAAGAGGGAAAATACGTAACCAGCAGGCATATCCGGGACCGGCTCTTCAGGGAACTGAATACGGATGTGTCCCTCAGGGTGGAAGAAACCGATACCACCGAATGTTTCAAGGTATCCGGAAGAGGGGAACTGCACCTGTCCGTGCTCATCGAAAACATGCGCAGGGAAGGCTATGAGTTCGCCGTGAGTAAGGCTGAAGTCCTCTACCAAACAGACGAATCCGGGAAACGCACCGAGCCGATGGAACTGTGCTACATCGATGTTCCCAATGAATTTGCCGGGGCAGTCATCGAGAAGCTGGGCCAGCGGAAAGGGGAACTGCGCAACATGGGAACCCTCTCCGGAGGCACCTATACCCGGCTGGAATTCTCCATCCCTGCCAGGGGACTCATCGGCTATCGGGGGGAGTTCCTCACGGATACCAAAGGAAACGGCATCATGAATACCATTTTCGATGGCTATGCCCCCTACAAGGGCGACATCCAGTATCGGAAACAGGGTTCCCTCATCGCCTTCGAGGCCGGGGAGACCATCACCTATGGTCTGTTCAATGCCCAGGAGAGAGGTACCTTGTTCCTGGGACCAGGGGAGAAGGTATATGCCGGCATGGTAATCGGCCAGACAGGACGCAGTGAGGACATTGAGGTAAATGTATGCAAGAAAAAGCAGCTCACCAACACCCGCTCTTCCAGTGCGGATGAGGCCCTGCGCCTGACCCCGCCCAGGATCCTGTCCCTGGAGCAGGCCCTGGACTTCATCGACACGGATGAACTACTGGAAGTGACACCACAGAGCCTCCGGATCCGTAAGAAGATCCTGGATCCCACCTTGAGGAAGCGCTCTGCCATGAAAAAATAGGGCTATCCCAAGCACGGTCCCTGTGAACCACAAAAGTGCCACACCTGGCAGCCGCGGAAAATCCGCGGACCAGTGTGGCACTTTTTATCAGCCAGTCTGCTGTTGTAGATATTTTTGTATATCGATTTGCGCCATCAATATATTGCTTTGACACGTCATGCCCATTTTATCATGATTCCTCCGGTACCGGCTGTATCTGCCACAACACCACCAGGGTTACTGCCAGCAGGCCTAGCGTCATCAACACCAACAGGATTCCTAGCCATGTAATGTTATAAGGCGTCGTCAGAAATCCAACTGTCAGCAGCACCACTGCCCAGACCCTCAGGCATCCCAGTTGCCGCGCTGTCTGGGGCTGGGCCTCCTGAATCCGCTTCCTTACCTCCCCGGCCAGCACATAGAACGCATACAGGTTGATCACATTGACCAGGAGACGCACCACCCCGTTTCCATGGATGCCGGACAGCCATACACATACCCCCTGGCCTGCTGTCATGCCCTGACCTGCCGCTATGTTTTGCCCTGCTGCCATGCCCTGGCCTATCGCTAGGCCCTGGCCCTGCATGCCTCCCCCACTTAAGGAAAGCAGCCAGCCCACCAGACTGTAGATCAGAAGCACCAGCAGGAACGGCTCCATCCGCCTCTCTGTCTCCGTCCGGTGGCTGTGGCAGCGGATAGCCGCAAGCAGCATCCCGAACCCCACAAATTCCGGCAGCAGTTCCAGCCCTCCCAGCTTCACATGCACACAGCAGCATATGAGTCCCAGTTTCATCCAGTTTAATGCCTTCCGCTCCATCTGTTTCCCTCCTTTGCACGGCCTTTTTCCATACTGCTTTCCCTTTGCCTGCTTTCTCCGCCATCACTGGCTGCCGGATTCCCCTGCACTGGCTTTTCCCGTATGGCCTTCCCCTGCATAACCTTCCTCTATACCGGCTTTTCCTGCATGGCCTTCCCCTGCACTGCTTTCCTCTATACTGGCTTTCCCCGTATAGCCTTCCGCTACCACCGCTCCGTCTGCCAGGATCCTTATATAGCCTTCCGGTTCCATGCCTGGCTTCCAGCCATTCTCCTTTCCCTCCTGCCAGACACTCCCGCCGAAGACCAGCACAGGTTCCCCTGCCCGGAATATTTCCAATGCCTCCCCGGTCAGCACCACATATCCGTTTCCTGCGCTGTCACTGCCGCCGGATCCCGTATAGCTGGCCACGTAAGGATCTCCGGACAGGCGGGCCAGTTCTTCCTGGGTAGGCCAGTACCCTTCCGATGTACTTCCTTCCATGGGCAAGTCTCCTTTGGCGTTTTCCAGGCAGGAATACACCTCCAGGCGCACCTGGCCGGCTCCTTCCAGGGCCTCCTTCTGCAGACAGGTCACCCAGACTTCCTTCATCTGATATTCCACAGAGAAATCCTTAGGGTACCGTTCCTGCCAGGATTCCTGCTGTCCACTCCCCGTCCAGGAAAGTGTATGCATCCCTCGGTCAGACACCCCAAGACTGTCAAAATACCCTTCCTGGTATCCTACCATCTCCACCAGGAAATCCCCCGTCTGTGCCCTGGACTCCACCAGGGCGGGAGGCCGGTAACTTTCCTGGTTCCCTGTATCTAGTTCCCGTGGAATCACCTTCCATCCCTCTTCCTTCACCAGGTCCAGTTCCACTATCAGACAGTCCTCTGGTGCGCGGCTGCCTTCCTTTCGGCCTGCGCCATCCCCACCAGCGCTTCCTTCCCTGTGTCCCGATGTGTCCAGACCTTGACTGCCAGGTGTCCTGCCCACACAGGCCTCTCCCCCTGCATCCGGCACGCCAGGATCCCATCCTCTGCGCATCCGGATGCAGACTTCGGCCCCACCCCGCTCTCCGTCCTGCCACAGATTGTAGATACCAAATCCCTGGATATCTGCCCTCATGCCTGCAAAAATATCTCCCCCTTCACCAGACAGTCGGCCTGCCTCATCCAGGCATCCCTCCCTGTACCATGCCCGCACATGGTCCCCATAGACTGCTATCTGCCCTTCTGGCAATACTGCCATATGGTAGATTACATTGCCTTCCTGCAGGGTCCGCAGGAACAGATAGACAGCTTCCTGGGGAGTGGCCGCCTCATAACATCTGGCCTGGAGCAGGGCAAGATCCAGGTCCCGTCCGGACCGGATCATGGGCAGGGCAAGATTCCCCTCCTCCACATTGCCAATCCCGGACAGGGCCAGCAGAAGCGTGATGCAGCACGTTACTACCCCGATCTTTGTGGGAACCCTGTCAAATTCCCGGATACGCAGAAGCCGTGTGCGCATGTTCCGATATGTGGATGCCAGATTGGAGGTACCGATTTTCACAGGTTGTCCCTTTTTGTCTGCTGCCAGGGAAAGCAGGGTTCTCCCATATCCATATGCGATTTCCTCTGCCTGGTTCCGGACTTCCACACCTGCAGGTCCGTCTGTTTTCGCATTGGATTCTGCTCCTGGATCCTGCCCGGCGAAGTCCCTTCCTCCCTGCAAAATATCTTTTCCATGGATAAGCAACTCCAGCACCCGCTCGTCACAGAGTGCTTCCCCGTCATTCTGGATCACAGATGTAATCATCCACAGGAAAGGATTATACCAGTTCAGCACCCTGACAATGTGAAGCAGCAGGTTCACTGCCACATCCCGGTATTTCCTGTGCAATAGTTCATGGAGAATGACACCTTCCTCCAGTTGCTCCCAGTCCCCAGGGAGCACCAGCACCGGATGGAGCAGGCCAAATATATAAGGTGTCCTGCCAGGAAGGACACGGATATCCTTACAGGAGGCAAGGCCCCGCTTAGCCGCTATGGCCTCCACCTGCACTGCCAGTTCCCTTGGTGCCTTCGGTGCACGATATACCCGGATGCACACCGCCAGCCACAGGATTAGGTAATATGCCCCCAGTGCTGCCACCCCTGCCAGATACCCCGCCAGAAGCCATCGGGATGCTCCCTCCGGCCACAGGTCTCCCACTGCCAGTGAGGCCATCTTCACCCACCGGGTCACAGGTATCGCCTGCAGGATGGACACCGGTGTGCGCACCCAGGATAAATCTGCCGGCACCAGAAGCCTTACCCCCAATACCAGCCAGATAAAGTAATGCCACCTGGCATCCAGCTTGTCATGGAAGATCAGTTTCATCCCCCAGATCAGCAGTCCCACCACCGTAGCTGCCGCCCCCCAGGAATAAATATCCCATATGTCCATACCCACACCGCCCTTTCCGTCAGTATCCCTGTCCCTTCCTTGTCACGCCGTCTCCTTCCTTGTCTCTTTGACCCCTACTGCCCCTTCGGCTCCCCTGGCATATCCCTACCTGGCCTTGCATCCTCCAGCAGCTTCTGCAGCCTGTCTATTTCCCCCTGGGATAACTGTCCGTCCTGTACAAAGGCCGCCACCATGTTCCCCACACTGCCCCGGTATATTTTCTGCAGGAAATTCTGCCGCTCCTGCCTCTCACAGTCCTCCCTGGATACCAAGGCCTGGTAGACGTGGGGAACAACTTCTCTGTCCACCGCCAGAAAACCCTTTGCACATAGCCTGGACAGAAAAGTATGTACCGTATTCTTGTTCCATTTTTTTCCAAGCCTTTCCATCATCTGGGGCTGGGTTACAATCCCCTGCCATACCAGTTCCATCAACTGCCATTCGCTCTCCGTAATTCGATTGTCCATCGGGGTTCCTCCTTGTCTCCCTGTCTGTCTCTCTGTATCATAGGGTCCATATACCTTTCTTCCGTATCTTCTGTAGCATCCTATAGCTTATACAAATGCTGACTACAGATGTAGGTTCTATTTATATCCTACATCTGTAGTCAGTGTTTGTCAACTTTATTTTCTGGACACCAGATGAAATTCTCTTCTATTTTTGTTTTTGATTCTTTCTGATACTTTTTTGGGTATTTTCAACATCCTTCTTCAACTGTTCCACATTATTATAGGCCAGTCCAAAACGAAACAGCTTTTTTCCATATGCATCATAAAATGCCGTTACTTTGTCCCAACTGGATGTTGAAAGCCCATTTCCACGTTTCATATGGATGTATTCTTCCTTTGTAATTGAACTGCGGATATGTGATATCCCGTATTCCCTTTTACATAGGGCGTTATAGTATAACACCTTCCCATTATGTATATCCACCCTTTTTTTGATTTTATTTATTCCCAGACAACTACAAAATACGCAGAAGAAAACAGCAAAAACCACCGCCATATAATCAGATAGGGTTTCACATTTTCCGACAGTCAAGGCAGGACACCATATCGCCATGATGAAAGAGATAATTACACAAATCATAAAAAATATTTTATATGATTTTTTTATGGAGACACTATATCTTAATTTATCCGTCTTTTCTTCCATAGGTAGTGTAAAAAAGTTTGTGTCTTTGGTAAAAAATGGCTCCTTTTTGGTAAGA
>CAJUGH010000009.1 GCA_910586215.1 uncultured Acetatifactor sp. | reverse complement strand
TTATCATACAGGTTTGCTCCTGTTTTGTATAGGTACGCACTATCCACCGTTTACTCCGCATGACCCAGGATTGCTGCCACATCTTGTATATTCATGCCCCGATCCAGTAGATTCGTAGCCAAAGTGCGCCGATATCTATGTGGATGGGAATTCTCCACTCCTGCTTTTTCTCCAAGTTTTTTGATAATAGATTCTATTCCGTTTTTTCCCAATCGTTTCCCTCTTCCAATAAACAAAGCTTCATTGGAATCTTTTCGACTGACAAGATATTCCTGCAAGTGCATAGATGCAACTTCTGTAAGGTAGACCTTACGCTCTTTATTCCCCTTACCAAGGACAACACATTCCATTCTATCAAAATCTATATCCGCAATGTCCAGTCTAGAAACTTCAGACACGCGGCATCCTGTACAATATAGAAAATCTGCCAATGCCAGATCCCTAATATTATCACAGGCCTTACGAATTTTTTCCATTTCTACCGCAGAATATGGCTTTTTCACTACTTTCCGGTATTTGATCTGGGCAAGGGCCGCGCAAGGATTGTGCTGTATCAGCCCTTCCGCTGCCAGCCAGCCAAAAAAGCTAGAATAGCACCGTCGCATGCCGTCCAGCGTACGATTACTGACCTTCCCTAGCTGGCGCCTGGACGATAGGTAAAAGCGGATATCATAGGTAGTGATCTCCCCCAGAGGCTTACCCAGATAGTCAAGTAACGCCCTGTTGATATCTGCATACCTTTGCAGGGTGGAATCTACCGTCCCTTCCACCCGCTTTGTGGCCAGAAACTTTTTCAGCAGTCCCCTTGCACTGTCGTCCCGGATCGATACTTCCGTGCAGCGTTCCTGGATCTCATACCTGTTAAGCTGCATGACCAGTACATCCTGCACCAGGTTGCAAGTATCATCATCTACCCTGCCCTGTAGCGCCCCTATCACCTGCTGTATAATGCTTGATCTGATATCTTCCATAACACACCACCTCCAGGTCAAGCATATCATTCTCAAAAAATCTTGCAAACCCTGTTCATGTGTGTTATTATGAATACCTAAAAAGGGAAAGCCAGAGAAGCGGCTCTACCCTAAAGTGTAAATACTCACCGCTAAAAGCGGTCAGCCGTCACTATTGGTGGTAGTGGCGGCTATTTTCTGCCTTGAAAGACTGTGTAACACAATCCAATCATGGCAACAATGAAGATACCTGTCTGAATCAGATCAGAGTATGTAATCATTGGCACTCCCTCCTTTCTTTCGTCCGGAGGGTTGCCCCTCCGTGATGGAGGGTAAAGCCGCCTTTGGCTCTCTGGTTTCCCATGCATCAAATATAGCATGTCCAGATAGCGGTCTCAACTTCTTTTTCCTGCCTCGCACAAGATGCAATAAGCATGGGAATTATAATACCTTGGACACAGAAAGCTTACAATAAGCCATCTTGGCATTTGCTTGACTGATAAAACAGTAAATTTGTGTAGTCTTAAGATCCGCATGGCCCAGGATTGCTGCCACATCTTATATATTCATGCCCCGATTCAGCAGATTCGTAGCCAATGTGCGCCGATATGGCTGGCGCCTGGACGATAGGTAAAAGCGGATATCATAGGTAGTGATCCCTCCCAGAGGCTTACCTAGATAGTCAAATAGCGCCCCTATCACCTGCTGTATAATACTTGATCTGATATCTTCCATAGCACGCCACCTCCAGGTCAGGCATATCATCCTCAAAAAATCTTGCAAACCCTGTTCATGTGTGCTATTATGAATACATAAAAAGGGAAAGCCAGAGAAGCGGCTCTACCTTCCAAAAATCAATGCTTAATGCTTTATGGCATCAGCCGTCAACTATTGGTAGTAGTTGGCGGCTATTTTCTGCCTTGAAAGACTGTGTAACACAATCCAATCATGGCAACAATGAAGATACCTGTCTGAATCAGATCAGAGTATGTAATCATTGGCACTCCCTCCTTTCTTTCGTCCGGAGGGTTGCCCCTCCGTGATGGAGGGTAAAGCCGCCTTTGGCTCTCTGGTTTCCCATGCATCAAATATAGCATGTCCAGATAGCGGTTGCAACTTCTTTTTCCTGTCCTGTACCAGGTGCACTAAACACGGGAATAGTCCTGTCCTACGTGGACGGCCAGTACTTTGCCCAATATGGGGAGGATGCCGCCACAAAAAAAGTGTTGGGTGAGATCAGCAAGGAACAGCTTATAGTTGTGCTTGCGAACTCCGGCCTTGGTCTCACCCTGGAAAGTACGCCGGAGGAGATATATGCGGCGCTAGCCACAAAATTCCCACAACAGCTATCCATGCTTGTTCCTGGATGGATATCCAGCGGGGTATTAACACTATCCTGTACATCAAATACAAGCAGTGTAAAAATGACAGTATCTAGTACCCCTACAGAAGGTCATGGATATTACACATCTCCTGCCTTTGACATCACAGCATTTCAAACATTACAGATTGTCGGGTCGGCATATAAGGCGGGAATGAATGACGGTAGTGGTGGGGCATACCGCCCATCTGTGCATTTGATAAATGTTGTCACTGGTGCAATTATAGAATTATACAGGCATGTGGGTACCCAAAAAGTTACGGAAAACATTAATAAAACTGTCAGTTTGGCAGGATACAGTGGCAAATACAGTTTGAGACTTGATATATTCTCCTATCCAAATGATTCATCAAAAAATAATGGATCGTATATCAATCTAACCAAAGCACTATTAATTACATGAATTAGTTGAAAATAACTTCCAGGATTTTAGCATAATAGGATTGCACACTTGAATATTGCAGTGGGTCTATTCCATTGTAGCAATTATACCCACGAACCCCAACACCAATATAATAACTTCCTGTTAGACTAGAGACACTTATTTTTATTTCTGTTGTGCCAGTTTTTGTACTATCATATGTGTTAGCGCCATATGCATATTTTCCAGATGCATTAAAAGTAGTTTTTGACATTCCAACACCTACTAATGCCTCATATACATTATAGTAATACTTTCCACCGCCATTCTCGGAGTAAAGATCAGTATAATGATATTCGATTCGAAAGGTAATGGAACGAATACCTGTAAGGTTGTACATTGCTCCATACCAGCTATATAAAATGTTGGGGGAATTATTTGCATTACCAGATACTTGTAATGCTGTTAAAATACTTGCTGGAAATGCTCGTTTTAGCGCCGCATATATCTCCTCCGGCGTACTGTCCAGGGTGAGACCAAGACCGGAGTTGGCGAGCACAGCTATCAGCTGTTCCTTGCTGATCTCACCCAACACTTTTTTTGTGGCTGTATCCTCCCCATATTGGGCAAAGTACTGGCCGTCCACGTAGGACAGGACTATTCCCGTGTTTAGTTCCCTTATCGCCCCCGTCACGGTTCCATCCCCTATCCCCGTAATATCGGCATTTCCAAGCAGCGTATCCGTGGCACTCTTATAATTGTCAAATGCCGTCCCATCTGCCTTTTCCTCCATACCCTCCTGAAGTACTTTTACTTCATCTGTTATCCTCTGCTGTACTGCATCCAACTGCTTTCTCGTAACCAACGCCCCGGCATCAACCTCCAAAGATACATTTTCTGCATTTCCTACAGCCACAGATATATGGAAATACAGGCTGGATACGATCTGGTGGTTGTAGGCTGGCACATAACAGCCTCCCGCCGATGTCTCCATGGACACCCCATACAGGATTTCCCCTTCGTCCGGGTCATTGGCATACAGTCCCACAGTCCTTATGTAATATCCTTCTGTCAGATCTATGTTGGGCAGGGCCACCCTCAGCCTGATGGAACTGCTGCTCTCTGCTTCTATTTCAGAAATGTCACCCTGCTGCCTGATATCTTCCAGGGATGTCAGCCCCTTGATATCTTCTTCCTGGTATTGCCTGGAAGATGCAGCGAGCCTGGTAAAACGGATGATACCTTTTCCCTGCAGGGCTTTCATGACCAGTTCGCTGCCTCTGTCTGTCACCAAAAGTTTTGTAAATTCTGCCATGTTTATACCTCCCTGCCCACTGGAAGGTGTGTATTGACACACCCTCCTGCGGGCTTCCATTCATTATTTTGTTTTTTCTTCCAAACTTCCAGACATGCTGCCTTTGGCAGCACAAACAATCAATGAAGAACGCTGTCCTTGCGTTCTTCTGTGTGAAGTTTTAGAATTTCTTAGTCTGTGTACTTTGCAGACTTAGAAATTCTCTTCACACTTTTCACCCTGCCGATGCAATCGGCACAAACAATCTGTGAGAAGAATGCCCTCCTTTGGCATCCTTCCCGGAATAATTTAGATTTTCTTAGGCTGTGTACGAAGAGGGTGTGTAAACACCCCTCTTTTACAACCCTAGAAAATCTTCATTCCGTTCACTGGGATGAGATAATCATATCCTGTGCAATGGCAATCCCGCAATATACACAAATCTTCCCTGCTGTCTGGCCTGGCAGTGTATTGCTGACACTGGTGGTGATATTGCATGGAAGCAGATGATCCAGCATGTCTGCCAGTTCTTCTACCTGTCCATACAGTTCCAGGGCGGTTCCCAGTGTAAGGGTATAACCTTCCCCGAAATTATCTGTCAATGTAAAATCCGTGCCGCCACACAGTACCGTAAGCTTCTGGACCAGTATCCGCAGGGTATAGGGCAGCTTGCTGAACCATTTGCTCTGCACCCTGGACCGTCTGCTTTCCAGGGTGTCCTCTTCTGTGGGACGGATGTCCAGCAGCTTTTCGAACCGCCTGATCCCATATTCGTCCGCAGTGGAGATGAAATGGTTGTACAGGATCCTGTGGGCCGCATCCCAGGCAATGGCAAATTCCGGATCCACTGCCTCCAGCGCTGCCGCAGGTTCCTGGTATTTCTGCATAAAAGGCGGTAAATACGCCAACAGTTCTATTTCCCTTATCATCCGTCCATACCTCCCATTACCGGGATCTCATACGCACCCAGTGTCACATTGCCGGCAGTGCCGTTCAGCCTGGTATTGGCTATGTCAGCCACACCTTTCACTGCCAGGATACGGGCTTCCACCTGGCTGGCCCGGACCACAAGGAAGCTGTTGTCTGCCCACTCCCTCCTAAGTTCCAGCAGGTAAGCCTCCACTGCCTCCATAATAGATGTTTTCAAGATGTTCCAGGAATAGCCTTCCTCGTATGTCAGAGAGGTTGTTACCTGTATCCCCACAGGCTGCGCACTCCTGACCCTGACAACGTGCCCGATAGGTGCCAGGCCGTACCCTTCCCCGGCATTTTCCTCTGGGTCAAGCATGGTCTGGATCTTATCCAGCAGGACAGTGCTTGCCTCCCCGAAGTCATTGGAATTGACCACTGTGACCAGCACTGTGCCGCCTACAGTGAGTTTTCCCCCACTTGCTGCCAGATAGATAGCTGACAGCCATGGTGCCACTTCCTCTGGCACAGTCCCAATGGCCGAATCATACCAGGCCTTCACTGCGCTGCCAGGAATCATGTCTGCCGGGTGGATGTCACCATTCCATTCCCGGGTGACTTTTACATTGCCGACGCCTTCCATTGCCTTTACCTTTACCAGATAATCCGCACGGTTACCCCCGAAGGATTGTTCCTTGAAGCTGTCAAAATAACGCTGGCGCAGGTGCTCTGTATCCTCCTCGTCCTCCCCCGGTACCAGAATCTGCCTCAGTTCAGCAGTCTCCAGCCCCTGGATGTATTCCATGGGTATCATTTTTCCCAGGTACTGGTTACCCACGGTTCCCAGAGATTCGCATTGTACCTGGTACCGTCCCGGGGCAATCTGCTCTGTGACGGTATAGTTCATCTCCCCGATGTTAAAACGTCTCCCTGTCATATCCATGGTATCCGGCTTAAAAATGCCTTCCAGTACGGCATGGGTTGCAGGTTCCGGGGTAATCCCCCTGTCCTTACAGAGCAGGACCAGGAACTCCTTTGCCGCCGTGTCCCCATAGGAATTCCTGACCAGATATTCCAGTTCCACATACAGGATTGCCAGTTCATTGGCCGTAGGCCCGATCGTGTCATGGATCAGTGCGCTGGGTCTCTTGTCCAGCCCATCCGGCACCCGGGACAGCATCCGCCCCCGCAGGAAATCATCTGTCATATTCTCATACATCTAGATATTCACCTCTCTTTCTGCCGGAATGTCACCGTAAATGCTATGTGTGGTGAATGTGGTGTGGACTACCCCCTTCACACTGGTATCATGTACAAAATCCGTCACCCCGGTAATCCTGGAATCCACAAGCAGGGCCTCCGTGATCCTTCTCTCCAGTTCCGCGCATACCCATTCCACAGGCTCCCCGTATAGGTCTATGGTTTCCATGCCATACCACCAGGGATAAATGATATACTGGTAGCGCTCTGTCTGCAGGATACGGAATACAGCCTGTTTCACAGCCTCCCTTCCGTCCACATATCCCCGTACCCCGTCACCGTCCAGATCCATCCTATAGGTCAGTCCCGGCTGTTCTTCCATCTCAAAATCCTGTTTTAAAAAATTTCCCATTGCAGGAATCATACTTATACCCCCACGCCCGCTTAAAGAGGGGTGTTCACACACCCTTCCCAGGGCATACCAGTCTACATAGGTTCTCTTGATCCAATGGAATCCTTGAACCTTTACAGCATACCTATCCTGTCCATGACCACAAATTTCTGTCCTTCCTGCTGCCGCAGCAGGATGACTGCATCTCCAGCCTTCAAGGCGTTATGGACCGTCATCTGCTTTTTCCCGGCCACGGCATGGGTATGTCCCCCGGACTGTGGTTCTGTGGTCTGATCCAGTGTGTTGCCCCCATCCCCGCCCTGTATATGGACTTTGTGGAAATGATCCTCCCTCTCCTGCTCCGTCTCCCAATCCATTGTGACATTCATGTCATAATCTGTCACATTTCTGGTCAGCACAAGCTGGGCTTCTCCCAATACCATCTTCTGTTCCACGCTGATCCGAAGGGGATCTGCCGACTGGACCTCCCCGAAAAACACACTGACAGGCTTTGATGCCTCCCTCTCGTCCCGTGCTGCCATTTTCAGCGCCTTCACCAGTCCATTTGCATCAGCCAACGAACTCACCCCCCTTCAGTGTCAGATCCATCCAGTGTTCCCCCTGCCTGTAGGTATGCCTGCAGGATTCCACCAGCATGAAATGGCTTAGTTTCGTGTCTCCCAGGTCGAGACGGATGACCACCATGGATCCGGCCCGCACCCTGTTGTCCCCTATGGCATTGGTGATCTTCAAGGTCCTGGTCTTCCTGTCATACAGTTTCAGCAGGGCATCTGCCTTGGCCTGGCCATTCTCCCCCTTGGACAGGGTGTCAAAATACTGTAAGATGCCCCATCTGTTGATGTTGGTGCCATCCTGGGCAATGTATACCTCCCGGGTTCCTGTGTCTTCATTATCATAGGTCAGTTTTATCTTGTTGTAGGTGTCACCATCAATGGATGATGTATAGTCAAAATTCTCCCCCGTCTCCTCATCAATCATCAGATATGCATCTGGCCTGCCCACATACATGTCTGACAGATGCCGCAGTGTCAGTTTCCCGAAATCGTCATAGAACACATACAATTCCCCACTGTTGGTCAGTTCCAGGTCAAGGGCATTCTCTATCATTTCATACAGCGATGTATTCTCCTCTACCCGGGACTGGATGGTAAATGCGGTATCCGCTATGGTTCCTGTCTCTAGTGCAAAATCTGCTGCCACCATCCGGATAAACTGTGCCGCCGTCTTGTTCTCATAGACATAGGTATCCTTATTCTTCAAGTACCGCAGCTGGTCATAGGCAGTGACCTTGATGGTCCTGTCCCTGTCCCTGCCCTGCTGGAACACAAAGCCGTAGAAGATATCATCCCCATCCACCTTCAGCCGGACAGCACTGCCCTCGGAAAAGCCGGGGGCATCCTCCCCCAGGACCGTAAATGTCAGTTTCCCCGGAGTACTCCGTCTCTCCGTCAGCCACTCGATCCCTTCCTCCACAGGAGGCAGGTATGCCCTTGTACCCGTATCATTTGCAATCAAAAGTTCAACATCCACTGGATTATCTCCTTCCTTACATTGCCGGGATAGTGAGTACCTGTCCCGGATAGATCCTGTTGGGATTCCCGCCGATGACTTCCCGGTTTGCATCGTAGATCACGGTATACCTGGAACCATTGCCGTAGAACTTCTTGGCAATGTTCCACAGGCAGTCCCCCTTTACCACCGTGTACATGGATGCCTGTGCAGGTGCCGGTGATGAGGCTGTATCCCGCTGGGGTTCCACGGCTCCCTGGGGCCTGGAGCCTGTCATGGTGATGTTCACCGTCTTGGTGCCATAGTCCCGCCACTGTTTCAGCTTCACTTTTACCTCAACGTCAAATCCGTTCTTCGCCTCTTCCGCAATCCTGTAGTCCTCCAGTGTCACCTTCATGTTCGTGTGGAACAGTTTCCCGCCGTCTGGCAGGCTGCGGCAGACAATGAACTGGAATGGCTTCCTGCTGTTCTTCAGCGCTTCAAAATAGTCCAGAAAATACTCAGCCCTCTTGAATCCTTCCTTATAGACCGCAAAGGGATACTCTACCTGGGGGATCCCGCAGGTAAACTCAATATCTGTCAGTTCTGCCTTTTTCAGGATATTGATCTCTCCCTCATTGATTAGCTTCATGGACTTGTTCCCATTGTTGATCTTCACTTCCAGTTTGGAAGGGGGGACTGGCAGCAGACATTTGTCCAGGTAAAAAGCATATCCGTTTCCAGCCATTTATGCATGCACCCCCTCTGTGATATTGGCAACGGCTTCATTCACCGCATCTGTCAGCCCGGACACAACACCGTCCAGGTCCATACTGCCATTTATATTGTTGTGGTTCGTCTGTTCCACCTTCACCTCTGCCAGTGTGTACCGGTTCACTGCCTCCTGCTCCGCAATGTCCCGCAAGTACTTCAGGTCCTCCTGGGCAATGTCCATGGAGTCCTTGATGGCACAGGTATCCCCGGCGATGCTGCCCACATTGTCCCCAAGGCCGGAATCCTCTATGGGCCCCTCGTAGTAAGGCCCGAATGGTTCCTTGTCTGGCAGCCCTTCGCCGCCCAGGACATCTGACAGGTTGAAGTTGCCCATGCCATCCGCGATTCCATCTCCCCATGCTGCGCCAGCTGCAAAGGCATCGGAGGCCCACCCGTCCTGGAAGGTATCAAAAGTGCTCATACCCTGGTGAAAGGCATCTCCAATATCGGCATATGGCAATTTACTCCCCTCTATCCTGGCTGCCTCTGCTGCAAAAAGGTCTGCAGCAGTACTAATTCCCGAATAATCTATTTCCACAAATGGCAGCTTATTAAGCGCTTCGCAGATCCCTTCGATGACCGTCAGACCTGTTGCAAGAAGACCTATAAAAAATGATTTGACAGAACATATTGCATTGAAAAAAGCTGCAATCATGTTCTTACCAAGCGCATCTAAGGCGCAACCGATACCAATTGTAATGTTCATCACGGACATTGCCAGGTTTTTAAAAAACTGAATCACTACATTCAGC
The DNA here is from genome assembly GCA_910586215.1 of uncultured Acetatifactor sp. Classification (GTDB taxonomy): domain Bacteria; phylum Bacillota; class Clostridia; order Lachnospirales; family Lachnospiraceae; genus Acetatifactor. The sequence goes on along the minus strand of CAJUGH010000009.1, from coordinate 120,024 downwards.
CCTCCTGTTATGACTCCGAACCCGGAACTTGCCACACCTGTCATTTTTGCAATTGCATTACATACGGCAAAAATAATGGCAATCAAGGCAATGATAAGCACAATAATCCACACAATCGGGCAGGCTGCCAGGGCTGCATTCAGCCCGGTCTGCGCACCAGTCTCTGCTATAGTCGCTGCCGTCAGTCCGCCTGTTGCCACGGCCATTAAAGTCTTTGCTGCAGCCACGGCCAGTTGGATTCCCTTGCTGACCAGTTCTATGGCATTTAAGGCGAGTATCCACCCATAATATACCGCCAGGGCCGCAACAATTCCATAAACAATGGGACTGATGACTGACCAGTTGTCAGCTATAAATGTGCCGATCAGTTGAACCATGTCTAAGACATACACCAGAATCCCCGCAAGGACCGTCATTGCTTCAACTGCTTCGCCTGCAAAAATCTGGAACGCTTCACTGTTCACCAGTTCATTCAACCGCAATAGTACCGGCTGGAAAGCCATCAGGGCCGTATTCCGCATCCTGTTACTGGCCTGTTCCCAGGTCGCCGGCATCTCCCCGAACCTGGCATTGATCTCATCTGCGGAACAGAACATGGCATTTTTCACCACTTCTGCTGTCACAAGGCCCTGTTCTGCATAGGACAGGATGGATCCTTCTGCCCACCCCATGGAGGATTCAATGGTCCGCGCGATAGCTGGTGCCTGATCCAGGATGGTAGAGACTTCCCCGCTGCCCAGTGCTCCTGTGGACATGCCTTGTGACAGTTGTGACATTACACCGGATCCCTCCTGGGGGGATGCCCCTGACATGACCACCTGCTTCTGGACCAGGTCTGCAAAGGCAACCATTTCCTCCGAACTGTCGAATGCGCTCCCTGCGTTGTTCCCCAGATCCACCACCATGTCTGCCATGCCTAAGAAGGATCCCCCGGCATCCTGTGCCGCCGCGTAGACCATGTCCATCAGTTCCTGGGTGGTCTGTGCCCCGTCATTGACCAGGTCCAGGCTGGCCGTAGTCCGCACCAGTCCATCTGACAGGTCCAGGGCCTTCCCCAGGTTCTCCATATTTACATAGGAAGAAACTACACCCTTGACCTTGTCTGCCAGCTCTTCCATGTGTCCGGCCCCTTCCTGGACTTCCTGGTTAAACCTTCCCTGGCTGTCCACATTGTCCCGGATGTAGCTTTCCGTTTCGCCGACTGTCTGTGACAGCTTCAGATATGCCTCATTTGCAGCAGAGACATCCATATCCTTTACTGCTGCATTCAGTTCCCCCTGCTCCTGCACTGCTGTCTGCAGCCGTGCCCGCAGCTGCTCCAGTTCGCTGTTTGCCATATCCGTTCCGATATTCATCGGATTATTCTCTAACTGTTGGATCCTGTCACGGATATCATCCATCCTGACTGCCAGACTGTTTAAATCCTGGAATGCCTCTGTTGAAAATATAGTATTGTTATACGCCCTCTTTGCAATGGCATCCTGTGTGCTGCATAGCTGCTGCAGCATGTCATTGGCACTCTGTACTTCCTGCCGGAACCTGTCCACCCCGGTGCCCGTGAACACCTCCTGTCCGTCAGATTTCCAGTGAACCGGGATCGTCACCTCCGGGGCCGTCAGTTCGGACAATGCCTCCTGGATATTCCCGATTCTGATAATTGTCATATTGACGGTACTGACAACATGGTTGACCACATTGGCAAATTCCTCGTTCAAAGCTATGCCCGCCTGGATGGCGCCCATATAGACCACCTGCCTTTCCCAGACAGCACCACCTTCCCAGACAGTGCTGTATCAATGTTTTTTCCTTGCCCTGCTCTCTGCCCTTTTCTTTTCCTTCTTGTCGTTCTCTGCCTTGATCTGGATGGCAGCAATCACGAAAGCCTTTTCCTGTTCGTCCATTCCAAGGAAGACAGAGGGCAGGATGTGCAGCTTATGGAGGGCATAGTAGGCAAAACTTGCCTCACCATCGTCCCCCTCAATCAGTTTTTTGCTTCTTCCACCTTGTCATCCAGACTCTTGGTGAAGCCCTGGAACTTCTGCATCCAGACCGTGAATTCCTGGTATTCCCCTGCATTATCTACCAGGGCATACAGCAGTTCCTCCGGGGTCTTGACACCATAGCTGTCCTGCAGCCCTACATCATACAGATCCGGATATACCGTGGATGCCACGATCATCTTCGCCAGATACTCTGCTGTCTTCACCTTAGGCCTAAAGAGATTTGGCTTTCCCTTGACCTGTACTTCCATGGTACAGGCATCCCGCAGTGCCTCGTTTTCCCTGGAACTGATCTGCTTGAACTCCCATTCCAGGGGTTTCCCATTCTCATCCTGTAATGTGGCCGTGGGCGCATACCTCTCATTGGGCTTTACATTTTTATTTTCTTTCATAAATCTGCTGAATTTTGACATCTGATACCTCCCTGTGTATTTTTCACTTTTTCCCGTTGCAGGAAGACTGTTTATAAGTCCTCCTGCGGACATCCATTCCCTATTCGGACATTTCTTGTAACAGTTCCGTACCCTGTCTGAACTGCTGCCATTTCTTTCCACCTTTCAGACACCGCTTAAGCAGTATCCCCCATATGGTGGAATCCCCTCCCACAGGTCTTACAGGAACCCGCAGGAGGAACTTTTCCGGTTTTCCTGGTGTACGGACCGGATTCCATTTTGCCACATGGCTTGCTAATTGGTAAGGAACCCTGTCAGCTGGGCAAAAGACTCCGGCATGGAGAAGTCCTCAAAGGTTCCTTCGATCTCTTCATCCAGGTACTCCCCACCCGCATCGAATTTCGCCAGGACACCCCCGTCCGTATTGCAGCCATAGAGGATAATTGTCTGCCGGCCCGCCTCAGATGTGGGGTCGTCATTGGTAATCTGCATCTCAAAATACACATCCCTGCCAGTGTTCTTGTAGTCCAGCAATGCCTGTCTGAGTACCGACTGGTTATAGTGTGCGGTGCCGGAGAAGGTGCCTTCCATACCGCAGGACTTATGTCCTGCCATGATGGCCCCCAGGCGGGGAACCGTAGACTTGGTCTTCTCCACCTTGGCCTCTATGTCGATCATCTGCATGAAATTGTACCTGTGGGTACCGATGGTCAGAAAGCATTCCCCCAGCTTCGCGGCTATGGTATCCATTGCTTTCATGGTTACATTGTTCTCCATACTCTTTCACTCCTTCTCATTACAATATGTTGACGGTGGATACCTCCTTACGGCCCGTAAGGAGCCATCCATCTTGTTGCTCATTTGTTCCAGGTCCTGTGTGCTGTGCGCAGAAGCATTTCCCGCGCCCTCCGCGGGAAGCGGCTTTTTATTTCACCACATTGGTCATATAGAGCCTGCCCATGGCATTCACTACCTCAATGGTGCCTGTGACCACCACAGATCGCTTTGAGTCTCCCTGTTCCACAGTCAGGTCCTCATCCGTAAAATTCTCAATGGCACCGATGGCCTGCAGATCCTCCCGCAGTTTCTTCAGGTCAGACCACAGGGACGTCCTGCCGGAAGCCTTGTTGGGCACCACCCCAAGGTACTTGGTCTGGAACAGGGCAGCATCGTCATTGCCCAGTTGGTCTATGACCCGGATGACCTGGTTGTCCTTGAAGATATCCCCTTCCGTGTCCGTGGTTGTCACCATGCTGTTGATATCTTCCAGCACCCGGATGTCCGCATTGACCCTGTGCAGCAGGAACTGTCCTTTGTCCAGGCCCTGTGCCAGCTGTGTCTGGGTATAATCCGCAAAAACCGTGAAGGAGCCGTCATATCTCTGGTTCTGGCAGGAACGGTTTACCTCACAGCCACATTCTGCACCTGTCACCCAGTATACAAGGGAAGATTCCGGCCAGCCTTCATCCAGGGTCTTGTTCTCCACGCTGATGGTTCCCATGTAGTCTGCCGCACTCTGGTAGAGCACCAGCTGGAACTTGATGCCCATCTCGTCCCGCAGCCTCCTGTTAAAGGATACATACAGTTTCTTGATGGTATCCTCCGTGACGGCCACACCCATCGTGTTGTAGGAATAGCTCTCGATCTTGTCCAGGTACTTCTGGTGGGCGGCGCCGTCTGCCGTCCCATTGGTGCCGCCGGACAGGGGTGTGGCTGCCGTCACAGCCAGTTCTGCCTCCTGCTTGAACTTCACATATGCATTTTCTGCCAGGTCACTGGCAGAGGATACTGTCTGACTGTCCACCAGCATAGTTCCCAGGTAAGTGCTGACATCATACAGGCTGTCATCATCCACATTTGCCTGGATGACAATCTTCAGGTCATTGCCACGGACACCGCTGCACCGGGCAACTGCAAATGTATTCTCCGCCTTCTGTCCACCGCTGTTCACCCGGTAGGCATACAGGGTCCGCGCATGCAGGAACAGGTCATGCAGTCCCTTCATCTTCCCATGGTCTGCCGCATAGCCGAAGAGCCTCATGCTGTCCTTTCGGAAATCCTCATTGGATACTTCAAAAACCTCTTCATCCGTTCCCCAGTCCAATTCCAGGGGCATAGTACAGATCCCCCTGCCAAACAATGCGGCAGATGCCCTGGCCAGCGATACAAAATTGATATACGCGCCGGGCAGTTTCTTATTCTGTGTAACAAATGTGCCACCACCTAAAGCCATCTTATTTCACCTCTCCTTTCATAAATCGGTTCACCTGCCGGTCAACCTCTTCCATGGTATACGTCCTGCCTTCTTCCAGCAGGGCAGACACCAGGTCCTTCCTGTTCCTGTACCGGGCAGATGCAAGGATCTGCCCACGGGTATATCCTGGTTCCTGCCGGTCACATTCCGGCACAGATCCAGATACCACATTTTTTCTTTTTGCCAATTCAATCACCTTTCTTTACCCCTGTGTGGGACATCATCTCCCCGATTCCCGGTTCCTCTTCCTCCGTCCTGTTGACAAAGCAGTCATAATTCACGGAAAATTCCAGGATGCCTCCTGCCATCTTCCCCTTCATCCCGGTTCCCCGTATCAGGCTGCCGGCAGGGATGTGCTCCAGGCACGTACACAGCCGGTCAAGCACGCTGTAGCATTCCCTGTTCCTGCCATCCTGTGACAACGGGAAATACTGGATGCAGAACCGGCTGCTTCTGTAATACCTTTTTCCCCGGAATAGCTCACTGGCAGATTCCAGGCACCGGATGGAAAAATAAGGTGCCTTTATGCCCTGTCCCGTTTCCTCCGTACAGATTCCGTATCCTTCGCCAAATTCTGCGTCAAGGGCTTCTCCTACTGCTTCCATGATTGTATTGATCATTCCGGCCTCCTTTCCTGCTTTCACATGTTTCCTCACCCACCTCTCTTTATATTGCAGAAAACAAACATTTGTTCGTTGCTGTTGAGACTATTATATGTGCTATAAACACATTTGTCAAGTCCTATTTTGTTGTTTTTAGCACATTTATTTTTTCAAGGGCAAATGAATTGACATGCTGTTTTTTTGTCTGTATATTTAGATGGAAAGGAAGGGAACTGTAATACAATGAAGGAAAGATTGAAAACACTCAGAAAAACCCTGCACCTGACCCAGCAGGACTTTGCAGACAGGATCGGTGTCAAACGCAATTCCTTTGCCAATTATGAGACTGGCAGGAATATCCCTATTGATGCCATCATTGTCTCAATCTGCAGGGAATTCCATGTCAACGAGCGCTGGCTTAGGGAAGGTACCGGGGAGATGTTCCAGGAACAGACACCGGATGAACAGATTGCCACCTTTATCGGCGGCCTGCTAAGGGATGAAGAAGACTCCTTCCGGCGCCGGCTCCTCTCTGCCCTGGCAAGCCTGGATGAAACCGAGTGGAAAGTACTGGAAAAACTAGCGGACTCCATGAAAAGAGATGGGGACTAATGCAGTCCCAGAAGTGCCTTGATATAGCATAAGATCAGCCTTAACCTGCGGTCATCTGTTTTGTCAAGTAGCTCTATAATAAGCTTTTTGTAATCCATATTCCTATCCCCCGTGATACAAACATATGTTCTAAATTCTTAATATCTGTATTATAGAACATCTGTTCTTATTTTGCAACGGAAATTTTTATAAACTAATTTTCTGAATATTCTTTTGTTATTTTTTACGGGATGGTACCGCGAGGTGTTTTTGTGCGAACTTTGCACATAAAACCAGGGACTGCATGCGCCAAAATGGGCTGTTTTTGCCCATTTTGTGTGTATATGTTGCTGTGAACAGTAATATTCTTTCAATTAGGACTTGTGGCAGGCATTCAAAACAGGTATACTGTCCTTGAATAGAATAACCATGGTTCACGGAACCATAACCCACGCCCCACAAGGAGTAGATTCCTATGCAAATTGAGCGACTGCGTCCCGAGTGCCTGTCCTGTCTGGCGGGCAGATATCTGGAGAAATATCCCGAGAATGCCACTGAGGAAGAAAAGCTGACTTATATGCGGCGGGTACTGCGCCTGCTGCTGGAAGCGCCTGTGACGGATGCTTCCCCCGTAATCGTAAGACGGATCAATGATATACGCCGGGAGATGTTCGGACTTACGGATGAATATGCCGAGGTAAAACAGTATTTCAACCAGGTCATGTTAGGATATGAGGAGAATATCTCCCAGAAGATAGCGGACGCACCAGATCCCCTGCTGTCGGCCCTGCAGTACGCCGCCGCTGGTAACTATATTGATTTCGGTGCCATGAAGAATGTGGAGGAAGAACGCCTGTCCCAGCTTCTCAATGAAGCCGACTATATCACCTTTCCCCAGGCCACCTGTGCTGCCCTGCGGGAGGATCTGTCTGCTGCTGCCAGGCTGGTATTCCTCACGGACAATTGTGGCGAGATTGTCATGGACAAACTACTGATCCAGACTATCCTGCGGCTCTACCCCCAGCTGGAGGTTACGGTCGTGGTCAAGGGTAGGCCTGTGCTGAATGATGCCACCATGGAGGATGCTGTCCAGATAGGACTTCCGGATCTGGTGAAAGTGATCGGCAATGGAAGCCAGATAGCCGGAACCTGGATTCCTAACCTGTCCGAAGAAGCGGCCACAGCATTGGAGTCTGCGGACATCATTCTATCCAAGGGCCAGGCTAACTACGAGACCCTGCGGCTATGCGGGAAAAATATCTATTACCTGTTCCTGTGCAAATGCGACATGTTTGCCCGGGAATTCGGAATCCCCCGGCTCACGGCGGTCCTGATACGGGAGAAGATGCTCACCGCCCGCAAGACGCTGCAATCCTCTTAAGCCCCGGCAGACAGGCATCGAAGAACATCCGGTAAGACTGGCAGAAGTAGTTCTCTCCCTCTGCCGTGCCCGGCTGTTCCCGGTGCCTGTGGCACCCGCCCCGGCAGATCCGGAAGTACTGGCACTGTCTGCATGTCTGTGCATGATCCAGGGAATGCTCCGAGAACTGAAGTTCCCTTCTCCTGCCCTCTATGGTCCCCCAGTCGTCCGTAACCAGGTTCCCCAGTCTGTACGAATCCATCACATAGAAATCACAAGGATACACACTGCCATCTGCCTCCACCACGGTCTGGCGGCTGCAGTATCCCCTCTGTTCGCAGGACTCCGGCTCCTGTCCCAGCAGGATACCCACATAGTTTTCAAACTGTCTGATATAGGGCTGTTCCCCCCGCTTCACATCGATTTCCCACAGTTCGAACAGATCTATTAGGAACTGCCCATAGGACTCAGGTGTCAGGGAATATTCCTGCCGTCCCTGCTTCTCCCCCAATGGGTCCAGGCAGGCGATGTACTGCTGCCAGGCAAATCCCATCTTCCTGTACTGCTCATAGATCCGGCGGATCTTCGGTGCCGTCCTGCTGTTCACCACAGTCAGCACATTGAACTGCACCCCTGTCTGGTTCAGCCGCCCTGCTGCCTCCAGAGTGCGGAAATAGGTATCTTCCCTCTGGGCGCCCTTACGGAAAGCATCGTGTGTAGCCTTGATTCCGTCCACAGACAGGCCCACCAGGAAACGGTGCCGGGCCAGGAAATCACACCACTCCTGGTCCAGCAGGGAACCATTGGTCTGCAGGGCATGAGAAATGGGAATCCCCTTTTCATTGTACATTTCTTCTGCCTGCAGCCATTTCCGATAAAAATCCAGCCCTGCCAAGGTAGGCTCCCCCCCTTGAAAGGCAAAGGTACAGCCTCCGGCCGCCTGGGCCAGGGTCTTGCGCACCACACATTCCATCGTCTCCTGGGACATGATCCCGTAGGAAGCCTGCTGTCTGTGGTTCATCTCATCCGCGTAGAAGCAATACCTGCACCGCATATTACACAGCCCGGAGGCCGGTTTCACCATGATACATTCCATGTCACTTTCCCACTCCCGCAGCATTCCGCATGATCCCATTCCCTACATTTTCCTGCCCTTTGCTGCCCCCGTTTCCGTTTCTATCTGCTACTTTATCCCTACCACTCTTCCCCATACTTTTCTCTGAGAAGCTTTATTCCGTATTCCCGGGGCGTGCCCGCAAGGCGCTGGATGTAGGCTGGCAGTTGTCCCCTGCAGTGCTCCGGGCCGCCCTCCCGCATCACGGTCCACATGGGATCCACATCGAAGCGGGATGTCTTCATCATGGCATCATTCCAATCCAGGATCATCTTCGCCCCCTGGGCACACAGTTCCGGTCTCTCTGGCGCCAGATTGTGCTGTTCATGGGGATCCTTCCGGATATCAAACAGCATCTCATCCGGCAGCAGATGGTATCCCCCATGTACCGTGCGGATATAGATATAATCCCCGAACCGCACGCTGCGCTGGCACACATGGGCACACTGGGTCAGCACGGCGTATGGCTTCCCGGTACCTGTACCTTCCCGCAGAGCCGCTGCAAAGGAAACCCCGTCATAGCGGTACCGCCGGGGATCCATCTTCGGCACGCCCAGCAGTTCCTGGATGGTAGGGGTCAGATCCGTGTTGTCATAGAAGCCTTTTACCACTGCCCCCTTCTGCATACCCGGCCACCGGATGATTAGGGGAATCCGGCACACAGGCTCATCTGCCATGCCGTGTTCCGCATAGACCCCGAATTCTCCCAGATCCTCCCCATGGTCTGCCGTGATGATCACCGCCAGGTCATCATCATAGAGTTCATGATCCCTCAGCCATCCCAGGATCCTTCCAATATTGTCATCCGTATAGCGTACCCCGTAGTCATACTGGTTCAGAAAATCCTTTGCCTCTGCCAGGGTATCCAGCCTGCCAGGGTGTTTGGGCCAGGCCGCATAATGGTCATCGTTCCACATATTGATCTCATTGGTACCATGGGGCCCGATATGACGCAAATGTTCTTCGAAGATCTCCTCCGTGATCCAGTCATCGGGAAGGGGCGTGCCCTCCAGGGGACATCTGTAATCTGCCGGTGTCCTGTAGGGGGTATGGGGATCCCAGAAATGTACATGCATCATCCAGTTATCCTGTTCCCCGTTCTTCTCCAGCCATTCCAGCACATGGGGCGTCACCATCTCGGCGGACTCGCCGCCCCGGCGTCCCACATTGTAGCACTCATGAAAGCCTGCATTGAACCACCAGGCACTGTGCCTCTCTGCGAAGGTGGAAAAGGATACCGTGCGCATCCCTGCCCGCCGAAACTGCATGAAAAGGCCATTTTCTGACATATCATCGGTGAAACTCCTGGTGCTGCCCTGGAGCCGCATGTCTGCCGCAGTGCCACCATGCCCCACGATTCCGTTGTGTATCCCATACTGGCCGCTGATCATGGAGGCGCGGGAGGGCAGGCACGGTGCATTGGGACAATAGTAGTCATCAAAACGGACCCCCTCCCTGGCCACCTGATCCATTACCGGCGTGGTGTCCCTGCCATAGCCATAGCATCCCATATGGTCTGCCCGCAGGGTGTCAATGTCAAACATCAGTATTCTCATTCCAGATCTCCTCCTATTTACTTATTATAGTCCAAGAATATTTTCCAACTATGCGGTTGCAATCCAATGGCTTGCCTGCATGCAATTTATTGCGATGCAGGCAGACTATTGGATTAGCAACACACTACCAAATGAGCAAAACGCGGATGCTCAGCAGACGCAGAAACGTGTAAGCGCAGGTTTTGCGAATATGGGAGTTAGGTTGGATGCTCCCAGGAGCGTCCAACCGCACAGCTGGAATCCTTTTAAATTCCATATACCTGATATGCCCAGGGTGACTGTTATCTGGAACCTGCCCTTTTTTTATATTATCACATTGCGTATATATCCACAATGTTTATTTTCTGCCCTTCCAAGTCTTGTACTGGTAAATCTTCGTCCGTTTCTCCTTGACAGGACATGTCCTCCACATTAAAATCATATAAAAAGCGAGGAGATTACACTATGGACAATAAAACAATGTATCGACTTACCTACGGCCTGTTTGTCCTTACTTCTGCTGCCGAAGGCAGGGGCAGCGGCTGTATCATCAACACGGCCGGGCAGGTCACAAGCGAACCAAACAGAATCAGTATTGCAGTGAACAAGGCTAACTACACCCAGGAACTGGTACAAAAGAGCGGGAAATTTAACATTTCCATTCTCAGCCAGGATGCACCCTTTTCCCTCTTCCAGCACTTTGGTTTCCAGTCGGGACGGGATGTGGACAAGTTTGCTGGTTATGCAGACTGTAAGCGCAGCGCCAATGGTTTGTACTACATCACCAACGGAACCAACGGTTATATCAGCGCCAGTGTGGAACAGGCCATTGACCTTGGCAGCCACACCCTGTTCATTGCGGCCGTGGATGATATGGACGTACTGTCGGCTGTACCCTCCGCCACTTACGCCTATTACCAGTCCTCCATCAAGCCAAAGCCAGCTACCCAGTCTGCACCTGCCGGGAAGACTGTATGGCGCTGCACCGTCTGCGGCTATGTTTACGAGGGAGAGGAACTGCCCGCAGACTATACCTGCCCGCTATGCAAGCACCCCGCGTCCGATTTCGAGAAAGTGACCTTATAGAAGGCAGAAGGGTCTACCCGTCATTCCAGCATGCCAGCCGGATTACCTTGAGCCTGATGGCACAGAATAGATTCTGATATCTTATACCAAAAACAGTAGGAGGAACACAACATGAGCAACAAATATACAGGAACACAGACGGAGAAAAACCTGGAAGCCGCATTTGCCGGAGAGTCCCAGGCCAGGAATAAATATACTTACTTTGCATCTGCCGCGAAGAAGGAAGGATATGAGCAGATCGCAGCCCTGTTCCTTAAGACAGCTGACAATGAGAAGGAACATGCCAAGATGTGGTTCAAGGAACTGAATGGCATCGGGAACACAGCAGACAACCTGAATGCCGCTGCGGACGGGGAGAATTATGAGTGGACAGACATGTATGAGGGCTTTGCCCGGACAGCCCAGGAGGAAGGTTTCCCGGAACTGGCAGCCAAATTCCGCATGGTAGGCGCCATTGAGAAGCACCATGAGGAACGTTACCGCGCACTGCTGCACAATGTAGAGACGGCTGCTGTATTCGCCAAAAGCGAAGTAAAAGTGTGGGAATGCCGCAACTGCGGCCACATTATTGTGGGTACCAATGCCCCGGAAGTCTGTCCTGTCTGTGCACATCCCCAGGCTTATTTTGAGGTGAGTGCAGATAATTACTGATGTGATGTGAAGCATTCTTGATGTGGAATGCCATATGCAACAGGTAATTGACATTGCATAGGAGGCAACAGGCTGGACATGTTTTTGCCCATGAGCATAGCGAATAAAAACATGTCCTTGGCGGGCGAGGACACGGGCGCACGAATGCCCCCGTCCCCGCTTCCAGGCCTGGCCATCTTCACTAAAGTTTTCTGTTTCCTATCCCGTCTTTCCGCACACGGAATCCTATAGCCCCGGAAAATCTGATTTTTTCCGGCACTTCCTTCCCCAGGGCAATAAAAAAGCCTCGAAACCCGCATGAATGCAGGCTCCAAGACTCTTCATGCACCGCCAGGGGCTCGAACCCTGGACACCCTGATTAAGAGTCAGGTGCTCTACCAACTGAGCTAGCGGTGCGTCTGTCTTTCACAAGACAAGAAGTATTATATTACAGGATATAGATAAATGCAAGCTTTTTTTTAAATTTTTTTAATTTTTGTTCTTTTTTTTGTTCTTTTCCATCCCTGCCGCAGTTTCTGCTTTCTCTTTCCCCCCCTGGTCCAGGTGGAACCAGTGCTCCAGCCTGCTCCTGGGCAGCAGATAATTCACCAGCAGGGCGATAAACACCCCTACCCCTGTATCAATCATACGTTTAATGGCATAGTCAATATGATGGGCTGGCGTGTTAAACAGGATGATGCACAGCACCACACCCCCCGGCTGTACCCCGCCAGGCCAGTGGAACAGAACACAGACAGAGATCATCACCACCACCCCCAGGGAAACCAGGGGAAGCCGCAGCCAGTAATTTCCTTCCGGGTAGAGCAGGTGTTCCAGCCAGTACAGTCCCAGGCCGATAAAGCCGCCGATAATCGTACCGAAGAACCTGTTTCCCCCACTGCGGCGGGAATCCTCCATATCTGCCCCCATGCCAAAGATCGCCCCGATACAGGCAAAGGTAGGATTGCTGTTTGGCAGGAATGCGTAGAGCAGCGCCGTAAGGACAGTTGCCAGGGCAGTCTTCATACTTCTAAGGCCCAGGCCTGGAATGGGCGCATGTACGGGATTATGTTCCCCGGAAGGGTGTTCCAGCCCCTGACAGGGCTGTGTGGGCATTGTACCCCTCTGATCCTGCTGTCCCTGGGGCCCGGACTCGTATGCGTGTGAATCCATATGTCAAATCCTTTCTGATAATATGATAGAAGAAGCCATTGGAAAGGGCTGCCCACTATTCCTTCATGGTCCCTATATACATCATATGGGAACTATAGGGAAAATATTGGGGATTTTCACACAGCCTTAAGGATAGTTCCAGATATTTGTCCCGCACCTCCCGGCTGGCTTGTTCCAGGAAGGAAAGCCTGGTGGCTGTGATGCCTTCCTGGCCGAACAGCGTCAGTTTCTCAAACCCCAGCCTCTGGAAAAAGGGCAGGATCTCCAGGTTGTTGATAAAGGTTGCCTCGGTGAAAGCAGTCCCGCTCCAGGATTCATCCTGTTCCATACGGTCGAACAGATCCATGGCCGGTTCATAGATCAGCTGGTCCGGGCAATTGTCCAGGTAGTAATTCAGCCCGCCGGTTATGGAAATGAAAGAGGCAAACAGTAAGCCGTCTTTTTTCAGATGTTTCTTCGCTTCCAGGACACATTTCGCCCTGTCAGCTTCCTGGAACAGGTGATAAAGGGGACCCATCAGCAGGATATTGTCATATTCCCCCAGATCCAGTCCGGACAGATCCCTGGCATCACAGGAAAACGCCCGGATAGGTACCCCTGCTTCTTCAGCCTTCTTTCTGGCAAATGCCACATTGCCATCGCTCAAGTCCACCAGTGTCACATCATATCCCAGCCCTGCCAGGTAAATACTGTACCTGCCTGGCCCTCCGCCGATATCCAGCACCTTCCCCTTTTTTAGGTATCTGTGCATCATATGCCTTGTAATCTCGAATTCAAAACGGAATCCCTCCAGGCGCTGCCATTCCTGTGCCGGATTGTTATCATAAGCTTTTTTCACGATTTCCACTTCACTCAATGCAGTTACCCCCTTCACTCTCATCATTTCCCGGTATTATCTTGCCCTTGTATCCCTTTTCCTGTATCTCCCTCACTATGGCTCGCTGTCTCTCCCACTTCCCGGGCCTCCTGTTCCATCCCCACGAACCACTCCCTGCACCCAGCCAGGCCCCGCAGTCCGCAATAGGCCCCGGCTCCCAGGCAGCCTCCCAGAAAATTAAGGATCAAGTCATCTATATCCACGCTCCTGCCTATAAAAAGCTGGCAGGTCTCTATGCCAAGGGGCAGTACCAGTAAAGCCGGTACCAGGGACGGCAGGAACCGCATCCTTTTCCACAGGAGTGGCAGCCCGAATCCCCAAGGCACAAACATCACGAGATTCCCCACAATGTTTACCAGGAATACATCTGGAATAAAATGTATGAAAAAAGTACGAATGGTGCGCAGGGGCACCAGATTGATTCCCTCTCCTGTGGAGATCCGTCCTGCTGCCTTATGCACCATCTGGACTGGATTCCCATACTGCCCTTCCAGGACAAGCACCAGCAGCCCTGCCATGTACAACACAAAGGCTCCTACTGCCCACTCCCGGATGCCTGCCCGCCTCCAGGGCCTGCGAACCAACAGGTAAACAGGCAAAGCTGTAAAGATAATAATAAACAGTTTAATGATATACCGATACATATCTTGTCAATTCCTGTCCCCCGTGCCCTGCCGCTGCCTCCCACACTCCCTACAGTATCCATACAGTTCCAGCTTGTGGGACGTGACTGTAAAATCCCCCGTCTCCTTCTCGATCTGGATATGGGCAAAGGGACAGTTCTGCAAAGGGATCCTCCTATGGCATTCCAGGCAGACTGCATAGTGGACATGCTCACCTTTTTTCAAGGCATAGGCCGCCGTGCCGTCCTCCAGACGGGCTGATTTCTCCACCAGGTCCCGTTCCTCGAAAGCCGCCAGGATCCTGTATATGGTAGAGATGGCATATTCCTCTCCCTGGGCCACGGCTTCTGCCAGGTGATAGATCTGTACTGCTGTCAGCGGCCCTTCTGCCTCCCGTAATACATGATAGACGTTTTTCCGCTGCCTTGTCCAGCGGAGGCCCACGGGATATTGCAGGTCCATGGCCTTCCTGTCATCTTCTGTCCGGCCTGCCGCTTCCGTTTCCTGTTCCTGTCCTCCCATTCTTACACCCCCTGCATATGCGAAGGAACCGTTAAAGTGTAAACCCTTGTATACCGTCAAAGGGCAGATATTCATCGGTATGCCCGCCCTCTTTTCCCTTTATTCCCGCTATTTTACCACAATTCCCACAAAAACGCCAATAAAATATAACAGCCCCAGCACCTTCAGCACATCCTTTCTGTCGTGATCTGCCCGGAAAAGCACCAGCAGGCCCACACCAGTACCAGTCAGCAGACCCGCCATGGCCGCCCCCACTCCCATGGCGCCCCTTAGGTATAGCTGGGTGATGACCACGGATCCCGCACAGTTGGGAATCAGTCCCACCAGGCCCGCCAGGACAGGACCCAGTATGGGGTTGTTCAAGACCAGGCTCTCCAGGGCATCTTCTCCTATAAAATGCAGTATCAGGTTCAAGGCAAATGTAACCAGCAGGAGGAAGATACCAATCTGGGCCGTATGGACCAGGGCAGACCGGAAGATTCCTTTTTCACAGCCGCAGTGTTCCCGTTCGCACGGGGAATGGATGTGCCCTTTTTCCTGGTTTTGCATCTTCCTGTTTTGTTCTGTCAGTTCCCTCTGTAAGGCCGGGTTCCCCTCTGGGTCAGTTCCCTCTTTCTGGCCGGGGACTTCCCTTTGGCCAGAGACTTCTCTCTGGCTGGAGACTTCCCTTTGGCCGGGCTTTATCCAGAAGCCACCTTCCCATTTCCTCCATCCCCATAGCAGGTCCACCAGCAGGCCCGCCAGGATGCCGATTACAGCTTTCATGGCCAGCAGCTTCAATATCTCCCCGGCAGGTGCCTGTTCTGAGATCAAAATAGGCAGCATCTCATCGGAAGTGGACAGATAGATGGCCAGCAAAGTCCCCAGGGATATCACCCGGCCTGCGTACAAGCCGGAAGCCCCGGCGGCAAAACCGCACTGGGGCAGGATGCCCAGGATGCCGCCAATCACAGGCCCCAGCCTGCCTGCCTTTCCTACCAGTTCCTGTGTCCGGGCTGCCGCCCTATGTTCCAGATATTCCATGGCCAGGTACGTAAGGAATAGAAAAGGGATTAATTTCAAAGTGTCTATTAAAGTATGTTCCATTACATGCAGCATGTGGATTTCTCCTATCCCTGATATTATGGTTCACGCCGTGAAAAGCAGCACCCTGCTAAGCCACGGCAGGACTGGCAATTGCTTCTGTTATTACATCTGTCCCTGCCCTCTCGCCCGCAGATGCACATGCAACCCATTTGCATCTAGAACTATACCATATCTACAGAAATTGTCAAGGACTTATCTGTCCTGTCATTCCTTTCTCGGCCTCATTTCTGGCGCACAATTAAAAAGCTGCGCCATGAAAGCGCAGCCCTCTGCCTATCCCTACTCTTTACATACTCCTTCTCTTTACGTATTCCATCCCTGTCCTCACTCTTCCAGAGGGATCGTCACCGACCACTTCCCTTCTACCTGTACCCCAGAGGTCACAAAATCTCCATACAGGGTGTACCTCTTCAGTTCCTCGCGGGGTACCGAAAAGATATAATCCATATAATCCACCCGCTCCTGCCCGGATCCGGCAGAGGATCCATTCCCTTCCCTCTCACTCAGATGGAAATAAATGCATTCATCATCCCCCCGGATATTCCCCTCCTTGTCCATAAGGTAGAGGCTTCCATGGTTGTCATTGCGGATCCTGTCCGGCACTGCCAGCTGGATATGGAGCAGTCCGTCTACATAGCCCATGCCGGTAAGCCCGATCCCCTCCACCGGGAATCCGGGGATCATCTCCCCTGGTACCAGCACTCTCACAATAGGGGTGGGATTCCCGCTTTCCTGGACATCATAGGTCACTTCTGCTTTCTTAGGAACCGCGGTCCCATCCTCCCCCTGGAACCTTCCGCCGCCCCTGCCATTGATATGCTGGGCACTGGCCGGCGCATCTTCCTCTGCCTCCAATAGGGAAACGGGGATCTCCACCCCTTTATATTCCTTCTTATGGCTGATAAATCCCCGCATGGCAAATGTGACCTTATCCCCTGTGATCTTCTGGTCCCCCCACTGCCAGATGGTAATAAGCAGCGTAGCCGTCCTGGTCTCCTGGTCATACCCCAGTGTCTTGCAGGTGGCAGAGCAGTCAAAAGGTGTCTGGAGGAAATAGCTGTCATACAGGTCAATGGTCCCATCGATTCTGTCTCCCTCCAGATCCTGCAGGGTCACATAGACCTGGGCCGTATCGTCATGGATATAGGCAGACACCACCTCCATGCGGATACCCTTATCCTCGTCTGCCTCCTGTACCGGCCGGAAGAACTGCGCCAGTTCCGGCGACACCAGGGACATGAGCCGGTAGATGGGTTCACTGGCTGCCAGCACCGGTACCACAATGATAAAGCACAGGCAGACTGCCGCTACTGCAACCGTTCCCCGTATCAACCGGAATGCCACTTCCCGCCTGTCCTTCCTCCCCTCTTCCTCCTGCTCCCTTGCCAGGTCTGCCGTCTCCCTGACAAGGGCCGGATCCGGTGTTATTGCTTCATTATATTGCCTATAAGCCTCTTTAAAATGCATAGTCTTCCTCCTTCAAAATGCGGGCAAGCCGCTGCCTGGCCCTGACAAGCTGGGTGCGGACCGTGGACGGTTTCCGGTGCAGGATACGGGCAATCTCTTCCACGGATAGTTCTTCATAATAGAAGAGATGAATGACACCACGGTATTTTGCAGGAAGCATCTGCAGCTTGCTGTGCAGGTCCAGATGGTCCTTCCTGCCTCCTTCATATGGCAGGTCCTCCGGCAGCCCCATGGTGCGCCGCTGCCAGGGGGCGGACAGGAAGGAGTTAGAACAGTTTACTGTCACCCGAAGCAGCCAGGCCTTGCGATGCTCCTCGCTGTCAAAGACCGGCTTCCTCCGGAAATACCGCAGGAATACCTCCTGGTATATGTCATCCGCATCATGCCTGCTGCCTGTCCGGGCATAAGCCAGCCGGTAGACCATATTGGAATATTTCTCAATGACTGCCCCTGCGCTTTCCTCTGCCAGGCATTCTTTCCCCTTTCCCATGCAGATTCCTCCTGATACATTGTGTTATACGTAACAGTTCAGACAGGGCACTGAACCGTTACGCTGATGCATACAAAACGCAAAGGAAATGCGTTTTGGCGCTCGAAAGGAACGCAAAATTGCATAGGAATGTGTCCCATGGACACATTGCAATTGTTGACTTCGCGGTAGGGGGTGTCTGAACTGTTACTGTTATACATCTCTTTTGTCACATGACACTGCATATACCTGTAACGGCTTCTTAAGGATCCTTATAAAGTGCAGGTTGTCTGTGTCTATACTATATACCGTAGCCAGGCACAAAAAGCTACAGCCAAATTAGATTTTTGATGAAAAGCTCATTTCAAGTTTCGCCATGTGAATGTGTGGAAGGGCGGGCTGATCCTGGTGATATCTGCCATAGCCATTCTCTGGTCCACACAGATTTCTTCCAGTTTCGTTGAGTGGATGTCGCCGGGATTTGACCGCAATGGGCAGATATCGTTTCTCCTGGAAAAGCCTTTCCAGGCGCTGTGGATTTTTGTGTCTTCGATTTTGTCACAGCCCTCGGAATTTATCGACAGATTTTTCGGATTAAGCGGGTATGATCCCACCGTCCTTCCCGGAATTTTAAAAGAAGCCCATGCAGGGCTGATATGTGCCCTTCTGCTTCTTTCAGAGAAGACAAGCTGGGTCAAATGGCAGAAACTCTGGATCACTTTTATGATCCTGGGTATCTGGCTGCTGACAGATCTGGCTCTGTATGTGACATTTACCCCAGTAGGAAGCCTGGTCATGCATGGAGTACAGGGAAGATACCTAACACCCTTGTTTCTGGTTGTGGCATGGATCCTTCCCAAAATACGGCAGACCAGCTGGAACGAAGAGCAGATACAGTCTGCCACCTGCTATTGCAATATTATCTTTGCAGTCATATTTGCACTGGGAATCGGGTATTATTTCCGTTAATAGCATATCGGCCTGCCACAGGCAGGCCGATACTGAAACCATTCCCTATCCTTCCAGCCCGTAAAACTGGATCTTCCATCCTTCTTCCTGCTTCACGCACTCCAGGGACAGGTACCGCAAGGCATCCAGACCTTCCTCCGCAATCTCCACAGAGATCCAGATCTCGTCTCCTTCCTGTGCGTCCCGGGCCTGCCCAGTGCCGCTGATCCTCTGCACCGAGCAGTTCCCGTCTCCCTCCTGCTCATAGACCTCAAGATTATCCCCGTAATCCTCTGTCAGGTATGGCCTCATACTTCTCCTGTCCCCATCCAGATATGCCGTAGCAAAAGTCAGCGCCACCTGCACTATCTCATATGTACCATCCTCTAACCACACTGTCATAAGTGTCTCCACGTCCTCCAGCCCGGAACCCTCCTCCTTCTGATAGGCCTTCAGCTCATCCAGCAGATACCCCTTCAGCTTCTCCTCTTGTATCCGTGCCTGCAGTTCCTCCGTGAAGAGATCATCCCCAGGGAAACAGTCATTCACCATCATCCAGGTCACATATCTCAGTTCCCTTCCGGCATCCTGGAATACCAGATATGTGCTGCCGGGATATTGCAGAGTCACCCAGCCCTCCTCATCCATCTCCATTCCACCTGCCAGTACAACATCTTCCGGTTTCTCTGCAAGATATTGGTAGTTCATCCTGTATATTTCCAGTTTCATGCCATCCAGGTTCAGATAGGTGAAAACAATTTCCAGGGATGTGACCCTCCAGTCCACATATTTGTCATCCCTCTGGCTGGCAAACATCTGGCTCACCAGGTTCCCCGCTGTCTCCTGTACCACTTCTGGTGCCTTTGTAGAAGCCACATGTCCTCCTGTAACTCCAGTACCTTGACCGGTTCCTGTGGGACCGGATCCGTCTTCTCTATTTTCCCCAGTTCCCCCGCCTTCCCAGGTCTTCCCGTCTTTCCCTTTTTCCTGCCGGGACGGCCTTCCGGCTTCCCCATCCTGTCCGTCTGCAGAAGTCATGAACCCCATCCCCACAACCGCTACCAGTACCACGGCCCCGATGATGGCCGCCACTGTCATTTTCCTTCTCTTCATAAGCGACTTTATCCTTTCCTGGATGGCATTCCTGCCAAATCCATTGTAAAAGGGTGTGACACCCAGTTTCCCCTCCTCCATGCCAATCAAGGTCATGGCATAGGCAGACCTGGCATCCTCCCCCAGGTTCCTAACCACCTCTTCATCACAGGTTAGTTCCACATCCCTGTTAAAGAGGACCCACATGACCCACGCCAGGGGATTGAACCAATGCACACAGACCCCAGCCAGCACCAGCAGCTTCCCTACCAGGTCAAACCGCTGGATGTGTACCAGTTCATGTTCCAGGATATGTTCCATGCTCCTGCTGTTCCCCCAGTCCATGGACTTCGGCAGGAGAATCACAGGCCGCAGGATCCCATAGGAAATAGGTGTCCCCACCCTGTCTGACTGCCGGATCTGTAGCTTTCTCCTAAGCCTGTGACTTTCAAGCCAGTTCTCTGTGCAGGCATTCTGCAGTGGCAGGGACATCTTGAATTCCCTTAGGCAGCGGATATATATGCCGGAAAATACCGCCACACATACCGCCAGTCCCACAACCCATAGCAGCCATGGCAGCGGCCATATCTGCCACCCGGAAGATGCCTGCCCTAATGCCACCAAATCCCTCTCCATGCCAGTCCACGGTCCGGTTCCTGGCCCGGCCAGGACCTCCGGTCCGGCTCCGGCACCTCCCATGCCCCAGACAGGCAGCGCCCAGGGGCTGCCCTCCTGGCTGGTACCTGTGGCACCTGTCATTCCTTGTATCCAGGAATATATACTGTAACTGGAAGGAATCCGTACTGGGATTAGCAGCCGGAAAAGCACCAGCCCCCACAGCAGCAGAAAGGTCTTTTTCGGCAGCTTATCCAACAGCAATGCCCTGGCTATGATGATGGCAACTATCATGACCCCTCCGGCAACACTCATCTGCAAAATATGCATCCCCTTACCTCCCATCTGTTTTACGTAGAAATGCCCCGGCCTAATCCCCCATATCCTCCCTGCCGCCTGCCTGCATCTCCTTCTCTGCCTCAGCCACCACCTGCTTCAACTGCCGGATCTGTTCCGGGGACAGCTTCCTGCGCTGGAGCAGCGCGGCAAACAGCTTGTCTGCAAAACCGTCATATACCCTGTCGATCAGTTCGTCTGTCTCCGCTGCCTGCACCGTTTCCTTTTCCACCAGTGCATGGCACATAAAATGTGGCTCCCTTCTTTCAATGGCCCCCTTCTTCATGCACCGTTTGATCAAGGTATATGTAGTGTTCACATTCCACCCCACAGACTCCGTGAGCACCTGGGCAATGTGCTTAGCCGTGGAATCCCCGTCCTTCCACAGCACATCCATCACCTTTAGTTCTGAGTCGAAAAGTTTTACATACATCTGCCTCCTCCTTCCTGCTATCCTGGCCCATACAGTCCGGGGCATAAGCATTTCCGGCATTTCCACGCTTCCAGGCATACTGCCTTTGCCATCCTTCATCCCATAATTCAAAATATGTCTGCCGTTTTGTACTACTCCTGTAGTATATGCTTATACTACCACTGTCTTATACCTATGTCAACCCATTTTCCACACAAAAAAAGATCCAGCCATATCAAAAGGCCTGGATCCTTTTGTCT
Source organism: uncultured Acetatifactor sp. (assembly GCA_910586215.1). GTDB lineage: Bacteria > Bacillota > Clostridia > Lachnospirales > Lachnospiraceae > Acetatifactor. The sequence goes on along the minus strand of CAJUGH010000009.1, from coordinate 98,580 downwards.
TATGTGTATACTTCAAAAGTTATGTTCTGTCAAAGTCACTCTCCTGGTAATCCTTCAGCCGCCTCACCAGCCCCTGGAACCGTTCCTCCCCCCGCATCTTGGCAAAGCAGGCATCCTCCTCCAGTCCCTGGAGAATGGCAAGCAGCATTTCCCTGCTCACCGTAGGGTTCTGTCTCAAGTTATCCGGCCCGAAGACCGGTGCAAACAACAAGGGGTTCGGCATTGCCAGGCCCTCCACAAGCCTGTCCACAAGTTGTTCCAGATATTCCAGGCAAATCTCCTTTCGTCCGGCCTTCAAGTATACCTCTGCCAGGGCACCTGCGCCCATGCCCCCTCCCACGCCGAACAGTTCCTCTACCTTCTGGAACACGCCACAGATCTCCAGCTTCCTGTCCATGTCCAGGGGAAGGCTCTCCCCCATCATGCACAACAGGCAGGTCCGTACCTCCCCTATCAACGCATAAAGCTTCTTCTGTACGGTCTCCAGTGCCTTATCCTGCTCTCCCTTTTTCACATAGAACTGCATCCAGTGCATGGTAAAGTCTGCTGTCCGGGTCAACGTCTTCTTCAGCAGTTCTTCCGCTTTCTCCAGGTCATTCTCTGCCAGGGCCAGGGATACCAGCATGGACATGGCAGCCATGTGATAGTCCGGGTTCCCGTCATCATATATGGCCTGTACCAGTTCCTTTTTCAGATGTCCCCAGCGGTCGGTGTCCTCCTGCGTGTGATCCGGTACATTCTGTTCGAACATGGCCAGCACCGCCGTGGCACTGAATTTCAGTGGAATGCTGGAGGGATAGGCATGAAGCAGCCGGTTCAGTTGTCTCTCTGCCTCCTGTGGCTGCCCGGCCCGGACCAGTCCCATGACCTCTGCCATGTACCGGCCCAGGTCTTCCCCTGGCAGGTCTTCCTCAAAATCCAGCAGGGCATCCACATCCGTCCCCAGGGCCCTGGCCAAGGGACATAGCAATGTGATGTCCGGATAGGAACTGTCTGTCTCCCATTTACTCACCGCCGGGGCCGATACCCCCAGGGCAACTGCAAGCTGCTCCTGGGTCATTCCTTTCTTCTTCCGCAGTTCTATAATCCTGGAACCTATTCTCAGATCCATCCTGTCTTACCTGTTCCTTTCTTCCTCTAATCATGAACTATTTAGGTATTCTTCCGGCCGGTAAATCCATTATAGACAGGATCCAGGTAATGCACAATGGAGAGTATGTAAACCTGGAGGAAGGTTTTTTTAACTGCTGGTTATATGCCAGGCACAATTTTGGTTTCCCGGATTGTTTGTGTTAGGAAATGTGATAGCCCTACCGCTCCTCCACCACTTGAAAGATGTAGAATTTCAAATAATAACTGTGGTCTGCTGCCCAGAGGATGGGATGATCCGGTGCCTGGGTGCCAAATTCCACCTGGCGGAGTCTCCTGCGGGCACCTGTCCCCGCCTCCCGGATGGTCCTGGCGAACAGTTCCGGCTCCATAAAATGGGAGCAGGAACAGGTGGCCAGGAATCCGCCGTCCCGCACCAGCTTCATTCCCCGCAGGTTGATCTCCCGATATCCTTTCACGGCATTTTTTACGGAATTGCGAGATTTTGTAAATGCGGGAGGATCCAGGATCACCACATCGTAAGTTTCCCCCTGTGCCTCCAGTTTTGGTAACAATTCAAATACATCGGCGCACTGGAACCGCACCCTTTCCTCCAGACCGTTTAGGCGTGCATTTTCCATAGCCTGGGCCACAGCCAGTTCCGAGGCATCCACCCCCAGCACATCCACTGCCCCCGCCATCCCGGCATTCAAGGCAAAAGATCCCGTATGGGTGAAACAGTCCAGTACCTTCTTTCCCTTGCAGAGCCGCTGTATGACTGCCCGGTTGTTCTTCTGGTCCAGGAAAAAGCCTGTCTTCTGGCCATCCTCCACATCCACCAGATACCGCACACCGTTTTCCACGATCTCCACCTTGGTGTCGAAAGACTCCCCCATAAAGCCTTTTACACGCTCCATGCCTTCCTGGAGACGCACCTTGGCATCACTCCGCTCATAGACGCCACGGATCCGGATGCCGTCCTCTGCCAGCACCCTTTTCACAGCATCCACAATGGTTCCCTTCCACCTGTCTATGCCCAGTGCCAGGGATTCCACTACCAGCACATCGGCAAATTTGTCCACCACCAGCCCCGGCAAAAAATCTGCCTCCCCGAATATCAGCCTACAGCTTGCGGTATCTATCGTCTGTTTTCTGTAGGCCCAGGCATCCCGCACCCGCTGTTCCATGAAGCATTCATCTATCACAGCATCTTTTCTCCGGGACAGCAGCCGTACCGTGATCCTGGATCTGGTGTTGATATAGCCGCATCCCATGGGATAGCCGTCAAAGTCATGAACTGCCACCACATCCCCCTGCTCAAAATGGCCTGTAATGGAAGCGATCTCGTTGTCATACACCCACATACCCCCGGCCTTCAAGGTACGGCCTTCTCCCTTTTTTAACGTCACGATGGTCTGGTACATTCTGTTTCCTCCCTAACTTGTCGCCTATTTTGCTTTTTCCTCAGCCTTTCCTTTATCTTATAATTTTTTCACTTGACAAGCAATCGTTTTTTATTTATGATTGGTATGTTGAAGCGATGCGTGGCTCAGCTTGGTAGAGCGCTGCGTTCGGGACGCAGAGGTCGCAGGTTCAAATCCTGTCGCATCGATGAGGAAGCAGCCTGTGATTACGGGCTGTTTTATTTTACTAGAGCGTGTTTGAAAATTGCTTTCTAACACGCTCTATAAATTATTGAGGCAAATGGCAGCAGCCGGATAAGGCTGTATTGGCATATGGATGGGGGGTTCCTTTTTTCAATACGGCATTTTCAGAGGGGATAAGCGTGTATGGGCAATGGAACAAGTGATGAAAAATCGGCAATCCGCAGCGTGATTCTATCCGGCCAGCACCTGGATGAAAAAAGTTCTGCCCCCATTGAGGATATTGTCTCGGATATATGCGGTCTGCAGTATGATCCGAATCCAACCATCCACTTGAACCACTATATGATGCTTTGGAACAGGAAAAAAGTTTTGCCGTGGAAGATCTGGATGCCGTGGCATATCAGGAGCATAAAATTACGGAAGCATATGCTTTCAAGCGCAACATGTTCTTTGTTCCAACCAATGAATTTGCGATTTACCGCGCTGCACTGAAGGGTGTGGTAAGATGGGGTGCCTCGGATGAAAGCTACCTGGCGGCCGCCAGCAGCCCGGACGACCTGGCGGCAGAGGAGGAACTGAAGAAGGGGCTGAAGGACCAACCCGGCATGACCACCAGTCAGATCTGGGAGCACCTGCATTTATCGGAGGAATGGGATGCGTATGTAAAGGGAAGAAGAACCGGCGACCTTAGCTTTAATCTGCCCATATTCCGTGCATTTTACAGACTGAAACGCAAGACTGACCTGGTGACCTGCGGCAGAAACCCAGGAACATTCAAAGAGCCCCTCTATATCCTGAAGGAAAATATAGGCATAAAGGTTGGAAAAAAGACATGCTACATCCATTCGTCAAAGGCCAGGCTGCTTGACCAGGGTGCCGGGCCGGACAGCGAGGAAGTCCGTCTCATTTCTCCCATGGATATCCTTGTGCGGGACCAGACATGGCTGAAAACTTTTTTCGAGTATTCCTATACCTTTGAGTATTTCAAGAAAAAGGGGATGAAATGGCCACTGTCGATTCTTGTAGGCAATCGGTTTGTAGGGTATTTTGACTGCAAGATGGAGTGGCGGACCAGGAGATTCCTCATTAAAGAGAAAAATATATTTGATTCCGCTTTTCACGGTCACAAGGGCATCGGACTTGCTTTGCAGGATTTGACCGCTTTTCATGGGGCTGAAGACATTGTGGAGAAGAGGTGATTGTCCAGAACCCGAATCCCCCGGCAGTCCAGAAAGGAGGCCCCAGTATCATTTTGAGGATGATATCCCTGCATGCCTCTTTGATGAATTACAGGTCAATGTTGCCAGGCTGCTTTCCTAAAAATATTCCACCCGTGCGGATGGATGCCCTAAAGCGCATTTATCCTGGCCGGGCTGTCCCTGCTCCTTGGCATATGAGTCCTCCTTATCCTACAACTGTGCGGCCCGATAATACGATTGTGTAAACATACGGCGGATATCCGGAATGCACAGTCGCGGACATAGTGCCTCTTGATGCATAAGCACTCATTTGGCATGATGTATTTCCGGATGTCTGCGCAAAATCAATGGAAAACAATCCTGTCCTTGACCCTCCTGAGTTGTCGCCAGTTACCAGGGTCCGAACCGTCCCGCCACATGTCAGTCGGATGCCGCCATTATCGTCCTTGAAGTGGGCTTTGAATCCTGCGAATATATTATTAATTGTCATCCTTGAATATCTTGAACAGTCAATTGAAACCCCGGCACCCATAAACAGATCCACCGTGGCTGGGTACGGGACTTCGGGGCCGGTTTTGTTGAGGAACCATTGCGTTCCCCAATTGTCAGTGATAGTCCAGTAATTTCCCTCAACATTAGATATTGTTTTGTCTGCATACTGGAACACCGCCCACCTGGTGGTAGATGTATTCAATTCCAGGTTTATGATGGCCGCATTTATGATGGTCATGCTTCCTGCCCCGGAACTCCACCCCTTGAACGTTGCCCCGGCCTTGGAAGGGCTGGCCACGGTAAACATCGGATTGGCCATATTCCCGTTGTTATACAGACGCGCTTTTATCTCCCTCTCCGTGGTGCCATTTGCCACGGTTTCCAGCACTACCTCCTGCCGGAACACCGCATACAGTTCCACCGGGTCGTCCCCCATCACCAGGCTCCCCAGCACCTCCCCTTCTGCTGCCGCATCCTGCCGCCACCCGGCGAACTCCCACCCCTCCTTTTCCGGGGTGAAGGACTGCGGCGACAGGCAGGATGCCCCTTCGTCCACTTCCTCCATGTAGGTAGTACCTTCCTCCACATGATAAGTGCAGATATTCCCGGAGGAATACACTTTCCGGTTCCCCAGTGCCATCTTCCGTATTTTGATTCCTCCGTAGTACAGTTTCCTGCCTGCTGCTGTTCCATCCGCGTAAATTCCCATGTTCATACCTCCGCGCGTGCCAGGAAGGGGTGTCTGCACCCCCAATGCACGCATATCTGTCATCCTTCTGATTTTTCCTCCAGGCTTCTTCCTCAGTCCCCCGCTATGGCAAACACAGGGCGGATACCTGCACTGACATTCGCAGGCAGCGAGGACACATACCCTTCCGGACGCATCTGGTCAAAGGATGTGCTGCCCTGGATTCCGCTGAGCCAGTATCCTTTCCTGTCCGCTACGGCAGACTGCCTGTCCAGGGAGAAGAGTGCAAGCTGGCCGTTTTCAATGGCCCTTGTGGTACCGGTTCCCAGCACCATGCCGGCACTGGGGATCTCCACCACCGCATCTGCCCACAACATCCCGCCGGTTGCATTGTTGGTCATGTAGCTTTTGTAGACAAGGAGCCTTTCCTGCCCGAACATATTTATGATCTGCTCCCTTGCCGCATCCAGGCCGGATGATCGCATCCCGCACCCATGGTACCCGGTCTCGTTTGTCTCTATCTCATTCATCTTTCCCCTTCCCAGAATCCTGTCTGGCAGGATGACAACATGGTGCCTTGTGGTTCCATCCCCGCTCCCGTATCCCAGGAAGTAGTCGAAGTCTGCCACCACCCACCTTATGCCGTCTGCCTCCCAGTAGTCCCCGGTAAATACGTCATGGAACGTGCCTGCGGCAATCTCTTCCCACTGCGCTGCCGTTACGGCACTCCCCAGGTTCTTTCCCCGGAAAATGGCACGCCTCCTCTGTACCGGCAGATCCTGTGTCTCCACGATGGTTCCCGCATCCACCACCGCATACAGCGTGTCCGGGTGTCCCGCCGCGTCCTCCGGCAGGGCATCCACCACCTGGATATCGCGGATCCCTGTGGAGGTGGGACGCCGGTTAATCATCCCCAGCAGGTTCCCGGCGGCATCTTCGTCAAGCTGGTCCTTCACGGAATCGAACCACTCATAGAAGAGCCGGTCTGCCTTCTCCACAAACTGATCCAAGGCACCCTGGTACTGGATGAACAGGGATGTGGTGTCAACCTTGTCCGGATTGCAGGTCACAATTCCGCAGTCCTCCGTATGCAGACGGGTGTCCGTAATCCTTTCTGCAGATATCATGGTTGTGTTTTTCGCTATGAACACATTTGCCAGGCGTAGCTCATATATGCCTCCCTCCCGTGTCAGTCCGGGTGCAACCGGATTGTCTGACTCCATCCCCTTTACGACATAGAAATCAATTTTCCGGTATTCATAGTTGGTATTAAGCCTTGCAACCACCGCATCTATCCTGTCGTAAGTGCTCCCGGATGCCTCAAAAACGAGTACCCTCTCATTTTCCTCTATCCCCAGGGCGCCCTGGATGACCAGGCTCCCCGGACGCACGCATACGCTCATCTCCTGGCCATATTCCGCCACCTGTAGTCCTGTGGACGGATTCGGGAATACACCATCCGTATACAACAGGTGGTAGTAGGCCCTAAGCTCCTGGCTGTTGGCTCCCCTGTCATAAGCGGGCATGCCGTATTCATCATATGTAACTTCCGAATCAAACGGAAAACTCTTCATTACCTTATCCTCGCTTTCTCATACAATGTTGGTATCTTATCCCCGAAGGTAAGTGTCACCCGGTGCTCCCCATTGCCCCATGTCTCCATGATCTCGATGATCCTGGCCTCATAGGATATTCCTACCTGGTCCAGTATGATATCACATTTGTCCCCCAGGTCATAGTCTTCCAGGTAAACCGCCCCCACACCTGCCACCGCATCAAATTCTACATTGTGAATGTCTACATATTTCCCGGACTTTTCAACCGCCTCCTGCAGCAGGATATCCTGGTATGCTTCCAGGGACTGTTTCTCTGGATTGTATGTCTTCTTACTCTCCAGGAACTGTTCCTGCCGGTATCCTCCGCCAGACAGGTCATATACCGCGGTAATTCTGTCGGCCCCCTCCCCCTGTCCACCTACCACGAAGTAATTCTTATATGCGCTGCCATCGCTCTGCGCCTTCACATTTTGAATGTTGCGAAACCCTCTGGAAAATGTCACAAAATGATTCCCGTTCTGGCCCTGTGTCCTGTCCAGGCCGCGGTAGATTTCAAACAGGACCACATCGTTTTCAAAATCATACCTGCACCTGTAAGCCCTTCCTTCCACCTGCAGCGTACTTTGCGCCATTTCTTCCAGTGTCGTCCCGGTCTCCTGCTTCTGGATCTCCTCGCCATCGTCCTCAAATCCAGCAACTTCCAGTTTCGGGATATCCCCCTTATATCTCTCCACGGCTGCTGCCACGAATCCTGACCTTGTGCCATACCTCTCAAATGCAGGCCAGATAATCTTGTCTGCCAGTTTCCTCTCATAGAAGAAACCGCTCAACACCACCATGCCTTCTTCCTCTTCATAAACCACCTTCTGGATCATCCCCAGTTCCGGCCTCTGGGCCGTGAAGATGTATTTCATATCTGCACGGTAGTCCTGTGCCTTGATCTGTATGGAAAACTGGCCCGTCTCATAATATTTCCTGTTCCATGCCAGGTCAAAATAGGTAAGGTTTGTGGGTCCCTCCGGCAGGAAGTCCCCGTTAAGTGCCATGATCTCCATATCATACCCCCAGATATCTCAGATTGTAATACAATACCACCTTCATGTCCGTGTCCCCGTTATCCGCATCAAAAGACACCTCATTGTTTCCAGGGCGGAGTACCATCCCAGTAAAGGAAGAATGCCTGTCAACCTTTCCGATACAGTTGCTGCCGTTCTTCCGGATGGTATTGCGCACCATGTCTATCTCCACCGTGTCCCCGGCCTGCAGGATGTCAAGGAGCCGCACATATGCACCATTCAGCATGACCTTCGGGTTCTCCACCAGCCCGTCTGCCATGACAATTATCTTCATGCGGGTTTCCACATCGCCGGTGTTTTCCACTGTCACAACCTTCGCAAAATTGTACACTCCCGTGCGGAACCCCCTTTCTATCGGGGAAATATACGGAAACCCGAAACATCCTGTGACAGCCGCTATATTTTTCCCATAATCGTCCACAGAATAAAGATAGGGATCCGCACACTTGAGGGCAATGCTCATGGATACATGTCTGTCCGCAGGCTGCTCCCTGCACTGGAACCGCTCCTGTCTCGCAACCGTCCACCTGGTCACATTCCCTTTTGTGACATACAATGTAAAGCTGTGTTTCGGATTGAAAAAGGCCATTGCCTTCCTGCGCTCCGCACTGTTCTTCTGTCTGTCCTTTACGCTGGCCTGGATATCGATATTTCTCGCCGGTATCCTCTCCCCCGTTATCTCCTCCCCGTCTCCGGCCGCCGGCACCACCCAGCTCATCCGGTTCTCTACGGTGTCTGTCCCTGTTATGTCTGTTATCCCCCATTCTGCGCTGTCCCTGTAGGAACCGCCCAGAAGGAAGGTTCTTCCGTCATCCCTTACAAATCTTGCCTGCATGGTCATTCACCTGCCATTCCATATTGCTGTTCCAGCCTCGCCGCCCGCATCATTTCACTTGGGGACTTGACTGGCGTATAAATGTAAAAGTTCTGGGAGGGTATGCCTTTTGCTTCCTGGGCGCCTGTGTTCTTCGATGCCGCCTGCAGACAGCTTTCCAGCATGGCTGCGGCTGCCCTTTCTGCTATCCCGGTATACGCGCTTCTGCCCTCCGTCTCCTGCATTCCCATTCTGTATGCCGCAAGCCCCTCCACGGCAAGCTGTGCATACTTCCTCATTACCCCTTCCTGCCCCTGGTCCACACCCTTTTCAATTCCTTCCAGGGTCATCTCTGCCGACCATATGAACTTCCTGGAAGGGGAAAAGGTACCCTGCTCCCTGTTATAGGTGCGCCAGGCTTCCCGGGCCAATGTCCTGTATTTTTCCATTACATTGTCCCACTGTTTATCCAGTCCTGCTATGATCCCATTGCATGTCTCCACTGCCGAATGGTAGGCATCGTCATACCGGGCCATGTCCTTCACTGCCGCTGCGGTCTCTTCCACCAGAGTCTTCATCTCTTCCCCGTAATAGGTTTCCAGTTCCGCAACAGCCGCCGCAAACGCATCCTTGCCTTCAGATACCTTGGCAAATTCCCCATTGAGTTCCGTGATCCTGTCAGAGCCATTTTCCACGATCTCCTGCAGGATTGCCGCTGATTCCTCCGAGCCGTCTGCCAGTTGGCTCAAGATACCTTCGTCCAGGCCTAGTTCCATGGCCAGTTGAATATTCCTGGCATACTCTTCCAAGTATTCTTTCTGGGAACCCATATTTTCCATCATTTCATTGATACTAATGGATGTCCCTACTTTCATCTGCTCGAACAGGCCGATCTGTCCGCCTATCATTTCGTATGCTGCCTGGTAGCTTTCCTGGTAATTCTCCTCCAGTTTCTGGATCTGCTGCATGACGCTGTCCATGTTGTCCCTTACGGATGCAGCATAGGCGTCATACTCCTGCGCGGTCTGCGCAATCATTTCTATCTCCGCGTAATACTCCGGGAGACAGTCCCGCTTTGCTTCTGCCGCCTCCAGCATGGCGTCAATGGATTCCCGCTCTGCCTCTGTCATGGATGCCGTCTCAATCACATGCAGGTTCATGGTATTTGCCATTTCCCCAAAGACTCCATCGGATTCGGATATGGCTGCCTGGAGTCCTTCAATGGCTTCCGTGAGAGACAATACCTCCTGTTCTGCTGCCACAAAATCCTCAAGTGTGCCCGTACTTGTGTAGTATTCGTCTTTCGTCCTTTCCTGTTTCTCACTTGCCGCAGCCAGTTCCTTCTGTAACCTCTCCAGTTCCTCGAGACTTTCCTTCCTCTCTGCATACATGTCGGCATATTCATCCCTGGCTACCTCATATTTTTCCTGCCGTTCCATGGCGTCAATCATATCGTTTAGTTCATCTGCCGTCATGCTGACGGAATCTGACAGGGTGTCATATTTCAGCCCCAGATCCGGGATCTTCTCATTCAGTCTGTCAACCACTTCTGCCATGGCTTCCTTCTCTGCCGTGGTTCTTCTCTCCTTGGAAGCCAGTTCGGCGAGGGCTCCTGCCAGCGTTTTCGCGTCCATGGCAGCCTGCTCCACTTCCTGGTTCTGTTCCTGGTATGCCTCCACAGAGCTGTTCAGCGCATCTACATGATCCCTCCATACTGTGGTCTGCTCTTCAATCTGATCCGTTGTGTTCGAAACGCAGGAGATAACCGCCCCCAGAACAGATGTCAGTGTGACAAGGGTCGTAGCTACCAATCCTATGGGGTTTGCTGACAGAGCTTTAGAAAACTGGTCGCATAGTGGTATGACGACCTTCGTCACCACAGCAAATCCCGCTGTTGCCATAGAAAGGGTGCTGATGCCCAGGGCCACAGCCTCCAGGACAGGAATCAGCCACTTATTCTCCTGCACAAATGCTGCGGCCCATTCCAGCAGGTTTATACCACAGTCATACACCCCCTTCATCTGATCCTGCAATTCGCTCCCCACGGCAATCTTCAGATTGTGAAATGCATTCTCCAGCTTTTCCTGGGACATCTCTGTGGTATCAGCCATTTGGGCATATGCCTTCCGGGTGGCCCCGGCGCTCTCCCTCATCTGGTACAGCACATCCTCATACTCTCTTGTCCCGGCAGACAGCAGGGCCAGGGCGCCGGTTCCGGCCTCTGAACTGCTCCACAGTTCGTGGAAAGCGCTCTTGTCATTGTCCACAGCCGTTGCCAGGATCGCCAGGACATCCCCCAGGTGATGCCCCTGCTGCATCAAGCGGCTGAAGGATACCCCTGTCTGATCTTGCAATACCTGGGATACCCTGCTTCCCCCGTCCCCCAGATCCTGCAGCATTGCCTTGAGATAAGCAGAACTTTTCTCCGTGGCTGTACCATTGGCCGTCAAGATGGCCATGGCGCTGGACAGATTGTCCATCTCCACATGGTAGGCCGCCGCAACCGGGATCACTTCCCTCATGGAAGAAGCCAGTTCCCCCACAGTTGTCTTCCCCAGGCTCTGTGTGGTAATTAGGTAATCCGATATCTCCAATGTCCTCGCCAGTTCCAGGCCATAGGCATTGAGTACGGTTGTCAGAAAGTCCACGGATGTGGCATTGTCCGTGAACCCACCCACTGCAAGCTTTGTCGCCCTTGACACGAAATCTACGGCATCCGCGGTCTCCACTCCCGCTGATATGGCCCCGTAAGCAGCCTCTGAAAGTTCGGCCACAGACCGTCCTGTCTCATTTGACAGGGCCAGGATATCCTTTCCTAAGATGTGCATATCCACAGCGGAAGTATCTGCAATGGCAGAAACCTTGGCCAGCACGGTTTCAAACCCTGCTGCCGCCTCTATGCATTCTGTCAGTGCCTCTGCTATTTCTTTAAATTTTCCAGGCGATATATTTACAGCCAGCGCCCCTACAAAACCATCAAGCGCCGCTTCCGAACTGTCCACTTCTTTATGGAGCTTTTCCTGCTCCTTTGCAGTGCTTTTTACTTTCCTGCCATACTGGTCAATGCTGGCGGCACATTTGTCTGTGCTTTCTGCTGCTTCCTTCAGATACCTTTCGTATTCCTTGATCTGGGAGGTTGTCCTGTACACAGCAGTCTGTGCCTTGCTCTGCCGCAGAGTCCATTCCTCCATAACGGCACATGCCGTCTCCTGTCCTCTGGAAGCTTCCTCCAACTGTGTCTTGTACTTCTTGATCTCGTTGTTTAGTTCTGTCTGCCGTTTCGTACTATCTTCGGTTGTCTCACTTAGTGTCTTCAGTTCCTCCTGGGCTGCCTTGATTTTTTCCCCGGCTTCCTCCATCTGGTTCCCATACTTTTGCTGCTCTTGTCTTGCATTTTTGACGCCTTGCTTTACAACATCCAGCACCTTTTCCTGGGCTTCCAGAGCGACTTTCAGCTGTTCTGTTTTTTTGGTCAGCGCTTCCTGGCTGTTCTGATTATCCTTATAGGCTTCCGTCAGAAGCTTCACTTTGCTTTTCTGCTCTGCAAGCTGTGCATTCACCTTTTTTAAGCTGTCACGGTACTCCTCATCGCCCGAAATCTCCAGGTTTGTTTTCCTTGTCCCGGTTTCCATTTCTTACCCCTTTTCATTGACATATACCTTATACTCCTGTAATATAGGATTAGGAGGTGGCAATATGTATTTTATTGTCTTTACTGATCTCTTCTTTTTTCTTTTTATCATTATATTTCCATATTTTTATATAAAGGCCTGGAAGACGTATCTTGCTAACAGAAAAGCTGCAAAAGAACAACAATACCAGCAAGAGGAATCCGATCCCCCGCAGGCAGATATATGCACAGCCCATGGGCAGGGTTTGAATGAGCCTCAGAAGCAGGAAGAGCAACAACGGAAGGAACGCGATCTACTGATCAGCCAACTGGAGGCTGCCGTTGAAGAGGCCACCAGCCCGGAAGAAAAGCAGGCTGCCCGCCAGCAGCTTATTTCCGTACTGTCAAGCCGTGATGCTTAAGTATCCCATTCTTTTTTCCACCCGTTCTGGCGGGCTTTCAGCTTCACCATGTCAAACAGCAGTCCGGGGGCGCACATCATGGCCTCGGATACCGATACCCCCGCCAGGACGGCCATACTCAGCACGGTCGCCCTGGCGGGTCTTATTTTTTTTCCAGTTCTGCCAGTCCAATGTCTGTCTCCTCGTCCTCATCGGCGATCTCCTGCCCGTATCCCAGCAGCACGGCCTTCAGCGTTTCCCTCTTGATGCCTATGTACTCTGCCGGCTGCATACATGCGCAAAGTTCTTCTGCCCCGGGGACCGAGGGGCGGGGGCGCCCGTCAGCTTCAACCGCCTGGGCCCCACAGCCCGCCAGGATACTGACCGCCGTGCAGAACCTCTCAAACCCCTCTGCTCCCCTGCCTTCCAGCATGTCCATGATCTCCTCGCCGTCCTTTAGCATGTCTGTTATCTGGAACATGGCATTCACGGTAAAGGCGAGGCAGATCTCTTTCCCCTTGAACTGAGCCTTCGTGTATCTGCACAGCATGACATCATTCCTCCACCTGCTCCGGTGTTCCGGCTGTCACTCCAAGCTTTTCATCCACCCATGCAACCGCTTCTGCTTCGGTGGAGAACCTTTTCGTGTATCTCCAGTCCCCGTTCTCCGGCTCGAATACCGTAAAGGTCAGCGGTGTGGTGGCAAGGGTGATGCTTGACGACTTGGTCGCTGCAGTGTCATTTCCCAGGGTGGCTTTTACCTTGGGATAGTAATATCCCCTCCAGAACCTCTCCCCATTCTTGACCAGGGTCTTGTAATATCCCAGCCCGCCGCAGGGGGCACTGTCACTTGCATTGTCTGCCTTTTCCTCGGATTCATTGATCCTGGCCCCGTATACAACGCTGGCCTCCTCGTTTTCCAGTTCGTCCACCTCCACGGCAAGGCTTCCGCTGATGAACTCCTCCACCCTCTCTGCCAGCACGTCATCGGCATACATCTCACCGCTGGCATAATTTACCGTAAGGTCTGCCTTGACCAGGCCGCCCAGCGTTACCACGCCAGGGGCATATGTGGGAAGCTTTCCCTTTTCCTCCGTTGCTATCTTTGCGAATCTCAGATACTTTGCACCAAATGCTGCCATTTTCTTCTCCTCCTATAGATTGTCTTAAAATGAATTCTTACAGGCCCTTAGGGGCCCTCTTTGTAAGTGTTGTCCCGTCTTTGTCCATCACACCGTCTCACACGGGATGGTGTACCTGGTCTTGCCCGTGTCCGGGTCAAAATGCGGCTCCGGTTCCTGGAAGGCAATACCCTTTCTCTCCAGCACATCCAGGATCCTGTCCACCGTTTCCGTATATTCCCGCCCGGTATACAGTTCCATCTGCACCGTCCTGACGGTTTCGCTGCGTACATCTGATGCATACAGCGACCTTCCCCCCGTCTCCTGCCAGATGACATATTCATCCGGGACATCCGCGGGTGCCTTCAAGTGATACACACTCCCCACTGCCGTGAGCAATACGTCTGTAAATTCCTGTAGACTCATGTTTTTCTCCTTTCCGAAATTTTCTTGACATCACTTCGGAAATCCTTTATAATATAACAGAATTCATTCTTTTTGGACTGCTTTATATTTAGGATTTCCGAATTCATAAGTTGATTATACTTGTGATTTCCTTATTTGTCAACCCTAAATTTATGATTTCCGAAAAATGAGGTGGCACATGTATGAATTATATTGTAGATACAGGGACAAAAAGAAGCTCAAGGACTCTGATGTATCCAGGGCAACCGGCATTCCGCAGTCAACCTTCTCGGACTGGAAAAGCGGAAGAAGCAAGCCTAACACAGAGAAACTGCTGAAGATTGCGGATCTTCTTGACACCTCCATAGAGTATCTGGATGAATGGAAGAGCGACATCATCACCTGTCCCGATTGCGGATTCACTTATGATTCTTCTGATGAGAAGGATATCCTGCTGCATCGGGAAGAGCATGGGAAATGGGAAAAGGGGACCGTCCTATTTGGGGAACTTATATGCAGCCCTGTCATCAATGAAAAAGTAAAGGCGAAAAACAGGAACATCAGCAGAGACAGGAACCGCTCCCTGGAGGAAAGATACCATGCTGCCATCACTGTCCTAAAGTGCCTGTTCTCAAGAAGTGTGCAGCATAGCGGATTTGATCCCGGGCATGTGCAGTTTCATCAATATATTGCCATGATGTTGCATAATGAATCCTACAGGAAATATCTGGATGATGCACTCTGCCAGAAGCTGTTGGCCGATTATGGCACCATGGATGGCATCCAAAACGGGGAATCTATTTACTATGTACCCAGGTCTCCGGAAGACATTCCACCTGCCGGTCTTTCCCTCCATAAGCAGCACGAGAAGATTGTCCAATATTATGACCTGCTCAATGACATCGGCCAGCATGTGGCCACAGAACGGGTCAAAGAACTGACAGAGGTTCCCAGGTATGTAAAAGAAGATACCCACTATGTCAAAGCCGCCCACGCCATAGAGGGGGCCTCCCAAGAGGACAGGCAGTACGATGAAGACATCATGGATCACTTTTAGTGTATAGCCTGTATTGGCACATTTCCTTATTCACCGAATGGCGCAGAATGGATTCCTTCATCTTTGCTACTACATTACAAAGGGGTGACTTATGCTTACTTACGATGATATATTGGCAGAAGCCGACCATCATAATCTGACCACAAAAGAAAAGCCCCTCAGGGCACATAAGGGACTCATAGCCGGGAGAAATATTGCCATAAAGGCAGGGTTGACCGAACGGGATAAAAAATGTGTCCTGGCAGAAGAACTGGGGCATTATTACACCGGAACAGGGGATATCACGGATATGCGCTCCATGGCCAACAGAAAGCAGGAACATCACGGACGGGTTTATGCATACGATAAGCTTGTGGGCCTTACGGGGATCCTGGATGCATACAGACACCATTGCCAGGGCCTTTCCGAAGCTGCCGAATATCTGGAAGTGACGGAAGAATTCCTGGCAGAATCCCTGTCCTACTATAAGAGCAAATACGGTATCAGTGTAACAGTTGACAACTATGTGATCTATTTTGAACCGACAATTGCAGTCCTGGAATTAACTGACTGAGTTATCATGGCTTTTTATGAGCCCAAAGAATAAAGGAGACCAACATATGAAAACCTTAAAAAGAATTTTCGTCTCTGTTTTATCCGCTACCCTTACATTGTCTCTCTTTGGCTGCGGGAACCCTGCTTCAGAGAATCCTGGTTCTGTTTCCCAGGAAGAGACTACCGAAACAGATCCCGTATCCCTTGCCCCATCGGAATCTCCAACCCTTCCTCCAGAAACAGTGCCCGATTATCAGACCTACTCTGACCCATATGTTTCGTTTACCTATGATTCTAACTTATTTACCTGTAGCCTGTCAGAAAGTGGAGATTCCATTACCATTACCTGTCCATCCCTGCCTGCAGAACCAGAAGATGCCCATAATACCATCATTGCTTTTGCCACCATTCCCTTCCCGGAAGTAGCAGGCGCCTCTGAACAGGAAGCCCGGTTAGGTTTAAGTATCCTTACCGAATCCCTGTGCCAGAATGCATTCCCATTAAAAGAGGGTGAATCTGTCGTTGATGAGCAGTCGACATTTTCTAATTATGTGGCTGAATATTATATGGAGTTAAGCGATGGCTCAAAATGTTATGCCAAAGCCCTTAATTTCAATGACTACATTACTACACTCATTATGCGTTTATGTCCATACAGTGCTGATTATAACGACTCTTTTATGGAAATATACAGTTCTGCCAAAAGTACATATGGCAATTATGACTTTGCATCTAATGTGGAATCCTCCTCTGCCGCAGAATCTACATCTGCCACAGAGCCTGCATCAGAGTCTGCCTCTGCTACAGAATCGCCCTCTTCTGACACAGCACCGGCTACAACGCCCGATTCTTCCTCTTCCTCATCCGTTACCACCGGCCAGCGGAATGCCCTTAAAAAGGCAAACTCTTATCTGAAAATAACCGCTTTTTCTCATGATGGTCTCATCGGTCAGTTAGAGTTTGACGGTTTTACGACTGAAGAAGCAACCTATGCGGCTGATAATTGCGGGGCCGACTGGAACGAACAGGCTTTGGACAAAGCAAAAAGATATCTGAATGTTTCATCGTTTTCCTACGAAGGAATTATCGACCAACTCAAATTTGATGCGTTTACTGATGAACAGGCAGCTTATGCTGCTGACAATTGCGGCGCTGACTGGAATGAGCAGGCCTCCAAAAAAGCCAAAAGTTATCTGGCTATCTCCTCATTTTCCAAAAGCGAACTGATTCAGCAGCTTGAATTTGAAGGCTTTACCCATGACCAGGCCGTATATGGCGCACAGGAAAACGGATATTAACGAAAAGATTCCAGGTAAACAACTCCGTAGCATTCGCCAGCTATCTGCTTCGCAATCGCCTGGCTCATTGCTTGCAGGAATCAGAGAAAGGAAGGATGACAATGAAACTGACAGTTGGAACAGACGGAATGTTTCAGAAGATCGGGGATGCCCTGGCCCACGCGCAAACCCATGCAGGAGAGGAGATTACCATACATATTTCCCCGGGGACTTACCATGAGAAGCTGGAGATCCACCAGGAAGGGCTGATCCTGGAGGGGGAGAATGCAACAGACACCATCATCACCTATGATGACGCTGCCAATGATATCCTGCCGGACGGGGACAAGCGGGGAACCTTCCGCAGTTATACCCTGCTGGCAGATGCGCCGCGGATACAGCTGCGGAACCTTACCATTGAGAATGGTGCGGCACTGCGGGAGCATGTGGAGCAGGCCATTGCCCTGTACGCAGAGGGAGAAGGCATTGTGGTCTCGGACTGCAGGCTCCTGGGTGCCCAGGATACCCTGTTTACAGGCCCCCTCCCGCCCAAGGAAGTGGTCCCCGGCGGGTTCAAGGGTCCTAAGGAATTTGCACCCCGTATCAATGGCAGGCAGTTATACCACCACTGTTACATCTGCGGCACGGTGGATTTCATCTTCGGAAGCGCCACCGCTTATTTTGAGGACTGTACACTGCATTCCCTGGGACGGCCCCTGGGCTATGTGACTGCCGGATCCTCCCCGGAGGGGCAGGAGTACGGATATGTGTTCTCCCATTGCCGTTTTACCGGTGATGCCCCAGAGGGAAGCATTTACCTGGGACGGCCCTGGCGGGATTACGCCAGGGTGGTGATCCTGGACTCCGAGCTGGGTGCCCACATCCGGCCGGAAGGCTGGCATGATTGGGGCAAGGAAGCTGCCCATGGAACTGTCTTTTTTGCGGAGTACGGCAACTTTGGTCCCGGTGCGGCAGGGAAGCGGGCAGACTGGTGTCATTGTCTTACGCAGGAAGAAGCAGCAGCCTATACCCGCAGGAATGTGCTGGGGTGGTAGGCCGGCCTGTACCGGAGGTTGGAAAGGGCATGTTTCAGAGTAAATTCTTTGTACCGCTGGATGAGCATTTCGACCAGATGCCCAACTTTACCAAGTGGCTGGACAAGGCACAGAAGGAAGCACCCAAGACTCTGGATGAATTCGTGGACTTGCTCCGTTATTACAAGGAAAACGACATGAACGGTGATGGGGATACTTCTGATGAAGTTCCCATGAGCATCACGGCAGGATTCCTGCCCTATATGTTCGGGCCTGCTTTCGGGCTTGACCTGGTAAGTGGTTTCCAGGCAGACAAGGACGGTAACGTAACCTACGCAGCAGCAGACCAGGAGAATTACAAGGCGTACCTCACCTTCCTGAATGGCCTGTATGAGGAGAAATTGCTGGAAGTAGAATACAGTTCCCTGGACAGGGATCAGATCATTGAGCGGATCTCCAACGACAAGACAGGTGTGTCCTTTGACTTCAGTTGGGCAATGTCCATGATGTTCAGCAATGTCCTTCCCTACTATGACGGTACAAAGGCCACTGCCTTTATTGGTGCAGCACCCCTTTCCGGCGAATATGAAGGATATTATGTAGGACGTGTGGAACTTGGAAATATGTTCGGTGTCAATTCTTCCTCCTCCAATATAGACATGGCCTGCCGCTTCCTGGATTATGCCATGAGCGACACCTGCCAGGTAATGTATCAGTGGGGTATCGAGGGAGAAAGCTATACAGAGGCAGCGGATGGAACCAGATCCTTCACGGAACAGGCCAATGACAATGACTGGCTGCAGCAGCTTGGTATCAATCCCTCCTTCGTATTCCCTGCCCAGCAGTCCGTGGAATCCACAGATGTGCTTGTGGCTGACTGGCATGCAGAATGCAACGCATGGCAGAAACAGTTTGTAAAGGATCCCTGGCCCTTCGTATATTCCACGGAGCAGGAATCTGAAGTGATCAATACCTATATGGTGGATATCCAGACCTATGTGGACGAGAATGCCAATGCCTTCATAACCGGGACCAAGTCCCTGGATGAATTCGACAGCTATATCAGCGGCCTGAAAGCCTTGAAGCTGTCTGATGTACTGGCTGTAAAACAGGGACAGTACCAGCGTTACCTGTCAGCGTTGGAATAACTCCATAACAGGGGAACTGGCTGCAATGCATCTACCGGCTTTCCTACACTGCCCGCCTTCTGGCGGGCAGTGTCCGTAAACGGAACAGATTTGTGGATGGGCAGGGTTGTGATGGTGCCGGGATTGTAGTACAATCCTTGCAGAAGGATTGATCCAGGATCGCACCGGGATCCGCAGGAACAGAACAGGAGGTTACTGTTCACTCCGTTCACAGCAACCATGCACACAAAACGCCAAATGCAGGCATTTTGGCGCGAGGCAGTCAAGGCAATCAAGATTGCCTGGGTTTGTCACGCAAAAACGCGTGAAAACACCTCGCGGCGGCACCTGTAAACAGTAACAACAGGAGGCATATATAATGGACAGAACCATAAAAATTGACCCTTACTATGGCAGCTTAAAAGGCATGCTGGCAAAATATGACCGCTTATGCCGCCGGGATGCCTTTACAGGAGATACCCGGGAGTCTTATGAGGAATGGAAGGCCCGGGCCCGGAAGACACTGTGGGGACTGCTGGGACTTGACAAGATGGAGCGCTGCCCCTTAAATCCGCAGACCCTGGAGCAGCAGGAAGTGGTGCCCGGCATTGTCCGGGAGAAGGTGCTGCTCCAGGTGGAACCAGATACCTACATGCCCGTATACATCCTGATCCCCCGTCCCCATAAGGCAGGGAAAAAGCAGCGCTGTTTCCTGGCCCTTCCCGGCCACCAGGGGGCAGGGAAATACAGCGTGGCCGGATGTGGGGAGATTCCTGCCGTAAAGGAAGCCATTGACCGGTTCCATTATGACTATGGAATGCAGCTTGCAAAGCGGGGGTATGTGGCCCTATGCCCGGACTGCCGGGGATTTGGGGAGAGACGGGATGAAGCCCTCCAGGGGGAGACGGAGCAGGCATTCCTTAACAGCAGTTGTTTCCAGCTTGCCCACATGGCAGAGCCGCTGGGGCAGACAGTGGCCGGAATGTGTGCTTATGATGTGATGCGGCTGCTGGATTACGTCCAGGAGCGGGGAGAATGGGATACAGACACCCTGGGATGCCTGGGCTTTTCCGGGGGCGGGATGCAGACACTGTGGGCATCAGCCCTGGATGACCGGATCCGGCAGGTGGTGATCAGCGGCTACCTGTACGGATACCGGGATTCCCTGCTGCTGCTCAACGGCAATTGCAGCTGTAATTATGTGCCCCACCTATGGGAGCATTTCGATATGGGGGACATTGCATCCCTGATTGCCCCCAGGCCCCTTCTGGTCCAGTCCTGCAGGGAGGATTCCCTGAATGGACCCAGGGGACTGGATAATGTCATGGAGCAACTGGATATTGTGAGGGCAGCCTACCGCCTGTATGGAAAAGAAGACCATCTGGTACACGATATCCGGGAGGGTGGCCACTGCTGGCATGAGGAACCCCTGGAACAGGTCCTTCCCTATTTTGAAGACTGCCTGCAGACAGGCAAGTAGGTAGCTGTCATGAACTGGCGCTGCTGTACCTTGCCAGTGCCACCCGCCACAGCAGACGGGCTATCACGAAGAACACCACCGGGGCTGCAGCCCCCCAGATACAGGCCCCCGTGGACAGTTCTCCCATAAGGAACAGGCCTGGGAAGTTGGTGATCACAAAAATGGGCAGCACGTAGGTGCCAAGATCCCGGAGCCGCCTGCCATAGATCAGGGAAGGCATATTGTTAAAGTCCCACAGGGCATTGCTGATATCCGCAATTCCTCCCAGGGAAACGGTCCAGAAGCTGATCAGGTAGGGCAGCAGGAACAGACTGTAGGTCAGCAGGCACCCACAGAACAGGTAGAAGAGGAATCCTCCCACAGGCACCAGTCCCACAGGAAGCCCGGCCCGCTTCCATCCCACCGCGATCATGGCACATCCGGCCACCATTTCCGGCAGCAGCAGGGAGAAATCCAGCCGCCGCAGGGTCACATAGAACTGCAGGGATATTGGCTTCACCAGATACAGATCCAGGTCTCCCTGCTGCACCATCCCTGGCAGGGAGCAGAAGTTACCGAAATACAGCATATATACTCCTGTGAGCAGCATGTACGTCCCCACGAACAGCAGGATATGATCCGGCGTAAGAATCCCTATATCCGTTCCCGCCTTATAGATAATGGCCACATACAGCAGCTTGATAACCATCCATCCCATCTCCACTGCCACCCCGGCCACAAAATTGATCCGGTACTCCAGGGAGGACATCAGCGAATATTTTGCAAATACACCTACCAGCCTCAGATACTGCCATAATTTTTTCATGTTTATCCCCCTATCAGTGAACTGCTGCAAATCCGGAAGAACGCCTGGGAAGAATCGCTTTAGCGATTCTTAAAGGAATGGCAACGCCATTCCTTGGGAATGACTTAGATTTTCTTGGGCCAGGTACTTTCTGGCCTTAGAAAATCTTCATTCCCTTCACACTTATCCCCCAGTCCCCACATACCGCTTCAGTCCCCGTCTCCACATCCACTCCCCCAGCCAGGCAAATAGCAGGATCCACCCGGCCTGGAACCCGATGCCCACGCAGATCCGTTCCCAGCCGAACCGTCCGTTGATGATATTTACCGGAAACTGGGTGGTGTAGCCGAAGGGCAGCAGATTCATCACAAATTCCACCCAGCCCCCGAAAATATCCAGGGGGAAGACGCCGCCGCTGGCCACAGTCAGCACAATACTTACTGTGCCAAAAAGTTTGTCTACGTCCGTGAGCCAGAATGCCAGCAGGCCGATGCAGTAGAAGATACAGAAATTCAGTACCACCGCCAGCATCAGGCTCCCCAGGAAGAGAAGCACCCTGCCCGGAGACAGGGGCAGTCCCTGCCAGGCCCCCACTGCCAGGATCCCCCCCATCACCGGGGCCGCCACCAGCAGCCGGGGCACCTTCTGTCCTGTAAAACTGAAAAACTGGTACCATTTGTAGGAAACCGGCCGAACCAGGTATTTGTTCAGTCCGCCCATCTTGATATCACTGTTCATCTCCCCCTCAAACCCGGCCCCCACAAGCTGGGACACAATGACAGCCAGCAGGGTGTACAATAGGATCTGCTCATGTTCATAGCCAAACACAGCCGCTGCATCCCCATGCCCATACAGATAATTCCACATGGTAACCTGGATCACGATGGGGAAAATGGCA
The DNA here is from genome assembly GCA_910586215.1 of uncultured Acetatifactor sp. Taxonomy (GTDB): domain Bacteria; phylum Bacillota; class Clostridia; order Lachnospirales; family Lachnospiraceae; genus Acetatifactor. Next base: position 76,331 of record CAJUGH010000009.1, on the reverse strand, counting down.
CTCAGCATACTGAGGAAAAAGCTGACACGGTATTCCATGGCCCGCTCTATCCCCATTAGGAACACACAACGGTTCTGGTTCACAGGGGTGTCACCTCCTTCTGGTAGAACCGGGCAATGCTCTCCTCCAGGGGAATCTCCGTCACCGTGAAATCCTCCACCTGCAGGCCGGACAGGATGGAACCCAGGGTCTCCCGGACCCTGTCCTGGGCCACCTCCAGCACGGCCCCGGTCCTCTCCACTTCCCGCACCTGGCCATAGGATCCCCAGATCTCCTGTGCCACCGGGAATGCTGTCTTCACATGGATCAGCTTTCTTTTCCCCAGAAGGGCATTGATATCCTCCAGCCTGCCATCATACACCAGGTTTCCCTGGTTGATGATCACAGCCCTCTGGCACAGGGCCTGGATATCTGCCATGTGGTGGCTGGTAATGATCACTGTGGTCTTCCACTGTTCATTATATATCTTCAAGAATTCCCGGATTTTCTGCTGGGATAAAATGTCCAGGCCGATGGTGGGTTCATCCAGGAACAGGATGTCCGGCCGGTGGATCAGCGCCGCCAGTATCTCCATCTTCATCCGCTCTCCCAGGGAAAGCCGCCTTACCTGCACATTCAATAGTTCCTTCACATCCAGCAGCCCGGCCAGTTCCGTGACAATGTCCCGGTAAGGTCCATCCTCCACATGGAAGATGCATTTGTTCAGGTAGAAGCTGTCACTGGCCGGCAGATCCCACCAGAGCTGGTTCTTCTGCCCCATGACAATAGAGATGCGCTGCTTAAACGCATTCTTCCGCTCCCAGGGAATGAATCCATCTATGTCAATCTTTCCCGCGGTAGGATGCAGGATGCCGGACAGCATCTTCAAGGTAGTGGTCTTCCCTGCCCCGTTAGGTCCCAGGAAACCGATCATTTCTCCCCGTTCTACCGAAAAAGAGATATCCCGCACGGCCTCCTTGGTCAGTGTCTCCCTGTGGAAAAGATTCCGCAGGGAACCCTGGATCCCTGTGGCTTTCTTATAGTAGGAGAACTCCTTTCGCAGATGTTCTACTGTAATCATATCCTTCCTCCCATCCCTGGCATCATCCAGGCATATACCTATGTGCCCGGGTGACACGCTCCCGCAATCTCCCTGCAGACAAGCTTACATCCGTCTTCTGGCCTTGGGATCCTGGTATCAAATGAAATCCAGATGCCGGATATAGTTCTCAAACTGGAACTTCACTTCCGGATACCTCTGGCGGCTGACATACAGGCGCTCCCCATTGTCCAGCAGCACGTTGCCCTTTTCCAGACAGCGTACATGGTACATATTGACCAGGAAGCTCCTGTGGATCCGCACAAACCCCTGGTTCCTCAGCTTCTGCTCACACTGGGACAAACTCTCTGTCACAGGAAGCACCTCCCCAAGGGTGTGGAGACGGATATCATGGTGCTCGCTTTCCAGATAGAGGATATCCCGCCTGTAGATGTGCATCACCTTCCCGCCCCAGGTAAAACCTGTTTTTTCTGCGGAAGGAACCTTCAGACGCCCCAGTTTGCGAAAAGCCGTCCCCAGATCCTGTTCCAGGCCAAAGGCCCTGACCGTGTGGAAAAAGGGCATCTGCAAGGCAGCAAAGATGTCTTCCGCGCTATGGGCCACATACAAGAGCAGCAATCCGGGATCCTGCCCCCATGCCTTTTCTGCCCAGGCAAAGGCCTCCTGCCTGCATTTCCAGGAGAGGATCACACAGGATGGCCCGCCCGGTCCTTTTAGGCTCTCCCAGGGGAAAGTGTCCGGTTCTCCTTCCCGGATTCCCTCCAGTTCTGTCTCCAGGAATTCTTCCTGCTTGCTCCCGCGGCATTCCTCAGACGTCCTCCCACGGGACTTCCCCGGCGTCCTCTCACAGGATTTCTCCGGTGTCCTCCCGCGGGATTTCCCTGGCCCTGGCATCCTCCCGGAAATTATTCCCTGGATCACACAGACCTCACATATAAGGCCCTCCCGGGCTGCCGCCAGCCTGGCTGCCTGTGCAATCTCCCCGGCATCCTTCTCCCGGCTGCATACTATCCCGATCTTCAGCATTGTTAGCCTTCTCCCCATCCGGTTCCCCGCTGCATGGACTCCTGCCCTGCCCAGACCACCCTGCCCATCCCTATGCCCCTGCTCCCTAACCGCAGGTCCCCCATCGGTTCCACTCCCTGGAATGCAGTCTCCATACCCGTGGCAGGAAATTTGCCTTATGGTAACAAATCCTCTGTCTGTCGTCAAGACGCTATGCCCCAATGGTATGTTTTGGCACCTTATTGGTATCAACGATAGAGATTTTCTGTTTTTAAAAGCAGCCATACACGATCTGCAAATACCCGCTTGAACAAACTCCCCTCCTATGCTATTCTAATCCTAATACAGAATGAAAGCTTCCTATACTTTTTTCTTAAGGAGGAATGGCCCATGCTTGACATCTTATTTGTTACCGATTTTGTCTGTCCTTACTGTCTGGTGGCCAAGGTGGCCCTGGAACAGGCCCTGGAAGAGACCGGGATAGAGGCCCAGATCCGGGTACAGCCTCTGGAACTGACCCCAGAGCCAAAGGAGCGGGTGAATGTCTGCCATGATGAGGAGCGCAAAAAGCGCTACCAGATCCTGGTGGAACCTGCCAGGGCACTGGGACTTGACATGAAGCTGCCCCCATCTGTCTGTCCACGGCCTTACACGCGCCTGGCCTTCGAAGGCCTGTTCTTCGCACAGGAACAGGGGCGGGAAAATATCTACGCAGATCTGGTCTACCGGGCCTACTTTGAAGAGGAGCAGGATATCGGGGAACCGGATGTCCTCTGTGCCCTTGCCGGGAAAGCCGGGCTTGACACAGATGCCTTCCGGCAGGCCCTGGAGGCAGGGACTTACACGGCCCAGGTGAAGGAAGCCGTGGACTATTCCCGCAATACCCTGCAGGTCTCCGGCATCCCTGCCATCTATCTGGAAGGCCAGCCTGTCTCCATTGAGACCTACACCAGGGAGGAGATGATCCGGCTTCTACAGGACGGGCAGGCATCCGCGGCGAGCGGACTCTGCTGTGGGATAGACGGCTGCGGCTGACACACACATCCTCTGGACAAGCACTTCCATTGGACACACAAAAAGGACACTCACATGGATTCTATGAATGCAGAAATCTTCCAGAAAATGCACTCCGGACAGTTATACCTGCCCGGAGATGAGAACTTGATGAAGGAACAGCTTGGCTACATTGACCGCCTCTATGACTTCAACAACACCCGGCCCACAGAACTTGACAAGCGGGAAGCTATGTTGAAGGAAATGTTCGCAGAGATTGGGGAAGGCTGTTACATCGAGCCGCCCTTCCGTTCCAATTTTGGCGGACACCATGTCCACTTTGGCAAATATGTCTATGCCAATTTTAACTTGACCCTGGTGGACGATACCCATATCTATGTGGGGGACTACACCATGTTCGGACCCAATGTGGTGATCGCCACAGCCGGACATCCCATTCTGCCTAAGCTGCGGGAACAGTTCTACCAGTACAATGCGCCTGTGCACATTGGCCGGAACTGCTGGCTAGGGGCAGGCGTGATCGTGGTACCTGGCATCACCATCGGCGACAACGTGGTGATAGGGGCAGGCAGCATTGTCACCAAAGACATTCCCTCCAACGTAATTGCCGTTGGCAATCCCTGCAAGGTGCTGCGGGAAGTGAATGAACATGACCGGGAATACTATTTTAAGGACAGGAAGATCCCGTCAGAACTGCTTTCCTAGGGTAGGTTTGAAGCTTCACATTTTGCCCATGTAGGGATACATTGTGGGTGAATGATAACAACATTACTTCTTGAACACGGACAGGAACGACTGGATGGCATCCTTCGCCTCCCTGACGGCCTCCACGGCATCGTTCAGGTTTGCCAAAGATGTGGACAGTTCCTGGGTATCCAGGTTCTCTATGGCGGTATTCAGTGCTTCCACATCCAGCCTTCCCAGGGTGTCTGATACCTGTCCCCAGTCCACTTTCCCGATATTCTCCTCCAACTGCTCCAGGGTACCATTGAGTGCTTCCACGTTCACCTGGGAGATCTGTTCCATGACAGGTTCTGCCTTCTCCATCATTCCCTGCAATTTCAAATATAGGATGCCGCCCCCTGCCAGCAGCAGGATGGTGAGCAGGGATGTGACCAGGCAGAAGATCCTGGTGATTTGCAGTTGGCTGGCAAGCTTTTCCATACGGTCCTGTGTCTGGTTATCTGTCATTCTGAATCCTTTCTGTGCGGGTCTGTTTCCCGTCTGTCACCTTTTGACCCCTGATGCCTACGGATTGCTCCGCATTTCATGCTCCCGCAATCCTAAAAACATTCAAAATCCGCCCTATCGGGCTACTTTTTCATGTTTTTGCGGGTCCCAAAGTCATGTATCGACATGCAAGCATGTCATACATGACCTTTTGACCCTGTCATCATCATATGATTTCACGGATACCTATTTTCCCTCCGCGCCACTCCCCGCCCTCTGGAACGCCCTTCCCATACCAAAAACCGTAAATATGGTGGCCACACCCATGACCTGCTGGAAGCTGAAGATATTGTTCACCGTGTACCCCAGCAGACACAGGCCGCAGATACAGGCAAAGACATTCCGTTTCCCTTCCCGGAGGAAGCCTGCCATGCCCGTGACCATCATCCCTGCAAAACCCACTAGTCCCAGCAGTCCCACATCCACCAGGATGGTCAGCCATTCATTGTGGGCATTGGTAAGGGAGAGGCCGCTGAATTTCTCCCGGACCATCCCCCGCAGTTCAGGGCTGCCCTGGGTGGAGATAGCCTCCCACATGGCATCCGGCCCCACCCCGGTAAGCTTATGTAAGGGGTCCTGTTCCAGGTAGCACATCCAGCCTGCCTTCCAGGTGGCCCCGCGGCTGCTGCCCCAGTCCTCTGAAAAGGTGAAGACCGGGTAGGCAGACAGCGGTCCCAGGCTGCCGGGATGAGCCGTATTGATAGCCGCCAGCACCAGGACCAGGACCACCCCCGTAATGGCGGCTGCCGTCACCGTCCGGGTCAGATATTTCATAAGCTTTGCCGGGTAGTCTCCTTTTTTCTGTTTTCCATATATCCAAAGGAATACTATAACTGACATCACTGTCATGGGCAGCAGGATCCACATGGAAAGCAACAGTTCCATGGCACCTCCCTCATAATTCATCCACCCCGGCAGCATCTTCCACAGACCCAGAGTCACCAGACAGGCTGCACACAGCAGGAGCATCCCTTTCCAGAAGGCCAGCATCCTCTCCCCATTGGAAGCAGACAAACCGAAGAGTACCAGCAGCACCACCGCCAGGGCCAGGATTCCGCTGTCGCTTCCCTGGGTGACCAGGGTGCCGAATCCCAGGACTATGTAGAAAACGAGAAGACCTTTGCCACATACAGTCAGAAATCTGCTGGATTTGTTTCCCGGATTCTGCCCCCTGCTGCCAGTCTTCCTTCCCACCCAGAAAAATCCCACCCCTGCGAAAAGCACTGACACCACATACCCACAATACCAGTTGATATTCCCAATGGTGGAGATGAAACCCGGATTCTGCATGGCCATCTGGATGGGATACACGCTGAAACGGTTCAGGTACCCCAGGGCGAACACCAGGCCGGATGCCACAGCCAGCACCAGGAACATCCACCTCCTGGGCTTCCAGAACCTGGATACCAGAAAATAGATGCCCACCAATATCATCTGGGTTCCAAACCCCATATACCAGCGGTCTGCCCCCCACAAAGCCCGCTCCTTAAAAGGGGAAAACAGATAGGAAAGTACCAGGGCCACCCCGTAAAAAGCCGCGAAGGAATCAGTCCAGGACCAGGATCCAGGGCGCGTCTGAGGATTGTTTCCTGCCAGGTGGCGGAGACGCACTTTCAAATACTCCCTGTTCTCCACCGCCTGCATCACCAGGTATATCACCGCCAGGGGCAGCAGTACTTTCCCCATCCCCACACTGACCTTACAGAAAAAGGTCGCCTTGTCCGAACCGATATGACTGTACCCGTCCTGGAAATAGAAGGGCATCACCCCAAGGATGAGAAACAGGTACAGGCAGATACCGTAATCCAGAAGCGCCCTGAAAAAATGCAGAAATGTTATGAATACAGGTTCTGCCTGTCCTTTCCTTTTGCTTCCTCCCTGAAGTCTGCCTTTCGTATACGGATATTTCTTCTTGTGTCCTGTGCCTGCCATGTTTTTCCCACCCCACTCTAAGACAGCATATCTATGATCTTATTCAAAAGTATGTACACTGTAGTTGCAAAATAATTCGGGCACAGATCTGACTTATCTTTATGCAATGCTTCTGCCCTGCATACCGCGGTTTTTACTTTCTCCACATCATAATCCGAAGGATTGATGTGCTTCTTGTCTGCTAAAGGTACCCCCAGTTCCCGAAGACGAATCCTAAAATGATCTGTTTTTTCATATGCATGTGTTTCTGTAATTGCAAATCCTTTGTCCACCTCATTTGGTGTAGTGTGATGTAACATCAGCCAAATCTCAAAAAATGGATTACTGACAGCATACCTGTAATTCTTTTCCTGGCACAAAGCCACTGCATTCTCCCATTCATCCTTATATGTCTTATGGCTATTCGGATTCACTGTTTCGTCTGACCAGTTTTTATCAACATCAGTGACAATCCAAAACTCATCCTCTGGAAATTGAGAAAACTGATATATCTCCTCTTTCTCAGATTTGAATTGGTCTATCCGATCTACCAACTGTTTCGGCCGGACCTTGCTGAGCATTCTGGCCTGATCGGGCGTCCTGTATTTTGGAGCTGTATGAACCGCGTCCTCAGCCACAGAAATGAACTGTATCTTACTCCTGACTTCATGAAATAAATCTGAAATACGTTCAAAATATTCTTCCTCTGTAGCACTGCCTTCAAAAGATAAAAATATAATTTTACTCGTGACGGGTCTTACGGGACGATATGGCCTGCGATGGTTAAAAGGAATACGACTTGTGATAAGAGGCATCAGAAATCCCTCCTTATCATTGGAATAGCACCAAATCTTCCGCTCAAATAAGCCTTTAGCGCATCTTGGCCTTTTTGTATTCCAAAATCCGAAAGGGGTCGCAACCGGGACTCACCCAGATGGTTCTTCTCAATAAACCAGATTTCTTCCTGCCTAAATTCATTTATATTAATCAGATTTACATCATGTGCAGTAAAAATAATCTGATTATAGGTTCCCTCACAACAATTTATAAATTCGCTTAACAGATGCTGGGAAAGCTTTGTATGGAGGCTGCGATCAATTTCATCTATAAAATAAATCGCATGACTATCTTCCCTCGCTGCAAACAGCATTGGAAGCAAATCCAATAACCGCTGCGTCCCATCTGATTCTTCCTCGATGTCAAACTGCACTTCTCTCCCGTTTAATTTGTGCGCAAATTTAAGTTGTACCAGTGTTGTACTCTTTTCCCTGTTCTCCGCAAACACAAAGTATTTTCCACCAAAACTAACAATACCGTTTTTTATCTCCTCAATTTCCTCCATAATTTCCTGTGGTACCTGCAGTTTTTCCGCAAAATCGTGAAAATCAATCACTTCGCTTGCCACTGATACCTTCAGTACACCTGTATCCAGCTTATGAAGCATATCACCCATATAATCCTGCAACTCCATATCCACTTTCATACGAATCGGTAACGCTTTAACCCTTGTCTCGGGAAAAATGACTTGCAAACTCTTAAACCAGTCTACAATTCCCCCTGCTTTCTTATTTCCATTGTCATATAGCTTATATAAAAATAGCTGGTTCCTCTGATTTTCCTGGATGCTTTCCTTCAAGACTTCTGCCAGCATACGCTCTTTCGAATTCCTGCGGGCAAATTTGGACTCTATGTCTATCTCTGTTTTTCCTGCACTATCCGTAACACGGGTAAACCATGATTCAAAACCCGATTTGGACATCTGCAAAAGCCATTCCTCATGAATCTGATAGCGATCCAGGCAGAAGCCATACTCGTATATCTCTCCATTTAGGAAAAAAACAAACTGAAAAGTAGAAATCCCCTTCAAGTCTTCCAGTTCTCCTCTAAACTGATCAACTTTAATACCCTTTCCGCTCTTCTGGCCATCCACAATAAAATCCCTGGCAAAAGCAATGGATTCAATAAAGCAAGACTTACCAGAGGCATTCGGGCCAAAAAATCCTCCCCGAAGAAGCACTTGCCATGTCCCGTTTTTAGTAGGAACGGACTTTAAGAAGCGCTTGTCCTTTGTCTCCTGGACAGGAAACATACTGAATTCAACCGGATGACCAATTGATTTAAAATTGCTGACAATATATTGTAAAAGCACGATAAGCTTCTCCTTTGCTTTCTGTTTTCTGTTTTTATCAAGGGTATCTTCGTCCCAACCACACCAGGGAAACAAACCCCTGTTACTGTTCACTCCGTTCACAGCAACTATGCACACAAAACGCCAAATACCGGCGTTTTGGCGCGAGACAGTCTCGGGTTTGTCACGCTGGAAGCGTGTGAAAACGCCTCGCGGTGGCACCAGTGAACAGTAACGAACCCAATTCCCTACAATGGTTCCATTATACTAGAAGAATGCCCTCATTTCAAGCACCTCCATCCGGCCGGGCAGGATTCCTCCTCTCCAGGCTTCCATATGTCTCACGGATCATCACGAACCCCAGGGGGCCTGCCAGGATGCCCCACATGCCAAAGAGTTTGATTCCCACATACAGGGACAGCAGGATGGCAATGGGGGAGACACCCACCTGGCGTCCTATGAGCCGTGGTTCCAGCAGCTCCCGCACGAAGATACAGGCCACGTAGAGCAGGATACATACTATGGCCATGCCATAATGGCCATAGAAAAACTGCTGGACCCCCAGGGGTACCAGCACAATCCCTGTCCCAATAAAAGGCAGGGCATCCAGGATACCTGCCAGCAGTCCCCACAGAATGCCGTTCCGGATTCCACTGACCCACAATGTCACGGCTGACAGGATACTGATCAAAGTCATGATGATTACCTGGGCTTTTACAAAAGTGGCGATATACCGGATAATGCCGCAGATAACTTCCAGGATCATGTGACAGTCCTCCCGGTCCAGCAGACGGTTCATGATGTCATCATAGTCCTTGGCCAGAAGCACGGTGGCGATAAGGAATGTCACCAGGAAACCGCCCACCGAGGCCAGCACTTTCGCATATTCCAGGGACTGGGACAGCATCCCCGGCAGAAGCTGCATCTGGAAGTAATCAATGCCGTCCTGGATCCAGGTCAGGATCAGGCTCTCCAGGTACTCCCCGTCTATACCGATGGCCCTGCCCCCTGTCTCGCAGAGCCTGTGTACCACCACCGACAGTTCCCGTTCCAGGGAGTCCAGTCCATCGATCCAGCCAGGCAGGCTGCCTACGATCCAGGAGAACAGCACCCACACCAGCAGGGCCAGTATCCCGCAGGCTATCAGCAACAGCAGTACCGCCCCCACCTGCCTGTGGAGTTTCAGCCTGCCTTCCAGCTTCTGCAGAAAGGATCCGAATATGGTGACGAACAGCATGGCTGCCAGCACCGGGGCTGTCAGCGGCGTGATAATCTTAAGGAAAAAATAGACTGCCCCTGTCACCAGAAGCAGCCTTATTATTTTGTTCTCCATCCATTTTCCTGCCATGTATGCCTCCCACTTCCAGACATGTCGGCTCAGCCGACACAGACAATCCGTGAAACTTTAGGAAGAATTGCCCCAAGGCAAATTCTCAAAGGAATGGCTTTGCTATTCCTTAGGTGAAACTTAGAAAATCTTGGCTTGTGTACAAAGAGGTGGGCTATGCCCCCTCTTGCAAGCTTATATTTTCTTTTCACCTTTCACACTTGGAATAGGGTGTGTCCTTTTTGGCAGGACTATGCACTTACTCTGTCATTTCGTCTTTTTTGATCGCTTCCAGACTGTCTTCACTGGGATGCCAGCAATTGGGCAATCAGCCCTTCCACCTCCCTTAGCTGCTCCCTGGACTTCTCCCTGTGGCTCATCCTGCGGTACTGGGAGGGGGACATGCCCTTCATGGCCCGGAATGCCTTGGCGAAAACCATGGCATCATTGTACCCGCAGGATAATGCAATACTCTCCACTGGATAGGAAGTGGAGTCCAGCAGTTCCCTGGCCTTAGTGATCCGGAAGGTGGTGAGGAACTGCTGGGGGGACATACCCAGATAGTTCTGGAACAGGGTATAGAGGTAGCTTCTGTTGATACACACATAGTCGGCCACATCCGTAACCTTGATGGGATTGCAGTAATTGCTCTGAATGAAGGATACCGCCTTCTTCACATACTGGTTCCCCTTGTCCTCCTCGTCCTTTTCCACCACCCCGGCACTCTCTGCCAGGATGGACAGGAATACTCCTAGCTGCCCGTTCCGGCGCAGGTCATCTGCCACACCGAAAGTATTGTGTTCCATCATGTCTTTCACAATGTCGTATAGTTCCTGGTCCCTCTGACAGGCAAAAATGGGATGCCTGGCAGATAACCCCATGGCCGCCAGGTATTCCCCGGCCCGGCTGCCGCCGAAACCCACCCACAGATAACTCCATGGCTCCTTTTCATCTGCCTGGTAGAAGGCCAGTTCATTGGGCTGGATCAGGAAGCCGTACCCTGCCTCCAGCCGGTATTCCTTGTCATGAAAACGGAAAATCCCTTTCCCGTCCAGCACGTAATGGACCAGGTAATGGGGCTTGGAGGCCGGGCCAAAGCTGTGGAGACTCTCTGTCCGGGAACAGCCGCAGCAGTTTACATACAGGCTGCCTGTCTTATCATTTTCAAAATCAAGCTTGAATGCCTTTTCCACAAAAAACCGGCCTCCTCCTCCCCATAGCAGCCCAGGCAGGGCACGTGCTTTGTTACTGTTCACCCCGTTCACAGTAACCTTGCATTCCCTGTATTCCTACAGCTTGTTACCTTGCAAACTCTTTCCTGTCCATATCTGCCTGTACCCGCTCTAAGTCTGCCCGGATGGATAGTTTCTGGGGGCATGCCTTCTCGCATTTTCCACATTTGATACAGTTTTTGGCCTGCTTTCCTTCTCCCAGTTCCTGCTCCCAGCGGCCCTTGACCATGTTATAATTCTGGTACATGTGGTAGGTATTCCACACACGGAAATTCCCCGGGATATCCACTCCTGCCGGACATGGCATGCAATAGCGGCATGCAGTGCAGCCGTTCTGCACACGGCTGTTAATCAGGGCCACGATCTCCTGGATCTCCTGGCTCTCCTCCTGGGACAGGCTCCGGAAAGGACTGAAGGTCTTCAAGTTGTCCTCCACCTGCTCCATGGTACTCATACCACTTAATACCACCTTCACATTGGACAGGCTGCCTACCCAGCGCAGGGCAAAGCTGGCTACGGAGGCCTGGCTGTCCAGCTTCTGGAACCTGCCTGTGATATCCCCGGCAAAATCCGCCAGGAACCCTCCTTTTACAGGCTCCATGATTACCATGGGTACTCCCTTTTCCTCTGCTAAATGGTATCCCTTAAGGCCTGCCTGGACCTGGGCATCCATGTAATTGAGCTGGATCTGGCAGAAGTCCCAGTCCCTGTAATTCAAGACTTCCTCAAAGACCTCATAGCTGTCATGGAAGGAGAATCCCAGGTACCGGATCTTTCCCTGCTCCTTCAGTTCTTCCAGGCGCCGGATACAGCCGATCTGCGCCATCACATCAAATCGCTCCTTGTTCACGGCATGCATCAGATAGAAATCTATGTAGTCTGTCTGCAGCCTTTCAAGCTGTTGCGTAAAAATCCTGTCCACATCCTCCAGGGTATTTACCTGCCACAGGGGAAGCTTGGTAGCCAGGTACAGGGAAGACCTGTCATATTTCTTCAGCACCCTTCCCACAAAAGGCTCGCTGTCCCCATTGTGATAGGGGTATGCGGTGTCAATGTAATTAACCCCTGCACCAATGGCCCTATCCAACATCTTCTCTGCCTCTGGCTCGTCAATCTTCCCCTCTGCCGTCACGGGAAAGCGCATACAGCCGAATCCCAGCAGGGAAGTCTCGATTCCAAGTTTCTCCAGTTTCCTTTTTTCCATGCCTGTTGTCATGATGCAGATCCTCTCTTTCTTGTTTTTCCAATTCTTCATTCTAATATGCTATAAAAAGGTCCACAGGACTGTCACTCCCTTACCAGGTATCCTTCTGTGTCAAATGCTGCCCCCAGTTCCCGGCTGTAGGTATTGATGCGCTGCAGGATCCGCTCTGCCTCTTCCCCCTGGGCCGGGGTGGGCCTGTAATCATTCCTCTCCTTCAGGGAACTGACCGAACATGGTATCACCTGGACCGGTGCCTCTTCCTGCCTTATTCCGTCTACAAACACAAAGGTCTGCTGAAAAATCATGGTGTCCTTGTCCACAGGATTGCGGTTGGCCCCAAAACAGAAATTGCCCAGGCTGTAGACAATATATTTTCCCTGGTATTCCTCGATCCCCTGGAGCACATGGGGGTGGTGGCCGATCACCAGGTCCGCACCCCAGTCAATGCACTTCTGCCCCAGGCTCCTCTGGTATGCCTCCGGATAATGTTCCCCTTCGATTCCCCAATGGCAGCAGGCTATCAGCAGGTCCACCTCTTCCTCCTGCAGACTGGCAATTCCCTCCTGTACATACTTCTCTACCCCGGATCCCTGGGAAACAATATCCACGGAGATCAGCCCGATACGGATACCTTGTGTCTCATATATGCCTGTATTGCTGTCATAGGCATATACAATCCCTGCCTCTTCCATGGCCGCCACTGTATCCCGGCTGCCTTTCTCATAATAATCCAGGCGGTGGTTATTGCCCATGGATACTGCCTCCACACTGCCTTCCGTGAGGATACTGGCATATTCCGGTTCCCCCTTGATGCAGTAGGTCTTCTCCTTCCCTTCCCCCTCCCGGGCACTGGTCAGCGGACCCTCCAGGTTCACCAGCGTCAGATCGTCCTGGCTGAAAATGGAGTAGACATTTTCCAGGAAATAGCCAGGATCCTTCTCCTGCTTATATGTCTCCGGGAAAGAACCGGCATAGCCCTGCCCATAGTAACTGCCCAGTATCATATCTCCGGCAGCAGAAATGGTAATGCGTAATTCCGGTTCCTGCAAGGATGAATCCTGCTCCCGAGGCCGGTCTGGAGGCATCTGGTCCTGGCTGCCGGACGGCTGGTCCTGTTGATCCGGGCTGCCGGACGGTCTGTTCCCGTAGCCCTGGCTGTCTGGCTGATCCCCGTGACCCTGGCTGCCGGATGGCTGGCCCGGCATCGTGTCGCTTCCCAGGAAAGCTTCTGTCTGCCCGCCGGATCCCTCAGCCCCTGCTTCCCCTTCCACCAGATCCCTGTCCGTGGGAATCTGGATGGTCACATCATCCCCACATGCGCACAGCAGCACACACAGCCCTGCTGCCAGCCCCGCGAGCCCTCTTGTCCTTGCCATATTTATGCCTTTCCTGTTCCCTGCCGGTCTTATCTTTTTTTCAACATTTTTTTCTCTATCTCATTGTAGATTTTCATTACCACAAATGCCTCTGCGATCAGCAGGACAGTAAACAGAAGGCTCCACAGTCCTGGCACAAAACCCATGGCAAAGATTGTAGCCTCTGCCACTGCCCCGAATACCAGCACCAGGATGCCGCAATACCGGTTATATTTCTTCACATCCACCACCTCGATGGGATGCTTGTTGAACACTTTGTTTCTTTCCTCCGAGTTGAGGATCTTCACCCCCACATACGCACACATGACTCCCACAAACATAAACAGCATCAGATCCATTGTACTTCCTCCTTGTCCTCCATCTCTTCTTTGTCCTGTCTCACCCCTAAGTGTCATTGCCGCTGCCATGTTCCTGCCATGGCAGACTATAAATGTCCTGCTATTTCCCGTACAGCTTCTCCTTCAGATAGTTCCGGTTTGCTTCAAAATCCACTTCCAGCACCGACATCTTGCGTATGGTGGAACTTTTGTAGGTGCCCGGCTGGGGCACGCTGTCCGACTCCAGGTCGTAGGTAAGCAGCTTCCCTGCCATCAGACTAAGGCGGAAACACTCCCACTGGGTCAGGTTGGTGGTCAGGTTAGGCAGCAGGCCGTCCGTCAGTTCCCCGAAATTAGTCAGCACTGCACCGGGAAGCTTCCTGATGACTTCTGTCATGACCTTTCTCTGACGCTCGGTCCTGCCAAAATCCGTGCCCAGATAGCGGTTCCTGCAATAAGCCAATGCCTGGGGACCGTTCAAATGTACCATGCCGCTGACTGACGGATCCATGTTGTCCGTGCCCTGGGGACGGTTGGTAAGCATGTTATACTCCACCAGGTAGCCGTTCACATATTCAATCTCCTCCCGGGACAGTTCCAGATCAACCCCTCCCACTGCATCCAACAGGTTTGCAAAAGCCTCGAAGTTCACCTGTACATACCTGTGTACGGGAATGTCAAAATTCTTCTCTATGGTCTCCATGAGAAGTTCGGCACCTCCAAAGGAATACGCTGCATTGAGACGGTTATTGTCGTGGCCCGGGATCTCCACATATATGTCCCGGAGCAGGGAAATCATGGTAATCTTCCTGGTACGGCGGCTCACCGACAACAGGATCATGGCATCGGACCTGCCGTCCTCCCCGTTCTGTCTGGAGTCATTGCCAATCAATAGGATATTGACTGTACCCTCCTGTTCCATGGGCAGTTTCGTCTGGGAAGGAATCTCTGAATAGTGCATCTTATGATACACCATTCCCACCAACTGGTACAGACCCACCCCCAGCAGTGCCAGGATCAGTACTGCCACCACCAGGAACCGTTTCACACGGGAGAGCAGCGGGCGTTTCCCGGATCCACCTTTCCTGCCACTTCCGGCTGATACGCTTTTTCCATTAGTATCGTCTGCCCCGTTCGCCCTGTTTTTTCTTCCCTGGTTCTTTTCTATATTTTTTCGTTTCCTTCTTACCGGTTCTTTTGATTCCTGGAATTTTCCAGGACGGGTTCCCTTACGGCTTTTCCGGGAGTTGTCCACAAATATCACATCCGGCGCCGCCGGGCGGGCCCTACTACGTTTTCCGGGCGGGTTCCTGTCTGGCCCTGGCCGGACGGCTGCACTGCCAGCTGGACGGGTGGTTCCATCCCGGTTCCCGGTTCTATTTCCTGCAGGATGGCTGCTTTTGCTGCGGCCTGTGCTTCCCCCTTTGCGGGGACGGCTGTCTGCGCCGCGGCCTGTACCTCCAATGACATCAATCTCCTTTTCCTTCCGGGGTTCTTCTATGATAAAGAGTTTTGGCTCCTTCTGTCTCTGCTGCTGTTCTGCTGCCTTCAGTTCCTGTTCCAGGAACTCTTCCAGTCCCCTGTGGATCCGTTCCATTTCATTGCCTGCGTCTGTTCCCATAACATGACTCCTGTATCCTTCTGCCTGGTTCCATCCAGAATAAGCTCCCTTTGCCACCCCTCCTTTGACTGCTTCTTCTGATTATACAATGGATCATCTGAAAAAGCAAATGCGCCCGCTGCTTCTCGATGTGTTACTTTAACCTTTAACAGTTCGGCCAGTCCATGTAAATGGCTGAAAATAGCGTTGCTGAACTTTTACGTGTTACTATTGCAGATTGTTGCTGTGAACGGAGTGAACAGTAACCCATTCGCAAGGGTTATCTCTCTGCTTTCAGCAGCGCATAATAACAGGCATCGCGGATTCCCTGGTTATTCCAGTCAGAACTGCGCAGGGTTCCCTCATATTTCATGCCGCATTTTTGCATGACCATGCCCGAATGGGGATTTTCTGGATCATGTCTCGCTTCGATCCGCTGTACATCCACCACATCAAACAGGAAATCCATCACAGCCTTCAATGCCTCTGATGTAATCCCCTTATGCCACCAGTCCCGTCCAATGCAATAGCCCACATGAGCCATGGAGACATTCTCCTTCATGTCCACCACGGCAATATCCCCCACTGGTTCCTCTCCATTATCTTTCAAGACGATTGCCCAGTGGTAATATTCTTCACTGGCATACCGGTTCACCCAGTCCTCCAGTACCCTCCTGGTGACTTCCTGGCCGGGATGGGCTGGCCACGTCAGAAATCTCGTGACCTCTGCATCTGACGCCCAGTTCCGGTACATGGCCCCGGTATCTTCTATCCTATATCTCCTTAGGATCAGTCTGTTCGTTTCCAGTCTCTGGGTTCCGCAATGCTTCATACCTTTGTCCCATCCTTTCTTTTTCAGACAATGGCCAGCCCTTTTTCCAGGGCCAGCAGCTTCCTCTTCCTGTCCATCCCACCGGCATAGCCTGTCAGGCTTCCGTTTGTCCCAATTACCCTGTGACAGGGGACAATAATGGAGATCCTGTTGTGTCCCACGGCACCACCCACTGCCTGGGCAGACATATGGGGCAGGCCTTTCTGCCTGGCAACCTCCTCTGCGATCCTGCCATATGTAATCGTTTCTCCGTATGGTATCTTCTGCAGGATCCCCCAGACCAGAAGCTGGAACGGCGTACCTGCCATGTGGAGGGGTGGAAGGAAATCCGGCTCCCTGCCCGCAAAATAAACGGCCAGCCATTCCCTGGCTTGTTCCAGTACCGGCGTATCCCTTTCTGTGTGCTCCGGATCGAGGTGATCTGCAAAATATTTCTGCCCCTCAAACCATAGCCCGGTCAGTCCGGTCTCGTCCGCGGCCAGGAGGATTGCTCCCAGGGGCGATTGTACATGATGGATATACTGCATTTTTTAACCTTTCTTTTGTCCTGTTTTTTAGATTCCTGGCTTGCATTAACTTCCCGATTGCGTATCTCCATACTATCATGCAATCTAAATATTTTCAATTACATCCAGATGGTCTGCATGATTTTGAGGGTGCCCATCCAATGGCAAAAACCTAGGACGGAATTCTCACAGTACCAATTGCAGACCCCGCCACTCCTATGCTATAATACCCTTATTCCCGGCAGGAGACCACTTTGTTGTCCCCTGCCCATATGGCAGTGCATTCCATTACAGAGAGCGGAGCATGTAACATGGCGAATTCAGAAATCAACCAGAAGCAATATCATAATCCCACTTCCCTGACAGAACAGTCCATGGGAAAGGACATCGGGGAGGATTCCACCGGCTGCCTGGAGCGGATCCGGCTGTTGGAACAGCAGAATGCTGCCCTGGAGGAAGCCCTGCAGGAAGCCCGGGATGCCAACCAGGCCAAGAGTCAGTTCCTGTCCAGCATGTCCCATGATATCCGCACCCCCATGAATGCCATCGTGGGTATGGTATCCATTGCCCTCTCCCACATTGATGAAAAGCCCAGGGTACAGGATTGCCTGGGCAAGATCCAGACTGCTTCTGCCCATCTGATGAGCCTGGTGAATGACGTGCTGGATATGTCCCGGATAGACAGCGGACGTATGTCCCTGCGGGAAGAAGCATTCTCCCTGGCAGACCTGGTCCATGACATTTCTGTGGTAGTACGTCCCCAGGCCGTCCAGCGGAATCACAACCTGCAGATGGAGATCGGGACGATCCTGCAGGAGAACCTGGTAGGAGATGTGCTACGTCTACGCCAGATTCTGGTAAATATCATTGGAAATGCCGTCAAATATACCCCCGACGGCGGGGAGATCCGTGTGCGCCTCTCCCAGTGCCCTGTGCCTGCGGAATTTCCCATGGCTGGCAGCCCTGCTTCCATCCGGGAAAGCCTGGTGCCAGGGTCGGAACCTGTGCTGCTGGAATTCCAGTGCAGTGACAATGGCATCGGTATGAGCCGTGAGTTCCTGGATAGGATCTTCGAGCCATTTGAGCGGGTACACAGTGCTGCCACCAGCAAGATCGAAGGTACCGGCCTTGGCATGTCCATTGTGAAGAACCTGGTGGACCGCATGGGCGGCAGGATCCAGGTGGAGAGCCGGGAAGGGGAGGGCAGCCGGTTTGATATCGCCATTCCCCTGGCCACAGCCCCCCAGGACGCCAAGAGCCTGAACCTTCCCACCGGCCAGACAGTCCTGGTGGCTGAGAGTCTGGAGGAACCTGCCGGACAGATGGCTGCCATACTGCAGGATGGCGGTCTGCAGCCCCTGCGGATGCAGGCAGGACTGGATGCCGTGACCTGGCTCACGGAGGCCCAGTATGAGAATCATATGCCCTGCGCCCTGCTGCTGGGACAGGAACTGGAAGACATGTCCGTGTTGGAACTGGCCCGGCATGTGCGGCAGTTGGCCGGAATGGACTTCCCCATTCTCCTGGTATCAGAAGCAGACTGGGCGCAGATCGAGTTCCAGGCCTCACGGGCAGGGGTTAATGCCTTCGTTCCCTGTCCCTTATTCCAGAGCAGGCTCCTTGGCACCCTGGCAGACCTTACCTCCCACAGGCACCAGGACACCGGTTCCCCGGAAGACATGGAGGCAGACTACAGCGGCTGCCATATCCTTCTGGTAGAGGACAATGCGCTGAACCAGGAGATTGCCCTGGAACTGCTGTCCGTCACCGGGGCCAATGTGCAGGTGGCAGATGATGGTGCCCAGGCAGTGGAACTATTTGCTGCCTCCCCGGAGGGTTACTTTGACTTAATCTTTATGGACGTACAGATGCCCGTCATGGATGGATATGAGGCCACCCGGCAGATCCGGGCCATGCCAAGGCAGGATGCCAGGGATATCTGGATTGTTGCCATGACGGCAAATGCTTTTGTGGAAGACATTCGTCTCTCCCAGAAAGCCGGTATGAACGAACATTTTTCCAAACCCCTGGATCCCGGACACCTGCGGGAGATCCTGCACAGACAGCTTAGGAACTGATTCTTAGGAGATTATCATGCAGCCGTATCAGGAAGAATATATTGCCAACTTAAGAGAAATCGCCCGGCTCACGGCCCGGAAGAAAGCATCCGGCCAGTCTTTTGATGCCTTCCTGTCGGAACTTGCCCTGGATGGGGAGGCTGCCCGCCGCATAGCCTGCCGCAACAATGACCTGCTTCGGGAGAAGCTGTTTCCCATGCTGGATCATCTGCCCCAGGCCACTGTTGAAGACCTGCAGGATCTACAGGTCTTTGCCGGGGAACTGATGACCTGGGGAAAGGAACTGGACACAGGACTGTTCTGCCAGATCCACCAGGCCCTGCTGAACCTGGCCAGGCTGAATAAGGACCGCAACAGCATGATACGGGAATTATACTGGCTGGGTATGGGCTACAACAGTCTGTACAACAAGACCATTGGTCTGGAAGTGCCGGGCGCAGAGAAGTATACCTCCCAGATGCGGCTCTGTTTTGCCGAAGCCGCCGCTTATCTGAAATATTTCGATGAGATTCCAGACACGGACACCAGGGGATATATCCTGCGTTCCCGTGCCAATATGTCCCTGGGCACTTTCAAGACAGCCAGTGAGAAGATCCGCCTGGTCAAGCAGACCCTGCAGATCCTGCAGGATGCAGACTACCGGCAGACAGAGCCAGACCTGCCCTGGGACCGTTACCTGTCCATGACCCACCAGCAGATGGCAGCCAGTATTTCCCACAGCAGGGAACAGTCTATGTCCCCGGAGGATATCACGGACGTGATGGAGTCCGTCTACATCGTGTACAACACCCAGTTCCAGGAGGCGGCTGCCCGGGGGGAACAGCCCCCTGTCCGCTATGCCTTTCCTTACAATGCCATTGAATATTACTGCGGACTGATCACCCTGGATACATTGCTGACCCGCCTGGAAGACCTGATGGATCATGCAGATTCCACGGATTATTCTGCAAACGGCATGTATGCCCTTGTCTCCCTGCCTGCCTTCTACTGCCAGTACCTGCAGGAATATCCCGACCTGGTTCCCAGGCGCACGGAGTATATCGCAAGTCTCTATGAGAAGATCCTGCAATATGTAGATGCCTTTCCAGGAACAGAGAAGAGTGAACACCTCTTCCTCTATCTGCGGCAGCTGTCCGTCACCTTTCTGGAGACAGACAACAGTATCTCTTACAGTACCTTTATGCAGAAACTGATGATCCGTTTTGCGCCGGAGACTTATATTCATTCCCGGATCGTGGCCATGGCCGCCACTGCCTTCTGTGACATGATCCTGGAGGAGGATCCTTCCTTTTTCGATGATATGGAAGAGGTACGGTATATCCTGGACATGTCCGAAAAGCGGCACCTGCTGCTGGATTATGCCATGGAATCGGGCACCCTGCACGATGTGGGCAAGCTCAATTTCATGAACCTCTATTCCCAGACAGGCAGGCAATGGTTCAAGGAAGAATACGAGATGGCCCAGCTCCATACGGCTGTGGGGAATTCCTATCTCTCCTCCCGCTTTTCCACCCGCCCTTACGCGGCAGTGGCCCATGGCCACCATACCTGGTACGATGCTTCCCGGGGCTACCCGGAATCTTATAAACGGCTGGAATGCCCCTACCGGCAGATGGTGGATGTGATCGGCCTGGTAGACTGGCTGGAAAATGTGACCAACACGGCACAACTGCGCATCGGCGTAGACAAGACTTTTGAAGATGCCATCGCAGATGCCATTGCCCTGGAGGGCAAACGCTTCTCTCCCCTGCTCACCGCCAGGCTCAGGGACAGCCAGGTGGCAGAACGGCTCCGGCAGGCCTTTGATGCAGGCTTCCAGGATGCCTGTCGTCACCTGTATGAGGACGCAGTCTGACACCTTCGCCATCGGCACAAGCCGCCATACTGCCAGCATCCATCCACATGAAAGGAACGCCATGAACCAACATAAACTGATCCTCCCTCCCCGCCTGGGACTCCGCATGTGGTGGATGTCGCTGGGTATCCTCATGATGGGACTCTCCCTGTCCGTGCTGATCCGGCTGGAACTGGGCACAGAGCCTTACTCCTGCTTTATCCTGGGTTTCTCCAGACAGCTTCATACAAGCTACGGCAATGCCCAGCTCATTGCCCAGGTGCTCCTGTTCCTGGTGGTCATCTTCTTCGGAAGGAACCGGATCGGCATCGGTACCATTGCCAACATGGTATGCATCGGCTATATCACCGACCTGGGAAATCTTGCCCTGGACGCCCTTGTACCAGGCAGCACCTGGCTTCTTCCTGTTGTCCGTTTCGGTGCCTTAGTGCCGGCCATGGCTGTGTTTGTGCTGGGCGCTGCCCTGTACATGGCCGTGGACCTGGGAGTCTCTCCCTATGACGCCGTCCCCTTTATCCTGTCTGAAAAGCTGAAGAAAGTTTCTTTCCGGCCTGTCCGCATGATCTGGGATTTTACTTTTATGATGCTGGGATTCCTGCTGGGTGGCAGCATGGGCCTTGTCACGTTGCTTGGCATGCTGTTCCTGGGTCCTGTGATCGCATGGCTGCAAAAAAAGATGGAACCCTCCCTGCATAAAACCCCTTGACATGGCATATCATGGTAGTAACAGTTCGGCTGAACTGTTACTCACGATATACAAACGAGGTGTCTGCTTATGTGTACCAGTATTGCCATGAAAACAGAAGATTTCTACTTTGGACGCAACATGGACCTGGAATATGAACTGGGCGGCTGTGTGGTGGTCACACCCCGGCATTTCCCGTTCCATTTCCGCCGGGCAGGTACCATGAACTGCCACCATGCCATGATCGGCATGGCTGTTGTGAAGGATGGATATCCCCTCTATGCAGAGGCTGCAAATGAGAAAGGCCTATGCATGGCCGGGCTGAACTTCCCGGACAATGCCTACTATCCCAGGGAGGAAGACCCTTCCAAGGCAAATATATCCCCCTTTGAACTGATCCAGTGGATCCTGGGCAGATGTTCCACCCTGGCGCAGGCCCGGACCCTGCTGGCAGATACCCACCTGGTGAATATCTCCTTCAGCGAACAGCTTCCCCTGTCGCCCCTCCACTGGCACCTTGCGGACAGGGAAGGTTCCATTGTGGTGGAAAGTACCAAAAACGGGCTGTCTGTCCATGACAACCCTGCCGGGGTCATGACCAACAACCCGTCCTTTGACTTCCAGATGACCAACCTGTGTCAGTACCTGAACCTGTCTCCCACCTGCCCCCAGAACTGCTTCAGTGAGAAGATCCACGTGAAGCCTTTCGGTCTGGGCATGGGCTGCATCGGACTGCCAGGGGATTACTCCCCGGCCTCCCGGTTCGTGAAGACAGCTTTCCTGAATCTGAACGTTGTGTGTCCCCAGGATGACCAGGGCAGTCTCGCCCAGTTCTTCCACATGCTGGATGCGGTGGCCATGGTCCGGGGAAGCGTGGTCTCCCCGGAAGGCCGGTATGAGACTACCATCTACTCCTGCTGCATCAATGCCTCCAGGGGCACCTATTATTACAAGACCTACTGCAACAACCAGTTCACGGCCATATGCATGAACCGTACCAACCTGAATGCCTGCTGCCTGCACACCTATCCCCTGGTGGAGACCCAGCAGGTAGCCTGGATGAATTAAAATGCTTCAAACAGGCCGCCTGCTGATGGGGAAAATGGCAATGGGGATATGGGACAATGCACTCGCTTACCAGATAAAGACTTCCTCCCCGGTAAGCTTGAAGATGGCCTCTATAAAGTAATAGTCCCCATAAATGATGGAAAACTCATGCACCTTGTCATGGTAAGCCGCCGTGCATTTCTCCAGGATATTGTCGCATTCCGTATCCCATCTGCATCGTTTCTCAGCCAGGGCCTTAAGCAGCTTCATGGCAGCACCCCGGTACACATGCTTCTCCCGCTCATCCACACATTTTGAGATCTCCAGCAGGCCGCAGGCTGCGATGGCTGCCGCAGTGGAATCTTCCCAGACACAGTCCGCAGGCTGTCTGAAATCCACAGGGATCAGTCCGCTCTCCGGGATATTGGAGATAAAGTAGTGGGCCACCCGCTTGGCAGCGTTCAGATACCGCTCCTCCTTTGTATGGAGATAGCTCAAGGTAAAGCCATATAGCGCCCAGGACTGTCCCCTGGTCCAGGAGGAACCCACGCAGTAACCCTGTCCGCCGAAGGACTGGACATACTCGCCGGTGGCAGGATCAAACTCCACGATATGGTTCACGGAACCGTCCGGACGGATGAAATACTTCTCCGCAGTGTCCGCATGCATGGTGGCAACCTGCAGGAACCGGGGATCCTTCAGTTCTTCATAAGCCCAGTACAGCAATGGCAGGTTCATCATACAGTCAATGATAGCCCAGCCGGCCTTCTTCCCTTCCGGGTCATTCCAGGCCCGGATGAACCGTCCCACCGGATTGAACCGTCCTGCCATGTCGCCGGCAGCCAGGATCCCCCTGTTCCTGGACGCCTGGCTTCCTGTGAGCCTGTAGTCCGCTACTGCTGTGGGCAGCCACCGGAATCCGCTGTCATGGTCCATGCAGTCGCTGTTCCTCAAGGCTGCATCCAGCTTCTCCTCATTCTCCTGTGCGATCTCCCGGTACAATTCCTCCCCTGTAGCGTGATAGAGCTGCCACATCATACCACCCCAGAAACCATTGGTCCACCAGGTGATCTTCTCCCCGCTCCAGTCATCAAACACACCGTCCACCGTGGTGTAGGGAATCTTGTGGCGGCTGCGTTCTGCCACTGTGCGCATCTTCTCCTTGATCTTCCCGGATACTTCACTTGCCCATGCCTGTTCTGTCATCTTTATCCTCATTTCTGCGCTGCTTTGGTCCTGGCTCTGCCAGGACCGTGCATAACAAATTTGTGTCCAGCAGCGCACAGACACAAATCTCATGATTGAAAATGGAACGTTACTGTTCACTCCGTTCACAGCAACTATGGAACTTCCTTTTCATCATACCACATTTACACAAGGTTGGACACCTCAATCTTACCTTTCCTGGCAGATATTTCAATGCCCCTTTATGCTCGTGCAAGCAGCGGCACAAAGTCAACCTTGTTGACTTGGCTCATTGCTCGCGGGAATCAAGATTGCCTGGGTTTGTCACGCTGGAAAGCGCTTGAAAACGCCTCGCGGTGGCACCGGTGAGCAATAACACCAGTGTTTCCCCGGAAAAGCATCATCCTGCATATTGACGAATCCCTGTAGAAAGGATATGATAAAAAAAATATGCATAAAAGGATGATGGCTATGAAACTAAAAAAAAGCAAACCTTTACTGGCACTTATGTCAGCCCTGCTTGTGCTGTCCACTGGGGCCTGTTCTTCCCAGACACCTTCGGAGACATCGGACAGTTCCCAGAATGAGACAGCCTCGGGGACTCCCATCCGGACCCCGGGGTCCGGCGGCACCTCCCAGGATGATACGGATTTCAAGAGCCGCCAGGGCCAGGATTTCACACAGGCCCATGATGCCTTCCAGACAAAGCTGGCAAGGGAAGAGAATGACAGCGATTCCGTCTATGAACCCCCGGAAGGGCTTTTCGACCTGGTATACTACCCCTCCAAGGTAGGCGATCTGGCCGCCTATGTGTCCAGTGATCCCGGTGACGGGGAGAAACATCCCTTGATTATCTGGGTGGTAGGGGGCTGGGGCAATGGCATTGATGATTTCCCCTTCTGCTATCCCCAGTGGGACAATGACCAGACCGGATCTGCCTTCTGGCAGTCCGGTGTGCTGACCATGTACCCGTCCTTCAGGGGTGGCAATGGCAATCCCGGCTATTATGAGGCGCTTTATGGTGAGGTGGACGATATTGCTGCTGCCTATGAATATGCCGCCTCCCTGCCTTACGTGGACCCGGACCGGATCTACCTGGGAGGACACAGTACCGGCGGCACACGCGCCCTGCTGGCAGCAGAGTACACCGACAAATTTCGGTCCGTGTTCTGTTTCGGGGCCGTGGATGAGATCAAGTACCACAACAACACCCAGTTCACTTTCGATACCAGCGATACGGAAGAATTTGTCATGCGTTCCCCTGTGTACTGGCTGGACAATATTGACACCCCTACCTTCCTGATTGAGGGGGAAGAGGGCAATTCTGCCAGCCTGCGGAATATCCAGAAGGTGTCAGAAAATGACAACATCCACTGCTATATCCTGGACAATGCAGATCATTTCTCTGCCCTGGGTCCCGTGACCTGGCTGCTGGCCCGGAAGATCCTGGAAGATACCGGTGCCGAGCCTGGTATCTCCATCACCCAGGAAGAACTGGAAGCCGCCATGGCCCAGGATCCCATGATTCCCCTGCCGGCCATGACCCGGCTGACAATTGACGGACTGAACATGGCGTTCTCCTGCCCTTATATCTGGCAGGTGGAAGATTCCTCTGAGGAAGGCCTCTTTCGCGTATCCCTCTATTCTGCCTACGAGGATGACAATATCTGGGACATGGCTACCCTGTATCTGAGTGTCTTCGCCATAGACAATGATGCGGAGTATGAGGGCGGCTACCTCCAGGAGATGGCCCGCTACCTGGAAGAAGAACAGGGATATGAAACCGTGCGGGATGCCACCATCGCCGGGCAGAAGGCCATAACCGCCCTGGGCACCCAGCACAATGACAATGGTTCCACATTCCGCAACCTCTATGCACTGCTGCAGAAGGATGACTATTTCGTGGAATTTGACTTCTATATCCATGAAGGATACGGGGACGATGGGGATCCGCTGTTTGACGCGATTCTGGAAAGCGTGGAGTTCCTGGAGTAATCCGGAGGGGCCTGTCTGTGGAAGTAACAAAGGGCCTGCCTTGAATCTCGAGGCAGGCTCCTTCTCTACACTACAGCCTCAAAAATCAAAGCGGATGTGATTTACCGCCCGGCCCCCATGAATACTCCCATCACTTCCACATCAATGGCTGAGGCATCGACCAGGCTGGAAGCATCTTCCCGTTGTCCTGCGTCCGTGGAAGGAACGGTGCCTTCCAACTGGCCCTGTATGCTCTCTGCACGCAACAGGACCACCTGGTAAAGCATCTCTGTGGCTGCCCTGTATTCCTCATAGGTATAGAAGGCCGTGGGATCCGTCTCTACCAGGGCATTGATCTGGCTACTGATGCGGTCGTAGGTCTCCTGGAACCTGCCGCCGTAGACATATCCTTCCACCAGATCCTGCAGGTATGCATGGTACTGGGAGCGGTATTCCTCATTCTCCAGAAGAGCATCGAAAAAATCCGTACCCTGGAAAGGTGTGTCTATGGCATCATTGACCATGGATGTGGCAGAGTCCTGCATCATGCTCCTTCCCCCTCCTGCATTCATCCCGCCGAAGGCAATATTGTAATCCCATGGTATAATATTTAATTTTCCATTGTACTCATACAGGTAATAGTTGTGTGCCATATTGCCGGAAAGGCTGTCCAGGTTCACGGCAAAAGTATGTACCGCCATGTATTTCAATACATTGTCAATATCCAGGTACCGATCCGGTTCCTGTCCCTGGCTGATGTATTCCAGAGCAGTGACTACCCTGCGGTGATCCTCCTTCTGGGTATTCGTAATCTCACCTTCCCAGATGGTGGCATAGCTGTCCAGGTCATCATCAGTATAATTTAAGTCAGCACCGTTGTTGTTTTTCATGGAAAACCTATCCTCCCTGGCGCTGCCTTCCCTATCAGGACCATTTCTTCCCGGAAAATCTCCCATGGCAGGACCTCCTCCTGGTTCCGGCGCATTCCCCATGCCAGAGACGCCTTCTAGTTCCGGCACTTCACCCATGCCAGGGCCTCCTCCCCGTTCCGACGCATTCCCCATGCTGGGGCCTCCTCCCCGTTCCGGGGCTTCACCCATGCCGGGGCTTCCTCCTGGTTCCGGCACTTCACCCACGCCAGGATCTCCTCCCGGTTCCGGCGCATTCCCCATGCCGGGGACGCCTCTCAGTTCCATGCCTTCCGGCTTATATAACTCCCCATTCTCCGCACCAAAATTGCGCAGCATAAAACTATCCTCCACAGCTTCCAGCGCCAGGTAGACGCCCCAGTACTCCCCATTTACCGACACCTGGGCATAATTGTACAGGGAGGCATCTGCCCCCAGGTACTGGTACATGTCGTAGACAATGGCCTCCTTCCTGCTTGTGGCATCCGCATAATTGTTGTTGAGGATCAGCTTGTCAAGTCCCAGACAGGTCTGACCATCCACGTAATGGTCAAATTCCAGCTTCAGACTGTACCGGTCCGTCTCCGGGTCGCTGGCAATGGCAGACAGGCTGGTGTTCCCCTTAGGCCGGATTCCCACATTGTACAAGGTCTGGCCATTGATCTCCACATTGCAGGATACATATTCCTCTGCCATGGCATTGGCCAGCATTTCCTCCCATTTGCCTTCTTCCATCTGGATGTCAACCTGGAGAATCCTGCTGGTATCAAACAGTTCCAACTGATACTGCATGGCAACGGCCCCTTCCCCGAACACTGCTGCCATCTGCCGGGGAAAAGCCATGGCCAGGAGGCAGGCCAGAACGGCTACAGCCATGGCTGTTCCAACTATTTTTCCAATGTGTTTATTTGTAATCATGGCTGTTCTCCTGTTTTTGTACAAATATTGCTTTCGGCAACAACTCTGTTCTTGCGTTCTTCGGCGCAAAAAACAGTTCTATATCCTATCACGCCATGTAGTCCCCGTTATAACTCACAAGAGTGGCACCGCCCACCCCTTCTACCGCATGTAACCGGTTCACAAAGGAAGTACCCGCATCCTTCAGCCGGACCTGGGCCGTCACTTCGATCCCGGCATCATTTACCATCTTGGACTTTACCAGAAACCGTTCTACAGCATCCTGGACCAGTCCCAGGGCCTCTCCTTCTGCCTTCTCATCCCTACAGTTCAAGATCAGCAGATATGGGTTCTCATGTATCCTGCGGTTGGCAAACAGCAGCAGGACCACGCCGATCATGGCGGAGCCAATCACTGCCAGGGGAATCATTCCCGCACCGATGACGATGCCTGCCGCAATGGCCCAGAACAGGTACACGATCTCCATAGGCTCCTTGATGGCAGCCCGGAAACGGACAATGGAAAGGGCACCCACCATACCCAGGGAAAGCACCACATTGGAAGTCACTGCCATGATCACCAGGGTTGTCACAAGGGACAGACCCACCAGGGTCATGGCAAAGCCTGTGGAATACATAACGCCGTTGAAAGTCTTCCGGTATACCAGGAATATAAACAACCCGATTGCCAGGGCGAAGACCATGCCGATCGCCGTGTCAAGGATGGAAAATGACGTTACACTTTCCAGAAAATTAGATTTGAAAATATCATTAAATGTCATGATTATACCTCCTAAATCTTATCCATACCGCCTGCAGGCCGCATACTTTGAAAACGCCTGCTGTCTCACCATGCCTGTCTGGAGCAGGCACTTGATGGACTCTGGCAGGAAGCTATCATACTTTACCTCCAGGACCAGGTCGCGGGGCTGGTCACTGGCACTGATGTCCACTATCTGCTCCTCCAGAAAGTCCTGGTGGTAAAGGGAAGTCCGTATGTGGGAGTCAAATGTGACCCGCACGTTCCCGGCCGGATAGAGGTACGGCTCCCGCACATAGGATACCAGTACCCTGGGGCGCAGGAGCTGGTAGCGCATTTTGGCATACAGTTCCTGCACCAGAGGGGAAGGATGTTCCCGCATCCACTGGTAACTGCCCTCCAACAGCATCCGGCATTCTGCCTCCGTAACCTCTGCACTGTATTTTGCACACAGGTAATTGTCCTTCACCTTCTTCTCCAGGATGATATAGGAGAGGTCGTCATTATAATATCGAATCCGGAATTTTTCCCGCCGGGATACCCCGTCCATCTTCTCCCGCAGGGCCTTGTCTGCCAGATTGTCAAAATAGATGCTCCGAATCAGATACCGGCCATCCCCGCCCGCGTGGGGATCCCCCCGCATGAGAGGCCGCAGCCGGCTGCGAAGTTCCAGGTACTGCATGTACGGTATCCCATATTTCAGTTCATGCCGGAAACATTTCTGGTCTGTGTCCTTCTGGCCCATCTTGTTCTGATCCATTCTTCTCTCCTGTTTTAGGACTCCCTACTGGAAGTTCCTTTTGCTAATTGCAGTATTTGTGGTTTTTAGCATACTGGGATTTTTTGAAATGTCCGTGAAAAAAGTGTGTAGATAGTATGAAATCTCGCACAAAAAAAGAAACCCGTCAGAGGGATTTTCCTATCATTTTTATACCCCTAGCGCACTTCAGTGCGCATACCAATCAATATTTGAAAATTTATTTTCAAAATTATAATTCCTTGTATAATCCCCTTGATAGTATTCTTCTAAATGAATATAATAAAATATACACAAGTAATACAGCCCCTTCTGATAGATTGACGAGACGGCAAGTCAACTTTTTTCCTTAAAGTCCAGGCAGCCTGCCTGGCATTGTCCGGCTGAACAATATGCGCCAGGTTCATTTTTCACGCAATCCTAAGATTGCTGCATTTTTACACGAGTATGACTATGTCGAGGAATTTGGAGAAGGTGTGGATCGAATGTATAAAGAAATGGAAAAGGCAGGACTGCCATCACCAGAATATAGGGATGTTGCATTTATGCTGCATGCAACGATCCGAAACAAGACAAATATCATGAATAATGTCGCAGATAGTGTCGCAGATAATGTTATAGCTATCACAAGACTTTCCTCTACAGAACAGGCGATTTTGAACCACTTGCAGATTTCCCCGGAACTTTCGGCAAGGGAACTTGCCGTCCTGCTCCGCAGAACATTCGGAACCATTCAACGCAACATAAATACACTAAAAGAAAAGGGATTCCTGCAAAGGGAAGGCTCAGATCGAAGCGGTAGATGGATCATCTTAAAACAACACCCCTACAAGGAGTAAGCCATGAGAGATACCTGTAAGAACATCCTCTGTAAACTATGCAGTTCTGCTATACTGGCCGGACTGATCCTGTTTCTCATCGGGATGTATTATACCGTGGTAAAGGCAGGAATTCCCTACCAGGATCCACCCCTGGAATTACAGATCCAGTATGCCATCCATATGGGAATCGGGGATATCCTGGTGCGGGATGGGTTCCTGCTCCTGCTGGCTGCCGGTACTGCCCGCCTGGTTCTCTGGGTGATCTTCCGGTATATTGTGAAGCGGTAAAGATTTTCCAACCTAACTCCCACTTTCGATATCCCAAACTTACATAGAAGAATCCACCCTTCCTGGAATCGCTTCCCGGCAGGGTGGATCCTGTGCGGTATATCATATCCTCTGGGACTATCTCTTACTCCTGGCCGTGTAAGGGCTTCTGGCCGGCACAGCCCCTGTTTTCTTACCTGGCTGAGAACTCCACGCAATCCCCCACCCGTTTTCTGGCTAACAGCATGAAGTCCCCGATGTTATCCTGGACATTGAAGGTAAAAGTCTCATCCGGTCTCTCCTTTGGCGTGCCACTCTTATAGAAAAGATGCACTGCATAGGACGTGTAGCTGACGCGCACCTTGCCACTGCGTACCTGTCCGGATATGGTCTCTGTCTCAATCTTTTGAAGCTTCTGGGAGTCAATAAGGATCACCCTGCCTGTTGCATGCAGAACTGTCCAGTAGCGGCTTCCCAGGGTTCCCCAGATCATGCCTTCCTTGGTCTTCTCCTTATACTCCCACTCCGGTCCTGCTGCCAGGATATCCTCTGCAACTTCCTCCTGGGCCTGGGCAGAGGGCAGCTGCTTCCCGATACTTTTCGCCAGCCTCTTCATGAGTCCACCCACATCAGACTGTCCCTTGGTTGCCAGCCAGGACAGGATCCCGAACACTTCCCCCAGGAGTACGCCCAGGGCCATGTAGAATCCCACCAGTCTCCCAAAGTGCATCTTCCCGATCACGCCGATGCCTGTGAGCACCACCACACAGCCAAGGAAGGTCAGATAGATCATGCGGCATCCCCTGCTCCTGCTGTAGATGCGCCACTCCTGTGCCCGTTCCTGCTGCCTGGCGTAGAACAGTGCCATCCTGCTTCCGGAAGGGGCCAGTTCGGCAACTGCCTTCTTCCCGCCGGGAAGGAACAGGGACACCAGACGTACCAGGAAGATCAGGAGGCTTAAGGCTGCCGCCAGGATACACACCCAGATGTCCATGGTCTTCAGGCCGTCCACCACATTGCTTTCGATCTGATACCATTCGGCCTGCTGTAATAGCTGGTCCAGGGAGCCTCCCATCTGACCTAAAACTTCTCCATAGGCATCGCCAAAATAAGTTTTCCTCGAGGTATCATCGTCCCACAGGACCTGGTAATTCCTAATCACCGCACTTTCCTCAAGCGCTGCATAGATGGAGTCCAGGGAGACTTCCAATGGTTCTATGGAGCCTTTCACTGTATAGGGTTCCATATCCTCACCTGTGCGCATCTCCACTGCCAGATGCAGGTTCCACAACAGATCCTCCAGTTCTCCCTTATCCTGGTCCGCCACGATCACATAGAGAAAGGCCTGCCGTTTCTCATCATATACCACATAACCCCTCTTCTCCACCCGGTCCGGATCCCCGGAATAATATGCTGCCACACAGGAAGCGATTGGGTATGCCGCCTGGTAGGACACATACTCCCCCTGGGTCTGGGCAAAGGATTCCTCCGGTCCCAGTTCTCTGGGGCCTGCCTGCAGCTTCCTAAACTGCGTGCCGCCCACAGTCCAGAATCCAATGGCACATGCAAGCATACATACAGTGACAACAATGCTGAGTATCTTTTTCATTTGGTTCTTATCTCCTCCTGCCTTTTCTCGTTATCTCCTATTATACAAGGTACCAAGGGAGTTGGCAAATGATAATGGGATTCCTAATAATGGTGTTCCCTCCGGCAAATAACCGGGAATGGAGGGTCTATGGGAGGGCGATGTCAACCTGGTATTCCTCATCGATCAGAAGATATCGAACCTTATGCCTGCGGCATTGTTCCAGCACCCAGGCGTTATCCTTGAGTACGTTTTCCATGGTACAGTCCTCATCCTCCATCCTGTCTTCCACAATGCTTGCATATTTTTTGATATCATGGAAATGGTTCCGAATGTATTCCCGGCTCATGACCAGGCAGACATATTCTATGTTTTCCAGATACTCCGGCCCAAAATCCTTCTTCCAGTCAAAGGGGATATAACATCCTTCCACGATCAGGTTCTGTGCGTTCTCAATGGCTGTCTTTATCATCTCACACACAATGGGCCACAGATAATCCGTCAGTGCCTGGTCATCGCTTAGGGGTGTAAGGGTTGTATTCTTGCTGCGGATAAGACCCATCTTTAAATGGTCTATGGAGAGGTAGGGATATTTAAATCTTTCCAGTAATTTCTGGGCAAGTGCTGTCTTGCCCGTGTGGGATGCCCCTGCTATCAGTACAATCATTGGTTTCCTCCTTTCTTAGTCTGCTGCCTGCCTCTTTTGTCCGTTTTATGGGAATCTCAATCTGTACCAGGGCATCTTCTGCCCGGTCCATCACATTTTCATTGAGGATGACCTCATAGGAAAAGCCAGATAATGTAAGTCCATGTGCCTTCACATACTCAAATATTCTCTGGTAACACAACATGGCATTTTCCCCGGAATCCCTGTAAAAGGCCTGTACATATGTACCCTGAGGCTGTATATGCAGGCCGGTCTTCTTAATGGGAAACGGGATCTCGATAAACAGCCTGGAATAGTCTCCAAAATCGCCCTTCTGCAGGCTTTCCACCGCTATCATCGTCCCATAGGAAGCATCGTGCAGGCGACGCAACTGATATTTCTTCGTCTCAGCAGTAATCATCTCCACCTGTCTGTCAAAGGAGGTATCCCGGCTGATCCCCACAGTAACCAGGCAGCGTTCCTTTTTCTCAAGGATGTTGATTGCCGACAGATCCATAGTCAGAAGGGTCGTCATATTCTGGTGGTGATGGGCCAGCGTTTCCCGGACTGCCTTCAGGTGGGCCATCTCCCGGTCCAGATTCTCTATCTGCTCCTGCAGAAGCTGTTGCAGGCTATGGGCAGACCTGTCTGTCATGAAGGCCTGGATTTCTTCAATGGGAACATTCAGTTCCCGAAGCAGCAGGATAGTCTCCAGTATGGAACTCTGATAATAGCTGTAATACCGGTACCCATTCTCAGGATGGACCAGCACAGGGGAAAACAAACCTATTTCATCGTACCACATCAAGGTCTTCTTGTTAATACCGTGCAGGGCCGCAAACTGCCCGATGGTAAGCAGCTTCCTTTTTTTCTCCATGTTATAAATTTTCTCCCTTTTTCTTGTAATCCCTCTTGACCGTACAGTTACTGTACGGTTTATGATAAGGCATGTACCAGGGAAACGCAAGCCCGAAAGGAGAAAAGATTAAAATTATGGATCATCAGAATGCTTACAGCAAACCAGTCACCTTGAAAAACATCCTCAGATTCGCAATTCCCACCATTGCCATGTCCGTCTTCATGTCTTTTTACACCATGGTTGACGGACTGTTCGTGTCAAACCTGATTGGTACCGGCGCATTGTCTGCTATCAATCTGACAGCCCCTGTCATCCAGCTGGTGACAGCCATCTCCACCATGCTGGCAACTGGTGGAAGTGCTGTCATCATGAAGAAAATGGGAGAACACAAACCGGAAGAAGCCAGGGAGGACTTCACATTCCTCATCCTGGTGAATGTGGCCGTTGGCCTGGCCATGACCATCCTGGGATATACCCTGATGGGGATGATCTTCGGAAATATGGGTCTGACCCCGGAAGTTGCCAGCTATTGTACTTCCTACCTGGGCCGCTATCTCCTCTTTACAGTCCCCATCCTGCTGATGAACAACTTCACTCTCTATATGATTGCCTCCGAGAAGGCAAACCTGTCCTTTTTCTGTTCCGTGGCAGGCGGTGTGCTGAACATTGTGCTGGACTATGTATTCATCGGTATCCTGGATATGGGAATCGGAGGGGCCGCCATTGCCACGGGCCTGGGTTACTCCGTAACTGCTGTGACAGGCCTGTTCGTCTTCGGCAGGAAGCAGAGTCTCCTGCATTTTACCAGGCCTGTGTTCCACCTTAAAGTCCTGGCAGACGCCGCCACCAATGGATGTTCCGAAATGGCCACCGCTCTGGTCACAGGCATCATTACCATGATGTTCAATTGGACCATGCTCCGCTATGTGGGGGAGGACGGTATTGCTGCCGTTACCATCATCATGTATGTACTGATGTTCGCCAGTTCCCTTTACACGGGATATTCCTATGGCGTTGCCCCCATGCTTAGCTACTACTACGGGGAACAGAACCATGAGAAGCTGCAGAGACTTGTTGGAACCAGCTTAAAGGTGATTGCTGTCATTTCCCTTGTGACAGTGGCCGTATCCTTTGTCGCCACGAAGCCCCTTGTGTCCATATTTGCCCGCCCGGATAACCCGGTGTACGGCCTGGCCGTGACAGGGAACCGGATCTGTACCCTGGCCCTGTTCTTCATTGGTTTCAATATCTTTGCAAGCGGGATGTTCACGGCGTTGTCCAACGGCATTGTGTCTGCGGTCCTGGCCTTCTCCCGTTCCTTTGTGTTCATGCTGATTACCATGCTGGTGCTTCCGGCCCTTCTGGGGATAAACGGGATCTGGCTGGCAACCCCGGTAGCAGAACTGATGGCCCTCATCCTGTCCGTGGCCATGTTCCTAAAGTACCGAAAACGGTATCATTATTGATGCCTACTGGCAGATAGAATATATAGACCATTGTCCTGCCAGACGGATATCCCAAATGACTGGAAAGCATCTACTAAAAATGCCGCAGCATTTTAAGCTGCGGCACTACGTTGGTGAGGTGACTCGAACACCCGATCTTCCGCTTAGGAGGCGGCTGCACTATCCACTGTGCTACACCAACTTATTCTCCTACCCACACAAAAGACAAAAGGGCTACGAGAACTTACTTTGCAATTATAATCCATAAATTACTTTTTTTCAAGTCTTAAATTGCATTCTCCGGAAAATTAATCTGCCCCTGAAGCCAGACTACTCCCTTGAAGCGTCTTCCAACCTGGGGTTCCCCATACAAGTCTGCTATATTGATACAGACATCAAAGACCAGTTCATTACAGCATATGGTAAAGACATGTATCTGTTCCTTTGTGATCTGGTTTGTCACAAGGCGCATAGCCATGATTTCCCCCAGTATGGAGTATTGGTCACACTCCACGCCGTATGGCATGAAATAGGTATCCACCAGGCTGAAGATGTCCTCACTCTGGATTCTCCTGGAGATGGTGGTATACATATCCATGTCCTCCAGGGTAAGGGTTTCAATGGCGTTTTCATCTCCCTTCCTGGCGGCAGCTATCAAGGTATTCCGGTTGGCAGAGGCCTGTTTCCCTCTCTCTATCTGTTCCTTGTCTTTCTGTATGGGCAGCATGACTATACCGCTTACGGACAGGGCAGACAAGGTGAGGGTTGTTCCCTTTACGGGCAGTTTCTCCATAGTCTGGGCTGTGATATAAGGAATCTTATTTTTCAAGTAGAAGATCAGCGAGATTCCCACCTTTATGTCATCACAGACACCGGCATAGGATTCCTTGTCTGCATGGCGTTCCACGGATACATCTTCATAAGATGTAATACCTGTGCCTGTAAGATAAGGAAAGTAATATTCATAAGTAAATTTCTCTTCCTGGTCAAATTCCCCGCACACAGCAATTCCCAGACCTGGGGCGAAGTCCTTGCAAAATTCACCCAGAAATGATTTCTCCTGGTTTACCGTATAAGCGCGTCTGTCTGAATTTACTACCACTTCTGTTAGAAGTTCTTGCAGTTTTTTTCTGTTCTCAAACTTACTGAAACCAATGGCACGCATATATTTATGCAAAAATCTCACCTTCTTCCTTATTCGGTCTGTGTCTGACATCCGGCCTGCCCACAGGCATTGTCCAATGATCTGTCATGATCCTGCATGCCATTTCAGTCTCTTCATGGCCTGGCCCTACAAGATCAGTTTCCATATAGTTTGGCTTGGATGTGTATCATTTACACTATTTTGCAGGCACTATTTTTTCTTTTCCTCCCATATAAGGCTGCAGGGCCTTGGGAATAAGGATGCTTCCGTCTTCCTGTATATTATTTTCCAGTACGGCAATCAGTCCCCTGGGTGTGGCCAGGACGGTATTATTCAAGGTATGCACGAAATAAGTACCTTTTTCGCCTCTGGTCCGGATGCCAAGTCGTCTGGCCTGGGCATCTCCCAAAGTAGAACAGGATCCGATCTCAAAGTATTTTTTTTGTCTGGGACTCCAGGCTTCCACATCACAGGATTTTACTTTCAAATCAGCCAGGTCTCCACTGCAGCATTCCAGGGTACGCACTGGCACATCCAGGCTTCGGAAAAATTCTACGGTATATGACCACATTTTATTATACCAGTCCATGGAATCTTCCGGTTTGCAGAGGACTACCATCTCCTGTTTTTCGAACTGGTGTACGCGGTAGACACCCCTCTCTTCTATTCCATGGGATCCTACTTCCTTTCGGAAACAGGGGGAGTAGGATGTCATGGTAATAGGAAGGTTCTGCTCCTCCACGATCTGTCCCTTGAACTTTCCGATCATGGAATGTTCGGAGGTACCGATCAGATACAGGTCTTCATCTTCTATCTTATACATCATGGCTTCCATTTCTGCAAAGCTCATAACGCCATTGACCACACTGCTGCGGATCATGAAGGGTGGGATGCAGTAGGTGAATCCCTTATCAATCATAAAATCCCTGGCATAACTAATCATGGCAGAGTGGATCCGGGCGGCATCCCCCATAAGATAGTAAAACCCGTTTCCGCTGGTGCGGCCTGCGGCATCTTTGTCCAGTCCCTGGATGCTGTTCAAGATATCTGCATGATAAGGGACTTCAAAATCAGGTACTACGGGATCCCCGAATTTCTCCAGTTCCACGTTCTGGGTATCATCTTTCCCAATAGGTACGGAAGGGTCAATGATGTTAGGGATTACCATCATGATCTTCGTAATTTTCTCCTGCAACTGGTTCTCCAGGACTTCCAGTTCGGCCAGTCTCCTGGCTCCTGCTGCTACTTCCGCCTTTTTGGCTTCCGCTTCTTCTCTCCTGCCCTGTCCCATCAAGGCACCGATCTCCTTGGATATCTTATTTCTGGCAGCCCGCAGGTCATCACCCTCCTGCTTGGCCTTCCTGTTCTCCAGGTCCAGTGCAATAACTTCATCCACCAGGGTCAGCTTCTCATCCTGGAATTTCTTCTTGATATTCTCTTTCACAAGTTCTGGGTTTTCCCGCAGGAATTTCATGTCTATCATATTTTATCCTCTCCTTTATATTCTTTATTCCCGTGAGCAATGGATTGTGCCATTTACGGTATTTTAACGCACCTATGGCTAAGCTGTTGCCCTTACTCTCCCATTGCAATGGCAAGTGCTTCTGCTTCCTCTTTTCCCAGGGTAATAAGACTCTCCCCATTCTTGATTTCTTTCGTATAAGAATAGCATCCATCTGTACTATGCACAGAGTTAATGATGAATCCATTATTGTACTCATCCAGCAAGGCCAGGGAAAAACTCAGTTGTCCTCCCATCTGATGGAAAGCGTCATATTTTACCAGGCCCATTTTCTGGTAAGCTGATTCCGCTTTTTTATACAGGATCCGGATATCCTTCTTATTCTTCTCTGTGGCAGATTTCAATGCCTTATTGTCCTCAAAAAGTTTGGCAATCTTATCTTCCAGGCTGGCCCCATTTTTCCCTTGAAAGAATTTTTCCAGTCTCTTTTTCATTTTTCCCACTTTACACATTTGTACAATGAGAAGAATCAACAGGATCAATAGTAGGACAGTCAATACAATGACTCCCACAAACAGATATCCAAGATCCAGGGATTCTAAACCGATCTGTTTTAAAAATATGCTGTTGTTGCTCATAATGACTCCTATTTGCCTGCTTTATAAAAATGCATTTTTATAAAAGGCATGTAAATCAGAATTCCAAGAATTCTTTGCAAGTTTTTATGTTACCTCTGTCGTACCTGGTTTGTATACAACTGGTTTTCATCATCAGTGGCTGCCTATCATTTCCAACAGCCTGTCCAGGTCTTCATGGTTGTAGAACTCTATCTCAATCTTGCCTGCTCCTTCCCCTTTTGCAGATACGGTAACTTTTGTACTTAGTCTCTGTTTCAGTTTATCCTCAATGTCCCGGTAAATAGCCTGCATCGTCTCATCATCCAGTTTTTTCGGTTTCACAGGTTTGTTCAAGTTCTTCACCAGTTTCTCTACATCCCGGACACTGAGCTTTTCATCGAAGATTTTCTGTGCCAGGTTATACTGGTCTTCCGGGTTCTCCACTGAGAGCAGGGCCCGGGCATGTCCAGTGCTGATCATGTCATCAATGACCATCTGCTGTACTTCGTCACAAAGCTTCAGTAGACGGATGGAATTGGTCACAGCCGCACGGCTTTTGGAGACTCGTTCCGCAAGTTCATCCTGTTTTAGGTTGAATTCTGTCAGCAACCGTTTGTAGGCCTGGGCTTCCTCTATGGGATTCAAATCTTCCCTCTGGATATTCTCAATCAAGGATATCTCCATGATCTCCTGTTCGGAATAATCCCTTACAATGATGGGAACTTCCTTCAGTCCGGCTATCTTGGCCGCCCGCCATCTGCGTTCCCCGGCTATAATCTCATAATGGTCCTTCCTATCCTGTACCAGGATGGGCTGGAGCAGTCCGAACTGTCTGATAGAATCAGCCAGTTCCTGCAAGGAATCTTCATCGAATTTCTTCCGTGGCTGTTTCCTGTTGGGTTCTACTTTTGTGATTTTCACCAGGGTCTGGGCTTCCTTCTCGGCATTTTCCCCGGTTCCTTTTTTTTCTTCTTTTTTAGCCTTTGACTCCCCTACTGCATCTGGAATCAAAGAATCTAGACCTTTTCCTAATCCTCTTGACGCCATTCCTTCTACCTCATTTATTTTGTTTTCCTGTCTTGTTGTTCTTCTCCAGTACCTCATTCTCTCATGGACAGTATACTGGAATCTGATCCACGTATGCCCAAGGACATATCACCAATGTATGAAAAGTGTTACTTTTCACAGCCTTGCCGTTCAAAGCAACAGATACACATACAGTAGCATACAGGCATTCTACTATCATGAATTGGACAAGGACAACTTACTTTGTCGCGTACAATTATAGGTTCGCCATGCAAAATACCCATGAAAATGCCTCGGCACCTTCCAGTAAAAAGTAACTAAAATTCTTTCAACTGGTTATATATTCTGGATAATCTCATCCGCAAGCTGCAGATAAGCTTCAGCCCCGGCAGACTTGGCATCATAGAGATTGATGGGCACCCCATGGCTGGGTGCTTCCGCAAGCCTTATATTCCTGGGAATCAGTGTAGAATAGATTTTCTGGCTCAAATGCTGTTTCACGTTTTCCACTACCTGGGTAGACAGGTTTGTCCGGGAATCATACATGGTAAAGACTACCCCTTCCATCTCCAGTTCTGGATTCAGTCTCTCCTTCACCAGATTTACTGTATGGATCAACTGGCTCAATCCTTCCAGAGCATAATATTCACACTGGATCGGAACCAGTACACTGTCTGCAGTGGTCATGGAATTGATGGTAAGCATATTCAAGGAAGGTGGACAGTCTATGATAATGAAGTCATAATCTTCCTTAATATAATCTACCTCATTTTTTAATATGTATTCTTTCCGCTCCACACCAATTAACTCAATCTCTGCAGCTGCCAGATTTACATTGGATGGCAGCACGGACACCCTGTCAATCACATTGTGAATGATACAATCCTTTATGGAACACTCCCCTAGGATTAATTCATATATGGTGTTATCCAGTTCATTTTTATCAATACCAAATCCACTGGTGGTATTTCCCTGTGGATCCGTATCAATTACCAGGACCTTTTTCCCTTTTTCAGCGAGACATGCAGACAGATTGATAGAAGTTGTAGTCTTCCCTACTCCACCCTTCTGATTTGCTATTGCAATGATTCTTCCCATTCTTATACCCCCACGCCTGCTTTAGGCAGACATTTTTTCAAGTCTATAAAACTTGTTTATACTTAAGAAGTACTGAATAACCTATTATCTGTAATGTTTGGCTCATCTGTCTTAGAATTGCTTTTCCATTATATCACTTCTTCTGATAGATAGCTATATAAAAATTCAGAAAGTTTATTTTTATAAGAAAAGTTCACCCATATGCTTCCCACTGAGGGAACTTTTTCTATACTAACTTTATAAGTAGATATGTCGATTGAAAACATAAGGCATTATCCCTTATATTTTTATGTTTCACAATGTATATTAATGTTTCACACACTTCATCACTACATATTGGGTTCATATGTTTCACGTGAAACATTATATTGTAGTCTAAATTGTATATATTAGAATGTTTCACGTGAAACATTTATAATTTGTACTTTTATAAATAGTATAACCAATGAAAAACATGGATGAAAATTCGTGCAAGCACGAATTTCATCCATATGCTTCCCACTGGCTGAACTTTTCTTATAAAATTATGAAATTCTTGTGATATCATTCTTAAGGGCAAAAACTGCAGCCTGGGTTCTATCACACACACCTATCTTTTTAAATATCCGGGACATATGATTCTTCACTGTCTGTTCACTGATATCCAGCTTTTTCGCTATTTCCTTATTTAAGGAACCATTTGCCACATGGATCAGTATCTCCAGTTCCCGGCTTGTCAAGTCTTCTATCTTTCCCTTTGCCTCGTCCTGTGCGGACAAGGAAGGAATCAATTTAGGCTGTATATAACTTTCTCCACTAACCACTGTCTCTATAGCTTTTTTCAATTCCGTTGATTCTGAATCTTT
Organism: uncultured Acetatifactor sp.; assembly: GCA_910586215.1. Taxonomy (GTDB): domain Bacteria; phylum Bacillota; class Clostridia; order Lachnospirales; family Lachnospiraceae; genus Acetatifactor. The sequence continues at coordinate 35,647 of CAJUGH010000009.1, read as the reverse complement.
TAAGATGTATCCATCCACACCCATATTAATTGCCTTTAACAAATATTCAATTTCATTATGAACAGTCAATATCAGAACCTTTACATTGATCTTTTTTCTCTTAATTTCTTCCAGAACCTCTATTCCATCCATCTTTGGCATAATGATATCTAAGAGAAGTACCTGTGGATTACAGTTTTCCAGTTTTTGCAGACATTCTTCCCCATCCTTTGCCTCTTCTATGATATCAATACTTCCATCAAATTCTAGTAACTGTTTTATACCCTCTCTCATCAAAGCATGATCATCCACTAACATTACTCTTATGCTCATATTACCTCTCTCATTCTGTCTCTTAGCGGTTTCACTCACTCTATGTTTTATATTGTACTTGCCAGATTCCTACATGTTATCTGGCCCCCTCACTAGTGCTCTGCTTACTTATTTCTTTAGCATTATCCAGTCATCAATGCTACAGCTGGTTTTTCTACCCAATAGCCAGGAAATAAAATTTGCACCATTAAGCCAAAAACCCTGTCAGCACAATTACACTTTTTGAAACAGTATATCTATCATGAATAGCATCTTTCCTATCTGACTGACAACAGGAATACTTGTTCCTTAAGTATTATGACTCACTGGCTGACATACCTTCCTCCAAAGGTATTTCTATATGCACACTGTTTCCCTTCCTGGCATTGGATTCCATATGGATTGTCCCATTTAGTAATTTCACCCTTTCCCTTATGAATGAAATATCCAGGTATTCATTTGTATTAATCTTTGACTCATCTTCTCCGATTCCATCATCCAGAAAATCAATTTTGCAGACTCCATCTTCTGCCTTACAAGTGAAGACCACTGTATTGATATTGGCATGTGTCTCCAGGTTGCCAATACTTTCCTGGATAATTCGGTATATGGATATAAGAATCACATTGTTCTCACATGAAACATTTTCTATCTCCAGATCCAGATAGCAGGAATGTTCCCTGTTAAAATCTTCAAATAACTTTTCAATTGCCACTTTCAGATCCATATTATCAAAGGGTATAGGCCGCAAATCATAGATGATGTTTCTGATTTCATCAATGGAATCCTGCAGAAGTTCGCTTATAATTGACATCTCCTCCTTCGCCTTGGCAGGACTCTGGTCAACATACATACTACACAATTCAGCCTTGTGAAGCAGGTGAGATATGTCCTGGAGGAGAGTATTCTGTAATTTTCGGGCAATCCTGTCTTTATCCTTCTCCTGCAGATTAATCAGTTTCAATTCACAGTCATCCTTCACAGATATCTGTTCAAGACGTTTGATTCTGTCCGTAAGGACTTCCCTCTTATAAAATAGATCCTTATTTTCCTTCTCATGGGAAGATTTTTCGTCTGCAGTTTTTTGCAATTCATACTTATGTATCTCACTATTTTTCCTGGGAGAAAACAAAGCAAAATCATCCATATCTACCTTCTCTATGGATTCTACATATGCATCAGCCTCCTTTATACAACGCAGATGGAATTGTATCTGTCGATTTATTTCAGCCAGTTCCTGGTATAATTCTTCCAGCATTTCATTTAATATACTATAGTTTTTAGATATCATATTTATCTCCCTATCAGAAATAGGACGTGTACCTTTTCACTGTCAAGTGACCTGTCATTTGCATATAGTACTTCATACAGATGGCTATAGTTTCACACTGTTACTTTTTCTTCATACTCATATAGCTAAGGTAAAATATCATTCCTGTTTCCATCATATACCAAATATCATAAAATGAAAACTAGAAATGAAAAAAAATGTCAGAAAATCGGATTTTTTTGTGGCTGTCCCGCCTGCCTTGGATATTTTCCAGGGGTATGCTTCTTCTTACGAATCACCAGCAGGTTCCTGTAGATATCAGAATCCGGCAGGGTAAACTCCACCTGCCTCTCCAATTCTGAGCCAAAGATGGAAATAGCATGCCTGGCATTTTTCAGTTCCTCTGACAGTTTCTCAGATTTATAAGATACAAATACACCACCCACCTTCACAAAAGGAATGCAGTATTCCGACAGAGTGGACAGATTGGCCACTGCCCTTGACACGCAGATATCTGAGTGTTCCCTCCTTCCTTCCATCCGGGCCACATCTTCTGCCCGGCCATGGATCAGTTCCACTTCCTGCAAGTGCAGCTTCTGAACCACCGCTCCCAGAAAATCAATCCTCTTTCTCAAGGAATCCAGAAGTGTTACCTGCAAGCCGGGGAAAGCAATCTTCAAGGCAAGCCCTGGAAAACCAGCACCCGTTCCCACATCCACCAGGGACTGTTCCCCATCCAGGGAAATGGCCTTCACAAGGGAGAGACTGTCCACAAAATGCTTCTTCATCACATCCTTGTACTCTGTTATGGCAGTCAGGTTCATGACCTGGTTCCACTCTGTAAGCATCTCATAATAAGTGAGAAACTGCCCGATCTGAATATCCGTCAGCTTGATTCCATATGCCTGTATATCCTTCTCAAATTGTAAGGTATCATATTTCATATCTGATTCACTTTCTGCAACAGCCTAAGTCTGCACCATTAGGGACTGATAGCTGATTGGTTACTATTCCGTACTGCGTGTTCCAGGTACACAAGCATCACGGAAATGTCTGCCGGGGACACACCTGAGATCCTGGAAGCCTGCCCAATGGAAACCGGACGGAACAGCTTCAGCTTCTGTCTGGCTTCCAGGCGCAGGGAAGGAACAGCATCATAGTCCATATCCTCAGGAATTCTCTTTTTCTCCAGTTTCTTATACTGTTCTACCTGCTTCTTCTGTCTGGTAATATATCCTTCATAACGGATCTCTATCTCTGCCTGCACCCATATGGCTTCTGGCAATGCCTTCCTGCCAGGGTCTATGTCAGCCACCATCTCGTAGGAAAGCTCCGGACGGCAAAGCAATTCTGCCAGGCTTGCCGCAGTCTTCAAGGGAGAACTTCCATGAGCCTCCAGAAAAGACTGGATATCTCTTCCCGCCCCCACCATGGTAGCCTTCAGGCGTACAATTTCCTCCTGGATCAGTTTCTCCTTTTTCAAGAGTTTCTCATAATCCTGCCTTGTAACCAGTCCCACCTGGTAGCCTTTCTTGCCCAGCCGAAGATCTGCATTGTCCTGACGGAGCAGCAGACGGTATTCTGCCCTGGATGTCATCATACGGTAAGGTTCCCTGTTTTCCTTCGTCACCAGGTCATCAATCAGCACACCAATATAACTCTCTGACCTGTCCAGGATAAGAGGTTCCTTTCCCTGAATGGATAATGCGGCATTGATACCTGCCACCAGTCCCTGGCAGGCAGCCTCCTCATAGCCACTGCTGCCATTCAACTGTCCTGCACTGTACAGTCCCTTGATCTCCTTAAATTCCAGGGAAGGATAAAGCTGTCTGGCATTGATGCTGTCATATTCTATGGCATATGCATTTCTCACAATTTTACAATGTTCCAGTCCCGGTACCGTACGGTACATGGCAATCTGTACATCCTCGGGAAGGGAGGAAGACATACCCCCCACATACATCTCATTTGTATGGATTCCCTCCGGCTCTATAAATACCTGGTGCCTTTCCTTGTCTGCAAATTTTACTACTTTGTCCTCTATGGACGGACAGTATCTGGGACCAGTCCCTTCTATAATGCCCGCATAGATAGGAGAACGGTCCAGATTATTGCGGATAATCTCGTGAGTTTCCTGGTTGGTATAGGTCAGCCAGCAGGAAACCTGTTCTTTCTGCACCGTCTCCGGGTCTGTAGAAAAGGAAAAGGGAATAATGGGAGTATCCCCTAACTGTTCTTCCATCCTGCTATAATCGATAGATCTCCCATCCATCCTGGCCGGAGTCCCCGTCTTAAAACGGCGCATTTCAATTCCAAGCCTTTCCAGGGAATCTGTGAGATGGTTGGCTGCCTGTAGTCCGTTCGGCCCGGTGTAAGTGATGGACTCCCCGCAGAGACATCTGGCCCGCAGATAAGTCCCAGTACACAGGATCACACACTGGCATTCATATATGGTACCTGTGTATGTCTTCAGTCCCTTTATCCTCTTTTTTCCTTTTTTTATGGAAATATCAGCCTTCCCTTGACAGGCATCCTCTTCTTCCCACAGGATCTCACACACTTCAGCCTGTCTGATGGTCAGATGTTCCTGGTTCTCCAGCACCTTCCGCATGGATCTGGTATATTCTGCCTTATCCGCCTGTGCACGGAGGGAATGAACTGCGGGACCCTTTGACCTGTTCAACATCTTCGACTGAATGAAAGTCTTATCTATATTCTTCCCCATCTCCCCACCCAGGGCATCCAGTTCCCGCACCAGGTGTCCCTTGGAAGTTCCGCCAATATTGGGATTACACGGCATCAAGGCAATGCTGTCCACACTGACTGTAAAGATAACTGTCTCAAAACCAAGCCTTGCACAGGCCAGGGCTGCCTCACACCCCGCATGCCCTGCACCCACTACACATACATCCACTTTCTCACTCACCTGATTCATGACTACCTACCTTCTGAGAGACTGTCGAAGATGCAGATCCCCCACCACTTTCATAACCGTCCTGCCCGCCGGCTGTAACAGTTCCGACAGGACACCGAACTGTTACCTCCAGCCTTCTACTTTCCCATACAGAACTTGGAGAAAATCTCCTCCACCAGATCATCATCCACTTCCTCTCCCAGGATCCTTCCCAGAGCCTTATAAGCATTCATCAGATCAATAGAATAGAAATCCTCTGCCATGCCGTTTTTGATACTTTTCTGTACCAGTTCCAGGCTCTCCAATGCTTCCCTCATGGCTTCCTGGTGACGCATATTTGCAATGACCACCTCACTGTTCGACTTGACCTTGCCCTTATAGAACATGTCCTGTACTTTTTTCTGGAACTCTTCCATTCCTATCCCTTCCCTGGTGGAAGTCCGTATCATGGACAGTTTATGGTTCCTGGCAGCATGGTCCCCGAACAGGGACAATATATCCTCTTCCCTCACAACAGGATCCAGGTCACTTTTATTCATAAGACATATGACATTCTTATTCCGTATAATTGAGATAATCTCCCTGTCACTATCATCCAGGGCCACGGATGTATCCACCACATAGAGCACCAGGTCTGCTCCCATGGCATATTTTTTGGCCAGTTCCACCCCTATTTTCTCTATGATATCCTGGGTACTCCTGATACCGGCTGTATCTATGATATGAAAGGTCATACCACTGAAGCTGACCATCTCCTGGATCACATCCCTGGTAGTACCGGCGATCTCCGTGACAATAGCCCTCTCCTCTCCTACCAACAGGTTCAGAAGGGAAGACTTCCCTGCATTTGGTTTCCCCACAATGACTGTATTGATCCCTTCCTTCAGGATCCTTCCACTGTCTGATGCAGACAGAAGACCAATCAGTGTATCAATCCACTGGTTGATCTCTCCATACAACTGTTCCCCATATCCCTCTATACTGATATGTTCCGGGTCATCCAGGGCAGATTCTATGAACGCAATTTCATACAGGATGGATTTCCTAAGGGAACAGATCTTATCAGACAGGACTCCCTTTAGCTGGTTCACAGAGGAAGCCAGTGCATATTCATTCTGGGCATGGATGACATCTATCACTGCCTCTGCCCTGGACAGATCCATCCGTCCATTCAGGAAAGCCCTCTTTGTGAATTCACCAGGCTCTGCCATCCTGGCACCAGCTTCCAGGGCCAGGTTCAAGATCTTCTTCATCACCAGGACACCACCATGGCACTGGATCTCCACTGTGTCCTCCCCCGTAAAGCTCCTGGGGGAACGCATGACCACAGCCATCACCTCATCCACTGCATTTCCATTTTTATTCACCACATATCCATGATACATCTTATGGCTTTCTGCCTTCTTAAGGATGGCCGTTCCGGAAACAGTGCGGAATATGGAATTTCCTATCTTCACCGCCTGTTCCCCGCTGATTCTTATAATGCCTATTCCTGAATCGGACAAACCTGTAGCAATCGCTGCAATGGTGTCTTTCCCTAACATGTCAATCCTCCAAATCAGTCTTCTGACAAAATCCAATACAAATTATGTATTCGTTCAGACAGTTCCTAAAAGCACCTATATTCTATCACAATAGAAATAAAACCGCCACATTTTCTCTGGAAAACCAGTAAAAAATGTGGCGGTGAAGTTTGAAAATAAATTTTCAAATATTGATTGGTATGCCCGCTGAAGCGGGCACGGGGGTATAAAAATAAAAAATCCTTCTATTTCCTATCTCTTTAAGGTAACCACTACCCTTCTGAAAGGTTCATCCCCTTCACTGTGGGTAGATACATACTTGTCATTCTGCAGGGCCGAATGGATGATGCGTCTCTCGTAAGGATTCATGGGTTCCAAGGCTACAGGTCTCTTTGTCCGTTTTACCTTGTAGGAAATATTCTTCGCCAGGTTCTCCAGGGTCTCCCTTCTTCTTGCACGGTAGTTCTCTGTGTCCACCTTGACCCTTATATAATTCTCCACACCCTTGTTCACCACAAGGGATACCAGGTATTGCAGGGAATCCAGGGTCTGTCCACGCTTTCCGATCAAGACACCCATCTCATCCCCAGCCAGGTCAATGTCCATATTGCCTGAGATCTCGTCATACTTGACAGTCACCACCACATTCATATGCATGGCAATGAACACCTCATCCAGAAACTTCTTGGCAGTCTCTTCCACCGTAAGTTCGATTACCTTTTCCGCTGCCTTGATAATGGCAGGCTTGGAACCAATTCCAAGAAATCCGCTGGAACCCTCTTCCACCACTACATATTCCAGTCTGTCGCTGGTAACACCCAGCTTCTGGCAGGCCAGAGTGATTGCATCATTTACAGATTTGGCTGATATCTCGATATATTCCATTTCCACACCCTCCTGTTTGGCATATTCCAATGCGTGAATCCTTGCTGTATCCATATTTTCATCTACTTACGCGCCATTCTTCCGGTCTTGCTTATCCGTTGTTATTTCTCTCATTGAAATCCCGTACCATGTTGGCCTTCTCCCGCATACTGCCAGGCTTGGCGGCAATGTTGTTATAAGAGCCTGTGGAATTGGAAGAAGCGGAATCCTTCTCCTGCTTGGACAGTCCGGTATCCATTCTGGCCTTACTCTGGATATTGCGGGTGTTCATATTGGCATAAGCTGCCATGCGCTCCTGGTTTTTCTTAAGTTTCTCCAGCTTTTTTGCACTTTTTGCAGAATTCTTCTTGATCAGTTCATCAAAATCCATCTTGTCAATATGACGATTGATCACCACCTGCTGGATACTCCTGACCACGCTGCCGGCTACCCAGTACAGGCCCATACCTGTAGGGAAGGAGAAACAGAACCAGGCAGACATCAGCGGCATCACCATGTTCATGGTCTTCATGGAAGAAGCCAGGGTAGACTGTTCCTTGTTGTTAGACTCCTGCTGGGGCATCAGCTTTACATTGATCCACTGGGTCACGGCAGACAGTACAGGAATCAGTACAGCACCGATCACGATTCCCCAGGCCCCAACACCCAGGCCGTAACGGATCAGCGTCATAGGGGAATCTGCCATATTCAGTCCCAGGAAGTTATTGTAGGTGTCAATCAGTCCCCTGGTAGTCTCATTGCTCAGGATCAGCTGTCCGTTATAGGTAAGATCAGCCAGCCCATAATGTCTGGAAACAGCCAGCAGATCCAGAGATGACAGCTTATTCAGCACATCAATGATACCATTGGACACATTTCCCTTGGCAATGGACTGTCCGTACATGGATATCACGCTGTTGATGGAGTCCATACCGGAATTCTGCAGGAAGGATGTGCCCTCTGCAAATGCGCCAATGCCACCTTCTGCCTCAATGATTTTCTCAGCCAGCACACGGAAAGTATCGCCGATCTTCGTCACATAGGCAGGCATGGCATATATGACCCTGTACAGGGCGAACAGGATGGGCATCTGGATCAGAAGCTGTACACAGCTTCCGCTGGCAGACACACCATACTTCGCATAGACGGCCTGCACCTCCTGGTTCTGGGCCATCATGGATTCATTGTCCTTCTTGTTCTTATACTTGGCCTGGATAGCCTGGATCTCCGGGTTCATCTTGGCAGACAGCTTGGAGAACTTCTGCTGCTTAATGGTAAGGGGCAGCATCAGCAGGTTCACCACGATGGTAAACAGGATGATGGCAAGACCGATATTCGGGATCCCTATAAAATCAATTACATAGAAGATACCGTTCATTATCAGTCCCAACAGCTTGGCAATCGGCCCGATCAGGAACGTCTCATTCTGGGTCAGTAAGATAAAATTCATGGATACACTCCTCTGTATGATTTTACACACATAACATTCTACTTTTCTTCTAATATCTCCCTATGGCACAGGATCAAATCCTCCCTTTGAAAAAGGATTACATCTCAAGATCCTCCATATGGCCAGAAAACTTCCCTTCACGGCACCATACTTCTGTATGGCTTCCAGGCCATACTGGGAGCAGGTGGGAATATAGGGACATCTGGTGCGTTTCATAGGGGATATATACTTTTGGTAAAATCTGATTCCGCCAATCAAAAATTTTTTCATGTCAGTCGTTATAAAAATAGACCTTAATCAAGTGATGAAGCTTACCCAGGTGAAGGAGAGCTTTTTCTATCTCCAGGTATCCGGCTCCTGCCGCTGCCGGCCTTCCCACGATTACTATATCCAAACCACTATTGAATACCGCTTCATGTAACCGGTAACTTTCCCTCACTAGCCTTGTGACACGATGTCTGACAACGCTATTTCCAACTTTTTTACTCACGCTGATTCCAATCCTGTTCCGATCTGTGCCATTTTCCTTCACATACATAACCAGGTATTTATTCGCATATGATTTCCCATACCGGTAGACGAACTGGAACTGGTGATTCTTCTTCAAACTCTCAGAAAATTTCATGTATATCCACCTGCACCCGCCAAAGGAAGTATGCTTTCACACATTCCTGCGGACATAGATCAAAATGATACGCATATTTTTATATTCATAATGCCATATGGAATATACAAAAGAAAAAGAAGGTCACATTTCTGTGACCTATGCGGACAATCTCTTTCTTCCCTTTGCACGTCTGGCCGCTAACACTTTCCTTCCACCCGGTGTACTCATTCTGGCTCTGAAGCCATGTACCCTGGCGTGGGAACGCTTTTTAGGCTGATATGTCATTTTCATGGTAAAGCACCTCCTTCTCTGATCCCTTCTATCAAGGCAGCCATTTTATTTGTTACTGTTCACAGCAACTTTTATTCTTCATTACATGTGCGACATATGTGCACAGCCGTCCAAAAACGGCATATCCACAATGGTCTGACAGGAAAATAGCATATTGATTGTATAAGAAAATATGTCCTATGTCAAGGAAAATTCAGCAAAAATCACAGTTTCCGGGCAATAAAAAATTTTTTAAATGTTATACACATAGATATCCACATGGATAAATTCCAAAAAAGTTATACACACCCTGTTGATTATTTGTGGATATTTCTGCTCTATGCCACTTAAAACCTGTGAAAGCACTGTGAAAAAATGCATTCAAATGCGCAATATACAAGCCTTAACACTTCCACCAGGGTTATCCACTTATTCACATTACTATCCACACATCTTTGTCAAAAAGAAAATTATGAACATACTTATCAACAACCTGTGGATAACTTTATCCATAACCTGTTCAAAACTTACATTTGAAATGTGAAGAAATCTATATTAAAATAAGGAGTACACTGACTCCAGGGTACTGTTTATGTTACTGTTCACTGGTGACACCACAAGGTGTTGTCACACTCTATTTGCGTAACAAACCCGAGACTATTGTGCACCGAAACGCCTAATCTGGCGTTCTGTATACATAGTTGCCGTAAACGGAGCAGGCAGTAACCTGTTTCATCTTGTCGAGCATAGAAAGGTTGATAAAAATCATGGATGATATAAGGCAGAACTGGTCAAATATTAAGGAAACCATCCGGCAGGAATATGATATCTCTGACATATCCTTCCAGACGTGGGTAGTGCCCTTGGAATTCTACGATGTGATAGATGACGTGGTGCATATCATCATACCTTCTGACCAGGCCCATGCACTTAATTACATTTCTTCTAAATATAAGAGCTTTTTCCAGGTGACTATTACAGAGATGTATGACCATGTGTATGATATCAAATTCATCCTGGAGAAGGATGCTGTTCCCCTAAAAAGCCATAAGATGGAGATTCCCACCCAGAATTACAGCTTTAACACCAGTTATGAACAGGCCAACCTGAACCCAAAGTATAAATTCGACACTTTCGTGGTAGGCAACAACAATAAATTCGCCCACTCTGCCTCCCTGGCTGTGGCAGAATCCCCGGGGCAGACTTATAATCCCCTGTACCTCTACGGAGGGCCGGGACTGGGCAAGACCCACCTGATGCACTCCATTGGCCATTTTATCCTGGAACAGATCCCGGACAAGAAGGTACTCTACGTAACCAGTGAAGTCTTCACCAACGAAGTGATTGAGTCCATCCGGAGTGGTAACGCCGCCTCCATGACAAAACTGCGGGAGAAGTACAGGACCGTAGATGTGCTGATGATCGATGATGTGCAGTTTATTATAGGAAAAGAGAGTACCCAGGAAGAATTCTTCCACACCTTCAATGTACTGCATTCTGCCAGGAAACAGATCATCCTGTCCTCAGACAAGCCTCCCAAGGAGATGGAGACATTGGATGAACGCTTCCGTTCCCGTTTCGAATGGGGACTGATTGCAGACATCCAGCCTCCTGACTATGAGACCAGGATGGCCATCCTGCGCAAAAAAGCGGAATCCTGTGACAGGCAGATTGATGAAGAAATCATCAAATACATTGCCACCAACATCAAGTCCAATATCAGGGAACTGGAAGGTGCCTTTAACAAGATCATTGCCTTTGCCAAGCTGAATAAGGTGGAACTGAACAAAGAATCCGCAGAGGAAGCCCTAAAGGACGTAATATACCCCAATAAGACCAAAGAGATCACCCCCACGCTGATCATCAATGTGGTGGCAGAGCATTTCGGGGTAAAACCGGAAGATATCACTTCCAAGAAGCGCAACTCCGAGTTCGTCCAGCCCCGCCAGGTGGTAATGTATCTATGCAGGGAACTTCTGGAGAATACCTCCCTGGGCAATATCGGCAAGCTCCTGGGCAAGAAAGACCATACCACCGTCATCCATGGGATCCGTAAGATCACGGCAGACATGGAGGCCAGCGAAGAACTGCGGAACAAGATTGACATCATTATCAAGAAGATCAATCCTCCTGCATAGGCCAGGCAGAAGACAGGTTAGTGGATATCTGGCTGGATAAACAGTTGAAAACACATTCCGGCCTGTTGATAACTTTTGAAAGGGGAATAAGGTTCCAGATGAAACTGTAAACTTCACGTGAATAACCTGATACTTATCCTAAGGTTATCCCGAAGTTATTCTGAAAGAAATCACAGTTTCCCATTTCCTTTTTCCTTGAAAAATAGTATAATAAGACTGGTTATGCACTTATCAACAGCCCTTATTATTTAGAATATGAATTTCTTATCCTATATATTTATATAAGACCACACCAGGACAAGTTCCACAGGATGGAATTCCTGTGAAAAAGATTTTCCACATCACGGATTGTTTGTGCTGCCAAAGGCAGCATGTCTGGGAAGTGTGAACGGAGGTATATATATGAAATTAGTTTGTTCCAAATCAAATCTGCTTGGAGGTGTCCAGATTGTATCCAAAGCCGTCTCCAACAAGACCACTATGTCCATCCTGGAATGCATCATGGTGGATGCAACCAGGGGAAGGATCACCCTCACTGGCAATGATATGGATCTTGGGATTGAGACCATCATAGAAGGTAACATTGTGGAAAAAGGCGCCATTGCCCTGGATGCCAAGATTTTCCTGGAAATTGTACGTAAACTGCCGGACAGTGATATCACCATTGAGACAGATGCCTCCTACAAGACAGTCATCACCTGTGAGAAGGCCAAATTCACCATTATAGGAAAGTCAGGGGAGGATTTCTCCTATCTTCCCATTGTGGAAAAGGAAGACAGCATCGTCATCAGCCAGTTTACCTTGAAGGAAGTGGTGAGACAGACCATTTTCTCCATCTCTGACAATGACAACAACAAGCTTATGACAGGGGAACTATTTGAGATAAAAGGGAATGAGATGAAGGTAGTGTCCTTGGACGGCCACAGGATCTCCATCCGCAAGGTGGAACTGCGGGAGGAGTGCAATCCCAAGAAGGTGGTAGTGCCTGGGAAGACCTTGAATGAGGTGAGCAAGATCCTGCCTGGAGGGGCAGATTCGTTTGTGACCATCTCATTTACACCAAAACATATTGTATTTGAATTTGATGATACCACTGTGGTGTCAAGGCTCATAGAAGGGGAATACTTTAGGATTGACCAGATGCTTTCCAGCGATTATGAGACCAAGGTGAAGATCAACAAGAAAGAATTTTTGAACTGTATTGACAGGGCTACCCTTTTGGTGAAGGAAGGGGATAAGAAGCCTATTATCATGAATATCATGGATGATATCATGGAACTGAAGATCAATTCCCTGTTGGGGAGCATGAATGAAGACATAGACATAGAGAAACAGGGCAAGGATCTGATGATTGGTTTCAATCCCAAGTTCCTTATTGATGCCTTAAGGGTCATAGATGATGAGGAAGTGGATCTATACATGGTGAATCCCAAGGCGCCCTGCTTCATTAAGAACCAGGAAGAGAGTTATATTTACTTGATTCTGCCGGTGAATTTTACAACGGTGAGTTAGGATCTAGGATCGGAAGGCAGGGGGACAAAATGCAGGTAATTAAACTGAGGGATGCATACATCAAGTTAGGGCAGGCCATCAAGGCCGCCGGACTGGTACAGACAGGGGCAGAGGCCAAGATCGTGGTGCAGGACGGCCAGGTGAAGGTAAATGGCCATGTGGAGACCCAGAGGGGCAAGAAACTTGTGGCTGGGGATGAGGTGGAATATAAAGGGGAGACCATCCGGATAGAGATATGATTATAAAATCAATAGAATTGTCGGATTACAGAAATTACGACACTCTTTCCCTGAAATTTGACAGGGGGACGAATATCTTTTACGGTGACAATGCCCAGGGCAAGACCAATATCCTGGAAGCCATCTATGTATCGGCTACCACCAAGTCCCACAAGGGTAGCAAGGACAGGGAGATTGTGAATTTCCACAAGGAAGAAGCCCATATCCGCACCTATGTGGAGAAGGATGGCGTGGAGACAAGGGTGGATATGCATCTTCGGAAGAGCAAATCCAAGGGAATTGCCATAGACGGACAGAAGATCAAGAAAGCAGCTGATCTGCTTGGATTGTGCAATGTGGTATTTTTCTCCCCGGAGGACCTGGGAATCATCAAGAATGGACCGGCGGAGCGCAGAAGGTTCGTGGATATGGAACTGTGCCAGCTTGACAGTTTTTATCTGTATAATCTGAATCATTACAACAAGATCGTGAACCAGCGCAACAAGCTTCTAAAAGATATGTTCTTGAATCCAGACTTGAAAGAGACCCTTGGTATCTGGGATATGCAGCTTGTGTCCTTTGGCAGCAAGGTCATTGAGAGGAGGAAGCTGTTCGTGGAACAGCTTGGAGGGATCCTTAAGGATATCCACAGGAAGTTGTCTGGCGGAAAGGAAGAATTAACGGTTCGGTATGAGCCGGATGTGGAGATTACGGATTTTGAGAGAAAGCTGCAGGAAGGCCAGGAGAGAGATATCCGGGCGAAGATGACTTCCGTGGGGCCCCACAGGGATGATTTCTCTTTCTTGATCGGGGATGTGGACATCAGGAGGTATGGCTCCCAGGGACAGCAGCGTACGGCGGCCCTGTCCTTGAAGCTGGCAGAGATCGAACTGGTGAAAAAGATCACGAAGGATACACCTGTCCTGCTGTTGGACGATGTGCTGTCGGAACTGGATTCCAACAGACAGAACTATCTGCTTAACAGTATAGGGGACATACAGACCATCATTACCTGTACCGGACTGGAGGAATTCGTGAATAACAGGTTTGAGTTAAACAGGGTATTCCAGGTACAGGATGGGAAAGTAGAGTGGAAGAATACATCCCAGGCTGCAGCATGGCATGTTGAAACCCAGATGCCGCCTGCCACGGGGATGTTGACAGGACAGCTTCTGGAAGAAAAAGAGAGCGAATAGGAGTCAGGATGATAGAAGAGACCAGGAACAAAGTAGCAGACGAACAAGAATATGGTGCAGACCAGATCCAGATCCTGGAAGGACTGGAGGCCGTGCGGAAAAGGCCTGGAATGTATATTGGTTCGACATCCAGCAGGGGACTCCATCACCTTGTCTACGAGATTGTGGACAATTCCGTGGACGAAGCCCTGGCCGGATTCTGTGATACCATAGATGTGACTATACATGAGGACAATTCTGTCACCGTGGTGGACAATGGCCGCGGCATTCCTGTGGGAATCAACCATAAGGCAGGGATTCCTGCAGTGGAAGTGGTATTCACCATCCTGCATGCCGGCGGGAAATTCGGCGGAGGGGGATATAAGGTATCCGGCGGCCTGCACGGGGTGGGTGCGTCTGTGGTAAATGCCCTTTCTGCATGGCTGGAAGTGGTTATCTGCCAGGAGGGAAAGGTATATAAGCAGCGTTATGAGAGAGGACAGGTATGTTATCCATTGAAAGAGATCGGAACCTGCCCTATGGAGAAGACAGGATCTACCATTACTTTCCTGCCGGATGACACTATTTTCACGGAGACCACCGTCTTCGAGTTTGACGTGCTGAAGAGAAGGCTGCGGGAGATGGCGTTTCTGACAAAAGGTCTGCGCATTATCCTGCGGGATGACAGACAGGATGAAGTGGCAGAGATTGTGACAGACAATGAGAACAGCCAGATCCAGGAACTGCTCCAGAGGGCCGAAACAGACAGGCAGGAAGAGAAGAAAGAGGAAAGCCAGAAGAGGGCAGGAGAAGATAAAAAGGGAGGGTTACAGGAGTATCCTGTATCTGGGGCCGAAGAAAAAGGAGAAGGGGAAGATCCCCTGGAAAGGGATGAGAACCGTATTTCCAGGACAGGCGGCAAGATAGGAAAGATGCATTCTGTTACCCTGGAAAATGGAAAGAAGCAGAAAGTCATTGAATTCTACTATGAGGGCGGTATCAAGGAATTCGTGGAATACTTGAACAAGAGCAAAACACCCCTCTACGATAATATCATCTATTTTGAGGGAGAGAAGAATCATGTATATGTAGAGGTTTCCTTCCAGCACAATGATTCTTACAATGAGAGTGTGTTCAGCTTCGTGAACAATATCAATACGCCGGAAGGAGGAACCCATCTGCAGGGCTTCCGCAATGCCATTACCAAGACATTCAATGACTATGCCAGGAATACAAAGCTCTTAAAAGATAGCGAGCCGAACCTGTCCGGGGAAGATATAAGGGAAGGTCTCACGGCCATTATCAGTGTGAAGATAGAGGATCCCCAGTTTGAGGGACAGACAAAACAGAAGCTTGGCAACAGCGAGGCCAGGGGAGCAGTTGACAATATTGTCAGCGAACAGCTCACATACTTCCTGGAGCTGAATCCTACGGTAGCCAAGGCCATCTGTGAGAAATCCATCCTGGCCCAGCGTGCCAGGGAGGCTGCCAGGAAGGCCAGGGATCTCACCAGGAGAAAGACTGCCTTAGAGGGTATGTCCCTTCCCGGTAAGCTGGCAGATTGTTCTGACAAGGATCCCGCCAACTGTGAAATCTACATTGTGGAGGGGGATTCCGCAGGAGGAAGTGCCAAGATTGCCCGTTCCAGGGCCACACAGGCCATCCTTCCCCTGCGGGGAAAGATCTTGAATGTGGAGAAGGCAAGGCTGGATAAGGTATATGCCAATGCGGAGATCAAGGCTATGATTACGGCTTTTGGAACAGGAATCCATGAGGATTTTGATATAACAAAACTCCGTTATAATAAGATCATTCTGATGACAGATGCAGATGTGGACGGCGCCCATATCAGCACATTGCTGCTGACCTTTATCTACCGCTTCATGCCGGAACTGATCAAGGAAGGTCATGTGTACCTGGCAAAACCTCCCCTGTATAAACTGGAGAAGAACAAGAAGGTCTGGTATGCCTACAGTGATGAGGAACTGGAGAGTATCCTCCAGGAAGTGGGAAGGGACCAGAACAATAAGATCCAACGCTATAAGGGGCTGGGTGAGATGGATGCGGAACAATTGTGGGAGACCACTATGGATCCGGCCCGGCGGATTCTGCTCAAGGTAAACTATGACGAGGAGATGGAGTCAGAGATCGATCTTACATTCACTACCCTGATGGGTGACAAGGTGGAGCCAAGACGGGATTATATTGAGGAAAATGCAAAGTTTGTGAAGAACCTGGATATATAGTTGGTACGTGCGCAGAAGCGCACACGGGGTATGAAAATGAATGACGATATCTTTGACAAGATACAAGAGGTTGACCTGAAGGAACGAATGGAGACCTTTTTCATCGATTATGCCATGAGTGTCATTGCAGCCAGGGCCCTTCCCGATGTGAGGGACGGCTTAAAACCTGTGCAGCGCAGGGTGCTCTATTCCATGATCGAACTGAATAACGGGCCGGACAAACCACACAGGAAGAGCGCCCGTATCGTAGGTGATACCATGGGTAAATACCATCCCCACGGAGATAGTTCCATCTATGGCGCCCTGGTGAATATGGCCCAGGAATGGTCTACCAGGTATCCCCTGGTGGACGGTCATGGGAACTTCGGATCCATGGATGGTGACGGTGCTGCTGCCATGCGTTACACGGAGGCAAGGCTTTCTAAGATTTCCATGGAACTGTTGGCTGACATCAACAAGGATACCGTGGATTTTGTGCCCAATTTCGATGACACAGAGAGGGAACCAGTGGTGCTTCCCAGCCGGTATCCCAACCTGCTGGTAAACGGTACCACGGGAATCGCCGTGGGAATGGCTACCAATATTCCGCCCCATAACCTGCGGGAAGTGGTGAATGCAGTGGTGAAGATTATCGATAACCGGGTGCAGGAAGGCAGGGCTACTTCCATTGAGGAAGTCATGGAGATCGTAAAGGCACCGGATTTTCCCACAGGGGGACTGATCCTGGGTACCAGGGGCTGCCATGAAGCCTACCGGACAGGCCGTGGAAAAGTGGTGGTTCGGGCCGTGACCAACATAGAGACCCTGCCAAACGGGAAGAGCCAGATTATCGCCACAGAGCTTCCCTATATGGTGAACAAGGCTAACTTGATCGTGAAGATTGCCGAACTGGTAAAACTGAAAAAAGTGGATGGCATTACGGATATCCGGGATGAATCCAACCGGGAAGGTGTCCGGGTGGTCATAGAACTGCGCAAGGATGCCAATGCCAATGTGATATTGAACCAACTCTACAAACATACACAGCTCCAGGATACTTTCGGCGTGAATATGCTGGCCCTGGTGAACAATGAGCCAAAGGTCATGAACCTGCTGGATATGCTGGTATATTACTTGAGACACCAGGAGGATGTAGTCACCAGGCGGACAAAATATGAACTGAACAAAGCGGAGGAGAGGGACCATATCTTGCAGGGGCTCTTAAAAGCCCTTGACTTCATTGATGAGGTGATCTCCATTATCCGTGGCAGCCAGAATGCCCAGATTGCCAAGGAAAGACTGATGGAGCGTTTCCAACTCTCAGATGCCCAGGCCCAGGCCATTGTGGAGATGCGTCTCAGGGCTCTCACAGGACTGGAACGGGAGAGGCTGGAAAATGAGCATGCGGAACTCCAGATCCGCATCGGGGAACTGAAAGCCATCCTGGCAGATGAGAAGCTGCTCTTAGGGGTCATCAAGGAAGAGATGATGATGATTGCCCAGAAATTCGGGGATGACAGGAGAAGCAAAATCGGCTATGACGATATGGATATCTCCATGGAAGACTTGATTTCCAGGGAGAATGTGGTCATTGCCATGACCAACTTAGGATATATCAAGCGGATGACCGTGGATAACTTCAAGGCCCAGAACAGGGGAGGGAAAGGGATCAAGGGCATGCAGACCATTGAGGACGACTTTATCGAGGATCTGCTGATGACTACCACTCACCATTACCTAAATTTTTTCACCAGCCTGGGACGGATATACAGGCTCAAGGCCTATGAGATCCCGGAAGCCGGAAGGACTGCCCGCGGAACGGCGGTGATTAACCTGCTGCAGCTCTCCCCTGGGGAGAAGATTACTGCCATGATTCCCATCAAGGAATATGACGACAGCAAGAATCTCTTCATGGTGACAAGGGAAGGCATCGTGAAGAAGACATCCTTGATGGAATATGCCAATGTACGGAAAAATGGCCTCACAGCCATTAACCTGCGGGATGACGATGAACTGATAGAGGTGAAAATCACAGACAAGGACAGTGAGATCTTCCTTGTGACAAAACAGGGTATGTGTATTCGTTTCAAGGAGACAGATGTCCGTGCTACAGGAAGGGCTTCCATGGGTGTCATCGGTATGAACCTGGATGATGGGGATGAAGTCATCGGTATGCAGCTTCAGAGCCAGGGGGATTCCCTGCTGTTTGTATCCGGAAATGGCCTGGGCAAACGTACCTACCTGGATGAATTCACCGTCCAGAAGCGGGGCGGCAAAGGTGTGAAGTGTTATAAGATCACGGAGAAGACAGGGGATGTGGTAGGTGTAAAGGCTGTGGTGGATGAGAATGAGATCATGATGATCACCACGGAAGGTATCATCATCCAGCTTCGGATGCAGGATATCTCCACCCTGGGCAGGATCACTTCCGGTGTGAAGATGATTAACCTGGACGAAGGTATCAAAGTGGCCCAGATTGCCAAGGTAAGGGAGAAAGTATCCAATGGGGAACAGGAGTTCGATAATGTGGACGATGCCATGGAGGATATCGAGGAAGAAGAAATGAATTCCAGGGAACTGGAGGATGTGGAAGTGTTCCTGGAAGAAGAGGAAGAAACAGAGGATGAATGATAAGATACGCCAGGGCGTTATACCCTGGTGTATTTTTTCCAGAAATATGCTGTCTGTTTAGGTGCGCCATTCACAAAACCATACCTTACAGCATTCTCTGCTGCCTGTGAAGTTCCTTTTGCCTATATATGGACTGAAATTTTTCAAGAATACTACTTTACGGATAAAAAAATCGTGCTATAATCAGAATTTGGAAGTTTGATAGAAATGGATTTTTCAGAAGAATGCATGTGAAATACATTTTTCCGGGAATGGTGAAGGAGACTGACATGGAAGCTTACAATGTATTTAAGGATCTGGCCATTATTATTATATTTGCGAAGACTTTCGGAATCCTGGCCAGGAAATGTAAGGCACCCCAGGTGGTGGGGGAGATCATTGCAGGTCTGCTTATAGGTCCCAGTGTACTGGGGCTGGTACAGCAGTCTGATTTCCTGGTGCAGATGGCAGAGATTGGTGTGGTACTGCTGATGTTCTCAGCAGGGCTGGAGACAGACCTGAAGGAACTGATGAAGACAGGCCCTGTGGCTTTCCTGATTGCCTGTGCAGGTGTGTTTGTACCCCTGGTGGGAGGTACCCTTCTGTATATGGGATTCTATGGGACAGCGCCCTGGGGATCCGAGAAATTTTATGTGGCTGTATTCATTGGTGTGATCATGACAGCCACCAGTGTCAGCATTACGGTCCAGTCCTTGAAGGAAATGGGGAAGCTGAAGGGAAAAGTAGGTACGACCATACTCAGTGCAGCCATTATCGATGATGTGATCGGTATCATTGTGCTGACTTTTGTGATCGGGTTCAAGAATCCGGATTCCAATCCCGGCAGCGTGGTGTTATCCACTGTCCTATTCTTCATCATGGCCTTTGTGGTGGGTATTATAGTGTATAAACTGTTCAAGATACTGGATGACCGGTATCCCCACACCCAGAGGATTCCCATCCTTAGCCTTGCCCTGTGTTTTTTCTTCGCCTATGCTGCGGAACACTTTTTTGGGATTGCAGATATTACAGGCGCCTATGTGGCGGGAATCGTGCTCTGTTCTATCCGGGATTCCTCCTATATTGACCAGAAGATGGAGATTAGTTCTTATATGATTTTCGGTCCCATCTTTTTTGCCAGCATAGGATTTAAGACCAGCATTGACCATGTCAATGGAAGCATCCTCCTTTTCTCTGTAGGATTCGTGGTAGTGGCATTGGTGGCCAAGATCGTGGGCTGCGGACTGATGGCCAAAGTCTGCAGATTCTCCTTCCCGGACAGCTTGAAAATCGGGGTGGGGATGATGACCAGGGGAGAAGTGGCCTTGATCGTGGCACAGAAAGGTCTGTCAGTGGGATTATTGACATCAGAATATTTTGCGGCAGTGATCCTGCTGATCGTGGTGTCCAGCATTTTCACACCGATTATCTTGAAGATATTATATGCAAGGGATGGAAAGACGGCAGAGGCAACTGCTTAAAGGGATTGTTTATGTCATCATAAAAGGACTATGATGGTATCCATCATAGTCCTTTTTCTTAAGAGGATTAAGCTGCACCTGCGCCTACTACCTTCACCAGGTTCAAATCTTTATCTACCAGGATCACATCTGCCCGTTTTCCGGGGGTAAGGGATCCAACCTCATCATAGATACCAATGCTCTTAGCCGGGGTCATGGTGGCAGCGGTAATAGCCTCTTCCAGGGGGATACCGAAGGATACAGCCATCTTCATACAGTCGTAGACATTGGTAGCGGAACCGGCAATGGTACCGTCTGCCAGGGTAGCCAGCCTGCCGTTCACTGTCACCTGCTGTCCACCCAGGTCATAGGTGCCGTTCTCCATGCCGGTAGCCCGCATGGAATCACTGATGAGGGCAATCCTGCCGGGGAACAGCTTAAAGGCAACCCGCACCATGCTCTCATGGACATGGATGCCGTCACAGATCAGTTCCGCCACGCAGGTATCTGACTCAGATGCAGCGCCGATGATGCCTGGTGCCCTGTGTCCCAGGGGATTCATGGCATTGTACAGGTGGGTCACATGGTCTGCCCCTGCCTGGATGGCCTTCCTGGCAGTGTCATAATCTGCGGCACTGTGCCCTAAGGAGATTGTCACATCCCCGGAAAGGGCCCGGATAAAGTCCATGGCTCCTTCCACATTAGGTGCCAGTGTGACCAGGCGGATCCGTTTTCCACAGGATGCATTGCATTCCCGGAAGAAATCCACATCCGGGGGAAGGATACATTCCGGCCTGTGGGCACCTTTTCTGGATACGTCAAGGAAAGGACCTTCCATATTGATGCCGGCTACATGGGATAGTCCCGGCTGGTCTTCCCAGTCCCCCATGGAACGGAATAGCTTCTGGAGTAGTTCCTTCTCAATGGTCATGGAGGTAGGACAGTAGGAGGTAACGCCATGGGCATATTCATAAGCCAGGATTTCCTTCAGCCCATCCAGATTGCCATCTGAAAAGTCATGTCCTACGGCTCCATGGCTGTGGATATCCACCAGCCCGGGAAGCACATACAGTCCCTGTGCATCTATTACGGTGGTATCCGTGATTGATGTGGAGGAATCCACAATTTTTCCATTTTCTATATATAGGTCTCTCCTGGAAAAAGTCTGATCTTCCTGGAAGACGGTTCCATTCTTAACAATCATATACAGCACCCTCCCAGGAGATCTTCTCCCTAGTCAGGGAAAGGGCGGCTTCATCTGCTATTACGATGCAGTCCCTGTGCAACTGTAAGATAGAAGCAGGCACAGAGGGCGTTACGGGACCGAAGAAGGAGTTGTATACGGCTTCTGCCTTTCCTTCCCCGGAAGCTAAGAGCAGGACTTTGCTGGCAGTCATGATGCCTTTGATGCCCATGGTCAGGGCGTGGGTGGGAACCTGGTCAATGGATTCGAAGAACCTGGCATTGGCCTGTCTGGTCTCTTCTGTCAAGGTTACCACATGGGTACCTGCCTGAAAGGTGTCAGCAGGTTCATTGAAGCCAATATGCCCGTTGCCGCCAATACCCAGAAGCTGGAGGTCGATCCCGCCCCTGCTGCGGATCAGCGCGTCATAGCGGGCACATTCTTCCTCTGCCTGCCCGGCAAGGCCGTTCGGTACATCCGTGTTTTCCTTCTGGATGTTGATGTGGTCGAACAGGTTGTGATTCATGAAATAGCGGTAACTTTGGTCGTGGGTGCCGGAGAGTCCCTTGTACTCGTCCAGGTTGATGCTGTGTACCTGGGAGAAATCCAGGTCTCCTTTCTCATACCACTCCCGGAGCTGCTTGTAAGTGCCGATGGGCGTGGATCCCGTGGCAAGACCCAGCACTGCATCCGGTTTCATGATAACCTGGGCAGAGATGATGTTGGCGGCCTTACGGCTTAAGTCGGTGTAGTCCTTTGCTGCAAAAATTTTCATAATTTTGCACCATGCCTTTCTTGTTGTTATAATTTGCCTTTAATTGTTCTAATTGTTTCCGAATTTCCTGCACTTATTGTATCATATTATTACCAATATTTACATCATTATTTTTAGGTAAGTAGAAATTTGTTGCTTTGAATGGCAAGCCGTGAAAAGTAAATAAATTTTTCATTGCCGGACAGGACGTAAGAAGGTATAATGTTGGGAAAGTACATCAGACATGATTCCCACGGGCAATGAGCAAATGGATAGACACAAAATATCTTTGAAACTATGATAAACCAGGAAAAATTTGATACAGCCAGGAAAAAAATAATTGGTGTGGACAGGCAGCGTCTGGGGATCGGCACCCTGGCAGAGAAGTCTGTCCATGCCATATTGAAGAATTATTATGAGCCGGATGAGGACAGGCAGGAGATTCCCATAGACAATTATGTGGCAGATATCTACGCAGACGGGGAGATCATAGAGATCCAGACCAGGCAGTTTGACAAGCTGCGGGGAAAGCTGTCCTGTTTCCTTGCCCAGTACCCGGTGACGATCGTGTATCCCATCCCCCGCCAGAAATGGCTGATCTGGATCGACGAGGAGAGCGGGGAACTGAGTGCCAGGAGAAAGTCCCCTGTAAAAGGGAATCCCTACATGGCCTTCGCGGAACTGTACAAGATCAAGATGTTCCTGAAGGATCCCAACCTGCGCATCCGGCTGGTACTCCTGGACATGGAGGAATACAGGCTGTTAAACGGGTGGAGCAAGGACAGGAAAAAAGGATCCAGCCGGTATGACCGTATCCCTCTGGAACTGGTGGAGGAGGTAGAGATCACCCGGCTGGAGGATTATATGCAGTTTGTGCCTTATGAACTGGAGGATATCTTCACCTCCAGGGAATTTGCCAGGGCAGCCCATATTCCCGTACCACTGGCCCAGACCGTGCTGCATATCCTGTATCATGTAGGCATTGTGACCAGGGTGGGGAAGAAGGGGAACCAGTATGTGTATACCGTACTGTACAACTAGTGTAATCCACCCTAATTGCCCGTATGTTTGGCGCAGGATAAATTTTCAGCCTGCAAGGCGGCTGAACGAGGCGATGCGGTGGCATCGTTGAGTGAAGACAACGCAGTCAGGTGGAAATTTAGACCAGCAAAACATAGGGATAATTTAGGTGGATTATACTAGGGAGAAACTAATCTTCTTCCTCGTTTTCCGCGGATAATGGCAGGGAGAAGATGAATTCCGTGCCCACACCCTCCGTGCTGATTACATTGATGTGCTCACCGTGGCAGTTGATAATCTCCTTTACGATGGACAGCCCCAGGCCGGTTCCCTTCTTGTCCTTGCCCCTGGACAGGTCTGATTTGTAGAATCTGTCCCAGATCAGCTTCAAGTTATCCTTGGGGATGCCGATACCTGTGTCCTTGATGGAGGTAAAAAGCTTGTTCTTCTTCAAGGAAGTCTCTACCTTGATGACGGAATCATGGTGGCTGAACTTGATGGCATTGTCTATCAGGTTATAGAGTACCTGCTGGATCTTGTCCATGTCTGCGTGTACATACAGTTCATCCCCGGTGAGGATCAGTTCAATGGCCATGGTCTTACTCTTGCAGGTGCCCTCAAAGGAGGCAGCCGTGCTGCGTATGATACCATTGATGTCGAAATCCGTGCGGTCTAAGAGCATTCCCTTTGTATTCAGGTTATTGAGCATCAGCAGACTGTTGGTAAGCTTGGTAAGCCGTTCTGTCTCATTGAGCAGGATCCCCAGGTATTTCTCATGGAGTTCCGGTGGAATGGTACCGTCTATCATTGCATCCAGATATCCCCTTATGGAGGTAAGGGGGGAGCGGAAATCATGGGATACATTGGCCACGAATTTCTTCTGGTCATCCTCAGCCCCAGCAATCTGGCTGGCCATATAGTTCAGGCAGGCTGCCAGGTAGCCGATCTCGTCATCACTTTCCACCTGGAATTCATAATGCATGTTTCCCTCGGCATATTGCTCCGTGGCATAGGTAATCTTCCGCAGGGGCACATACACAATCTCCGTGAAGAAGATCAGTATGATCAAGGACAGCAATAAAAATATCACCAGCATGACATAGGAGATACTCAGGAGGCTGTTGCAGGACTTGGTCATGTCAATCATATCATAGTGGATAACCACATATCCCTTCACCTTGAAACTGCTGGTGATGGGGGCGAACACACTGAGCACATCCGATTCAAAGCTGCCAAAAAAGTCGTTTACGATATAGTAGGAATTTCCTGTGACGGTGGGGTCAAAGGCGTCAATGATGATTACATCATCCACATTAAGGGGCAGTTCCGTGTCCAGAACCAGTCTGCCAGAAGGGTTGATGATCCGGATGGCAGATCCCAGGCACACGGCCAGGAAATCAAGCTGGTCTTTTACAGTCTCCAGGTCCGTGTCGCTGGTGTAGAGGCCACTGGCATAGGTGTCAGCAATCATGGTAGCTTCTGTATAGAGGCTGTCGGCTTTTTCCCGGACCAGGTGCTCCATGGTCATGTTGGGTACAAAGGTGGCTACCACGATAAAGCTGAATACCCCGAAGATGAAGTAGGCCAGCACAAATTTTAAGTATAAGGTTTTTTTCATAGGTTTCTGGTCTCTAACTCCTCACCTCAAATTTATAACCGATTCCCCAGATGGTAGTAATCTTCCAGTTGCCATGGTCCTTGATCTTCTCCCTGAGGCGCTTGATGTGGACATCCACGGTGCGGGTGTCCCCGATGTACTCATAGCCCCAGATCTGGTCTAGGAGTTGTTCCCTGGTAAATACATGGTTGGGGGAGGAGGCCAGGAAATAGAGCAGTTCCAGTTCCTTAGGGGGCATCTCTACTGTCCGTCCCATGTAGACCACAGAGTAATTGGTGAGGTTGATGGTCAAGTCTGCATATTCCACGTATTTGTCGTTGGAATTCTCCGGGACTGTCATGGCAGGTTTGTACCGGCGCAGTACCGCTTTGGCACGGGCCACCAGTTCCTTGGAATCAAAAGGTTTCTCAATGTAGTCATCAGCCCCCAGTTCCAGCCCCAGCACCTTGTCGAAGACTTCACCCTTTGCGGAGAGCATGATGATGGGAAGAGTGTATTTTGCCCGGACTTCCCGGCACACCTGGTAGCCGTCCATGCCGGGCAACATGATATCCAGGAGAATCAGGTTGGGGGCAAAGGTCTCCATAGCCGGCAGCACGGATTCCCCGTCATTGACGATCAGTGTCTCAAAGCATTCCTTCAGCAGATATAGGGAGATCAGTTCCGCTATGTTGTTGTCATCATCTACAATTAATATTCTCTGTTTGCTTACCATGAAGTTCTCCTTCTGTTGTTGATTCTGGCGGCATCATAGGGATCAAAATACCTTTTGACGCTTATATCATTTTTATTTGAATGTGACGATTGTGACACCTGCGTCACCTTCGCCGTACTCTCCCAGCCGGTATTCCTTCACATACTTTAGGCGCTTCAAGTGGCCGTGTACCGCATTGCGCAATGCGCCGGTTCCCTTGCCGTGGACTACCCGGACACTGGGCAGGTGGGCCAGGTAGGCATCGTCCAGGTATTTGTCAAGCTCAGGGATGGCTTCATCCACGGTCTTCCCCAGAAGGTTGATCTCCGCGGAGATGGACATGGCCTTGGACATCTTCATCCTGCTGGACCCGCTGCGCTGGGGGGCAGGGGTGGAGACGGCGCCCTCCTCTAAGTAGACCAGATCCTTTACATTGGTCTGGGTGCGGATGATGCCGCACTGGACGAAGAGGCCTCCCTTGGCATCCGGCAGGGAACTGACAGTTCCCTTCAGCCCCATGGAGAGGATCTTCACGGCATCTCCTTTTTTCAGTTTTTTCGGGTCTACGGTTTTCCGGACAGGTTCCTGCTTTCCGTGGTTCATGGATAGATGCTGGTTCTTCTCCCCGATCTTGTCCCGGACCTTCTGGCGTTTCTTCTCCAGGTCACGGATATCCGTACCTGCATCGATGCGGTTGAAATCCCGTATGGTCTCATCTGCAATATCCTTGGCTTCCTGGAGAATCTCCCGGGCCTTCTCGTTGGCTTCCCGGAGGATCTTGTCCCTGGTCTGGTCGATCTTCTCATTTTTCTGCTGCAGCTGTTCCTGGAGGGCGCGGATCTGCTCCTTGTGCCGGGCAATCTCCTGCTGTTCCTTCTCTATGGTAATGCGGCTTTGTTCCAGGTCGGAGATCACGTCCTCAAAAGTCTTGTCTTCCTTGCCGATCTGTTCCCTGGCGGCGGCGATGATCTCCTCAGACAGTCCCAGCTTGGCAGAGATGGCGAAGGCATTGCTCTTGCCCGGTATACCGATGAGCAGCCTGTAGGTAGGCTGCAGGGTCTCCACGTTGAACTCACAGCAGGCATTTTCCACGAAGCTGGTGGAAAGGGCATAGATCTTCAGTTCACTATAATGGGTGGTGGCCATGGTGCGGATCCCCCGGTCATGGAGGAAATTCAGGATGGAGATGGCCAGGGCCGCCCCTTCCGTGGGATCCGTTCCGGCTCCCAGTTCATCGAAGAGGCACAGGGAATCTGCGTCCGCATGGTCCAGGATGTGGACGATACTCTTCATATGGGAAGAAAAGGTGGACAGGCTCTGTTCTATACTCTGCTCATCCCCGATATCCGCATATACCTCTGAGAAAATGGACAGTTCTGACCGGTCCAGGGCCGGAATATGGAGTCCTGCCTGGCCCATCAGGGTGAAAAGTCCTACTGTCTTCAGGGACACGGTCTTGCCGCCGGTGTTGGGACCAGTGACAATGAGCAGGTCAAAATCTTTTCCTATGTGGATGTCTATGGGAACCACCTTTTTCCGGTCAAGGAGGGGGTGCCGCCCTTTCCGGATGTTGATGAAATGATCCTGGTTAAACAGTGGCTTGGTGGCATTCTGTTCCATGGCCAGTTCCGCCTTGGCGAAGATGAAGTCCAGGGTGGTCATGACCTTCTGGTTCATGGCCAGTTCCTTTGTGTGGGAGGCGGCCATGGCGCTTAAGTCTGCCAGGATGGCATTGATCTCCTCCCTCTCCTGGAGTTCCAGTTCCCGGAGCCGGTTATTCAGATCCACCACGGCAGCAGGCTCTATGAAATAGGTGGAACCTGTGGCAGACTGGTCGTGTATCATGCCGTTCACCTGGCCCTTGTACTCGGCTTTCACAGGGATACAGTAGCGGTTGTTGCGCATGGTGATCACGGCATCCTGGAGGTAAGTGCGGTAGGCGCCTCCCAGCATGGTGGTAAGCTGGGAGTGGATCTTGTCCCCGGTCTGGATCATGGAACGGCGGATGCTCTTGAGCTTGAGGCTGGCGTCATCGGCAATCTCGTCTTCCGCCAGGATACAGCGGTTGATCTCGTTGGCAATCTGGGTCAGGGGAGTGAGCTGGTCGAAATAGGCATCCAGGCTGTCCTCTGGCTGGTCCTCCCGCTCCTTCCTGCCATAGGTCTTGATGCGGTTCACATTGTCCAGCATGGCAGCCAGACGCAGCAGTTCCTCTATATTCAAGGTGCTGCCGATCTCCAGGGAACGGATGGAGAAGCCAAGATCCCGGTTGCTGCCAAAAGAGGTGCCACCGAATTTGAAGATGCGTTCCAGGGCATCCTTTGTCTCCGTCTGGCCCTTCTGGATCCACTCCAGGTCGGTGGAGGGCAGAAGCTGCCTGCACATCTGCTTTCCCGGTTCGGAATCCGCTTTTCCGGCAAGCATTTCTATTATTTTATCATATTCAAGTGTATGCAATACTTTTTCGTTCATGATGTTTCCCCTTGTTGTGGTCAGGCATGGAATGTGGATCGGTCTGGCAGAACTGTTACTATATTTTATCATAGTTTGTGGGAAAAGGCGAGAGTTTACTTGCCTATTTTGTGTACATAGGGCATTCTTCGTTCTTGTTCACTGGTAACATCGCTATCTGGATTATAAATATAACAATAAGTAATTGCTTATATGTAATGGAGGAAATATTTGACGGCAGATATGATATTGCATATAATGGAGATACATTATAAATGAATTCTAATATACTATACACCACTGAAATTTGCAGTAAACCAAAACGAAAGACCTCCAGCCATATATCCTCATCTTGGACAGATTTATATATTCTGGCGGCCCTGGGTATAACTTATGATTTTAATGAACGCCTCCAGAAGGGAGAGACCTCATGCCGGACAAAGAACAGAACAACCAGAGTGATTTCATGATAGAGAAGATAAAGGTCCGCCCCATCAACAGGAAGAAACTGGTCAGGCGTACCATCATCACCGCATCCATGGCCGTAATCTTCGGACTGATCGCCTGTTTCACCTTCCTGATCCTGGAGCCAGTGATCAACAGGTGGCTTTACCCGGAGGAGAAGCCCAAGATTGTGGTACTGCCGGAGGACCAGGAGGAGATGGCCCCGGAGGACATGCTGGCAGAGAACCTGCCCACGGAGAGTCCCAGTCCCACACCGGAGCCAGCCCCGGACCAGACCCCGGAGACAGATCCGGGACAGGAAGTCACTCTGGAGGAACAGGTTCTGGGGATCCTGGCAGAGAACCCGCCGGATCTTACCATGGACCATTACAAGCAGATCTATCTGTCCATGTCAGATTATGTGAAAGAACTGAACAAATACATGGTGACCATCACAACCGTGGTATCCAATGTGGACTGGTTCAATGATGTCCAGGAGAGCAGGAACCAGCTTTCCGGGGTCATCGTGGCAGAGAACGGCAAGGAACTGCTGGTACTGTCAGATGCTCTGCCAGTCCGCTCTGCCCAGCAGCTTATCCTTACTTTTGCAGACGGTACCCAGGTGGAGGCCCAGGTCAAGCAGCAGGATAAGGTCACCAACCTGGCCATCCTGTCCGTGGAACTGGACGGCCTTCCATCCAGTATGAAGGAAGAGGGGCTGCCCATTGTGTCCCTGGGGGCATCCAATTACCGGAACCTGCCAGGGACGCCGGTGGTGGCCCTGGGAAGTCCCATGGGGGTCAGCAATTCCGTGGGATACGGCATGATCACGTCTACCGGCCTGCCTATCTATGCACCGGACCGGAATTACAAGCTGCTGCTCACGGATATCTTCGGCAGCCAGAACGGAGGCGGCGTGCTATTCAATTTGAACGGCCAGGTGATCGGCATTATCACTTCCAGCAGGAATACCTCTGACCTTAAAAATGTGGTCACGGCCTATGGCATCACGGAATTGAAGAAAATCATTGAGAAAATGTCAAATGGCAGTCCCCTGCCCTATATGGGTATCAGCGGTGTGGATGTGACAAGGGAGGCCAACGAAGGGCTGGGGGTTCCCCTGGGGGCTTTTGTAAAAGACATTGACATGGACTCCCCTGCCATGCAGGCCGGGATCCAGAAAGGGGACGTGATCATAGAGGCCCAGGGACTGGAGATCCTCACCTTCAACGATTACACCAATGCCCTTTTCACCCTGGAGCCGGGGGACACCATGGAACTGGCAGTCATGCGCCAGGCCCAGAATGAATATAAAGAAATGCATTTCAGTATAGAACTGAGATAAGCAGGGAGGTAAAAGCATTGAAATTTATCAGGGATCTGAAAGAAGGGGACAGATTGTTCGACATCTATCTGTGCAAACACAAACAGGCGGCAGTGACGAAGAACGGTAAGCCTTATGAGAACGTGATCCTCCAGGACAAGACAGGTACCATAGATGCCAAGGTCTGGGAACCCAACAATCCAGGCATCGGTGACTATGATGCCATGGACTACATAGAGGTGTATGGGGATGTGAACAATTTCCAGGGTACCCTGCAGGTCAGCGTGAAGCGGATCCGGGTATGTAAGGAAGGAGAGTACGACCCGGCAGAATATCTGCCTGTAAGCTCCAAAAACATCGATACCATGTACCAGGAACTGCTGGAACTGATACAGGGCATCCGAAATCCTTATCTGAAGAAACTGCTGGAATCCTTCTTCGTGGAAGACGAGGAATTTGGGAAGGTCTTCCGTTCCTCCTCCGCAGCCAAGACGGTACACCATGGATTTGTGGGCGGCCTGTTGGAACATACCTTAAGTGTGACCAAACTGTGTGACTACTATTGCAGCAGTTATCCGATCCTGAACAGGGATCTGCTACTGACAGCAGCCATGTGCCATGACATGGGAAAGATCCGGGAACTGTCCCCCTTCCCGCTGAACGATTACACCGATGACGGCCAGCTTCTGGGACATATTATGATAGGTTCCCAGATGGTGGCAGAACATGCCGGGAAGATAGCCGGATTCCCTCACAAACTACTCTCAGAGGTACAGCACTGCATCCTGGCCCACCACGGGAAATACGAATTCGGTTCCCCCAAGCTCCCGGCCCTGATGGAGGCTGTGGCCCTGTACCATGCGGACGACACGGATGCAAAGCTGGAGACCTTCAAGGAAATCCTGGAAAATAACAGGGAAAACACAGGCTGGCTGGGCTATAACAGGCTGCTGGAGACCAATATGCGGATGAGCAGCTTTTAATATGGTTCCCATTCTGCCTTGAATATGTTTACGGAATACTCCATGACAGACCCTGGGAACCTGGCAGAATACTTCGGCTTTACAGAGACAGAAGTGGAGCAGATCTGTGCTGTCCATGGGATGAATTTTGAGGAGATGAAGGCATGGTACGATGGGTACTGCCTGGTGTCCCACAGCCAGGAAGGGGACAGGTCCTATTCCATATACAGTCCTAAATCAGTGGTGGAGTCCATACTCCGGCACAAATTTGGATCCTACTGGAACCAGACGGAGACATATGAAGCCTTGAAAATCTATATCCAGATGGATATGGATGGCTTGAAGAATGCGGTTATCAGAATGCTGGCAGGGAAAAGGTTCCTGTGAATACAGGCACTTTTGAAAATGATATGACTACCTTTGCAACGAAGGACGATATTCTGACCCTTCTGGTACACCTGGGTTATCTGACATTCCACAGCATCCAGGGGATAGTGTCCATACCGAACAAGGAAGTTTCTCAGGAATACATGAATGCCATCAGTACCATGGACTGGCAGGAAGTGGTCCGCTCCGTGGAGGCTTCCCGGGATCTTCTGGAATCCCTGTGGGCAATGGATGGTGAAGCCGTGGCAAAGGGCATTGACCGTGTCCATAAGGAAATTGCAATTTTACAATATAATAATGAAAATGCACTTAGCTGTACAATCCATCTGGCATTCTATTTTGCCAGGGAATATTATACGATAGTCCGGGAAATGCCGGGAGGAAAGGGGTTTGCCGATATCTGTTTCCTGCCCCGGAAGCTGCATAGGGATAAACCGGCTGTTGTCATAGAACTGAAATGGGATAAGTCTGCGGCGGGGGCCATTGCCCAGATCAAGGACAGGCACTATGTGGATGCCTTGAAGGATTACCAGGGTAATCTCCTCCTGGCGGGGATCAGCTACAACAGGAAAACGAAAAAACACACTTGTGTGATAGAACGTCTGGAATGGGGGTCGTATCACTGACTGTTTAGGACAGGAAAAAACAATAATTTCTGAGACGAAGAAATAAATAGAAAGTGAGGGTGCTTCTTATATGAGGTATCTTGAAATAGAAAATGAGATGTACCGGAAAGCGGTGGAATTGATACAAACAAGATATCCTGTTGGCTGGGGAGGTGCGGGTATTGTTCATACATCCAATGGGAATTATTATACAAGCGTTTCTATTGAAACTGCTAATGCATCTGCAGTTGTATGTATTGAATTGGGAGCTATGCTGGAAGCTCATAAATATAATGAAAAAGTGACACACTGTATGTGTCTTATCCGCAATAATGAAAAATCTCCATATAAAGTATTATCACCATGCGGAATTTGTCAAGAAAGATTGCGGTATTGGGGAGATGATGTGCAAGTGGCGGTTACTACTGGAGAGGATGAAATAAGGTTTGTGGAATTAAAAGAATTACAACCATATCACTGGACGAAAGCATATCCGGCTGATGAACTTGAACATTGGGAGGAATAGGCAGATAGTAAGATGCAAAAATTTGCCTTGCGGAAGAGGTTCTATATAAACTGTATAAAATAGGATGATATCCACAAAAATCAAATAGGAGGCTTATTATGAAGGTAACAGAGGATATTTTATATGTAGGCGTAAACGACCACCAGGTAGACCTGTTTGAGGGACAGTACCCCGTTCCCAATGGCATGTCCTACAATTCCTATGTGATCCTGGATGAGAAAATTGCGGTGATGGACACGGTGGACATGGCCTTCGGACAGCAGTGGCTGTTTAATGTGGAAGAGGCCCTGGGGGGACGAAAGCCCCACTACCTGGTGATCCAGCACATGGAGCCGGATCACTCGGCCAACATTCCCGCATTCCTGGAGAAATACCCAAACACCAAAGTGGTGGCCACGCCCCAGGCATTCAAGATGATGAACCAGTTCTTCGGCCTGGAACTGGGAGAAAGGGCTGTGACTGCGGCAAATGGCGGTACCCTGGAACTGGGCGCCCACACCTTACAGTTTGTGTTTGCCCCCATGGTACACTGGCCAGAAGTGATGATGACATATGACACCAGGGACAGGATCCTCTTCTCCGCAGACGGCTTCGGCAAATTCGGCGCCCTGGACGTGGAGGAGGAATGGGCTGGGGAAGCCCGCCGCTATTACATCGGTATCGTGGGAAAATACGGCATGCAGGTACAAAATATCCTGAAGAAGGCAGCAGCCCTGGACATCCAGGCCATCTGTCCCCTGCACGGTCCTGTGCTCATCCGGGATCTGGGCTATTACCTGGACCTGTACAATACCTGGTCCTCCTATGAGCCGGAAGAAAAGGGCGTGGTCATCGCTTATGCCTCCATCTATGGCCACACCAGGGATGCCGCTCTCTGCCTGGCTGAAATGCTTAGGGAGAAGGGCATTTCCACAGTGGTACACGACCTGGCCAGGACAGACCTGTCCCAGGTTGTGGCCGATGCCTTCCGTTACAGCAGCCTGGTACTGGCCAGCAATACCTACAACGCAGGGATCAACCCCTTTATGCATGACTTCATTTCCAGGCTTTTGGAGCGCAGCTACCAGAAGCGCACCATTGGCTTGATGGAGAACGGCTCCTGGGCACCCATGGCCGCCAAGACCATAAGGGCGCTGTTCGAGAAAAGCAGGGAGATTACGTTTGCGGAAAATGTTGTGACATTAATGTCAGCTATGAAAGCAGAAGATAAAGAGAAGATCGGGGCACTGGCCAGGGAACTGGAACTGGGGGAATAGATAGCCAAATTGGGCTTGCAGTGTTTTTTTCTACCATTTTTATGGTTCATTTTTGCTCCTATGCGTGTGGTTTACGATGTACTATTTATGCAGTCATGTTTCGAATATTTTGCGAAGCATGGCTGCATTTTTCTCCGAGTCAATAAGTAAAAATTCGAAAAGATTTCATAAACTGTCTAAACGTCACTTTCTCCTATGTACCCAGGATAACTGACATATTCTAATTTCTCCCATTGGTTGAATTTGTAAGAGGAACTAACCGGCACAGTTATGGATTATTTCGGTTACACATAGTAAAATAAAGTCAAAAGAAATAGAAATATCATTATAAAACAGGGGGATGCTTAAATGAACATTGGATCCGTTATTATGAACAAAAGAAAGGCTTTGGGTTATACACAACAGAATTTAGCGGATAAGCTGAATGTGTCTTTCCAGGCAGTATCGAAATGGGAAAATGGAACAAATTATCCGGAAATGGAAATGCTTCCTATGATTGCAAGTGTGTTGGACACAAGCATTGATTCCCTTCTGGGTTACAAGTCTTTCGTGGTCTCTGATTATGATAAGAGATATGATACAGCAGATTATTATTGGGGAATAACCCCTAATAATCTCTGTTATGAAGTAATGAAAATGAGACCGCCAGTCAATCCGTTAAAAGTGTTGGATATTGGCTGCGGAGAGGGGAAAGATGCTGTTTTCCTTGCCCGGAATGGTTATATTGTAACAGCTTTTGACCTGTCTGAAGCCGGAATAGAAAAAGGAAAAAAGCTTGCTGACAGGTGTAATACCTATGTAGATTTTTTCAAAGCTGACATAACTGATTTTCGTGCAACCGAACACTATGACATTATTTTTAGCAATGGAGTATTTCACTTTATCAGGCCGGAAATCCGGAAAGAAATTACAGCAAACCTAAAAGAATGCACAAACAAAAGCGGCATACATGCAATCAATGTATTTGTAGAGAAACCGTTTGTGGAAGTCCCGCCAGATAAAGAGGCTAATCGGTTTTGCTGGAAGTCAGGAGAACTTTTTATGTTATATCATGACTGGAAAATGCATAAGACAGAAGAAGTCATCTTTGACTGTAATAGCGGCGGAATCCCACATCAGCATTGTATGGATATTATGATTGCGGAGAAAGTAAAATAAATAGCAATTCCCTTTTACAGCCTTTCTAAGGCATCAAGGAAAAAGCATCAAGGGAAAGATCCCACGGAAATCAATTTTCCATAATATCACAAATATAGGACGGATCAAGCAGGCAGTCAAACATGATTTTTGACAGGGCCCGTTTGGATGCCGTCCTCTCTTTATGTTTCTTTATCAGATTGATTGCCAGCTTTCGAGCCATGTTTAGGTTTTGCTGTATGTTTTTGTCCTCAATTCGGCACTGGTCTTCTGAAAAATGCACATCTAACAGCCAGTGCATTGTCTCCACGGACCATTCCATCCGGGCATGGCGCAATAGTTCCTCTGCCGTCAGTTCCCGGCTTGCTATATAATAGTGCCATTCACTGCCCTTAACTCCTTTTGCCTCAAACTCCGTGTGCATGGCTCCGATACATTTCAGCCCTTCCCAGCCCTCTTTTTCCTGCATCCAGCTGATCCGGCTGGTAACATAGGCAGTCCGTTTTTCTACTCGTTCCCTGTTTTTCTCCGTTTCTGTCTTCTTCCCCATCGACCTGCGCAGAGTCTCGTCCTGTACATATTCTTCTATCTCTTTTTTCAGGTTCTCCTGGTTATCCTTGGCACACAGCAGGTAATCCCCTTTCCTGGAAAGGATTGTACGTGCAGTATCTTTCTGACAGTTCAACGCATCCGCCACTACAAGTCATCCTCCCACATCAAGCTGCTCCAGAAGCTCACGGACTGCCGGGATTTCATTGC
>CAJUGH010000008.1 GCA_910586215.1 uncultured Acetatifactor sp. | reverse complement strand
AAGCGCGTAAAGAAAAACGTTGAACGCGGACAGGCACATATCCAGTCTTCTTTTAACAATACCATTGTTACATTGACGGATACAGAAGGCAACGCATTAAGCTGGGCCAGTGCCGGTGGTCTGGGATTTAGAGGTTCAAGGAAATCTACTCCGTATGCAGCACAGATGGCCGCAGAGACAGCCACCAAGGCTGCACTGGTCCATGGACTGAAGACAGTGGACGTATTTGTAAAGGGACCTGGTTCCGGGCGTGAGGCTGCGATCCGGGCATTGTCTGCAGCAGGCCTGGAAGTGGTAAGCATCCGTGACGTGACACCCGTGCCCCACAATGGATGTCGCCCGCCCAAGAGGCGCCGCGTATAGTGGTCACAAGAATAACAGTTAAAATGTTGGAGGAAGGCGCATGGGCGCTGTAAACAACCAGGAAAAGGAGAATAAAAATGGCAGTAAACCGTGTACCCGTGTTAAAGAGATGCAGGGCTTTGGGACTTGAGCCTTCTTATCTGGGCTATGACAAGAAGTCCAACAGGCAGAATACCAGGGCAGGGAAAAAGGTAAGTGAGTACGGCCTGCAGCTTCGGGAGAAGCAGAAGGCAAAGTTCATCTATGGTGTCCTGGAGAAGCCTTTCCGGAACTATTATAAGAAAGCAGACCGTATGAAGGGCATGACCGGTGAGAATTTGATGGTGATGCTGGAGAGCAGACTGGACAATGTGGTGTTCAGGATGGGATTTGCCAGGACCAGGAGAGAGGCCAGACAGGTAGTCGGCCACAGGCATGTGCTGGTGAACGGAAAGATCGTGAGCATTGCTTCCTACCGCATTAAGGCCGGCGATGTGATCGAGATCAAGGAAAAAGCCAGGTCCCTTCAGAGATATAAGGATATCGTAGAAGTGACTGGCGGAAGACTGGTACCTGAATGGATGGATGTTGATATAGAGAATCTGAAGGGAACCATCAAGAACCTTCCCACCAGGGAGATGATTGATGTCCCCGTGAATGAGATGCTTATTGTTGAGTTGTATTCCAAATAAGCCCTGCTGGCCTCTGAGGTCATATGGATCCGGTATGCGGTGTCTGCGGCGTGGTAGCGGACATGACAAGCGGTATATATGGCTTCGGAGCGCTTGTGTCTTATAAAAACATTCAAAAAGGAGGGTATTCGCAGTGTTCGATTTTGAAAGACCAAATATTGAGGTCGCTGAGATTTCAGAAGACAAAAAGTATGGCAAGTTTGTCGTGGAGCCTCTGGAAAGAGGATACGGCATCACTCTTGGCAATTCCTTGAGAAGGATCATGCTTTCCTCACTGCCCGGGGCGGCGGTAAGTCAGATTAAGATCGAAGGCGTACTGCACGAATTCAGCTCCATACCAGGTGTGAAGGAAGATGTGACCGAGATTATCATGAACATCAAGAGCCTGGCCATCAAGAATAACAGCGAAACCAATGAGGTAAAGACTGCGTACATTGAGTTCGAGGGCGAAGGCATTGTGCATGCTTCAGATATCCAGGCAGACCAGGACATTGAGATCCTGAATCCGGAACTGGTGATAGCTACCCTCAGCGGCAAGGATACAAAGCTGTACATCGAGCTTACCATCACAAGAGGCCGGGGGTATGTGAATGCTGACAAGAACAAACATGAAGACCTGCCCATTGGCGTCATTGCGGTTGACTCTATCTACACGCCTGTGGAGAGGGTCAATGTAACTGTGGAGAATACCCGTGTGGGGCAGATTACCGACTACGATAAGCTGACCCTTGATGTGTATACAAATGGAACCCTGGTTCCCGATGAGGCCGTCTCCCTGGCGGCAAAGGTGCTCAGTGAGCATCTGAACCTGTTTATCGACCTGTCTGAAAACGCCAAGACCGCAGAAGTGATGGTGGAGAAGGAGGACGATGAGAAGGAGAAGGTCCTGGAGATGAGTATTGACGAACTGGAACTTTCTGTTCGTTCCTACAACTGTTTGAAGAGAGCCGGGATCAATACGGTAGAGGAGCTTTGCAACAAGACTTCCGAGGATATGATGAAGGTCCGCAACTTAGGCCGCAAGTCCCTGGAGGAAGTGCTGGCGAAGCTGAAGGAACTGGGGCTGCAGTTGAATCCCAGTGAGGAATGAAGACAATGAGGATTTTCCACAGACGGTAAGTCCAAAGAGGGCGCCTGTGGTTCATCTCTAAATGGCGTAGCCAAGGCAGTGTAAAACTGCCGGACATTCGGTAAGTAAGTCCAAAGGGCGTGGCCGGATGTACCATGAATTGAGAAAGGAATATAGAAAAATGGCAAAGTACAGAAAACTTGGCAGGACGTCTTCCCAGAGAAAGGCACTGCTTAGAAACCAGGTAACAGCACTGTTGTATCATGGAAAGATCACCACCACTGAGGCAAGGGCCAAGGAAGTGAGGAAGATTGCAGAAGGGCTTGTGGCAATGGCGGTGAAGGAGAAAGATAACTTTGAGATGGTGAAAGTTACCGCCAAGGTGCCTGTAAAGGATAAGGATGGCAAGCGTGTCAAGGAAGTGGTGGACGGCAAGAAGGTGACCAAGTATGACACCGTGGAAAAGGAGATCAAGAAGGATCTTCCCAGCAGGCTTCATGCCAGACGCCAGATTCTGCGTGTGCTTTACCCGGTGGTATCTGTTCCCAAAGAGGCGGCAGGCCGGAAGAGGAATACCAAGGAAGTTGACCTGGTTGCAAAACTTTTTGACGAGTATGGAACCAAGTATGCGAACCGTAATGGTGGCTATACCAGAATTGTCAAGATTGGCCCCCGCAAGGGTGATGCCGCTATGGAAGTGATTCTGGAGATGGTATAAGGAAAGCCATGATTGTGGTATAAACGGATAAAATTCCAGGGAACCGATAGACAGTCGGTTCCCCCTTTTTATGCAGATATAAATGGTTTCCGGACACACAAGGAGTGTAATCATGAAGTGGTTTCGATATGACAAAGAAGATGTGAAGAAAACCCTGGACATGGCATGGCCAGCCATCCTGGAATCCTTTTTCACGGCCTTTGCCGGCCTGGTGGATTCCCTTATGGTGAGTTCCCTGGGATCCTATGCAGTGGCTGCGGTGGGGCTTACCACACAGCCCAAGTTCCTGGGGCTTGCCTTGTTTGTGGCGGCCAATGTATCCATCTCAGCCCTGGTGGCCAGGAGGAAGGGAGAGGGAAAGCGTGAGGACGCCAACAGGATCTTTGCCACCTTCCTGGTGTTCCTCCTGGTGATGGCAGTGCTGCTCAGTGTGCTTCTGGTGGTATGTGCGGATCCCATTATCCGGTTCTGCGGCTCAGAGGAACTGACCCATGACAGCGCTGTCCTCTATTTCCGGATTATCATGGGAGGCATGATATTCAACTGCATTCAGATGGGGGTGAATTCAGCCCAGAGAGGGGCGGGGAACACAAGGATCACCATGCGCACGAACCTGGTGTCCAACCTGGTGAATATCATAGCCAATTATCTGCTGATCCAGGGACATTTCGGCTTTCCGGCCCTGGGGATCAAGGGGGCAGCCCTGGCCACGGTCCTGGGTACGGTGGTCTCCAGTATCATGAGTGTGGTTTCCGTGTGGAAGAAGGATACCTTTGTGAGTATTCCCTACATATTGGAGCAGAGGGTGCGGCCTGCCTGGGAGGCCCTTAAGGGAATCATCAGGGTGGGGTACAGTGTCTTTGCGGAGCAGGTGCTGATGCGGCTGGGTTTCATGCTCACGGCCATCATGGCGGCGAAACAGGGGACAGCAGCCATGGCGGCCCACCAGGTGGGAATGAATATCATGGGTTTGTCCTTTTCCTTCGGGGATGGATTACAGGCCACAGCAGTGGCACTGATCGGCTACAGTTTAGGAGCCAGACAGCCTGACAAGGCCAAGGACTATGGGAAGACCTGCCGGATGATTGGCGGTGTCATTTCGGTGGTGCTGGCTTTTGTGTATTTCTTTGGGGCCAGGCTGCTGATGTGTATGTTTTTCCCAAAGGAGCCAGAGATTGTGGAGATCGGGGTCAGCATTATGCATGTGATCATTTTCGTGGTGATCCTGCAGATATCCCAGGTGATCTATATGGGATGCCTGCGGGGGGCAGGGGATACCCTTTACACGGCCATTGCCTCTACCATCAGCGTAACCCTGGTGCGGACTTTCGGGTCTTATTTCTTCGGCTATGTGTTACAGATGGGTATCACGGGAATCTGGTTCGGCGTCATAGCAGACCAGTTATCCCGCTTCCTGTTCGCCAGCCTGCGCTTTAAGCAGGGAAAATGGACCCGGATTAAGATCTGAGGAAGCAATCCACAAAGCAGTGGGGGTTCGTACTATAGGGGATGGAGTACCGTGGATACTGCGGATTGAAGGTCATGGCAGGTTCTTCTGGAAGTGCTGGTAATCCTTTGAACTGTTCCAGTTTCCGCCCCAGGTGAACCCATGGTCGATGAACAGCCTGTAACAGAGGTCTTCCTTGTCGATTTTATAGGCAAAACGGGCAGAGCGGTCAGCATAGGGAAGGGCGGAAACGGGGGAGACCTGCTCTGTGCCGTCTTTTTCATAGGTGATGTAGGGATTATACAGGGGATTCACATCTACAGCCAGTCCATAGGCATGCCTGGACAGCTTGGTAGTACCCTCTACCACCCGGTAATTGAAGCAGGAGGTATTATTGTCTTCCATGGAAGCATTGTCATCTCCGTCATAGGTATCAATTAGCAGCACTTTCTCGAGCTGGTATTCATTGCAGTACAGTTCATGGAAGATTTCAACCAGATCCTGGGCAATGGCGGCATTGCATACCAGTTCCCCCTGGGCAGTCTCCCCATCGAAGTTATAGTGGAGAATATGCAGGTATCTCAGTTCTGCAAAGGTGATGGCGGGATCTGTGACCGCGTCCTCCCCTTCTGTCACAGGATAGGAGATCCCTGTCATATAGCGGCGCAGGTCGTCAGAGATGGGTTCATAGTAAAATCCTTCTGCCAGGACAATGCGATCTTCCAACTGGGAAGTGCCGTTTAGGAAAGCACCGGTCAGGAGGGGATCTGTGGCTTGTCCCTCATCAGGGCCGGAGGTATCCGGGGATCCGGCTTCCACCCCAGGGCCAGATATTTCTCCATCCGCGGAACTGTTGCTGTTGCCGTTTTCGGGCGTACTTGCGGAACCGTTGTCGTCCCCTGTATCTGTGCCGTCTGTGGAACTGGTGGCATCTTCTGCCAGCTGTTCCCCGGTGGAAGACTGGAGGGCGGCGTATTCCGTTAGGCTCATGGAATTGTGTCTGGTGATCCTTAAGAGGCTTCCGGCCAATATGGTTATGCAAGCCAGGACGATTATCATCTTTATGATTTTTGATCTGTCCATATGGGTTCCTTTCCTAATGTATGTATCCGTATGCCAGGCATGACGCCTGGAACAGGGGATGAAGTATGGCACAATATCATCAGTATAGCATCTGGAAGGCTTTTTGTAAATCTGGGGTTACACTGGCATGAACAGTAACAATCCGGGCTGATTGCAATTCGGCGTTGTAATTCGGGAGGGAATCTAATATAATAGTGTCATTGACGGCCTGCGCTGCCCTTTCCGTTTTCTGGCCGTACATGTTTAGGGAATTCGGAAATTTACAGGTACCAGCTGGAGGGTATATGGGAATTGTAGAGACAAGGGATCTTGTATATGAATATATCAGACGGGATGAGGAAGGAAATGTGGAGGGCATTACCACTGCGGTGGATAAGGTGAACCTGGAGGTGGCCCAGGGGGAATTTGTCGCCATTCTGGGACATAATGGTTCCGGAAAATCTACCCTGGCGAAGCATATCAATGCCATCTTAAATCCTACAGATGGCACTGTCTGGGTGGATGGCATGGATACCAGCGAAGAGGAGAAGGTCTGGGACATCCGCCAGAGGGCAGGAATGGTATTCCAGAACCCGGATAACCAGATCATTGGCCAGGTGGTGGAGGAAGATGTGGGATTTGGCCCGGAGAACATGGGGATTCCCACAAAAGAGATCTGGGAGCGGGTGGAGGAGAGCCTGCGGGCCGTGGGGATGTATGAATATCGCAAGCATTCCCCCAATAAGCTTTCCGGTGGCCAGAAGCAGCGGGTCTCCATTGCCGGGGTACTGGCCATGCATCCGAAGTGTATTGTATTGGATGAGCCTACTGCCATGTTGGACCCGAAAGGACGGAGGGAGGTCATCCGGGCTGTACGGGGACTGAACCAGGTAGAAGGAGTCACGGTGATCCTGATCACCCATTATATGGAAGAAATCATTCATGCGGACAGGGTGTTTGTAATGGATGGAGGCAGGATTGCCATGGAGGGGACACCCAGGGAGATATTTTCCCAGGTGGATAAACTGAAGGAACTGCGCCTGGATGTACCCCAGGTGACCATGCTGGCCTATGAACTGCGCAAGCAGGGGATCGGGCTGCAGGATGGAATCCTGACAGTGCAGGAACTGGCAGATGCCTTGTGTGCAGAGAGGGCAAAGGAGAGGACATGTCGATCATTTTAGATCATGTAAGCTATCTATATAGTGCGGATACTCCCCTGGCGGTGAAAGCCCTGGATGATGTATGCCTGCAGATCCCGGACGGGGAGTTTGTGGGGGTCATCGGCCACACCGGATCCGGGAAATCCACCCTGGTACAGCATTTAAACGGATTGCTCAAGGCATCCTCAGGGCATATCTATGTGGACGGAGAGGATATCTATGACAAGGACTATGACAGGAAGATGCTCCGCAGCAAGGTGGGACTGGTATTCCAGTATCCGGAACACCAGCTTTTTGAGGTAGATGTGTTTACGGATGTATGCTTTGGACCGAAGAACTTAGGGCTGGAGAAGAAAGAAGTGGAACTGCGGGCCTATGATGCCCTGCGGAAGGTGGGGCTGCCAGATGAATTGTTTTACCAGTCACCCTTCGAACTTTCCGGTGGCCAGAAGCGAAGGGCTGCCATTGCGGGAGTGTTGGCTATGAAGCCTAAGGTGTTGATCCTGGATGAGCCAACGGCGGGTCTGGATCCCAGGGGCAGGGATGAGATCCTGGGACAGATCAAGGAATTGCAGCGCTCCACAGGCATGACGATCCTGCTGGTAAGCCACAGCATGGAAGACGTGGCGGAATATGTGGACAGGATCATCGTGATGAACAGGGGAAAGGTCATGTACGATGACGAACCCAGGGAAGTATTTGCCCATTACAGGGAACTGGAGGAGGTGGGACTGGCAGCACCCCAGGTGACATATATTCTCCATGCACTTAAAGAGAGGGGATTTCCCGTGGATGTGAATGCCACCACCATCGGGGAGGCGGCAGAGACGATCCTGCGGGCTATGGGGAAGAAAGATGACCGGAAAGCGCAACGGGAAACAAATCCGATGCAGGATGCAGTAGATCCGGCCAGATCCGGGAACAGGCAGAAACAGGGTTTATAATCAGACATTAGGAATCAGACATTTAGGAGACATATGCTCAGAGACATTACATTAGGACAATATTATCAGACAGAATCCGTGATCCACAGGCTGGATCCCAGGGTGAAGCTGGGCGGGACACTGCTGTATATCATTTCCCTGTTCCTATTCCGGAATTTCCTGGGGTATGTGGCAGCGGCCATATTCCTGGGAATCGTGATCCGGCTCTCCCATGTTCCATTCAGATTCATGGTCAAGGGGATGCGGGCAATCCTGTTCCTGCTGCTGTTCACAGTGGTATTCAACCTGTTCCTGACCCCAGGGGTGCCATTGGTTACACTGTGGAAGCTGACCATTACCAGGGAAGGGGTGGAGATG
Source organism: uncultured Acetatifactor sp. (assembly GCA_910586215.1). GTDB lineage: Bacteria > Bacillota > Clostridia > Lachnospirales > Lachnospiraceae > Acetatifactor. The sequence goes on along the minus strand of CAJUGH010000008.1, from coordinate 143,600 downwards.
GCCGTGACCATAGCCATCCGGCTGACCATGCTGATCATTGGATCTTCCATTATGACACTGACCACCACGCCCAACAATCTCACGGATGGCATGGAAAAGGGCATGCATCCCTTAAAGTGGATCGGGGTGCCGGTCCATGAGGTGGCCATGATGATGTCCATCGCCCTGCGGTTCATTCCCATCCTGTTGGAGGAGACGGACAAGATCATGAAGGCCCAGATTGCCAGGGGGGCAGACTTTGAAAGCGGCAGTCTCATCAAGCGGGCCAGAGCCCTGGTTCCCCTTCTGGTGCCCCTGTTCATCTCGGCCTTCCGCCGGGCCAATGACCTGGCCATGGCCATGGAATCCCGCTGCTACCGGGGCGGGGAGGGGAGGACCAAGATGAAGCCCCTGGTCTACAAGGGCAGGGACAGGATTGGATACCTATGTGTGTTCCTCTACCTGGCAGTGAGCATTACGGTGGGAAGGCTGCCCATCTTCTGAAAAGTCACCCAGGCCGTGAAGCGGCTGTAAGGCGGTATACCGCCGCTTTTGCAGTGCATGCCGGGATTTTGATGGGTTTTTAGGTTTTAGGACAAAGGGGTATCTTATGGAAAAAAAACGCGTGAAGCTGGTGGTGGCCTATGACGGCACTGATTACCACGGCTGGCAGGTACAGGACAATGGGATCACGGTTGCAGGGGAACTGAACCGGTGTCTGACAGATCTGTTACAGGAGAAGATAGAGGTTATGGGGGCCAGCCGCACGGATGCCGGTGTCCACGCCCTGGGAAATGTGGCAGTATTCGACACCACAAGCAGGATGCCTGCTGACAAGATATCCTATGCCTTGAACCAGAGGCTGCCGGAAGCCATCCGGATCCAGGCGTCCAGCCAGGTGGCCCCGGACTGGCATCCCAGGTACTGCCATAGCCGCAAGACCTATGAATACCGAATCTACAGGGCGCCCTTTCCCATGCCCACCAGGCGGCTGTATACCCATTTTACCTACCATGACCTGGATGTGGGGCGGATGCAGGAAGCGGCGGCTTATCTGGAGGGGGAGCATGACTTCAAGAGCTTCTGCCAGGCCGGGGCACAAGTGGAGAGCACTGTGCGGTGCATCCATTCCCTGGTGGTGGAGGAGCAGGGGCCGGAACTGGTGATTCGTGTCTGCGGGAATGGCTTCCTGTACAATATGGTGCGCATTATCGCGGGAACCTTGATGGAGGCAGGGATGGGCAGGTGCCAGCCGGAGTCCATGGCAGACATCCTGGCAGCCCGTGACCGCAGCATGGCGGGGCCGACTGCCCCGGCCAGGGGACTGACCCTGGTAAAGTATGAGTTCTAATTGTAAACACTGACTTTTTATAAGACTTATGGATATGTTTTGCAAAAAGGCATTGACATCGGAAATGCCCTATAGTAAAATGTATGACTGTGACAGTGTTTCAAGACGCCAAGCCAAAGCCCCGGCCAGGCGTATGAAAATAGAAGACGAACCGTTCTGCCGAAGCCCGTGACGTAGCCGGACATCTGCGAAGCTGGTGGATGCAGGACAAACAAAGTGCAATACGGAGGGAATATCATGAAAACATTTATGGCTAGCCCGGCTACAATCGATAGAAAATGGTATGTAGTAGACGCGACAGGCATGACCCTTGGACGCCTTGCTTCAGAGGTTGCCAAAGTTTTGAGAGGCAAGAATAAGCCTATCTATACGCCTCACATGGATACTGGTGACTATGTGATCATTGTCAATGCCGAGAAGGTGAAAGTGACCGGCAAGAAGCTGGATCAGAAGATTTATTACCATCACTCTGAATATGTGGGCGGCATGAAGGAGACTACCCTGCGGGAGAAGCTGGCAAAGAAGCCCGAACAGGTGGTGCAACTTGCCGTGAAGGGCATGCTTCCCAAGGGACCTTTAGGAAGGCAGATGTACAGGAAACTCTATGTATATGCAGGACCTGACCACAAGCAGGAGGCTCAGAAGCCCGAAGTGCTGACATTCTAAAGGATAGGAGGAGATCAATCATGGCTAAGACGGAGAAGTACTACGGTACAGGCAGAAGGAAGAAATCCATCGCAAGGGTATATCTGGTACCTGGCAAAGGCGATGTTACCATTAATAAGAGAGGCATGGATGAGTATTTTGGACTGGAGACCTTGAAAGTGATCGTTCGTCAGCCCCTGGTGGCTACCGAGATGAATGAGAAACTGGATGTGATCGTCAATGTGCGTGGCGGCGGCTACACTGGCCAGGCAGGTGCTATCAGACATGGTATTGCAAGGGCCCTGCTCCAGGTGGACGGTGATTTCAGGCCTGTTTTGAAGAAGGCTGGATTCTTGACACGTGACCCCCGTATGAAGGAGAGGAAGAAGTACGGCTTGAAGGCTGCAAGGCGTGCACCCCAGTTCTCCAAGAGATAAGCAAACGGAATACAGGATTTCAACGATATGTACTCCGCAGGGAAACCTGCGGAGTTTTTTTCTTAACATTTTTCCATATCTGGGGTATAATAGTATCCAACCATTTGAAAGGCCGGGGTGGCTGGATGACAGGATCAAAGAGGGAGATTACATATGGAGAAAAATATACAGCAAAAGGACGCAGGCTCCAGAAAGCCCCTGCGGGGCATCCGGATACGTACCTTGAATTATGTGATGATCTTGATATCAGTGGTATTATATGTATTCCTGGTGTTCGTGACCGTCTTCGCCTCCAGGAAATACGATGCAATGATGTCTCACACAGATGCCTATATCGATTACCAGGAATTGGCTTCCCTGGTGGCAAGTGGTTCAGACTACCTCACAGAGCAGGTGCGTCTGTATGCGGTGGAGATGGATCCTGTCAATGTACGGGAGTATTTTAAGGAAGTATATGAGACACGAAGCAGGGATGGCGCCCTGGAGAAGCTGCAGGAGTATGGCACCGGTCAGGAAGCCTATGCATACCTGCACAGCGCCCTTCAGGAATCCAACCGGCTGATGGGCCAGGAGATCTATGCCATGAAACTGGTGGCGGCGGCCCAGGGACAGGATCTGTCGGAATATGAGGATATACAGGAGATGGAACTGGAGGAGCAGGACCTGGGCCTTAGTCCGGAAGAACTGGTGGATAGGGCCAGGGAACTGGTCTTCGGCAGTTCCTACCAGGACAGCAAGGCAGTGATTGAGGAGGAGATCTCCAGGTTCCTGGACAGTGTGAAGGGCAATATGCAATATGCCCAGCAGCACAGTGCAGACCAGTTGAAACGGATCATGTCTGGCCAGCGTATCTTGATCAGCGTGCTGTTCGTGGAGACGATCATGACATTTGTGCTGATCCTGTGCCTGATTGTCAAGCCGCTGCATATCTATGTGAACAATATCAAGGAAGAGAAGAGGCTGGACATCACAGGTGCTTATGAATTCCGGTATCTGGCGCTGACCTACAACAATATATATGAACTGAACGCAGCAAATGAACTGATGCTGCGACACCAGGCAGAGGACCTGCGGCACCAGGCAGAACATGATCCCTTGACAGGGATTGCCAACAGGGGGGCCTTTGAGGAGTGGAAGACTCTGCTAAAGGCAAAGGCCAATCCCCTGGCATTGCTTATTATTGATGTGGACAAATTCAAACTGGTAAACGATGGCTATGGCCATGAAGCAGGAGATAAGGTACTGAAAAAAGTTGCCAGCCTGCTGGTGGAGACATTCAGGGAGACGGACATGCCTGCCAGGATTGGCGGGGATGAGTTTGCCGTGATCATTGTGGACATTACCATTGAGAAGAAGCAGATCATAGAGGAGAAAATAGGGTCCTTGAACCAGCTTCTGATGCATCCCGAGGACAGTCTGCCTGCTGTGTCATTGAGTGTGGGGGGTGCCTTTTCCCATGCGGGATTTCATGACGACCTGTACGGAAAGGCAGATGCTGCCCTATATGTGGTAAAGGAAAATGGGCGCTGCGGCTGTAGGTTCTATGAGGACTGCAGTGAGGAAGGGCTTTTGGAAGAAGGGTGAATGCCTTATGAAAAAGCAAATCTACTATAGAATATCTGGGTGAAAAGTACTATAATGGTATTAAAAATATGTGAGCCAGAGGGTTCGTGCCATGTAGCGTGGGCACAGGGGAGGAGTCAGATGTCTGGAAGACGGGTGTGGGGAGTATATAGGAGATCTGCTGTCAGGGCTGTGGCGGTGCTGGTGGCAGCGATGGCAGCGATACTGACAGGCTGCGGAGAGAATGACTACGGATTGGACAGGAAAGATCCACAGACAATTACCATCTGGAACTACTATAATGGTGCCCAGGCAGTTGCCTTTGAACGTCTGGTGGACGAATTCAACAATACAGTGGGAGCTGAGAAGGGTATCCTGGTGGTAGCAGAGAGCAAGAACAGTGTATCGGAGCTGTACCAGGCCCTGGATGACGCTGTGAACAGGAAGGCAGGCGCAGATGACCTGCCAGACATCTTCCAGACCTACCTGGACAATGCAGTGGCCCTGGATGAGAAGGATATCCTGGTTGACCTGGGGAAGTACGTGAGCGGGAAGGAACAGGAGGAGTATGTGGACTCCTATGTCCAGGAGGGATATTTTGGCGGGGATGATGCCTGGAAGCTGTTCCCCGTGGCCAAGAGCACGGAAGTGATGCTGTTGAACAAGACGGACTGGGACCGTTTCGCTGCCGGGGCCGGGGATGTGAGTCTGGAGGATCTGGCTACCGTGGAGGGACTTGCTGCTGTCGCTGAGAAATATTATGAATGGAGCGGGGGAAAGAGCTTCTTTGGACGGGATGCCTTTGCAAACTACATGTTTGCAGGCAGTGCACAGCTTGGTGCAGAGATTTATACAGTGGAGAACGGACAGGTAACCCTTACCTTTGACAAGGATGTGACCAGGAAACTCTGGGATAATTACTATGCTCCCTATGTAAAGGGGTATTTTAAGCATGTGGGGAAATACCGTTCCGATGATATTACCCTGGGGGAGATCATCGCCCAGGTTTGTTCCAGTTCCAGCGCCTCTTATTTTCCCACAGAGGTTACAAGGGACGGGGAGAGTTATCCGATTGAACACCTGGTGCTTCCGGTGCCCAGGTTTGCAGAGGGGAAGGGGTATATCGTGCAACAGGGGGCCTGCATGGCTGTGACCAGGTCTACAGAACGGCGGGAATATGCCAGTGTGGTGTTCCTGCGCTGGCTCACAGAGACGGACCGTAACCTGGAGTTTGCTTTGAACTCAGGCTACCTGCCAGTGAAGAAGGAAGCCAATGATGTCCAGAAACTCCAGGATTACCAGACACAGTCCGGTCATCAGATGGAAGAACTGCAGGTGGATATCATTACCTGTGCCTTTGGGGAACTGCAGGAGAATATCCCCTATACTACCGCAGGCTTCCCGGGAGCAGACAGCCTGCGCAATCTACTGGGGGAGGCCATGATCGGCCAGGCTATGGCAGACAGGGCAGAGATTCTGGCAGCTTCCCCTGAGGAGGCGGCCAGACTGCTGGAACAGTATCTGGGTGATGCGCATTTCGAAGAATGGTATGCATCTGTAAGGTTACAGTTAGAGGAGATCTGCGGCAGATAAGAGGTTTCTGGGTGGGAAGCTGGGTGCGGCAGACGGGGGGATGCATGAAGAAAGCGGGAAAGAGAAAACTTAACACCAGAATCATGAGCACGATTATCCTGGCAATGCTGTTCCAGATTGCCATTTTTGTGAGCATCATATTTGTGACAGAGACTCCAGGCAAGCTGGATGCCAGCACCAGGAAGATCCTAGAGAATATGGTAGATACCAGGAGCAAGAACCTGGAGGAAAACCTACTGGCCTGGACGGACCTGGATCATTTTGAGGAGAATGTGAATAAGCTTCTGACAGGGTTTGCGGCAGAGGAAGGAGAGCCTGTTTCCACCATGTTTGCCAGGGAGGACATCAGAAAGCGGTTCCTGAGCGAGAGCCTGCCCATTCTCCTTGAGACCCTGCGGTCCCGGAATGTGACGGACTGTTTTATCATTCTGGAGAATGGCACGCAGAGCCGTGATACCATGTTTCTCAGGGACATGAACCCTGGGGAGGAATCGTCTGAGAATTCTGATGTGATGGTGATGGCAGGAATCAGCAAGACCATGTTTGAGAAGGGGCTGACCCTGGGAGATTCCTGGACGGAACAACTTACCTTCACCCAGTCCGCGGGGAAGGTCTATGAACAGGCCCTCCAGGTGGGAAATGCTTCAACAGGGGAGGAGACAAGGTATCTGGGACATTTCAGCAGCGCCTTCCGGCTGAGGGAGAATGATACGGAGATGATCTCCTACATGATTCCCATGGTGGATGAAAAGCACACCTGTATCGGTGTGATGGGGGTAGGTATCAGCCTGGATTACCTGCGGCATTTCCTGGACAGCAGAGAGATCGGTATTGATGATATGGCCAGCTATTGCCTGGGATATATCAGGGCAGATGGCAGTGCGGAGATTGTACTGGTCCAGGGTGGGAGGTTCCGGTCTGCCTTTCCCTCCGGATGCGTGCTGGAACTGGGCCGGCCCGGGCAAGTCCAGGGCTTCCTGCAGGTGAAGGAGGCAGATGCTTATCTATATATGGATCCTATGCGTCTCTATGATTCCAACACGCCCTTTGAGAATGAGGTATGGTTCCTGGGGGGGATTGTGCGGCAGTCTGTGGTGACAGCTTCCTCGAAGAACCTGCTGACTGTCATTGCCATGGCAGTGGCGATTTCCCTGGCAGCTGGTATCTGGGGGGCTTATGTGATTACAGGCCACATGACCAAGCCCATCAAAGTGCTGATGAAAGGCATACAGGAGTTCTCCGTAGGACATGTAGTGCTGCCGCGCACACAGGTGTATGAGCTGGACCGGCTGGCAGAGGCCGTGGAACGGCAGGGGGAGAAGGTGATCCGGGAGAGTGCCAGGCTTGTGGAAATCATTCACATGTCGAATCTGCCCATTGGCATCATTGAACATGACAAGGAATCGGACCAGGTGCTTTTTGCAGGGGAACTGGCTGGTATGCTGGAATTGCCGGAAGATATGGGCGGTGAATGTTATGTGGACAAGGAGCGTGCATACCAGCTTATTGAGGAAGTGCTATCCCGCATGAAGGCAGAGGAGGACGAGGGGGACGTATACCTTCTGTCCAGACGTGACGGGGGGCAGTCCTATATATACATGGTGAAGAAAGAGACGGAGAAAGAGACCGTCTATACCTTCCAGAATGTGACAGATACTGTGATGGAGAAGAAAAAGATCCGTCATGAGATGGACTTTGATGCCTTGACCAATCTCTACAACAGAAGTGCTTTCCGCCGGATTGTTGCCAGACTGATGGAGAGCGGCCAGGCAGGTCCTGGCGTGATGGCGGCCTGGGATCTGGATCACTTGAAATATGTGAATGACAGCTACGGCCATGAGATGGGAGACCGTTATATCAGCCTGATGGCAGATGCCCTGCGGTCTTATACAGGGGGGAACTTCTATGCCACCAGGAGGTCAGGGGATGAATATATGGCCTATTTCTGGGGGGAGGATGCCGAGGTCCTGCGGGAGAAGGTACTACAGCTCCACAGTAGGTTTGTGGAATACAGGATCCAGATAGGGGATGGCAGCCAGATCATTCTGTCTGCTTCTGGAGGTTTTGCCATCTATGGCAGGGACGGCAGTACCTATGAGGAATTGTCCCAGAATGCCGATTTTGCCTTATATGAGAGCAAACGTAAGGCCAAGGGCAGCATCAATGAATTTGACTGGGAGAGTTATGAGAAGGATAATATCCTAATGCAGGGTGTGGGGGAACTGAACCGTATCCTGCGGGAGAACACGGTACGATATGCCTACCTGCCTATTGTGTCTGTGAAGGATGGTTCTGTCTATGGGTATGAGGCACTGATCCGTCCGGTGTCCGACATGATCCTGGGTCCTGCAGAACTTCTGCGCCTGGCAGAGAGCCAGTCCAGGCTGGGACAGGTGGAACGGCTCACATGGCTCTGTGCCCTGCAGGATTTCTTCCAGATCCAGACATTGCCGGAGCATGTGAACCTGTTCCTGAACTCCATTCCCAGCCAGTGTCTGACGGCAGGGGAATTCGAGGCGGTGGAGAAGCAGTACGGGGAGAAGCTGCAGCGTGTGGTGGTGGAACTGACAGAGAATGCCCGCGCAGAGAAGGAGATCGAGGAACGTAAGACCCAGTTCTGCCGGAAGAACAATATGCGGATTGCCCTGGATGATTTTGGTGCAGGCTATAGCAACAGCGATGTGCTCATGAACCGGAGCCTTGACTTCGTGAAAATCAACGGCGGGATCATCAGCGGGATCCATACAGATGCCACCGCACAGGAATATGTACGGGGGATTATTAATTACTGTCATGGGAACAGCCTGTGGGTGGTGGCAGAAGGAATCGAGGATGATGATGAACTGGCCAAGGTAGTGGAACTGGGAGCAGACTATGTGCAGGGACTTATCTTCGGGGAGCCGCAGTTTGAGCCTCACAGGACAGACTTTTCGGAGGAACTGGGGAAGGTCCGGATGATGTAGGCAGCATAGGGATATTGTAGAAACGGAAGGCGATATGAATATTGAGAAGGTCTTGGGGCAGGTGGATGCCCTGTATGAGGAAAATAAAGGTGCAGAGGCAGAGCGGCTGATGCAGGAGAGTATTGCGGCGGCTGTAGGGGAACAGGATGATGAGAGCCTGCTGCAGCTCCTCAATGAACTCCTGGGATATTACCGTGAGACAAGTCAGAAAGAGAATGCTTTCCGGATTGCCGGACAGGCCATTGCCCAGGCAGAGCGTATGGGGCTGAAGGGAACACTTCCCTATGCCACCACCCTGCTGAATGTGGCCAATGCCTTCCGGGCCGGGGGCCGGCTTTCAGAGTCACTGGCCCTGTATCAGGAGGTGCAGCGCCTATATGAGGAACTGCTTGCCCCAGATCACATGTTCATGGCGGGACTGCAGAACAACATCAGTCTTCTGTACCAGGAAATGGGGGAATATGGGAAGGCGAAAGAATGCCAGTTAGAGGCTCTTCAGATTGCCAGGGACAAGGATGCGGCATATGAACTGGGCGTGACCTATGCCAACCTGGCGGCTACCTGTGTGCAGATGGGGGATACCGGGGAAGGATACCACTATGCAAGGGAAGCCGTCCAGGTATTCCAGGGCATGGGGGTGGAGGACAGCCATTATGGTGCGGCCCTGGCGGCCCTGGGAGCCTGCTGCTACCAGGAGGGAAGATACCAGGAGGCCTACGGGCATTACCGTCTTGCCATGGAACTGGTAGAGAGGGGTATCGGCAGGAATGAGGCATATTACAGGCTGAAAGAGCATGTCGAGAACTGCAGGATAGCTTTGGGGGAGTCTGGTGGACAGGTGACATCCCGGGAACTGGAAAGCCAGGAAGCAGTATCTGTGTACGGGGAGAAAACGGAAGGGGCATCCCGGGAACTGGAAAGCCAGGATACAGTATCTGAGGGCAGGGAGAAGATGGAAGGGACTTCCCAGGAACTGGGGGACAAGGAAACAGAAGGCTTGGAACTGGAAGAAACCTGCGGCCTGGGACTTGTGCTGGCCAGGGAATACTATGAGACCTACGGGCGCCCTATGATCCGGGAACAGTTCCCTGCGTATGAGGAGAAAATTGCCGTGGGCCTGGTGGGGCGCGGCTCGGACTGCTTCGGCTATGATGATGCCGTGTCAAGGGATCACGACTGGGGCCCGGAATTCTGTATGTGGGTCACGGAAGAGACCTACGAAGCGATCGGGGAAGCCCTTCAGGCGGCCTATGACAAACTGCCCACAGAGTACCGGGGCTACAGACGGGGCAGGACTGTAAGCGGCAGGAACCGGCGGGGGGTGCTGCGCATCCCGGCATTTTATAAGGAACTGACGGGTGCGGCCCACTATGAGGAACTGGACTGGAGACAGGTCCATGATTATGGCCTGGCTGAGGCAGTGAACGGCCAGGTGTTCCGGGATGATGAAGGGGTCTTCTCTGCATACCGGCAGAAGCTGATGCAGGGCTATCCGATGGAGATACAGTATCTGAAGCTGGCAGAGGGCATGGCCAGGGTTGCCCAGGCCCTCCAGTACAATAGTGGGAGGATGCTGTCCAGGGGGGACACTCTGTCTGCCCGGATGTTCGTATGGGAAGGCATACGGGAGGCCATGAAACTGCAGCACTATATGGAAGGAACCTATCCACCCCACGACAAATGGCTCCACAGGAGTCTCCAGGAGTCAGCATCTGGCAGGAGGCTGGAGGGATTGCTACTACAGCTTGCAGATGCAGCATCCAGGATTTTAGGAGCGCTGCCGGGGATCCAGGAGCATCCATCCGGGACAGTCCTGGGAGCCACAGGCGGGAAAGATGGACAGGAGATGCTTTCCGGGGCACCCGTGGACTGGGGGAAAGAAGTGGACAGGCTGGCAGAACAGGTGGGCAGTTATTTTGCCATGGAACTATATGGCCGGGACTGGATCAGTGACATAGATCCTTACCTGGATGCCCACAGCAAAGAACTGCTATACAAGGCATCTTTGTGTACCAGGGGAAGGGAGGAACTGGCACAGGACATTGCGAAGCTGGAATTCGAGGCTTTTGACAAGGTACACAACGAGGGAGGGCGGGCAAGCTGCCAGAATGACTGGCCTACTTTCTCCATCATGCGTAAGAGCCAGTACCTGACCTGGAACAGAACCATGCTCCTGCAGTATCTCTATGATTTCCACCGGGAATATGCCAGAGGACACAATCTCATCGAGGAGAAATATGGCAGGATGATGGAGAGCACGGCACCGGAGGCCTATGAGAAGATCAAGGATCATTTCCCGCTTCTCACAAAGGAGAAGAAGGCCATCATTAACCAGATCTGCAGTATGCAGGTGGCCTGGATGGAGGAATTTGCCAGGCAATATCCTTCCCTGGCAGACAATGCCAGAAGCATCCACACCTATGAGGATAACCCTTTTGACACTTCCTATGAGACTTATCTGAGGGGGGAACTTGGCACATACTCTGACAAGATGCTGGAACTTTACGGCAGGTATGTGGTAGCGTATGCCAGGGAAGGGAAAAACCTGGCAGAAGACATCATGACCAACAGTGTGCGGATGTACGGGTATGGAAGCCTGGAGGAGGCAGAGCACAAGATCCAGTGGTGATGCAAATTCATTTTTATGTTGACATGTTTCGACATTTCCATTAAAATATAAAAATATTATTAAATTCTTATGAAGGAGAGGGAAAATGAAGAATATTTTGAAGCGGCCCAGTTTCTGGATTGCGTTGGTGTGTTTTGGCGCTGCAATTGCCCTGGCAGTGGTAAGCAGCATACAGAAGCCTGGCATACCAGCCATAGACAGACTGGAACGGGGCATGAACAAACATGACATGAAGAGTATCATCCCTTGTTTTGCACCCGAACTACAAGATGCCATGCGGACACAGCTAAGTTTGTATGATGGCATGGACATGGACATGTTCGGGGATCTCCTGGAGGACGGCAGTGTCAACCTGCTCTACGGTGACGCTGTTATGGACGAGGAAGGGCATGGCAGTGTTCCTGTTTTCCTGGTTTACATGAAGGATGGGGTCTGTGAGGAAGTAGATCTGGAGGACATGGACCTGGAAGAAGTAGACGGCAAGCTCTATCTGGTAGCCTATTAGAGGAAGGGAAAAGAAAATGAGAGAGATACTGAATAAGATGAGGAACCGGCTCCCCATACTGTGCGGGGCCGTTCTATTGATGTTTCTTCTGGCGGGCTGTAGTGCAGGCTCTACCATCGATGCAAACCTTGTGATCAACAAGGATCTGTCCGGTGTGCGGCAGATGAACATAGCCATCAGCGAAGATGTGTTCCAGGAATATTTTACCGGCAGCATTGAGGATCTGAACGCCTTGATTGCCCAGAACTGTCCTCAGGGTATGACATGGACTTACAGTGAGGAAGGCGGCGTAAGGCAGTACAATATGGAGATCGCCTTCTCCTCCCCGGAGGAATACAGGGAGAAAGTGACATCCATCCTGGGCAGTGAACCCGAACAGTTGGAGATTGCTGCGCCTGACACAGTGTGGGCCAGCGGCATCAGTGTGGCAGAGAGCTTCACCAACCAGGATCTGTTAAAGTGGATGCGTGACCTGCTGGTGGGCAATGGGTTTGTACCTGAAGAGCAGGCAGGCATGATTTTTTCTGACGGCACCACCAATGTGGTGTATGGAGACCAGACATACAGGACGGGGAGCAGGATCAATGTAAGCGAAGTGGAGTATGTGACCATTGATTCCATGCAGATCATGACCCAGGTGAATGACCTGGGGAATTACAGCCGCCAGGTGGTGATCCAGATTCCGGCCTCTTCCATGAACAAGAAGGGGGAGGAAATCAAGGCATTTATGGACGGGGTAGTACCTGCTTCTGCGACAGGAACCTGGGAGGAAAGTGAGGAGAGGACTATTTTTACTGTCTCTGCACAGCAAATGGATCCAGCCGGACTGGCAGCATTCAACACCGCTGTCTTCGTCTCCCCGGAATGTACCGTGGACAGTGTGGACGTGTCGTCCTATTTTTCCCCATTTACCTTTGGAACACATCTGACAGAGCATATTGACCTGTCCGGATATCTGGCAGGGGATTACAGCAGTTTTCATGTGAGTTATGAGATCCTGATGGCAGAGGACTACCAGGCTTATAGCTCTTCTGATGGGATCTCCCAGGATTACGGCGGATGGCTTTCCGAGGAGAGTGGCTATTATGTGCTGGGAGAAGGCTGGTGCAATGGACAGCCTATGGATTATTCCATTCTGATCCAGAAAAATTACAAAGTGCAGGAGTTGTCTGTGGAGACGGCAAGGCATCTGGGCGGGGACTTGACCAGGACCAGCAGCTTTGCGTTGGAGAAGGTACCCACTGATGCAGAGCAGCAGGCAATGGTCCAGGCCGTGGAAGCCAAGGCTGGTATAGTGGCAACCCCGGAAGATGCGGTGCCAGAGTCCGCAGATGAAGTGTCCGGGGAAGATACCGGCGAGACGGATGCAGCGTCCCCGGAGGATGCGGAGACACCCGGAGAGGAAGAGGAAGAACCGGAAGTGGCAGAGGTTACAATTTCCGGGGAGCTTGTGGAGGATGCTTTCCAGGTGGTGATCAGCCAGAAGGGAAGCCCGGAAGCCATCAGCAGGAGTACGGAACCGTTGTTTGACGGGGCTGGTACTCTGTCCTATGCTGTGGACAGGGAGTTCTGGAAGGTGAAGAAGCAGGAAGCCTTCACGGAGAATCTTTCCTTTGGCAATTTCCTGGATCAAGTGACAGAGGACTTTAGGATCCTGTATACCGTGAAGCTGGGAATGTTCCGGGATATGCAGTATTGTTCTGATGAAGAGGCCTTGATGGAGGGCGGGACCTTGAGCATGGAGACAGACCGTGCCAGGGTATCTGTGACCTATGTGGGAACCAAGCTGGATCTTCTGGCCATCCTGTTCTGGGTCCTGGTGGCACTGGGGGTGCTGAATCTGCTGATTACACTGGTGAAGGCAGGTTTGTTCAAGAAGTTGCCCAAGATACAGGTGAAGCAGGCAGGTGCGGCGGCTCCTGCAGGTACAGCGCCTGCGCCGACGGCAATTCCGGAGGCAGGTACAGCCCAGGCCGGGACAACGTCCGCAGCTTTCGGAGGGCAGTCGGAGGTGGGTACCACAGTAGCGGTTCCCGTCACGGAGCCTGCCCAGGCAGTGCAACCCTCCCAGACGGCCACAGAAGTCCCGGTGACAGGAACTGTGGCCCAGCCAGTCCCGGCAGTTACCGTGGACCAGGAGAGGACCCCGGCAGTTCAGGCAGACACTGTCCAGGCCGTCCGTTTCTGCCCGAAATGTGGTACCCCCAGGGAGGCAGGGTCCATGTTCTGTGAGGAGTGCGGCAGCAGGTTTGAAGAATAATTTTCTTGGATCTTTTTTGTTCTTATCACAATATACATGTTACATCAAGTAAAAGGAGGAAATGTACAATGGCATTTTGTAAGTATTGTGGCAAACAGTTAAATGAGGGACAGGCATGTGATTGTCCGGCTTCCCTGGCAGCGGCAGGAACTGCCCAGACACCTAACCCGGCCCCCGCACCTGCTCCGACCCCGGCACCAGTACCCGCACCAACTCCGGCCCCCGCACCGGCCCCGGCGGCAGGTCCTGCACAGGGAACCACTCAGCAGACAACAGGACAGCAGGCTCCGGGACAGACCACCATCAATATTACGCTGCCGGACAAGGAGAAGGTGACTGCCACGGCGAAGAACGCCTGGGACAGCATCATTGGCATCTTGAAGAAGCCCGCCACGGAAGGTGCAGCATTTGTGGCCAGGGCAGACCTTACCCTCTCCATCTGCCTGATTGTGATACAGGCTGTATGTTCTGCCCTGTTTGGCGCATTTTTTGTGGGGAAGGTCAACGGCTTGATCAGATGGGCCGGTGAAATTAAGTTCTCAGGGATTAAGGCATTTTTCCTAACATTGCTGTTCTCCGTTATCTTCTCTGCCATTTTGATGCTGCTTTTCTGGCTGACAGGCTTGATTACGAAGATGAAGACAAACTGGAAGCAGATGCTGGCCCTGGTGGCAGTGCGTTCTGTTGTCCTGGTACCCCTTATCCTGGTCAGTGCACTTTTGATGCTTATCAGCATTTTCACTGGAATGCTGGTAGGATTCCCTGTTTTCTATGGTGCAAACCTTCTTGGCATGCTGGTCCTGGTATCAGCAATCCGGGGTGTGGAGGGATGCAGTGACAATAAGGCTGTCTATGTGGTATTCGTGGTGTCTGTGATCTTCATGATGGTGAGCATCTGGCTGGGACTGAAAGAAGCGCCTGCATATCTGCCGTCTTCTATCAGGGAAGGCATGGACGGATTGAGAATGCTGGATTCCCTCATGAATAATATATTCTAAGTATGAGGACAGATAAGATTGGATATGGGTGCTGTACCATTGCTGCAGTGGGATTCTTTCATGTGGGGTTGATCCTGCTGGCGGCATATCTGTGCCTGTTCCGCGTAGAATTCATGAACCGTATGTGTGATAAATATCAGGTGCCCTCCCGGCTGGAAATCAGCCGGGAGGATCTGCACCGTGTCACAGGGGAGATGATGGCCTTTGTCAAGGGGCAGGAGGGCGACCTGGATGTGACAGTTACCCTGGGAGGAGATGCCAGGGTTTTTTTTAATGAGCGCGACAGACAGCACCTGGAGGATATAGCAGGCATGGTGAGGAGCGGGAAGAGATTCCTTGTTCTGGGAGGACTGTGTTTCCTGGGGCTGTTATTATTCATGGCGCATAAGGGAATGCTGGAATGGCTGTGCAGGGGATATCTGTTTTCCTGGC
Organism: uncultured Acetatifactor sp.; assembly: GCA_910586215.1. Taxonomy (GTDB): domain Bacteria; phylum Bacillota; class Clostridia; order Lachnospirales; family Lachnospiraceae; genus Acetatifactor. The sequence goes on along the minus strand of CAJUGH010000008.1, from coordinate 128,245 downwards.
TCTTTTTGTTGGGGCTTTTCCTGATAGTGGGAATCTGGATGCTGGCAGACTTGACTGGCTTTATCAATGCCTTCCATCGCCTGTTTTTCAACAATGACAGATGGATCCTGAACCCTGCGAAAGATATGCTGATCCGTCTGTTTCCCAGAGCATTGTTCCGGGATGGCGCCGTATTGCTGGCCAGTGTCCTGGGCGGAATACATGTGACGGTCACGGTTCTGGCTGTGTGGGGAAGGGGAAGGCTATTGCAGGAGCCGGGGCCTGGAACTTCCCGGACGGACAATCCGCATAAAAAGGGGAAGGGAAAGAGACATACCGCGGTTTAGATGGTTTCGGCGGGGTTGCCAGCTTCACTGGAGGAAAGGAGGACAAATATATGGCATGGGAAGATGCATGTCGTAAGAGTCCGTTGGACAGGCAGAAGGAGATCCTGGAGGAGCTTGGGTTCCAGGTGCCGGACGATGTGGTGGAGCAACTGGAACAATGGATGGAGAATGAAATATACAGGAGCTGTGTAGAAGAAACGCCTTTCTGTGGTCTTTTGAGGGGGCTGAGCTTTAGGGACGGGTAGGGGAAGAACCAGGAGTCTGTAGGAAATGTGCCGCAGGTTTACTGGTTTGATGTAGAAGCTGCCGATATTGTGGGGGACTATGAAAACATCTTAAGAGGAATGGAGAGTATGGCAGGAGGCGACCTGGTATTCGACCAGATTCAGATAGACTACAGCCAGGTTGACTGGGAAGAGGGCCGGGGTGAAATGACCCTTACTTTTACTTGCAATGGACGGCCTTGTGAGATATTATTGAAAGTATTAGATGACTGGCTGGATGTCTCCATGCTGGACAAACTGAACGCCATCATAGAAGCACTTCCAGGCCATACGGGAAGATAGATTTTCGGCTGTAGTGACATGGGGCAGGAGGTATTCCTGTTCTACCAGGATGCCTCCTGGGCGCAGGAATTTGAGGAGAAAACAGGCATTCAGCTTGGTCCATAGAAAGGAACCGAAAAATATGGAATGTATATTCTGCAAACAGGAGATTATGGAGGATTCAAGGTTTTGCGATAAGTGTGGGAAGATGGTTCCCCGGTGCCCTACCTGTGGGAAAGTGATCACCAGGAGGATCCGTTTCTGCGGCAATGATGGAACTCCCATACCAGAGGAGGTTCTGTCCCTGTTCGCACCGTCAGAGGGGAAGGCAGAGGAGATTCCGGCGCATGTGGAAGCAGAGGAAGTGCCGGCAGCAGAGGAAATCCCGGTGGCAGGGGAAGTGCCGGTGCAGGCAGAAGCAGAAGGGACATCTGTCCGGGCAGAGACATTGGCAACTGTGGAGAAGCCGTCTTTGGAAGCGGAAGAGTCTGTGGAGAACGTGTCTGAACCCACAGAAAATCCTGCAGAAGGCAAAATACAGGAAGAGTCACCAACAGCAGAAACAAAGCTGCAGGCACCGGTACCGCCACAGCAGGCCGTTGCACCGCAGCCGCAGCCCATCGTGTCGCCGCAGCCCCCTGTGCCTAAGAAGAAAAGGGGTGGCCTGGTATTTTTGATTATCCTGTTTATCCTGGTGGCCCTGGCAGTAGGGGCAGGCTTTGGTTACGCAGCCGCAGAAGGCCTGCTGCCTTTCCCGGTTTTCCAGGCAGATGTCAAGGACCGGAAGGATCAGAAAGACCAGGAAGAGCAAGCAGACCAGGAGGATGGGCAGGCTTCTTTGGAAACGGATCCTGTGGAATCAAAACCAGGAGAGGCAGCTTCCGGCTCAGGAGAAGTATCCCAGGCACCAGAAGGCACACAGGATCCCGGACAGGAAGCCGGCACTGCTTCTGCCGAAGTGGGAGCAGCCTCTGGCCAGGAAGCGGATGCCTCCGGCGAATCCCGGGAAGGGGAGTCTGCGGAGGAGACTTCAGATCCTGCTCCAAAGGAAGCGGATCCGCTGACGGAGTTCATTATGAATTGTGACAGCAGGTATTTTACAATGGAGGAACTGGAAGGGCTGGATGCGGATATGTGCCGGATTGCCCGCAATGGCATCTATGCCAGAATGGGGCGTAAGTTCAATGATGAGGCATTACAGTCCTATTTTAGTCAGTTTGACTGGTATGTGCCTTCTATTGAAGCCGGAGATTTCCAGGAAAGTATGCTCAATGAGTATCAGATTTTCAACCGGGACTTGATCGTGGAATATGAGAAGGCTAAAGGATACAGATGACAAGAGATTCGGGCAGGATACCGGCTGGAAAGGGAAGGGGAGACTGGTAATATGAGGGATGTAATACAAGGAAACAGAAAACCAAAGAGGTGCTGGACAAGTCTGTTAGTTGTGGGATGTATCCTGGCTGTATTGGCGGGATGTGGCAGGGATGCAGATGAAGGACAGGGGATGGATGTGGACGGATCGAAGCAGACAGAGGCGTTTACCGGAGCAGATGAGGCGAACCATGAGGATGATCAAGGTGGGGAAGAGGACCAGGGCATGAAAGGAGACCAGGGGACAGATACTGAGAATGGCCAGGCAGAAGGAAGTGTAGCGGATGCTGAAGGGGATCCGGCCTGGAAATCTGACTCTGGTGAGGAGGATGCAACTGTACCAGAGCTGCCTTCTCCTTCCATGGTCTGTTATACCACAGACCGGGTGAATGTACGGACGGCGCCTTCCACAGAATCGGAGGTCTACCAGATCCTGGCGAACCATACAGAGGTGGGGGTGATAGACACAGTGGAAGACTGGAGCCGTATCCTGCTGGATGGCGGTATCTACTATGTCTCCAGTGCATATCTTAGGGAGAAGGTGGAGGGGAGCAATGGTTATCTGATAGTTATTGACGCAGGCCATCAAGGGAAGGGGAATTCCGAGAAGGAACCGATAGGTCCCGGGGCCACAGAGACCAAAGCAAAGGTATCCAGCGGCACCAGTGGGAAGACCAGTGGACTGAATGAATATGAACTGACTCTACAGGTGGCTTTGAAGCTTCAGACAGAACTGGAGAGCCGTGGGTATGAAGTCATCATGGTTCGCACCAGCCATGATGTGAATATCAGTAATTCGGAGCGGGCGGCTGTGGCCAATGATGCAGGAGCAGACGCTTTTATCCGGGTACATGCCAATGGTTCCACAGATACGTCTGTAAGCGGTGCCATGACCATCTGCCAGACAAAAAACAACCCGTACAACAGTGAACTGTATACCCAGAGCAAGGATCTGTCCACCTATGTGCTGGATGAACTGGTGGCAGCCACCGGGTGCAAGAAGCAGAGGGTATGGGAGACAGATACCATGAGTGGTATCAACTGGTGCCAGGTTCCTGTCACCATTGTGGAGATGGGCTATATGACAAATCCGGATGAGGATGCTTTGATGGCCACGGAGGATTACCAGTACAAGATCGTTACAGGTATCGCCAATGGTATTGACCAGTATCTGCTTGTACCAGGGACTGAGTAGTCTGTTATAAAGCAGGTGATGCCAATGAATACGATTTCCATAACGATTCAGAATTTGTATGCGCCCTGTGGGTGTGCCTGCCGGTATTGCCTTCTACAGTCCTGTAAAAAGGCAGAGGGAGTCGACTATTACCGGGGAAAGAAAATAGCAGAAAAATTCGTGGAATGGAGTAAGGCTGGCAATTTTTCCAGTACACCCATGTATACCATTGCTTATTGTGCAGAGTATCCGGAACTGTTCGACAATATCGCCTTCAACCGTTCCACAGGTGCTGCTACCGGATTCTTACAAGGTAATGGTATTGCCATACGGGACAAGGGGCAGACGGATCACTTTGTTGCAAGGCTGAAATCGGCTGGCATAAACATGATTGATATCACCTTTTTTGGGAACCAGGAATATCACGATATATTTGCCGCCAGAAAAGGGGATTATCAGTTCATGTTACAGCTTGCAGATAGTGTAGCCCGGGCTGGTATCGTGTGTGCGCCAAGTCTGGTGATTACGGAAGAGAGCAAAGACATGCTGGAGGAGCTCATCCTGATCCTTCGGAAGATAACGGATATCAGTCATATCCATGCTTTTTTGCCGGATTACAGAGGGCGCGGCAACCTGACAGAAGATGTCCGCCTAACAAGGGAAAGCTATATGGCATTGCCTGATACAGTGAAGGATAGGATCCAGGGCAGCAGATACAAGACGGAGCAGGAGTGGCTGTCAGAGGGAGAACTGCCGGATTATACGAACCGGGCACTTATCATCTCCCTTCGCAAGGATAATATTGCACTATTAGAGAGTATGAGTTGTGATGAAATGGTGGCATATGTGGAAGGCCTGGATGATGCGTACTACCAGACAATACCGTCCATCCATGAACTTGCACATCTGTATGGAGACCCGGCCAACACGAGGCTGTATCGGCCCAGGGATTTATTCTGGAAATGGCAGAAGCGCTACATAAAGCAAAACCATATTGATATCTACGATGTGACGGACGAAAGGTTTTGCTGTACCGTGAGAAGTTAGCCATCTGTTGAAGCGCACAAGGAGGTATAGACATGAAATTTGAGATCAGAGACAGTTTTTATGCAGATGGAAAACCCGTGCAGATTATCTCCGGCGCTTTCCATTATTTCCGCACAGTATCGGAGTACTGGCAGGACAGGCTGGAGAAGCTCAAGAACATGGGGTGCAATACGGTGGAGACCTGCATCCCCTGGAACCTGCATGAACCGAAGAAGGGAGAGTTCCATTTTGAGGGGATACTGGATGTAGAGTCCTTCATCCGGCTGGCTGGGGAACTGGGGCTGTATGTGATCCTCCGCCCGTCTCCCTACATCTGTGCGGAATGGGAGTTCGGAGGACTTCCTGCCTGGCTGCTGGCAGCGGATGGTGTGAAGCTCAGGGTCAGTGATCCTACATTTCTGGGCCATGTACGGGACTATTACCAGGTGCTGCTTCCCAGGCTCACACCCTGGCAGTGCACCAGAGGTGGTCCGGTGATCCTGATGCAGGTGGAAAATGAATATGGCTATTATGCCAACGACAGGGAGTATCTGGGTGCCATCCGGGATCTGATGGTGGAGGGCGGCGTGGACGTGCCTCTGGTGACTTCGGACGGGCCTTTCCCGGAGAGCTTAAACGGTGGGAAGCTGCCAGGTGTACTACCCACTGGGAACTTTGGTTCCAGGACCAGGGAGCGTTTCCAGACACTGGCCCAATATACGGAGGGAGGCCCGCTGATGTGTACCGAGTTCTGGGTGGGATGGTTCGACCACTGGGGCAACGGGGGGCATATGAGAGGTAATCTGGAGGAGAGTGTCCAGGACCTGGATAAAATGCTGGAAATGGGCCATGTGAACATTTACATGTTCGAAGGTGGCACGAATTTCGGTTTTATGAACGGCTCCAATTACTACGATGAACTGACGCCGGACGTAACTTCCTATGACTATGACGCAGTGCTCACAGAGGATGGCCAGATCACGGAAAAGTACCGCAGATACAGGGAAGTCATTGGCAAATATACGAAGTTGCCCGAGATGACCTTTTCTACCCAGATCACGCGCAAGGCTTATGGGCCATTGCAGGTCCGGGATAAGGTGAGCCTGTCGTCTACCCTGGACACACTCAGTCAGGGAATACCTGCCATTTCCCCTCAGTCCATGGAACGCCTGGGGCAGAACTATGGCTACATTCTGTACCGCACTTTTCTGCACAGCGAGGAGAATCTGGACAAGATCCGCCTCTGGGGGGCAAACGACAGAGCCAATATCCTGGTGGAGGATAAGCCGGTGCTGACCCTGTATGACAGGGAGCTTCTGGAGGAACATGAACTGCATCTGCCTGTGGATAAAGGAGCCAGGATGGATATCCTGGTGGAGAATATGGGCCGGGTGAACTTTGGCCCCAGGATGGAGCAGCAGCGCAAAGGTATAGACCATTGTGTGCAGATCAATGGCCACATGCACAACCACTGGGAGCAGTATCCGCTGCCTTTGGATCACATAGAAAGGGTGGATTTTGGCGGAGCATACCTGCCTGGGACGCCTGCCTTTTACAAATTCTCCTTCGAGACCAAAGAACCTGGGGATACTTTCCTGGATTTTGCAGGCTGGGGAAAAGGCTGTGCCTTTGTAAACGGATGCAACATCGGAAGGTTCTGGGAGATCGGTCCCCAGAGGCGGCTCTATATCCCGGCGCCTCTGCTGCGGAAAGGACAGAATGAGATCATCTTGTTCGAGACAGAGGGAAAGGCCCCGGGGGAGATTGTGCTAAGGGATACGCCGGACATTGGTTAGTTCCCATTGGCTTTTGCCAGGCAGAAGAGCACAAAATCTGCCAAAATATGTATTACAATTACATTTTCACATATTTTTTTCCTCCCTGTACATACTGGAATCTGTACCATGTGGAAGCATATGAGGGTATGGAACAGTAACGTTACGTGTTACTGTTTCACCCGAATATGAACTGGTCTGGCTGACGCGTGAACTGGAACACAAGTGCCAGAAGGACTGGTCCGCTTCCAGGGTACATGGTTGCAGGTAAGGGACTGATAGAGTGGGATATGACCACTGTATCGCATGAGGGAAACAGCCTGTGGCAGACCATCTGGCTACAGGCTGTTTCCCTTTTGCGCGAGCAATGAGCCAGGCGGGAGTGCTTGCACTCACATCTGGCGAATGCCGCGTTCATCGGGCAGGGAAAGTAAACTTCTCCTGCCCGATTGTGAGGGCATCCTGTGGCTGAAGGTCCGCTGGGGGCAGGGAGGTAGCAATATGGATATGTATGGATTGGCAGGAGGAGTCACAGGAACAGGATATGGTCTCACGGATATCCCCCTTGGATATGAGATGGCGGCCATGGCAGGACATGACCCGAACCTGGTGGGATACGCGGGACTCAGCGAGACAGACAAGGAACACATGATCCTGCGGTGTAAGGATGCCCAGAACCGGGAAGAGATGGAACGGATCGTAGATACCATGGCACCGGGGATGAATGTCCAGGCGTTGCTGCAGGAGGATGGTGTGCCGGAGAGCCTGAAGGATAAGCTGTCCTAGGACAGAAACGTGCATCATTGCCAGCATTTTAAGCTCACAGCCGGGATATCCTGTCAGATTGACAAGGCAGGAATCCCGGCTTATCATATGTCAATTCCCATATTCCATATAATTGCGGACTTTCTCTTCCAGTTTGAAGCAGCCGCACTTGTGATATCCCTCTGCGGCCTGCCGGAAGTATTCTCGTGCCTTTTCCTCCTGCCCGGCGGCCCGGTAGATATTCCCCTGGTAGGCCAGATTAGGCATATCCAGGTCTGAACCGGCGAGCCGGTGGCGGATGTCCAAGGCTTCCTTGGTATATCGGAGGGCTTCCTCGAATTGGCCCTTCTTCATAAGAATCTGTCCCAGCAGTTCGTAACAGTGTTCTATGGACCAGGTATTGTCTGTTTCCTGGAACAACCCATATGCCTGGCGGATGGTGTCCTCGCTCTCCTTCAGTTCACCGCTTTCGAACAGGGAGCGTGCCAGATGGTATAAGGCCCACCCGGTGGCAGACTGCTGGGTAGAGAAATAGAAGCCCTGGCAGGTGGCAACTGCTTCCCTGGCATAGCGGATGGCTGTGTCATAGTTGCCCAGGGTGCGGTTGGACTCGGACATGCGCCGTAGAAGTTCATTGCGGTAGTAGCCCATTTCCAGGGACATCTGGGAGAGGGGAATGCCCTCCAGTTCCGCAAGCCCCTGGGCGGCAGTCTCACAGCCCTGCTCCGGGTAGCCGCTGATAATCTGCATATGGGAAATGTGGTGGTAGAGCCTGGTCCTAAGTGCGGTATCCCGGGTGCCGTCCAGTGCCTTCCGGTACATACGGATACTTTCTTCGTAGGCGAAAAAGTCTGCCAGCATACTGGCACATGCCATCCAGATCTTCTCCTTCAAAGCAGGTATATCAGGGATCCGGTCACTGGCGGCTCTGGCGTAATCCAGCAGCTTGCGCTTCTCCTCCCAGGTGATGTTGAAAGTATCCTGGCAGGCAGCCTGCAAGGAATGGATATAGCTGGTACAACTCCCCGGATCCCGGGCCAGTTCCGCCTGCATCAGGTCGCAGACCAGGGGATGGAGGTGGACTTCATCCGTAATGGGATTATGGATCACCCAGCTCTTGTCAATGAGTCCGTCAATGACCTCAAAATGGTCGGTACTGCACCAGTCAAAGAACTGCTCCACCGATATGCCGGACAGGGGTACTAGGGAAAGGTTCTTCAGCAGGAAGACCTCTTCCTCCGACAGGGTGGAGAGTTGGAACACCTGCCTGAGCTGGCCGAAAATCATATTGGCGGCAGTGGCATTTTCCTGCCTGGCAGCCAGGGCGCCTTTCTCCAGGAGGGCCAGCATCTTCTCCGGGGAAATTCTCCGGCTCTGCATGGTGGAAGCCACCAGGCGGATGCTGAGGGGATGGCCTTCCAGGTGCTTCAGGATCTTCTTAACCTGCTTTGGGGCTTCCCCGGACAGTGCCCTGGTGTACTCGGCCCCAAACAGGGACAACAGTTCTTCTTCCGATTCCATCTTGCCGATATCGATCTGCCCGATATGGCTGTTCTGCTGGTGGTACCTGGTGGTGAAGATCACACTGTAGGATCCGCTGCAGAAAGCTTCCAGGTGTGGGTCGTCCGTCACATCGAAATTATCTATCACAATGAGCACTTTCCGGTCAGAGATCTCCTTTAGGATATGAAGTTTCCTGTTGAAATAGGTCTCGTCATCATCCTCCGGGTAATCTTCCCTGCTCATACCCTGGATGGCAAACAGGGAGTCATTTGCCAGGGTTCCTGCCAGTGTCCTGTCAAAGGAAGTCCACAGGATCACATCATACCGGTCCACATACTCCTTGAGGTACATCCTGGCAATCTCGCTTTTCCCGATGCCGCCCATGCCTACCAGGAACACCTTGTTCTCCACACCATCCAGGCACTGGGCCATCTGCTCCAGTTCCCGTCTGCGGCCTACGAAGCTGTTGTCCGGATAGACCATGGAGCCGATGAGGCGGTAGGTCTTCTTCTCCTGTGTGTCTTTTTCCGGGGCAGAGGGGGAAATATCCAGGAGGGAAGCACTGCATTCGCCGGTGCGCACGGATTTCTTTCCCAGAAGGGCAGACACCCTTCCGGCCAGTTCCTGGACCCGGATCTCTTCCGGAGGCAGGATGCCGTCCATGATGTGGATACGGCCCAGATAATAATAGATGTCATCGCTCAAGTGGCAGCCATCGATCCGGAAGGGAAGCAGGACAATATCTTCGTGTTCCTTAAACCTGTCGAAGGCGCAGTTGATTTCATTGAGCACATGGGCAGAGGTATTGGACCGCTCATTCAATACCAGCAGGAAGACCCGGCAGCCCCGGATGGCTTCCACGATGGACTGGGCATAATTGGCGCCTACATTCCGGGGAGCATACCAGCAGGAGATGCCCCGGCTTTCCAGCACGGAGACGATCTCCTGTACAGCCTGTGCCCCTGTCTGGGTGTGATAACTGATGAAGACTTCTGGGTGTTCCATAGTGATACCTCCTTGTCCGTCTGCTGGACTTTTCGTCAGATTCTATCTTTTCATGGCTTTGCCAGTTGGAACATAACCGTTCCATAGCAGGTGTGCCGCCGTTATCAGTACCAGCCGCCGTCCATGGTGATTACCTGTCCTGTGAGATAGCCGGGAGCCTGGGCAAGCTGCAGGATCAGTTCTGCGGCTTCCTCAGGGGTGCCAAGCCGGTCTGCAGGAATCTCCTCCTGCAGCGCGGCCATCTCCTCCGGGGTGAGGGAACCATTCATGGCCGTGTCGATGACCCCGCAGGCGATGGCATTGACCTGGATGTTGCTGGGGGCCAGTTCCTTAGCCAGGGCCTTGGTGAAAGCATTGACACCGCCCTTGGAGGCAGAGTAAGCCACCTCCATGGATGCTCCCTGGCAGCCCCACACAGAGGATACATTGAGGATCCGCCCACTGTGTCTACGCAGCATCAAGGGGATGGCGGCCCGGCAGGTATAGAAGCAGGCATCCAGGTTCACGGCCATGATGCGGTGCCATTCCGCATCTGACATGTCTGCAAGCAGTCCCATGTGGGAAATGCCGGCATTGTTCACCAGCACATCCAGGCTGTGGATCCCTGCAAAGAGACGTCTGACGTCTTCCGGACAGCCCATGTCAGCCTGGATGGCGGTACAGGGTACACCCCAGGAGGAGCGGATATTTTCTGCCACTTGTTCCAGGGCATCCAGGCTGGCGTGGCAGGTAAGGTACAGGCCATAGCCGGCTCTGGCAAAGGCCTGGGCGGTGGCTTTGCCAATGCCCCGGGAGGCACCGGTGACCAGGGCGGTCCCAGCCAGGCCGCAGGAAGAGTCTGTGTAAGTATGCATGGGTTTCCTTTCTCGCATGCCTAAAGGCAATGCATATTCTATATCCAGCGCCTATGGACTGGTTGAACTGTTACTATCATAGTACAGATTCCCAAGCCTGTCAATTTTCCGCTATTGTCTTTTCCCATGAAAACTGATACACTGATATTGTTTGTTACTGTTCACAGGTGCCACTGCCAGGCGTTTTCACGCGCTTCCAGCGTGACAAACCCGGGACTGGATGCGCCAAAGCAAACGGCGTGTCTGCCTTTGGAAGGCTACATCTGTATAAATGTGACCCATTGTGGAAAAATAGGGGGGAAGAGAGGACAGATATGTACGATTTAATCATTATAGGTTCCGGCCCGGCGGGGCTGTCGGCGGCGGTATATGGCAAGAGGGCAGGCTTAAACCTGCTGGTACTGGAGAAGAACCCCATGAGCGGCGGCCAGGTGCTGAACACCTATGAGGTGGACAATTACCTGGGGATGCCTGGGGCAGACGGCTTTGACATGGGGATGCAGTTCAGGCAGCATGCCGATAAGCTGGGCGTGGAGTTTCGGGAGGTCCTTGCCACATCCATCGAGGACAGGGGAGACAGCAAGGTGATACACACGGAAGAAGGCATCCTGGAGACGAAGGCCGTCATCCTGGCGGCGGGCGCTGTCCATGCCAGCCTGGGTGTGCCGGGAGAGGTGGAATATGCAGGAAAGGGCGTGTCCTATTGCGCTACCTGTGACGGCGCTTTTTACCGGGGCCGTACGGTGGCGGTGATAGGCGGCGGGGATGTGGCCCTGGAGGATGCCATCTACCTGGCCCGGACCTGTGAGAAAGTATACCTGATCCACAGGCGGGATGTGCTCCGCGGGGCCATGGTGCTCCAGGAGGAACTGAAGGCCCTGCCTAATGTGGAGATTCTCTACAGCCATACGGTGGAGGAGATCCAGGGCGGTGACACCGTGGAAGGGATCCTGGTGAAAAATGGGAAGACGGGGGATACTTTCACCCTTCCTGTGTCCGGCGTGTTCGTGGCGGTGGGGATCCGTCCTGGCACAGAACTGGTGCGGGACCTGGTGGCCTGTGATGAGGGCGGCTATGTGGTGGCAGACGAGACAGGGGCCACGGACGTGCCCGGCATCTATGTGGCCGGGGATGTGCGTAAGAAGCCCCTGCGGCAGATTGTGACGGCTGTGGCAGACGGGGCCAACGCGGCTGTGGCAGCAGGACAGTACTCCCGGGGATAATGACAGGAACCGTAATGATACAACCTCTGTCTTGCAGGAATTCCCACAGGATGGCTTTCCGGTAAGGATTGTGCAATAAATCTGAATACTCTATGAAGAAAATATAAGATATTTAAAAAAAAGAATCATTGCGAAAATGGTTCTTTTTTTCTGTCAATAGCCGGGAAGCCTTGAAAAATAGGGCTTTTTTCTCTTTCTGCCATTTTTCTTACCATGTTGACAAATTTAAGGAAAGGTGATATATTCTTTAACAGATGTAACAAATTTGTAATAAATGGAAGCCGAATGTAATGTTTTATACATACTTTTCATTAGGAAAGGGGATAAGAATGTTGATTCGTAAGACTACGAAGGTTACAGCATATATGTTGGCAGCGGCCATTACATTTTCCGGTATGGGGCTTACGGCCCAGGCCGCATCCGGCTCCGATTCCGTACTGCCCAGCGGGGGCGTAAGCCTGGCCCTGGGGAAGGGAACCGGGCTGGAAGACATTTCCACCAACCCGTCCATACCCATAGAGGCCCTTGTAGAGTGGATGAACCTGGAGGAATTGGTGGATGAACAGACTCCCAAGGCCCCCACGGAGGAGGATCTGTTTCGGAATCTGGTGATTGCCCAGGTGAATAATTACGTGAATGTGAGAAGCCTTCCCAGCGAGGAGGGAGAGATCCTTGGTAAGCTTTACAATGATTCTGTGGGAACCTTCCTGTCCGAGGAGAACGGCTGGTACCAGATTACCTCCGGGAATGTGACGGGGTATGTGAAGGCAGAATACTGTGTCACCGGCGAGGCAGCGGTGGAGATTGCCAGGCAGGTGGGCAAGAGGTTTGCCACTGTCACCACCACCACCTTGTTCGTGCGTACGGAGCCTAGTCTGGAAGCACCCAGGATGAGCATGGTTCCGGAGGGGGATGAGCTTCTGGTGCTGGATGAAGTGGAAGGCTGGGTGCAGGTGGATGTGGAGGAAGGTACCGGCTGGATCTCCACGGAATATGCCACCCTCCACAGCGAATTCATCCAGGCAGAGTCCAGGGAAGAGGAGGAAGCCCGCCTGGCCAAGGAAGCGGAAGAGCGCAGGAAGGCCAGGGAGGCAGCGGAAGCCGCCAGGGCAGCCCAGATGCAGGCAGAAGGAGCTACCCAGAATGTCACCCAGGATACCGGGAACTACGTGGTAAGCGGCGGTGGCAGCGAGATGGGCAATGCGGTGGCAGAATATGCCCTGCAGTTTGTGGGAGGCCCTTATGTATACGGCGGCACCAGCTTGACCAACGGTGCGGACTGTTCCGGGTTCGTCATGAGTGTGTATGCGAATTTCGGTGTGAGCCTGCCTCATTCTTCCGCATCTGACCGTTCCCAGGGATATGCGGTGGGAAGCTTAGAGGAAGCACAGCCTGGCGACTTGATCTGTTACTCCGGCCATGTGGCCCTGTATATTGGAGATGGACAGATTGTACATGCGTCCAACAGTAAGACGGGGATTATCGTATCCAATGCAGGATACCGCAAGATCCTGGCCATCCGGAGAATTTTCTAAGAGCATTCCATAGGACGGGAACCTTACCGGCGAGGGTATGGTTCCCTTTTTTTGCGCGGACAAAGAGCCAGGCGGGAGTGTTTGCGCGTACAAAAACACCTTGCGGCGTCATTCCGTGAAAAGGTACGAGAATTATGCAATTTGTCAAAATATTATTTTTTGGGAAAAAAGCATTGACAATCCGGGACTGTGCAGAATGCACAAAATCATATGAATGTACGGGATACCGACCAGGGAAGGGGACGACTGTGGGAAAGTTATCCACAGGGGGAATGTCCGAAAAAGCTGTATTTTTGTTTTATACACCAGGTTATGCACATTATCCACAGGTTTTGCGGTATTTGTATACCAGAAATAACAGCGGAAATGTAGAACGGATGTTTTGTGGAGTTGTCCTAAAATCCGTTTTAGAACAGAAAAAAACAGAAATATGGTTGACAGACATAATGTCAAAAACAGGTAAATTAATCTGAAAATTATTGCAAAGACAGGAGGGGACATGGTATAATAACTTCATGCAAGGCAGGAACTGGACCTTGGAACAACTATAAACTACCGAAGGGGTGATCCGTATGAAATTCATCATTGTAGGCAGGAATATCGAAGTTACACCTGGACTGAGGGCAGCTGTGGAGGAGAAGGTAGGCAAGCTGGAGAAATACTTCAACCCTGATACGGAAGCCCACGTGACCTTAAGCGTGGAGAAGGACCGCCAGAAGATTGAGGTGACGATTCCCGTGAAGGGCAATATCATCCGTTCCGAACAGGTCAGCAATGATATGTATGTGTCCATTGACCTGGTGGAGGAGATCATAGAGCGCCAGCTCAAGAAGTACAAGACCAAGATCGTGGACAGGCAGCAGGCATCCGGTTCCTTCAGTAAGATGTATGTGGAAAATGATTACATGGACGATGAGGAAGTGAAGATTGTTCGCACGAAGAAATTTGACATCAAGCCCATGTATCCGGAAGATGCCTGTATCCAGATGGAACTGCTGGGACACAGTTTCTTCGTATTTAACAATGCGGAGACAGACCAGGTAAATGTGGTGTACAAGAGAAAAGGAGATACCTACGGACTCATCGAGCCGGAAGTCTGACAGGGCCGGAGGGCGCCCATATGTATTGCGGCGGCTGGCTGGAAGAAAAGTAGGAGGAAAAGAAAAGAGGATGGAGAGACAGCCCCGGAATGGTTCCGGGGCTGTTTTGTAGCCGGGACATCTTGCATCTGGCAGGAGCATTGGTATATATTGGATGATCTGGTGTCTGGCAGGAACATTTGCATAAGCCGGATGATCTGGTGTCTGGCAGGAGCATTGGTATATGTTGGATGATCTGGCGTCTGGCAGGAGCATTGGTATAGGTCGGATGATCTGGCGTCTGGCAGGAGCATTGGTATAGGTCGGATGATCTGGCGTCTGGCAGGAATATTTGCGCAGGTCGGCTGTGTGGTATCAGTCAGGTCTGGTAATACTGGGCCTGGGCCTGCCACAGGGCATAATATTTGCCATCTGTCTGGGATACCAGTTCCTGGTGGCTGCCGCATTGTACCAGGGTGCCCCTGTCGAATACGGCAATCCTGTCACAGAACCGGCAGGAGGACAGTCGGTGGCTGATATACACGGCAGTCTTGTCCTGTACCAGGGTGTTGAAACTGGCGTAGATCTGGGCCTCTGCAACGGGATCCAAGGCGGCTGTGGGTTCGTCCAGGATAAGAAAGGGAGCGTCTTTGTACAGTGCCCTGGCAATGGCGATCTTCTGTAACTCGCCGCCGGAGAATGCTATCCCGTTTTCGTCAAATTCCCTTCCGATACAGGTATCCAGACCATCGGGAAGGCCTGCAAGCCAGGGGGAGAGTCCTGCGTCTTCCAGGCAGCGCCTGGCCTTTGCGGCATTGTAATGGGTACTGCCTGCCACATTGGCCCCAAGGCCGTAAGCGGGGAGCCTGAAGTCCTGGAACACCACGGAGAAGACCTGCTGGTATTCCCGGTAGTCATATTTGCGGATATTGATGCCGTTTAGCAGGATCTCTCCTTCTGTGGGATCGTAAAGACGGCACAGGAGTTTGATCATGGTGGTTTTGCCGGAGCCGTTTTCCCCCACCACGGCCAGCCGCTCTCCTATCTGGAAACGCAGGGAGACATGGCGCAGGGCGTAAGTTTTACTGCCGGGATACCGGAAGGAGACATCCCGGAATTCCACATCATATTTCCTGTCAGTGCGTTTTTCTACACAGATACTGCCCTGGTACATCCGATCCGGGATATCCAGGAAGGAGAACTCTGTCTGCAGGAAAGGCGCATTGTTCCGGATACTGCCCAGGCAGTACAGCAGGGAAGACACTCCGGCAGAGAGGGCGGTGATGGCAGATACATACCGGGCAAGGTCACCGATGCCAAAGGCCCCTGCCCAGGCTTTCATGCAGACATACATATAGACAAAACCGGTGAAGAGACGGGAGACGACTGCGGAGAGGGCGTAGTAGGCCCCTCCCTTCCTGTGCCAGTACCTGTCCGCATAGGAACCGGGGGCGAAGTCGCAGGCGGCATATCCCAGATAGTTCCGTGCAAGCAGGTCCTGTCTGTAGATCCGCATATCCATGGCCCGGTCCTGCTCCATGCCGGTCCGGAAGTGGAACATATAGATCCGGTTTCCCTGGGTGGAAGTCTTGTAGAAGGAGGACCAGAAGGAATCGGCCCTGTTAATGAGCCTGGGGGATAGTATGGTCATTCCCACCAGGCCAGTGGCCAGGACCAACAGGAACAGGGGATGGTTGAGAAGGGACAGGCTGTGCCCGGCGGGGATCTTCCTGGTAAACAGGGTGATACATAGGATAATGGCTCCCAGAATCTGGACCAGGCTGCCTGCCAGGTCCTGGAACTGGTTCGCGGAGCGCAGGATCCCCCAGCCGCCGAAATTCTGCCCCTGCTCTATTTTTGCGATCAGTTCGTGGGTATGGGGCTGCTCTAATGCTTCAAAATCCATCTGTAGGAGTTTTTGTATCACAAACTGATCCTTTTTCTGCCAGCAGGCCGCATACAAAGTGTTCCTGCGCCGGGTGAACAAGGCACTCCCCAGGGCCAGTACGGCTGTGGACAGCAGTACATATCCTGTAAGGGAGAACAGGACTTCCCGTCTGCAGGCTCCGGTGATCTCATTTAAGAGCCGCGCCGTAAAATAGATGGTCACATAAGGGGACAGGGTCTGGAACAGGAGCAGGGCAGCCGTGGAAGTAAACAGCCGGGGATCTGCTTTCCACCAGAGACAGAAAGCGCGTCTCCACAGCAGGAGACTGGCCAGAAGCCCGCTTTCTTTCGGCTTTTTTCCTAAGGTGGGACCGGTGTGTCTGTGATGTTGTTTCATAAGTTGTTTCCTCCCTGGAATTTTGTCTGTGCATGGAGCCGCAAGCCGGGTTACAGTTGCTCATTTCTTTGGATGGATATTATTCGTCAGAACCTGCAGCAAGGCTGGAACCGTGTACATCTGGTCCGGCGTTGTAATAGCGGCCCTGGACCTGGAACAGGGCTGCGTAGTGTCCCCCCAGGGCCAGCAGTTCCTCATGGGTGCCGGTTTCCGTGATATGGCCGTCTTCCAGCAGGATGATTCGGTCACAGAACCGGGTGGAGGCCAGCCTGTGGGAGATGAAGATGGACGTGCGGCCTGCCGTCAGTTCATTGTATTTCTGGTAGATGTCGTGCTCTGCCAGCGGGTCCAGGGCGGCTGTGGGCTCGTCCAGCACCATGATGGGGCGGTCCTGGTAGAGTGCCCTGGCCAGCATCAGACGTTGCAGCTGTCCGCCGGAGAGTTCTGCGGCATCGTCAAAGACCTGTTTATTCAGGGTGGTATGATAGCCTTCTGGCAGGGATTCCACTTTTTCAGCCAGTCCTGCCAGCCGGATGCAGTGTCTTACTTTCTCCAGATCCAGGGGCGGGCTGCCGGAGGGGAGGCCTGGGAAGGGGGTGGCACCTTTGGCATGCTTTCCATATGAAGTATTGCCCGCCGGACCTGGTTCCTGTACAGGCTCTGGCATGACAGCCTGGGCCACATTCTCGGCGATGGAGGCAGCCATGGCAGAGAAATTCTGGGACACCAGGGAGAAGTGCTGGTAATAGTCCCGGCGGTTGCAGGGCCGGATATCTTCCCCGTTTAGCAGGACTTTTCCCTGGGTGGGGTCGTAGAAGCCGCAGAGTAGTTTGATCAGGGTGGTCTTCCCGGCACCATTACAGCCTACGACAGCCAGTTTTTCCCCGGGACGGATGGTGAGGCTGATATCATGCAGGGTATCTTCCTGGGCGCCGGGGTATCGGAAGGATACATGTTCCAGGGTCAGTTCACAGGATTTGCCGGGGGAGGAGGACAGGGGAAGGCCGTCCTCAAAGGCAAAGGGTTCTTCACTGTCCAGGAATTCCCTAAAGAGGGACAGGGAAAGGCTTTTGCGGTGGAGCAGGGTCAGCTGGGACAGGATCTGTGCCACCTGCCCGGTAAAGCCGCCCAGGGCAGTGAAATAGAGTACAAACCCGGCGCCATCCAGGCCTGATCCGGGTTCTGTGACCAGGAAGATCAAGTAAAGATAGGCGATCCCATTCCGAAGGAAGGACAGCAATATGCCGAAGATATCGGCTAACAGGTAGGACCGCTGGACTTTTCCGTGGTAGTCCTGGTAAAGCTGCATGGCGCCCTGGTACATGTCCTGGATCCAGGATCCCATGCCGAAGATACGCAGATCCTTGGCCAGCCTGTAATCCTTGGCCAGCCTGGTGGCATAGTCCATCTGGTGGACATACCGGGCCTCCTTATCCCGGTGGAGATAGCCCCATCTGCCCAGCCTGGTGGCAACCGCGTAGTCTGCCAGGGAGAGGAGAAGGGTCAGGGCCACGATGGCAGGATGCAGGGAGGACAATACAGTCAGCCAGAGCACCAGGCTTATCACATTGATGAACAGGACTGTCAGATCCTCCCAGATTTTCTCCGCAGGAGAGACATTGTTGAAGCACACATCCATGGACTGGTTCATCCGATCCAGAAAGCAGGGATCCTCCATGTGGGGATAGGAGGTCTGGCACATCTTGTCATGGAGCTTTAAGACCAGCTGCAGGCGCACGGTGATCCGGCCTATACTCACATTGGCTTCCAGGTAACGTCTTGCAGCATCCAGAAGCAGGAGTCCTCCTGCAAAAGCGGCGATGACCCACAGAAGATCCGTCAGGCTCCCTGCCTGTTCCAGTGTCCGCAGGACAGCCGGGGTTACATACAACTCCAGCAGGTTGATTCCTACCCCGGCCAGGGTGAGCAGGATCACGAAGAGGAGGACGCTTTTGCAGGTGTGGCAGGCCTCCCGGATCATGAAGAGGATATTTGAGGCCATGTGATATTTGGGTTTTAAGGGTTTGTGCATGTGGATCCCTCCTTGTTGTCTTACAATATTTGCTGTCTGATGTTGTTTTTCAAGTACAGTGTACTGGATTGTTTCCTGCTGTGGGCAGATACAGGTGCATGGCATGGATTTGTTTTTGTTCCTGTATTGTAACATGAAATGGGCAGGTGCGGGGCATCTGAGGACAAGTGGTAGGAAACGGGGGACAAAAAGTAAAAGATGGCCAGGGAAAAGGTCTGGCAGATCTGACAAAAATAAATTGCAGCAGGATCAAATGGAGGTATCGGCAGATATGGGGAAACAGACAGATGTTTTTATGGTATGGCATAGGCACGAACAGACAGATGACTATGGCACACATGAGGAGGTAAAACTGATCGGGGTCTTCTCCTGTGAGGCAAAGGCCAGGGAAGCCATTGCACAGGTGAAGGAGCAGGAGGGGTTCCGGGATTTCCCCTGTACCTGCTTCGAGATACACAAGGCTATCATAGACCAGGTAGGCTGGGCTGACGGCTTTTGTACGGTGCACTGGACAGAATAATCCTCAAGGGATGTCCACGTCCTGCGGCAGCAGGATCTCTGTGGAAAAGACACCGTCTTCACTGCCCCGGTTCAGGTAGCCGTGGTTGCGCTCCACGATGGTGTCGATGCGCACCAGGCCAAAACCATGGCCTTCTCCCTTGGTGGAGCGGAAACGTCCGTTTTCCTTCTGCCGCTTTTTCCGGGCAGTCAGATTGGTGAATACCATATAGAGCTGAGTGTTCTTCATGTCCATGTAGACCCGGATCAGGCGTTCCCCTTCGGGTAGTTCCATGCTGGCCTCAATGGCATTGTCAAAAAGGTTGCCGATGAGGATGCACAGATCCAGTTCAGAGGTGGTCAGGGCCACTGGCACATGAGCATCTGCCAGGACCTTGATCTGTCTGGATCTGGCCAGGGAGATCTTGCTGTTCAGGATGGCGTCCGTCATTTTATTGCCGGTTTTGACCAGGGTGTCCACGGCAGACAGATCGGTGTCCAGTGCGTCCAGGTACTGCCTGATGGCGTCCATGTCATCCTGGGAAGCATAGCTTTTCAAGGTCTGGATATGATTGCGGTAATCATGGCGCCAGCCACGCATCTGCTGGTACATGTTCTCTACCTCGGCATAATGGGTTTCCACCAGGTTGGCCTGGTAGGCGGCAATGTGCCGGTCTATGAGTCTGGATAGGATCCACATATGTCCTCCTTAGGGTGCCTGGTGTCGGTTCCTGGCATTTAGGTATCTGTTGGATATGGCTGCCTCATCTGGCGGCTGGCATTAGGCCGCACCAGTCCGGCGGGAAGGTATCTGACAGAGTGGTGTGTCAGATCAGCGGAAATAGGCAATGATTGCCTGGTTGATCTGCCTGTACAGTCCCCGGGAAAGGGGCACCAGGGTGCCGTCCTTCAGACAGACTTCCGTCCGCTCGGCGTATTTCACATACCGCAGGTTCACCAGATAGGATCGGCCTGTCTTGAAAAAGCTTTCATCCAGTTCCCGTTCCAGTTCACAGAGGGGCATTTTCACGGAATATGTCTCCTGGGCATGGATCAAGGTATAGTTCTTCTGTGCTTCCAGGTATCGGATCTCTGCCAGGGGGATGCGCAGGGTACGATGGTTCTGCTGTAGGATAAGGCTGCGGCCTGCAGTGGCGGTCCGCTCTACTGCCCGGTCCAGGACGGCAGAAAGCTTTTCTGGGGATACTGGTTTCAACAGGTAGTGCAGGGCCTCTACATCGTAGCCCTGGGCCAGGTACTCAGTATAACCGGTGACAAAGACAATCTGGATCTGCCGGTTGCGGGTCCGGATCCTTTTTGCAAGTTCCACGCCACTTACCTGTCCCATCTCAATATCCAGCAGCAGGATGTCAAAGGAGGGATCCTCCTCATATCGGAAGAGAAAACTCTCTCCATTTGGAAAATGCAGGATATGGGTAGGAAGATTGCGGGATCCGGCCCATTCTGTTACCAGGTTTTTCAGATAGGCAGCCTGGGCCTCTTCGTCTTCACAGATTGCAATATTGTATGTTGCCATAATGATTTGCGCCTTCTTTTCTGTTATGATTCCTGCGCACCTTTAGTGCCCTTTGCTTTGCAGGGGGGTGCTGACCCGAACCCTGTCTGGTGAAGTCATTATACAGGATAAGGGAGGATCCTGGCAAGCTATTGGGAAATTTTGACTTCCGCAAGGGGGAAGAACGTTACTTTGAGCGGCAGGGCCGTGAAAAGTAACGGAAGAACTGTTTGACATTCCGGTGGAACCCATCCATAATGAAGGAAAAGCTGTAAAAACACTTGGGAGGTACTCATGACGAACCAGGAATTGGAAGAAGAGAGAAGACGATTAGGCAACCGAAGCAGTAAGATCATCGGTGGATATGTGACAGAGCATTTGTTCCGGCAGTCTTTCCTGAAGGGTAAGGTATCCTTTTCCGGTGCCTGGTGGTTCTCCAGGACACGGGAAGGGCAGGTTTTCTGGTTTGTGGAGGAGGGGAAGCTGTCGGAACTGGACCTACAGATTGCAGGTTTATTGGAAGCCAGGGGACAGAAATGTTACCAGCTGTATCTGCCGGGAGGTACCTGGCAGGTCTGTCAGATAGATACGGGGACAGGCTGGAACCTGGAGGATTTTATCAGGCAGCACGGCCTGGAGAGGATTCCGAAGTTTCGAAGGCAGGTAGATCTGACAGAGGACGAGATCCTGCAGCTGGAAAAGTGCATCAGGTATTACAGGCAGGAGAATATGCTCGCTGACCTGGAACGCAGCATCCAGATAGAAGACCTGTTCCTGAACCAGTATTTCTATACCAGCAATATTGACCTGTTTGTCCGGCCAGAAAGCGGACTGGACAGGATGCCGGTGTGCCTGGAGATCAAATTCAAGGATGAGTTCCTGTATCATGGAGATCCCTTTTTCGGAATGGACTGTTACCAGCTTGAAACCGGATACAGTCTGCTGGAACGTGCGGGGATGAAGATTTTTAATGTGGTATTATATAATGGCAAAAGAGATGCAAGCAGGAAGACAACCACCAATATATTCGATTATCTGGAACGGGTTGAGAGCCTGCAATGGAAATATGCCAGGGTTTCACGGCTGGTACCTTACGAAAAGTATTTTATGCAGTCAAGGAAGACCACCTTTACCGGGACACAGAACAAGAGCCGGCCGGTATACTGTATTCCCATGGGCATATATCGGAATCTGACGGACATGGGGCAGATCCTACAGACGGAAGAACTGCTGGACGCAGAGGGACATCCCTTTGACTATGATGCAGAAAACCAGAAGAGATGTCCCAGGTGCGACAGCCCATTGCGAGAGCGGGAAGGGATCCATGGGAAATTCCTGGGGTGTTCCGGATATCCGCAGTGTAAGTATACAAGAACGTGGAGGGGTGGATGGTAGATTCCTTCTGATGTTGGAATGCGGAGCCTGCTTTTCTCATATATTTTCTTAAAGCCGGAACAGGGGCGGAACATGGGGAAAAAGAATGGGACAACACGGATCGACAGACTGCGGAAAGGTATCCTGGCAGAATGTGTGCTGATACTCCTGCTGGCCGTGCTGGTGAGAAGTGGAAGCAGGGAACCGGTGACGGAGACCGGGGCCAATGCGGGTGCCCTTTCCATAGAAAATGACTACATAAAATGGGTGGATTTCACCGTGTCCTATGAGGCATTGTGTAAGGCCTATGAATGGGACGTAGACACCCATGGCACGGAGCATGAAATCTGCTGGGTGGAGCTTCTGGCCTACACCGCCGCCAGGACGGGAGGGGAATTCGGAAAGGAAGCACTGAAGGTCATGGATAAGGCGGCAAAGTCCCTTTCAGAGGGAGAGAAAACCCTGGAGGAACTGACAAAAGACTTGAAATATTATACCTATTATCTGGAAGCCTATGAAGCAGCCATCGGCGGCCTGGTGGGATCTTACCAGGAGGAATGCGTGGATGGCACAGGGCAGGTGACTTATGAGGAGAAATATGGACTGAAAGGATATTTTCCCCTGGCAAGGGGATTTGATTATAATCACTACGATGACTTCGGGGCGGGGCGGAGTTACGGGTATAAGAGGAGACATCTGGGCCATGACATGATGGGTCTGGTGGGGACGCCTATCATGGCAGTGGAGTCCGGCGTGGTGACAGCCCTGGGCTGGAACCAGTACGGCGGCTGGCGCATCGGCATCAGCAGTTTTGATGGGAAGCGGTATTATTATTATGCCCACCTGCGGCAGAACTACCCTTATGCGGAGGGCCTGCAGGAGGGCAGCGTGGTGACGGCTGGGGATGTGATTGGCTACATGGGCCATACCGGCTATAGCGCCAAGGAGAATGTGAACAATATCGAGGTGGTGCATCTCCACTGGGGACTGCAGTTGATCTTTGATGAGTCCCAGAAGGAGGGGAATAACGAGATCTGGATTGACGTGTATCCGCTGACGCGGTTTTTGGCGAAGCATACCCAGGCGGCTGTCAAAGTCGAGGGGACGAAGGAGTGGGTGCGGACAACAGATATTGTGGATCCCAAGGTGGAGGAGTATGAGAGGGGAGGCTAAAATATATGTGTTTTCGGAAAAATTAAGTGTCTGGGATACCGCATCATTTTCTGGAGAGCAGAAGAATTTTTCTAAAGGGTAGATATTCTAAAGGGCAGAAAAATAGAAGGAGAGACACGTGCTGATAGAGAATGCCCCTTTTTATTTTGATGAAAAAAAGTACAAATTGATGCGAATAAAATAATGCACCACGGAACAATAATCAGCGGAGGAATAAATGGTGAACAACAGGTTTCCGCAAAAACAGGATACCGGCGAAAAGCAGAAAGCAAAGCAATACACAGCCACAGCCCTGGTCTGTGTGCTGGTTGCTGTCATCTTGACAGTGATCCGCTTGATATGGGGAAGCGTTATGTTAGGGATAAGTGGGGATCAAATCCCTTTGGGCATGGTCATTTTCTATGTGCGTAATCCTGTTCTGCTCATCGGAGTCATAGACTTTGTTTCCGCAATCTACCATTTTATACATTGGAACCGAAACGGGAAATACTGTATGGATGATGACGATAACGGCCTGTTTTCTGACTGGAAAAGCGGGGAGCGTTCTCCAGTCAAAGTTTCGCTGGTTCTGATGGCAGGTATTGTGGCGCTGGCGCTGGTGATTGTGCTACAAGGATAGAAGGACGCGAGAGCAGTGTTCTTTATCTATTGTTTCTGCGTGAAAGCGCATAAGGGATTGGAATGAATCCGGAGGGGTATGGAGTGGAGATGGTTTTCTGCCGTTCACATGGACTGGCTGAACTGTCATGAGGATTCATATTTTGACAGTGCTTTCTTATATAAGCGACAAAAAGTCTGTCTCAGGGACTTAGGTTCCAGGACGACAGCGTCAGCGCCAAATTTAAAAAAGTATACTTGTGCCTGGTATTCGGAGATATTGAATACATAGATATTCTTTGCATCGCCCTCTATGGAGGAATAGGAGGGCCTCTGATAAGTATACTGCTGGTATTTCCGGATTCCTTCCGGGCTTAGGAGAATGCGTATGCGGCTTTTGACACCAGTGAGGTACTGTATGCCCCGTTGACTAATTGCTTTTTCCAGGTCATCTGTAGCGAGGGGGAACATGGATTCCGGACGGATACATTGTATGGAATCAATGTGGTCAATCCGATAAGAGACAGGTCTCCCCTCCGCACCTGCTCCTCTGGAAAGGCCGGCCAGGTATAGATGGGTTTGATATACATCTGGTCTGATCAAAACAGGTATGACCTGATGGAACCTGGAACGGCCGGAAAGTGTAATTCCCACCACTGCCCTGTTGTGGGCGAAATGTTCCAGTTTCTCAATGTTCTCCCGGAAATACATTTTTTCCCGCATCAGGGCATCCAGAAGAGCATACTCTTCCAGGATGGCACGGATGTATTTAGAAGGACCTTTTGGGTAAAAGATATCTTCCCTGGAATGCTCCAGGATATTTATCGTTTCCTTGTTCAAGCTGATCACGTCACTTGTGGTAACACAGTCTGCAGAAAGCAGGGCTTCCATTTTCTGAGTCAGTTCTTCCTCTTTTTTCTCCAGAACACTGTTCAAGAAATCATCTGCTTCCTTTGTCCACTTTTTGGGCTTTAAGCCTTGATAGGTGTCCCTTGTCTCAGCCAGGCGCATTTCTATACTGGCGTCTGCGCGGTCATAAAAGTTACAGAAAATCCTGTTAATAAATTTGTGTCTGGATGGCTTGCTGTTTGTCCTGTCAACACAGCCAAATAGCATGCAGTCATTTTCCAGGATGGTTAGTGCAAAACGCGATAGTGCGATACGCTGCTGGTTGTGAACGGAAAAGCTCATACGATTCTTCCTTTCAAATTGGATGATTTTTATCGATTGTAATATAAGACATTACAAAAATCAATAGTTCTTTTGGAAAAAAAGCCTAAAAATAGGAAAATATGGTACAAATAACATTACAAAATAAGTGTACGCCGTACATTTCTTTCCCCTGTGTCAATGCTTATAATGGAAGGAGTAAAGCACAGATAAAATGACAAGGAGGGGTATGTAATGGGGAATAAACTTTCGGTTATCTATGACATGACATATCAGTGTCCATGGGGTTGCCCGATCTGTTGCATGGGGGCCACGTCCTGTAGGGAGGGCTGCAGGGATGAACTGACGCTTGCAGAAAAGAAGCGGATTGTGGAGAAGATCGCCGAGGCGCAGGAGATACGCCAGGTGAGGGTTGACTTTTCCGGTGGTGAAATCTTTACGGATCTGGCTCATGTGGAAGTGATGGAATATGCGGCCAGGCTGCTGGGGCGCGAAAATATAGGCATCAGTTCCTCCGGGTATCGGATTGGGGATGACATGGCCAGGCGTCTGGCAGGATGCATTTCCGACTGCGAAATGACCATGGACACGGTGCCGGGAAGTAAATATGCGCTGCGCCCGGAAGGGTATTCCCTTGCTGCAGCCAAGGCAGTTCCTTTTCTGAAAAAATACGGTATTGCTACGGGGATTCAGACAGTGCTGGCACATTCCAACTGTAATGAAGAAAATCTCCGTTCCCTTTATGACTGGCTCTGCCGCCACGGGGTGGATTGCTGGAGCATCCTTCGCTTCTATCCTTCCGGGCGCGGTGCGGCATATCCCCAGGAGAGAATCAGCCAGGAGGAAGAGGCATGGGCAGTGCGGTTTATTACAGAAATGGGAGAGGCCAACCCTGACAACAGCAAGCCTGCAATTGATTTTCACTATACCATGAAAGGCCATAAAAAGTACAGTACGGAATGCCGCTGTGTCAAAAAATCCATTGGCATCATGCCCAATGGGACTGTAACCTCCTGTTTCTGGGCAGTGGATGCGGGAACGAGGATTGTGGATGCCAAGTACGAACTGGGGAACCTGCGTCAGCAGAGTCTGGTTGATATCCTCCAGGGGGAGAAGGCAGCATATTGGATGAAGTGTCGTCATGGCTGTGAACTGGGTGCAGCTTGACAGGAAAGCGCATTGGTACGTGTGGTACCGTAGGAAGGATAGGGAGGTATTGTCCGTATGTTTCTGTTTTTACTGCTCAGCCTGTTGTCAGGAGTATTGGAAATAGGCGTAATTTTAAGGGTGTATGCTACGGGAAAGCCTATGTGGGAGATTTTGCTGATGGGAAGTATGTATCAGTTGGGGAACCTGCTGTTTTTCCCAGGGAAAATCAAATGGTATCTGCTCCAGGCACTGGGTATCTTGAATGTATGCCTGGGCCTTGTGAATCTGTATTGGGACAATTCTGTGATCCTGGCGCTTCAAGTGGTATTGTCCTCTCTTGGCATCCAGGCAGCGAGGGCGTGGCAAAAGGGCTCCTGCCCAACCTGGCTGAAGCGTATGTTTCGCATAGGGGGATTCCTTCTGGCACCGCTTATGACCATAATTCCCCGGGAAATGATGCTTTTATGTGCGATTCTCCCTTTGGGGGCTGTAATGGGAAGCCGGGAGGGCAGGGACGTGGCAGAGGAAGCTATATTAGGGAAAACCATATCACAGGAAGGCGTATCAAGGGAAACCATACCGGGGGAAACCGCATCAAGGGAAACAACACCGGGGGAAGCCATATCACGGAGGGCCACAACAGGAAAAGGGGTGTCGGTGACGATGATTTTTCACCAGATGCACTATTTTGTGTACACCTATAGTATGCTGTTGGCGGTATTGGGACTGACTCACAATCCATACCTTGGCGCGGCGCTGTATGCATTGACATGGGTGGTATATCTGCTGCCCGGTCTGGCTGCCGATAAGAAGAAGGAATACAATCCAAGAATCCTGTTCCTGATAGGCCATTTGCTTTTGGCAGTTGTGATGGGAGGATTGACGGCGGCATTTTTGACAGGGAATCTCACCATGGGGTTTTGGGCGTGGATGCTGACAGGCCTGGGAGGCGGAAGTG
Organism: uncultured Acetatifactor sp.; assembly: GCA_910586215.1. GTDB lineage: Bacteria > Bacillota > Clostridia > Lachnospirales > Lachnospiraceae > Acetatifactor. The sequence goes on along the minus strand of CAJUGH010000008.1, from coordinate 101,310 downwards.
TGTTCTGCATCGGGCGTCTGACGGAAAAAGATAGGACATGTAATATGACCTTATCGGAGAATATAGGGCATTTTGCAGGGGCTTTGGTACCGGTCCTCGTATCCCTGGCAGCAGGGCCAAAAATGTATGCGCTTCTCACAGCGCTTTCCGGTCTGTTTGTATGTATGGCACTGACATCGGCAGTTGTGGGAATCCGGCAGGAAGAAAGGAGAAGGATGAAAGATGGCCAGGAAGGACAATGACAGGAAGGACAATGAAAGGACAGGGGAAAAGAAGTGGGGGCTATATGCGAAATCCAAACTCCCGGCATCGGATTATGTCATCAACCCATATGTAGGGTGCCTGCACGGATGTGCCTACTGCTATGCCTGTTTTATGGGACGTTTCAACGGGCATAAGGAACCCTGGGGCACTTATGCAGAGCCCAAAGAATATGCTTCCATGAAACTGCCCAGGGAGCAGAAGGGAAAGACGATTTTGGTAGGATCTGTCACAGATGCCTATAATCCGGCGGAAAGAAGGCATCAGAAGATGCCAGGGATCCTGGAGGCGCTGCAGGGATATGGGGGCCATGTGGAGATACTGACGAAGTCAAAGCTTATACTGCGGGATGTGGAACTGCTCAGACAGATTCCCGATCTTTCCGTGGGGGTATCCCTGGCGTTTTGTTCCGAGAGGGATGTGAAAATATGGGAACCCAGGGCATCGGGCGTCAGCGAAAGGCTGGACACACTTAGGACCCTGCATGAGAATGGAATAGGCACCTATCTCTTTGTGGCACCGTATTTTCCAGGACTCACAGACCTGGCCCGCCTGATGGCATGGACGGAAGGCATGGTTGACAGGGTATGTGTGGAGAATCTGAACCTGCGGGGTGGTTATAAGGCGAGGGTATTGGAGTTGATCCGCAGGCAGTACCCGGATCTGCTGCCATTGTATGGGCAGGTGTATGAGAAAGGCGGAGGTGCCGGGTATTGGAAGGGTGTGGAGGAAGAACTGGAAAAGCGGAACAAGGAGACGAAGAAGCCGGTTATTTCCTATCTGTATCATGAAAAGATCAAGAAACAGTAGTGTGGCTGGAAACCGGTATAGAATGAGGAGAGGAGGCACCGGCGGAGAACCGGTGGGATAAGGCATGGGAGATAAGGTTATTTTCGGGGGCATTGAAATGGCAAATCCGCTCATTGCTTCGTCCAGTCCCTTGACGGAGACTGTGAGGAAGGTGCACTGCTGCAGGGAAGCCACATTTGGAGGTGTCATATTGAAGACTGCAGCGGATTATCTGCGGACTGGGAAGGGATATGGGCGTAAGGTGGTGTTCATAGGGGAGGATTATTATGCGGATGCCTCCTATGAGAGGGAAATTCTGACATTGGAAGAGGGAATGGCGCTTTTTCGAGGGGCCTTGTCCGTTGCAGGGGATATGGCTGTTATTCCCAGTGTGAGTGCGAATTCCATGGAGGCTGAGGACTGGGTTTTCATCTGCCGCAGATTTGAAGATCTGGGGGCACGGCTCATACAGCTGGATTTCTTTTACCTTGGAACAGGGATTTTGCCGGAAGATGAGGGGTTTTACAAGCGCCTGGGAGAATTCCTGGCAACACTCCAGAGCCGCCTGCATTGTATTGTCATGCCGAAACTGAACTTCCACTTTGATCCGGAAAAAACATGCAAGGCTTTGGCAGAATATGGGATCAGACAGGTGTCCCTGCTGGATTCCATCCGTTTTGCCTTGCCAGCGCGTTTTGGGCTGCACCGGGATACCACCTCTTATTTTGGCAGAAAACAGCTGCCATTGACACGCATGTATTTGCAACATGCGGTTGAGGCAGGACTGGAAATCTGTGCAGGGGGAGGGGTGTCAGGGCCGGAAGATGTGGAACTCTTATTGGAAAACGGTGCAAAACTGGTGCAGACAGCATCTTATGTTCTCAAGAATGGGTTCGGCTCTGCGCCGGCACTGCTGCGCGGGGAACCTGCTTCCCAGGGGAGGCTTACCTGGTGCGAGGCGGAAGGGTACGGAGGAAAGGGATGCGAGTTCTGCGGATTTTGCCGGGAAACAGGGCAGGCAGAAGCACTCTGACAGAAAAATTGACAGTAAAATGGATGCGTGATACAATGCGCATGATTAGAGGTTGCAGACAATATCGTCTGGCCCTGGAAAAGGGCAGCAATGGGGAGGAGACCTTTATGTATAAGGCTGTTGAGACATATATAGACAAACTGGAGACAATGCGGGAAGAAACGTTTGAGCAATATCCATGCGTGGTGGAATATTGTGATATGGCAGGCTCTGTTCCGGTTGGAATTGCGGAGCGTGACAGGAACAGGGCGGTTACATTATTGGAACGTCTTTTTATCCAGTATTCCTGGAGTGATGAATTTGTGACTGCATTTGGGGTGTATTGCAATTTCTACGTATTAACGGGGATGCATAAATGCCTGAAGGAAGAAGACAGCATGGAGGCAGAATATGGTGGTTTTATCCTGTTCATGTATCTTTTGGCAAGGGGCTTTCCGATCAACAGGATTGCGTTCCTCAGTGCATATATCACCGAGGAGGATTCGGAGAGAACAGAAAAGCAACAGGTGTTGGAATTCTTAGAAGGACAGAAGTATAGAAAGGCAGAAACAGATGAAGCGTTGAAAAAGAGAATGGAAAAGGTTCCCTCACAGAAAGCAGAAATGCTGCGGATCCTGGAAAACCCAAAGTATGGAACCAGGGATTTGAAGCCTTACCGGGAGATCAGGAAACTTCTGGAAAGAGATCTGGATCAGATCAGGATAGGGAATGGCCAAAAGGAGGGGATGGAGGAAGTTGAGAGTGCGAAAGCTTTTTTCTCTAAAATTCAAAATACAGGGCTGATCGTGGAAAATAAGATTCATAAGGGGAATGCAGGTAAATTATTCAACTGGCTGCAGGAGGAAGAGGAACTGGAGGCGTATTATACGTTTCGTTCAGCGGCACTCAATATATGTGATAGACTCATTGGTTTTTACGGTGGTCTGGATGAAAAGAAAAATCGGATCCAGGATGAGATCAGACGGATGGAGGCTGGACCGGCAGAGGCCGGCCAGGAGGACTGGATGCGAAAGCTTGTCTTGAACCATTCAAGGCAGGAAGAACTGGACAAGATGAAAACAATGGGAATTTATCATTATGTGGGGAGATATCTGATGTCCGATTTCCTGGAAAGATATCCGCCGCAGTATTTTGTTGATTTGTTAGCAACCATAAAGAACATGCTGGTTTTAAAGGTTGACAGCGAGGAGATCAAGGAAATCAGCAATCATGTGGTGAATACCCTTGTTTCGTATTGGGAAGGGGTATCTGTTGAAAAAAAGTACCAGTCACTGTCAGGGAAAGAAATGCATAGGATAAATGAATTTTCGGCATGCGTGGTATTAAAATTAGTTCGAAATTGGAAAATGCATAATCTGATAAAAAACGTAGATTTCTCCTTTATGTATTTTATCTTTTCGCTTTCCATGCGCCTGCTTGGATACGGGAATGAGGAATGGCCATCCATAATAGCCGAATTGCTTGCTGTAAAATTGCCCGGAACGGACCAGGATATGTGTTCGGAAATTTGTGCAAAAGATTTATTTGTGGAAATGAATCGAAAGATGAACAAGGACCGGGAAGGAAAAACGTTCGTTCAAAATATATACAAACTATATGATGAATTTGGACGGGATCCTTTGCGGTCAAGTATCCCTATAGAGGATATCTACGAATTATTTTATTTATGCCTGCATTTTCCATATATTGAGGATGAGGAAGTGAAATTTGCCGGAGAGGATTGTGCCGGAAGAGATGAATTATCAAAAAAACTGGAGCGGATGGTTCATAGAAATATTCTTCAAAGATGAAATCAGCTTTCTTTACGCATAAAAAGCCCAACAATGTTGGGCTTGCTTTCCACTGGCTGAACTTTTATGGTAAAAGCTAGAAGGTAATGGGGGTCAGCACGGATGCGGCTGGCATGCAGAGAACTGTAGTCATCCTGCCGAAAACGATGGGACATAAGTATCTGTCCCCATGCGCAGCCGGATCTGGTCTCCTTCCTGCTCCAGGCGGAAAACAATCCCGTCCCGGCTTGTCTCCGAAATCAGACAGGTCTCATTGTCCTTCCAGGGATCGCATATAAGAGGCACCACCGGGTATTCCTCATGATCCGTGGTAAAGAGCAGCACATTTTCCTCATTGATGCCCTCCAGACAGATTCTGCCGAAGGCCGCATCCTCTCTTTTGGCTGTAAAGCAGACCCCGGCCAGACGGGGCCAGAGGGTTCCCGGAGACGGATATCCACTGTTTTTCTGGCAGAAAGCCATTCCCCACCTTATATAGTAGACTTTCCCCTCATATTCCTCTGCAGTGATCCGGTCGTGTTCCCCTTTTGCAAAGCCTTTTCCATCCCACTGGAAACCGCTTAGTTCCTCTTTCTTCTGCCAACTACCTCCCTTTTGCAGGATTTCCGTATACAGGGTAGCTTCTGTATGCGGCGTACCTTCCAGAACGGAAAAACGGTAAATGCTGGTGCTCCCATATGCCAGTCCGCAGTATCTGCCGGGGACATTTAAGAGCGTGCTTTTTCCGGTGTTGGCAGGTTCCGGCACTTTGGGAGTTTCCATTTCCATGTTGCCCGATTCCAATGTTTTGGGAGTTTCCCTTTTGCAGTTACCCGATTCCGGTGTATGGGGGACTACCTCTTCCCCCGGCCCCTTAAATGTGCTTTCATATGTAGTTTCTTCACCACCGTCCCCGGTGCCGCTGTCTTCTTTCCTTTCTTTTCCAAGAAGCTTTAGTGCTTCCCCGCCGATGTCTTCCAGCACCTCAAGCCACGGGACAGCGCTGTCGTTGGTAGCGGAAATCGCCAGGGACAGCCTGCGGGCAGGGCTCACCACCAGATAACTGGTGAACTGCTCCGTGCCGCCGGACTTTACCACTGCACCTTCCCCCAGGGGAATCCGGTTCCTGTTGTAGGGAGAATCCCACCCCAGACAGTAATTTCCTGCATCGTATGCATCCTGTAGGAAGGTCGTCCCCTGGGGACGCCTGGTCTCGTCCAGCCAGGCCTGCTCTACGATTCCCCTGGAATCGATGAAAAGGGCGCCGAACATGGCACACTCTGGCACTGTAGTATGGATCGCCCCTGCGCCGAAGCAGTTATAATATTCCGGCTCCGCGTCTCGGCAGGCCACCTTCACATACCCTTCCGCAAGCCTCCTGCCCACCCCCACAGAAAAAAGTCCCGCAGGCCCTGTGATCTGCTCCCGAAACCAGCGGATATAAGGCTCCCCGGTCACCGCCTCCACCACCTCTGCCGCCAGGTCGAAACCGTCATTGCAGTAGCCGGAGAAACTGCCCGGCCTGGCCCGCAGCTTCACTGTCTGCCAGTACGATGGTGTATTCCGGTATTTTCCCGTAAAAAGTTCCTCCCCTTCCTCCAGGGTGAGATGGTCATGAAGATTTGTCCCCGGTATTCCGGAGGAATGGTTTAAAAGCATCCGGACGGTGATCTCCGGGTAACGAGGATCTGCCAGCCTCCAGTCCGGCAGGTATCTGAGCACCGGTTCTGCCAGGGATACCTTTCCCTGCTGCACCAGTTTCATGATAGCTGCTGTCACATAGATTTTGGAGACGGAGCCTACATTATATAAATCATCCACCTGGGCCTGGCTATCCTCGAATCCCCTTGTGCCGGCACAGGCTGCCGCCAGGAGTCCTTCCGGCTCACAGACTGCGGCACAGACCGCTGTGGTTTTGTTCTTCTGCACAATACTTTCCAGCTTCTCCTGGATCCACTCTGCCAGCGCAGGGCTGCTTCCGCTGCATCTGTCATCCTGCATCTGCATCCTGTTCCTCCTGATTATTTTCTATTTTTCACTTTCTTTACAGTTGAAAATGCGAAAACAGCAAGTGAAACCAAATCAATGGTCCCACATATTCTTACTACATGATCAGGCAGATCTGCCTTGACAAGATTACCTCCAACCAATAGTATCGTTGTGATACCTATTGCAAATAAACTGATTACCCATATGAAATGGATTCTCTTTGCCTCCATTTTACACCTCCACTATTTGCAGGATTATGCTTGCTACAGATATTCGCAGACATAACTCTTCAGCAGTTCCTGCAGTTCCCTGTCCATGTATTCGTAATCATCGCTGATGTAAAGGCAGACCACTTTTTTGCCTGCTATGATATCGGGATACTTTTCCGTTATCCGTCGCAGGTGCTTTTTCTCCATACAGAAGATGACGTCTGCCCAGCCGAGGAGTCCGGGGGTGACCTTGATGCGGGAGTTCTGTTCTGTTCCCGCAGAGCGGGCCTTATGCCCCTGGAAACCATCGAAAAGCTTTTCTGCGGTCAGGCTGCGCCGTTTGTTCTGGCTGCATAGAAATAACAGGTTCATTCTGCCTCCATGGGATGGATAGGATTCCGCTAGTTGCAGTGCGCCGTGGCCGCTGTTTTCGGACACGGATACATCCAGCTGTCTGTTGAAATTGTGTTTCTTGTATTGTACCACATATCCTGGCCAGAATGTATTTGAAAATTACTTTCTGAAAAATAATGGGAATGCATTTTCAAACACGCCCCAGGGGAAATAGGATGTTTCGGTTGTCTTGCTGGGGTTCCCGTATCATGGAATGAGGAATGAGCATGGTCGGAACGGACCCGGAAGTGGTATAATCCCTGCATTTTGGCACATGCTATGTAAGTCAACAACCTTGCTGCAAAGCAAAGCGCATGAAAGCATGCGGGCACTCATCTTACAGCAGGGGATGCATCACTGACCAGGCGCATTGCTCGTGGGAACCATCCCGGCTTTGTCAGTGGCACGATTGGTGGTGTCGGGGAGGGTGTGTAAACCACCCGCTTTAAGCGCACACGGGGTATAGGAATGGAATCAGTATGGATGGAAGATACCGGGATCAAGAGGCGTGACCCCCTTGCAGGGGACATGGAAGTACCGGCTGTTGTCATAGGGGCAGGACTTGCGGGGATTCTGACAGCATATTATCTGAAGCAGGCGGGCATCCGGACAGTGGTCCTGGAGGCAGACAGGATAGGCAGCGGGCAGACGAAGAATACCACGGCCAAAATCACTTCCCAGCACAATCTGATCTATGACAGGCTGATCCGGTCCTTTGGAGGCCGGATGGCAGAACATTATGCCATGGCAAATGAGGGGGCTATCGGAGAATATGAAAGGCTGGTTCTGGAAAAAGGAATTGCATGCGATTTTGTCAGATGTCCTGCATACCTGTATTCCCAGGATCATCCAGGGCTTCTGAAACGGGAAGCAGAAGTGGCCAGGTCGCTGGGCATAAGGGCATCTTTCGAGACGGAATGTGAGCTTCCTTTCCCAGTGGCAGGCGTCACAAGATTTGAACAGCAGGCCAGGTTCCATCCGCTGAAATTCCTGGCAGAAATGGCAGAGGAAGTGGAAGTCTATGAACAGACAAAGGTGCTGAAAGTGGATGACAGAAGGGTAGAGACGGCCAGGGGGACAGTGACGGCAGAGCATATTGTGTTCGCAGCCCATTACCCTTTTATCAATGTACCGGGATACTATTTTGCCAGGATGCACCAGGAGCGAAGCTATGTGGTAGCCCTGGAGGGTGCGGAGAGGCTGGAGGGCATGTACCTGGGGATTGACCAGGACGGCCTCTCTTTTCGGACCTGGGGAAATCTTCTGCTGCTGGGAGGAGGGAGCCATCGGACAGGAGTGAATCAGCAAGATAGGCTGGGCACAGTGGTAAACCAGGGAAGCAGGGCGGTTACAGAAGAAAACCCGCAAGACAAGGTAGGAACAGGGATAGTCCAGGGAAGCAAGGAGGTTACAGAAGGGAATCTGGGAGACAATGCTGGCATGGGATGCAGATATGGGATGCTGCGAGCCCGGGCCGGGGAACTCTATCCCGGATGCCATGAGGTATCCCGCTGGTCGGCACAGGACTGCATGACACTGGACGGGCTGCCCTACATCGGCAGGTTTTCCCGGCGTAAGGCATGCTGGTATGTGGCTACGGGCTTTGGAAAGTGGGGTATGACCTCTGCCATGGTCAGCGCCCGTATCCTGACAGCCATGATTGTCGGACAGGATCTCCCGGAGGCAGATATTTTTTCACCCCAAAGGCATTTTACGGCACAGGTGGCCAGGGGCCTGGCTGTGCATGGTGCATATACGGTGAAAGGCCTGACAAAACATCTCCTGCCTTCGGGAAATAAGGAAATCATTCCCAACTGTCCCCACATGGGCTGCAGGCTGGAGTGGAATCCAGAGGAGGAAAGCTATGACTGTCCCTGCCACGGTTCCCGGTTCGACAGGGAAGGGCATCTGATAGACGGCCCGGCCCAGACGGACTGCAGGAAGCGCATAGATCCATGATCTATGGTATGAGGAGCAGCCCTGTCCGGTCAAGACTCCCACTCACCCAGCCCCTGGTTCTGCCGGGCTTTGGCCTGCTGAAACGTCAGGGGTGTCAGATCTTCTTCCAGATATGCCATAAGTTCAGGGATTCCCTCCCTGGTTACATTGTTGATCAAGAATATGCGTTCACAGCTGGCATTGACCAGCCATTGCCTGACCATAGGGATATTGGCGTGGGGGGAATCGATCTTTGTAATGATACCGATGAGGGGACGGAGGATAAAGGAACGGAGACTGGGGCTGAACAGATTGTAGGGTTCATCTGCCGCCTGGACAACAGCCACCACATCAGCCTCAAAGGAAAAACAGGCCAGTCCCACGCTGAAGTGCTTGGATTCCGCATATTCTCCCGGGGAGTCAATGGTGTCGTCATCCGAACTGGTGTATTGTGTTTTTACATAATGTAATTCTTCCCCACGCAGTGCCTGGGTCAGGGAAGTCTTGCCAGCCTCGCTCCGGCCCATTAGGAATAATTTTTTCATGGAATTTATTCCTTTCTATCCTCAGTTCCGGTGGACCTTACAGGTCTCAAATCCCAGTTCCTCCCGAAAAAACCGGACTACTTCTTCCACGGCGGCCTGTACCTCAGATAGTCCCCCGGTGAGAATCAGGGAACCACAGAAACGGTCCATGAAGCCAATCTGCACATCCGCGCTTTTCATGGCTACATCGGCAGCCACCACCACTGCCTCCCAGGGGGTAAAACGGATCAGGCCGATGGATTCCCCGGTATGATCCTCCCCCTCATGGACACCGATGTGCAGTCCCAGGTTCTGGTAGACAGGAGCCTGTGTGGCACTGATGATATGGGCCAGACAGACCTCTTTTCCGGGAATCCGCAGGCGTGTGATGCGCAGCCTTTTCCCCTTCAACTGTTCGTAATCTTCATGGAAGAGCTTTTCCAGCAGTTCTTCCTTTGTCATTCTGGCCATGGCGGTACTTCCTATCTCTTTGTGATCTTGCAGACGACATATTCCAGGGTGTCACGGAAGTAATTCACGATTTCCGTCATGGCAGACATGACATCCGAGATCTCCCCGGTAATGATCAGCGTCCCCGTGAACCGGTCTGCGAAGCCCAGGTAGACATTCCCGCTCTTGACGGCTATATCAGATGCAATGACGGCTGATTCCGGAGGGGTCATGTTCATGATGCCGATGGCCGAAGACTGGTAATCCACCTGGGGATTTAATCCCAGCTTCTGGTATATGACTGGTGCTGGGCCTCCCATCACGTGTGCGAAGGTGATTTCCTTGCCTGCCACGGTCTCCTGTACGATTCTGATCCGTTCTTCCTGTCCGTTTGCCATCTGCTGCACCATTCCTTTTATGTGTTCTTATGCTGTGTTTTTATGCTGTGCCATCCTGCTGCATGGAGATTGTCTGGATATCTCAAGAAATCTCTCTATTCATCATACTATCAGGGAAATTTCCTGTCAAGCCAAAATGCATCGGTACTAGGGTGTTGCTTTGAACGGAGTGAACAGTAACAGGGCAGGCGAAAAGAGCGGAATGCAGAGAGAAAATGTATGGGACTTTGCAGGATTAGATAGTAAGTTGCTTTTTATGCAATTGAAAATCCATAACGAAACTTCTATACTGAATACAGTATCGCTCTAATATATTGCAGAATAAGACAGGGAGGGACCGTTAGGGACATGCAGGAAGCCGGAAACAGGGATCATGGGGAGATGGAGAAGCCGTCCGGGGACGGGGTGGTATGAATTAGGAAGTCATAATTTGTCAGATATAGGAGAAGAGATGGGAACTTATCATGTGAAAAACTATGGAGCAATCGGGGACGGAAGTACAAGCGATACTTGTGCCATTCAGAATGCCATTGACCATTGTGCAAAGGAGGGGGGAGGTACAGTGCTGCTGGAAAACGGACAGTATGTGTCCGGCACCCTGCGGCTTCCGTCAGATGTAACCCTAAAGATCGAAGGGAATGCGAGACTTTTGGCCAGCAGAGATATCCGGGATTACAGGGAGGATGTGCATCATAACAGATACCGGAATGAGCAGGCGCTGGACCGCTGCTTGATCTATGCAGAAGATGCGGAGAATATTGGGATACTGGGCAGCGGAGAGATCAATGGATGTTCTGAGGCTTTTCCCAATGAGGGAAGCATATACAGGCCCATGATGCTGCGTTTTCTGCGGTGCAAAAATATTCGCTTATCGGATATTAGGCTTTATAATGCGGCCGCCTGGACCACGGCCTTTTTGGACAGCAGCCATATCTGGGTGGACAGGGTGGATATCCAGAATCAGAAGCGCTATAACGGTGATGGGCTGGATTTTGACGGCTGCAGCCATGTCTATGTGAGGGACTGCCATATCCTGGGGACGGATGACAATCTGTGCCTGCAGTCCGGCAGCCGGGAATACCCGGTGCACGATATTCATGTGTCCGGCTGCACGTTTTCGTCTGTATGTGCAGCCATCCGGATCGGCCTGAAGTCCATAGGGAGCATCTACAATGTGGTGGTGCAGAACTGTACCATGCACAATGTATGGAGGGAGGGCATCAAGGTGGAATGTACGGAAGGAGGGGAGATTTCCGATGTGCTAATTGATAATATTGCCATGCGCAACGTGTCCAGGCCAGTTTTCCTTATCTTAAACAACCGCTTTGAACCGAAGGGGTGGGGAAGTTCGGTGGAACTACAGGAAGTGCCGGAAATCGGTGTCATGAAGCGCATCACCATATCTAACCTGCATGCGGCAGACGATGAGGAGATGGCTCGTCCCCACCTGCGTTTTGGAAACGATATTATGGGGAGTCCTTCCTTCAACGGAATCCGCATCGATGCGCCAAAGGAGCATCCCATAGAAGAAGTCACCCTGCGCAACCTTCACTATACCTCCATAGGAGGCGTGCGCCTGGCAGATATTCCGGAGCAATACCCGGAGGTTGTGGACAGAAGAAAGGATGCTGTATCGGAATCCTCGGAGAACTATTATCCGGACTGGAGCAGGGCGGCGTTCATGGATATTAGGAACGTCAAAGGGCTGTTCCTGGACGGGATTGTACTACGGCCCCAGAGGAAGGACGAGCGGAGGCCGGTTATCCTGGAAGGATGTGATACCCTTGCGGAGACAGTGTTTATCAGGGAATAAAGCGCGGGAACAGCCCGCATACAGCTTTCAAGGAATGAACCGATTATCTTCGCGGGAATGGAGGCTCCTGTACTGGCTGGGAGTCATGCCGGTGGCCTGCTTAAACTGTCTCATAAAATGTGTCCCGTTTTCATATCCGCAGAAAAGGGCAAGGGAGTCCACGGACATATCGGAGGTACGCAGATAGTAGCAGGCCAGACGGATGCGTGCCGCGATCATGTCCTGCTTATAGGTGGTACCGAAAAACTCTTTATACAGGTGCAGAAAATGAGAGATGCTGATATCGGTCTTTTTGGCAAGCTCTGCAGCGCTGCATGCCTGGAACGGAGAGTTGATGAGCTGGGTCCTTATTTCATTGAGAGGCTCAAAATACCTGCTGTCCTTATTGCGGGACGAATGGGCATGCAGTTGGTTGGCAATGGAATACAGAAGGGCATGCATCAGCGAATCCGCAGTCTCCTGTCTGTAAGGATGAGAGGAAATCTTTTCTGCCACTACCAGCCGGCTATACTCGGTAAGGGTGCCCATATGGGGAAGCGCCAGGGGAGAGTTTGCAGGAATGGAAAGCTGCTGCAAAAGGGTTTCATCCCCATCATGCAGTTCAAAGTGAATCCAGTCGTCATTATAGTGAGATTCCCTGTAAAAATAGTGGACATAGGAGTGGGGGGCGAACAGGAGGACAGTACCTGGGGACAGTTCGCTTATTCGGCCCTGGTCTTCAAGGAAGCCCCTGGACTTGATGAGAAGCAGGAGGTAATCGTCAAAGCCCTTGGGACGGCAGATGTCCATGGGGGCTTTGTGCATGGAATCGTATCCGCAGATATTTACAGTGATCATGGAGGCTCCTTTTCTTTTAAAATGACTGAAATTGGAAACTTTTCAAACAAAACAAAAGAGGGAGGACAGTGCCGCTTTGCATGAAGTGTCAGTTCCTACATTAGAGGAATAAGGGCATTTTGTCAAGGGTGTGCTGAAATGATGAAATGATTGGCTACAAAAGTTAACTTTTTATAGAAACCGATAGCTGGCAGGAAGCGGATATGGAGGTAGAACAATGGAATTAACACAGGTGGCAAACGGTATATGGAAAATGCGTATCGGAACCCCGGAGCAGCACACGCCGGTGGCGCTCCGGGCTTTTCCCATGAGAGAGGAGGCGCTGGAGAAACTGGCGCCTGCGGAATTGCCGGGACAGGCGGGACAGATCACCTGTCGGCAGAACCGCAGGGGGCTGCAGATCACGCTGCCCATGGACAGCAGCGAAGATATCTATGGCTTTGGCCTGCAGCTTAAGAGCATGAACCAGGCGGGACGGAAGCGGATGCTTCGGGTGAATTCCGACCCGGTGGCAGACACGGGGGAGGGTCATGCGCCCGTGCCCTTCTATGTTTCCACTGGTGGCTACGGGCTGTTCCTGGATACCTTCCGGCATGTGGAAGTTTACATGGGGACGAGCCTGGAAAAGGGACGTTCCGAGCAGCGCAGGGAAGTGAACCAGGTACATAAGGAATTTTCGGAGTCTGCCCTTTATGCACTGAAAAAGAATTCGGAAGTGCGCAGGGTCATCATTGACCTAAAGGCGGTGGATGGCGTGGATCTGTACCTGTTCGCGGGTTCCGTGAAGGAGGCAGTGCAGCGCTATAACCTGTTCTCTGGAGGCGGCTGCCTGCCTCCCATGTGGGGACTGGGGGTCTGGTACCGCTCCTATGGGGGTAGTGATCAGAAGTCGGTGGAGAACCTGGCAGAGGGCTTCCGCAGGGAGGAGATGCCCGTGGACGTACTGGGAATGGAGCCAGGATGGCATTCCCACAGCTATTCCTGCACCTACCAGTGGTCTTACCTGTTTCCGGATCCGGAGACCATGATAGAGAAAGTAAGCAGGCAGGATTACAAGATCAATCTCTGGGAGCATGTTTTTGTATACCCGGCAGCTCCTTTTTATCAGGAGCTTCAGCCTTATGCAGGGGAATATGAGGTATGGAACGGGCTGGTGCCGGACTTCTGTATGCCGGAAGCAGGGAAGATTTTTGCGGATTACCACAGGGAGGAATTTGTAAAAAAGGGGATAGCGGGTTTTAAGCTGGATGAGTGCGACAATTCCGACTTAAATGCTTCCAACTGGTCTTTTCCGGATGTGACCCAGTTCCCTTCTGGCATGGACGGGGAGCAGATGCACGCTGCCATCGGTGGTCTGTACCAGAATCTGATCTATGATGTCTTCCGTCAGGAAAATAGGAGGACATATTCCCAGGTCCGCTCCAGTGGGGCGCTGGCGGCTCCCATGCCCTTTGTGCTGTACTCCGATCTGTACCAGCACAAGCAGTTCATCCGGGGAATGGTCACGGCAGGCTTCTCGGGGCTGCTCTGGGCACCGGAGGTGAGGGACTGTAAAAACGGCGCGGACCTGCTTCGGCGGATGGAGACGATTATGTTCTCTACCCATGCCATCTATAATTGCTGGCGCATTCCCAACCCGCCCTGGAAGCAGGTGGATATTGCGAAGAACCTTGCAGGGGAGTTTATGGAGGATGCGGATTATTATACGGATGTCTGTAGGAGATACCACCGGGTCAGGATGTCCCTTCTGCCCTATCTGTACAGTGCATTCGTAAAATATCAGTGGGAAGGGATTCCGCCTGTCAGGGCACTTGTATTTGACTATGAGGAGGAACCGGAGGTGCGGAATGTGGATGACGAGTACCTTCTGGGGGATGACCTTCTGGTGGCGCCAATGACCCTGGAGGACGGCACGGAGCGGAAGGTTTACCTGCCCTGGGGGACATGGCACGGCTTCTGGGATGATGCGGTTTATGAGGGTGGCAGGGAGCATGTGATTCATGCGGAATATGACAGGATTCCGGTATTTGTCAGGGAAAATTGTATCCTGCCGCTGGCAGACCCGGTGGAGGCCGTGGGGAAGGACACAGTGTTTACCATACGTCCAAGAGTATACGGCAATGGTGGAGAGGGCTGTGTGCTGTATGAGGATGATTTCGAGACATTTGACTATGAAAAAGGCTGCCAGAATGAAGTCCGCATTACCCGGAAGGGGGATGGAGAACTGGAGGTATGCCGGATGGGCGAAGCCAGGAGGCGTTATGTGATTGCAGGCCGGGAATAGGGCAGGGCTGTAAACTACAGTCAACAACCCCGCAGCACTTGACTCAATGCCTGTGGGAATAGAGGCAAAAAAGGAAAGAAAATTGCAAAGAAAGACGGAAGGGAAAGAAAACAGAAGGGAAAGAAAATTGCAATAAAAAACGGAAGGCAAAGGGAGAAAGACAACATGAATAAGATACAGAATCCGATTCTGCGGGGGTTCCATCCGGATCCGTCCATTATCAGGGTGGGGGAGGATTACTATATCGCCACTTCCACTTTTGAATGGTGGCCTGGGGTGCGGCTGCACCATTCCAGGGATCTGGTTCACTGGGAACTGATAGAATATCCGCTGAACAGGGTCTCGCAGTTGGATTTGCGGGGCGTGGGGCCGTCCCAGGGGATCTGGGCGCCCTGCTTGACCTGGGATAAGGGGATTTTCTATCTGGTGTATACAGTGGTGAAGGCTTTTTACTGCAATATGTATGATACGGAGAATTACCTGGTGACGGCCCAGGACATCCATGGTCCCTGGTCGGAGCCTGTGGCGCTGAATAATTTCGGCTTTGATCCTTCCCTGTTTCATGATGAGGACGGGCGAAAATATATGGTCAGCATGGTGACGGACCACAGGGTTCCGAAGAAATATGCGGGAAGGCTGGTGCTACAGGAATTCGATGCCGAAAAAGGGAGGATGACGGGGCCGGTGCGGGATATTTACCGGGCAGAGGGCATCTTCCTGGAGGGCCCTCACATATTGAAACGCCGGGGCTGGTACTATCTGTTCAGCGCGGATACGGGGACAGGAGAAGGGCATGGCCAGACAATCCAGCGTTCCCGGGATATATGGGGGCCTTACGAGATGTACCATCCCCTGGATGAAAAAAGGCAGGAGGGGGAGGCCTGGTCCATTCTCACCTCCAGGCATCATGAGGACATCCTGCTGCAGAAGGCCGGCCATTGCGACCTGGTAGAGACCCGGGACGGGGAGTGGTACGCGGTGCACCTGTGCGGCAGGGCTTCAAGCGGGCGCAATCCGGAGACGGCAGAGCGTTTCGCAGGAGCAAGGCGGTATATGCTGGGCAGGGAGACCGCCATCCAGAAGATGCGCTGGACGGAGGACGACTGGCTGGTCCTGGATAAGGGCGGCAATACGCCCGAGGAGGAAGTGGAGCCGCCTGAATGTGTGTCGAAAGGTCGGTATGGAGGGGAAGATGAATCCTGTCGGGATGACTTTGACAGCCCGGTTCTTCACCTGGACTACCAGTCTCTGCGGATTCCCATGGACGGGCATTACCTGTCTCTGACGGAACGTCCCGGATGGCTGCGGATGTACGGACGCAGCGGCCTGGCCTCCCGTTTCTCCCAGACATTGATTGCCCGCAGGGTGACGGAGTACCATATGGAGGCAGATACCTGCGTGGATTTTGAGCCGGAAGTATTTAAGCAGATGGCAGGACTGATCCTGATGTATGACACGGACAATTATCTGTATCTGCATCTTTCCCACGATGAAGATCTGGGAAAGTGCATTACGCTGTTGAAAGCGGAAAATAAGAAGTATGCATATCTTACGGACTATATCCCCCTGGAGACGGGAAGGGATGTGCTTCTTGGCCTGAAGCTTCAAGGGACAGGAGTACAGTTCTATTATGGATACCGGGGAGGGCAGGCCCTGCAGGAAATCGGCCCCTGTATAGACGCAAGTTTTCTCTCGGACGAAGCGTGCAGGGAGGGATGGTTTACCGGCTCCATGGTGGGAATCTGCTGCCAGGATCTGACAGGCTTCGGAAAGCATGCGGATTTTGACTGGTTCCGGGTGCAGGCTTTCCCGGTCTGTCTCTAATGGGACTGCCGGTGAATACCTATGTATATGTGAAGGAGGATAGCAACACATGGAGTATTATAGAGATTGGGCCAGGGCACAGCTGGAAAAAGCCCGTGGGAAAATGGCGTGGGTCAGTGAGAAGAACCGGCAGCGGATTCCCTACACCACGGATGAGAACGGTGACTATGACGACAGGGCAGATGAGAGCCGGGTGTGGAACCGGGATGACGGGCTAAACTGGTGGACCAACGGCTTCTGGGGCGGCATGATGTGGCTGCTGTACCAGGATACAAAGGATCCGGGATACATGGAGATCGCCAGGTTCTCGGAGAGAAAGCTGGAAAAATGTTTCCAGGGGTTTTATGGGCTGCACCATGACGTTGGATTCATGTTCCAGCCTACGGCGGTGGCAGACTGGCGGCTTACCGGGGATGGGGATGCCAGGCGGATGGCCATGCATGCGGCGAACCTGCTGGCCGGCAGATTCAATCCTGTGGGCAGGTTTATCCGGGCCTGGAATGAAGTGGGCGACAGCGATACCAGGGGATGGGCCATCATCGATTGTATGTTCAATATTTCCCTGCTGTACTGGGCGTCCGAGGAGAGCGGGGACCCCAGGTTCCGGCAGATTGCCATGCTGCACGCGGACACGGTGCAGGAGCATTTCATCCGTTCGGACGGCTCTGTGTGCCATATTGTGGAGTTTGACCCGGAAAGCGGGAGGATGGTGAGAAGCCATGGGGGACAAGGCTTCGGGGAAGGCTCTTCCTGGACCAGGGGGCAGGGCTGGGCGTTGTACGGCTTCGCCAACAGCTTTGCCCACACTGGGAAAAGAGAGTATCTGGAAACGGCCAGAAAAGTGGCGGCTTATTGTATTGCCAACATTCCGGAGAACGGCATTATCCCTGTGGATTTCAGGCAGCCTGAGGATGTGGAATGGGAAGATTCCTGCGGGGCCTGTGTGATTGCAGGAGGACTGCTGGAACTGGCAAGGTTCCAGCCGGAAGGGGAGAGGGAAGCTTTGGTGGAACCAGCGTTCCGGATTCTGAAGGCGATTGCCGGCTCCAGGGCAGACTGGACCAGGGACTGTGACGCCATTGTGCAGAACTGTTCCGCTTCCTACCATGATGCCAGACATCATTTCACTATGGTGTATGCGGACTATTTTTTCCTGGAGGCGCTGTATCAGCTTTCGGGGGCAGATATCAGGATGTGGTAAGCCCGGCCGGAGAAGAGGGGGCAAAGATCTGCGCCGCAAGTTTGATGCCCCGTCAGCTTGCTGGAGGGGTATTTGACGGCGGTTCAGGCTGGGACTACCGTGACAGGGAGGAGGCAATTTTATGGTAAACAAGGTGGATTTACTGCATGACTGGATAAGGGAAGAAAGGCCGGGAGGGGCAGTGGACAGGATCCGGCTGGTATTTCCCAGGCCGGAGGGGGCAGGAATACGTCCCAATGGCTTCGACTGGATCCATGACGGGGCAATGGATGCCATGGGCTGGTATGGTTTCCGCTTCTGCCTGCATACAGGCAGGGCCGACATGGGAATTACGGTACGGGCAGGGTTTGCGGAAGGGGAAATCCTGGAGGCAGTCTTTCGCCTGGCTGACCCAGGGGAACATTCCTGCGATGTCGCACTGGAAGATTTTGATGTGGAGAGGGCGAAGACAAATATCTGGAGGGAACTGGTGTCCCTGGAGATAGCGGGTTCGTCCCTGGATGTCCTGTCTGCCGTGCTTCTGCGGGGCAGCAGGATTGCCCTGGAAGCCGGAGTCCTTGGAAAGAGCGGGAATGTGGGGGAGACCATACGTTATACCGTCACGGTCCACAATTGTCTGGACAAAAGGCAGTGTGTGAAGGTCTCCCAGGCGGTTGCGGGATGGGAGTCCATGTATGCGGGGATCCGGCCGGAAAATCTGTGCCTGGAACCTTATGGCAGCGGCCAGGTGGAGATCTCTGTCCAGGTCCATGATTACATGTCGCCTGGCGCCCATGAGAAGACCACGGTCCGCTTCCTGCCGGAGGGAGACGCCTCCGGGGCCAGGGAACTGTCTTTCCAGACCCTGTGCGCCCTGCGCCACCCCTATATCTACAACACAGGGGAAAAGTGGCAGGAAGTTGCGGAGAAGATCCGGGATAACCCTGTCTTCGGGCCGGGCTTCGGGAAACTGTGCAGGGATGCGGACCAGTGGGAGGTACCGCCCCTGGTGCCTTTTGGGGAAAGGGATTATTGCTGCGACACGAACCAGGAGCATTTCATCATGTCCTGCGCCTATCTGTATTCCATTACGGGAAAGAGGGAATACGCGGAGAAGATTGCCAGGTTTTTCCGGGCTTTTGCGGATCCGGATACAGGGTATCCGGTGCGGAAGAAGGGATGCAGCCAGTCCTATGTACAGGAAGGACATTTCTTCCAGCACCTGGCACTTGCATATGACATGATTTATGAGTCGGGTGTGCTGTCTGTAGGGGAGCATGAGGGAATCCAGAGGTGTCTGCGCATATATATGGATATTCTGGACAGGCATATCTGCAGCGGGCATATCTCCAACTGGACACTGTCAGAACTGACGGGAGCGGTGTACTGTGCCATGGTACTACAGGATTTTGAGCGGATGGAGCGGTTCCTCTTCGGGTCATGCGGCAGTTTTGAACAGCTTTCCCATGGCGCCTTTTCAGATGGCTGGTGGTATGAATGCTCCGTAGGGTATAATATCTGGGTGTCTTCCATGTTTCTCCACACGGCCCATGCGCTGCTGCCCTTCGGAATCAATCTGATTCACTACCATTTCCCGCTGTTCTATGGGAAGGAGGTAGACAGCATAGGCAGAGGACAGAAGCGGAAGATCTGCCATGGGATGTACAATGAGAGATGGGGTGGCATCCGGAAGAATTATATCTGCATCAAGGATCTGTTTGATGCGGTGGTGCCGTTTTTGGACTACCGGGGTGTCCTGTTCGGAATCAATGATTCCGATGAGAAGAAGATTGAGGGAGTCCACTTCGGCTCCACATTCGACCTGGCATATACCCATTATCGGGATCCTGCCTATATTCCCATTATACAGCGTTTTGACACTGTGGATCCGGTGTTCGGGCATGGGGAGCTTGTGGCGCCAGGGCAGGAGCAGGATTCAGGTGAAGCAGGGAGCGCCTTTGCGGACAACATCGGTATTGCCATGCTGCGCAGCCGCAGGGAGGGAGTCTCTCCAAAAGAGCAGATCCAGGCTGTGCTGCGTTACGGTTCCCACGGGTATGCCCATGGACATTTTGACCGGACAGAGCTTTTGTCTGTCATGCGCTGTGGGCGGAGCTTTTTCAATCCGGAACATGTCTGGTGGGGCTACGGACATTTTATGTATAAATTTTACGTACAGAATTCCAATACCAAGAACATGGTGGTGACGGATGGAAAAATGCAGGTTCCGGCAGATGCCCAGAGGGTGCTGTTCTACAGCGGAGAGAAGCTGCAGGCGGCAGGGGTACGCACGGCGTCCAGGTGGGGATACCCGCCCTTTGGCGGCATGATTTACCAGAAGGGAGAGAGCCTGCAGGAACGGTGTGCATACAATGCCAGTGACCTGCCCTCCTATGATGCCGCGCCTTACGGGGAGATAACGGGGCTGACGGAGCCGGTTGTCCAGACAAGGGTGATGGCCGTGCTTGACGACTGTATTGTAATCTTCGATTCCCTGGAAGGGGAGAGGGAGCACCGATATGAGAGCCTGCTGCAGATCAAAGGCTTCCAGGGCCTGGAGGCCCTGGGGGAGGAAGGCAGCTTAACAGCCCGTGGACATACCGGCAAAAAATCGGAGGATCCAAGGTCGGACGAGCAGTTTATTACAGACTGTCACTGGCATGAAGCCAAGGGGGGTACCTGTGCAAGATTTGTCACAAAGTATGGTGAAGGGGAAGACTTAAGGGGAACCCGGAGCCGTTATAATGAACCGGGCAGCCTGCACATGGATGTGTACACTGCCTGGCCCCAGGAAACCACACAGTGTATCGGACTGGCTGCGGAGGATCATGGGCAGAAGTATCCCTATCGGTTCAGGCTGTGGGATGAGGAAGGATGCAGGGAGGATTTCTGTGCCAGTCCCTGGCTTCTGGGAGCCAGGAAGCTGGATGTGGGGCTGCGCCCGGAAAGCCATACCTTAAAACTGGAATTCATCAGCAGTCCGCTGTACAATGAACAACGTTACCCCCATGATGCCCCCCAGTGCCTGTTCCTGGCAAATGCCAGGTTGGAGCTGGAGGACGGCACGGGAATCCCTCTTGCGTGCCTGCCAGTGAGACAGCACAATATAGATGCCGGAATGGGGATAGGCAGGGATTACCAGGGGGGAAGGGTTCTGATAGAAGGCATAGAATACCCGGATGCAATTCCTGTCAGCGCACTGGACCATGGCAAGGAGAGTTTCCTGGAATATGATCTTACAGGCCTGCGTGCCGTGCGCCTTACGGGCATCATCGGTGTGGACAATTTTCCAGGGGAGGAGGAGCAGAGGCGTGTGACATATGGCGTGGGGCAGAGGGCTGTCCATGGCAGGTTCATCACCGTGATAGAGCCTTACGGGGACAGGAAATGCCTTGCCATGGTGGAGGGGCTTTCCCAGGATGCTGTCAGGATCCGGTATGAGGATGGCAGGCTGGACGAGGTTATGGTGGGCGGGATCTGCGGGACTCCCTGGGTGGAACTGCGCAGCTACAGGAATGGGGAGTGGCACATGGAAAAAACCTATTCTGCCCATGGTACCCCATAAAAGATCCTGGCCCTCTTTAGCGCTTTGTTTTACTGCGGGGTGGCTGACTCGCTGGCTGCCGGGTCTGTGCGGTACTTTTCCCGGTACTGGTTAGGGGTCATGCCGGTATTCTTTTTGAAATAGGCATAAAAGTAATTGGCAGAGGTGAAATCCAGCCGCTCGCAGATGGACTGGATGGAATCCTCTGTCTCCACCAGGATCTTACAGGCATATTGGATCTTTTTATCAGTTATGTATTTGGAGAGTGTGATTCCCATATGTTCCTTGAAGATATTCCGCAGGTAATTGGTGGAGAGTTGGACATGGGTGGCAATATTCTCCACGGTCAGGTCTGCCTGGCAGAGGTTCCTGTCCACATAGGCGGTCACCTCCTCAATAATCTGTGGCCTGGCGGCAGTGTTTTTCTTGATTTCCTGGAGCTGGGCAATATCCGTGGTGATCCGCTGGTTGAATTGTGCCAAGATTTCCTGTAAAGTATAATGGCTATATGGGGCACTGTCATAGGAAAGGGATCCCAGAGAGCGCAGGCTGGCCTGCATCTCTGCATTCTGGAAGGAACTGTTCAGTGCCATGATGTTCATGATGATGCTGTCTATGTGGATGTCCTGGAGGGTAGCAAAATAGGCCTGGAGTTTTTCCAGGGCCAGGGCTTCCCTGCAGGAGAACACGGCAGCTATGATCTCCTTCTGCTCCTGCACCAGCATGAGGTTTGCAGTGTTGTGGACGGAGAGTTCAGCATAATTCAGGATGCTGTTGCCCCCGAAGAGGAAACGGTAACGCAGGGCCAGTTTTGCCTGGGTATAGGATTCATGTAGTTCTGCGGGGGAATCGCAGACCAGGCCGATGCCCACTGTCACGGTCTCCTGGAAATAGTCGGACATGCACTGCTGTGTCTGTGTGGCCTGGCGCAGGAAGGTATCGGGGGCATCTGTATCCGGGAACAGGATATAGGCCAGGATGCCGTCTTCCACCTCCAGGCAGAAGGAACCGGGCAGCAGTTCCGAGGCGATATTCTGCAGGGAATCCAGCATCAGCTTATGGTCGGAGGGATCGCTGGACAGCAGCATGGCAGACCGGTCCAGGGAGAACAGTATGACCTGGTAGTTATCGGAATCCATGGAGATGCCATATTGTTCAAGCGTATCATTCTTGACGGAGTCATAGTAATCAGCCACCGTAAGAATATGGCGCAGACAGTCGGCCTGCTTTGCCAGCCGGATCTGCTTCTGGGTCTTCTGGGAAGTATGTACCAGGTTCGTGACGGCATCTGTCAGATAGGAAATCTCATCCGGCTGGCTGGTCCGGGTACGTTTGTCATAGGACTTCAGGAGCGTGATCATATTGTTGATGGGAAGGTACAGGGTGTAGCTTAGGAAAAGTGACAGTCCCAGTCCCAGAAAGGTAAATATCACGAAGGAGAGCAGGGTGGAGACCAGCATGGTATTTTTGGTGGAGAAGGGAGATGCATCCAGTATGGTGATATAGGTGAAGTGGAAGGCGGCATTTTTCCGGTAAAATATGGTGCAGCGCCTGGAATGGAAGGTTGCGCTAAGCCGGCCATCCGTCTGGCTGGAAGCCAGGATGCGCTGGTACCAGTCCGTATCAGACACATTGGAGGCGAAGCGGATTTCCTGGTTGCCGTTTATGGCATGCCCATAGCTGTTGATCACCAGGGTGTCCGGCCACATGGCATTGGAATCACGGTTCAGCAGGGCTTCATAGGAATCCAGGCTGACATTGACAACGAAGGCATTGCCGTTCTGGTATCTGAAGATCAGGGATATGACATCCGAGGGAGCGCCAGCCTCCATGGAGCGGGGCAGGAACAGGTAATGGTAGGTATCCAGGGAAGAGTCCGCAAGGAGCAGGAGGATGTCCTGGTCGTAAAAGGCTTCCAGGGACTGGCAGGTGGTGACATTGGAAAAGGCCATGTCTGCCTGGAAGTTGATCAGGTAGATAGAGTGGATCAAGTCGTAATAGCTGAGGAAATCATCTTTTAAGGCAGCAAATTCCATGGACAGTTCCGAAGAGAAGCTGTCTGCGTAGAGGATGTTGTTGACGGTGGCATTGTTGTAGAAAAGGAAGTAGCAGTAGTGATACAGGCTTCCCAGGGTTGATTCACTGACGGATACGGAAGCATGCAGGCTCTGTATGCTGCGGTTCTCCATTTCCTCGGTATATTTGTACATAGTAAACAAAGTGATGATGAAGGTCAGACAGAAAAACAATAAGCAGGTAGTGACTGCGATATAACGGAATATTTTATGAAAATAAGTATTCTTCCTGCTGATGATGGAGGGACGGATCTGTTCTAGTTTCATAGGGGCATTTCCTCTGTTAGGTTTTTTAATGAAAAGTTCAGCCTACGTCATTCGTAAAGCCGCGCCTGTGGCGCTCTCCGCTGCTTTGCAGCTCTCTTTACTCATAAAATGGCGCTCCCTCAGTGGAAATCAATGGATGAAAATTTGTGCGAGCACGATTTTCATCCATGCGCTTTCCACTGGCTGAGTATAAAAATTTCGTTCGGCCTGGGCTATTTGCTAAGCGATTTATATTTTATCATATATGTCACGTTTTTTCAATCATAAAGGAGGAATGTATGAAGAATAAAGACGGGGGGAAAATGGCTTTTCGCAAAGTGTATCCCGGTGTCAAGGAGGGAGGAGCCGTGAATCCTGGTGCCAGGGCCAGGAAGTGGATGTGGGTATTCCTGGCGGTCATGGTTGTAGCCGCATTGGGAATCGGCGGCATAGTCATGACTTTTAGGGAAAAACAGGAACAGGGAGATACGGTTCTGCGCTTCCTGCTATTTGGCCAGAAGCCGGATGGAATGGAGGAGGTCCTGGAGGAATTCTACAGGAGGACGAAGGATACACTGGGGATCCGGATTGAGATGGAGTGGGTGGCCCGGTCATCGGAATACAAGGTGTTGAGTGACGTGAAACTCTCCGGCAAAGAGAATTACGACCTGGTATTTGATGCGGACTGGATCCACCTGTATGAAATGCAGGAGCGGGGTGTCTATCTGGACTTAAGTCCTTATCTGGACAATCCGGAATATCCGGGCCTGCGTAGCGCCTTTTCCAGGGCTGCCCTGGAAAACAACCGGATCAACGGGGAGCAATGTGCCCTGCCGGTCTTCCGGACATATGGGTCGGGGATTCCATGTATTTATTATAGGAAGGATCTGGCACTGAAATATGGGATTCCGTCCATAGACAGTGTAGAAGATATGCAGGCCTATATGGAGGCTTTGCTGGCAGGGGAACCGGACATGATTCCACTGGTGCTGAATGGCTCCAGGGGCTTTTTCGGCTTCCATCCGGAAAGCACTGTGATGACCAGGGAACAGGCCAGGAGGCTGGTGTATCCCATAACCATTGGTGAGGTGACGGTTGTGGTGCAGATGGACGAGTCCCTGTCAGAAATTGAGGCTGTTGGGATGATGGGGGATGAGGAAGGTTTTTCTGGTTTTATGGAAGGTCTGCAGTTTGATTTCCTGATTGGGCGCCTGCAGGGATACAGAAACTGGAATCGCTATTGTGAGGAAGATGTCCTGAACAGGACAGACCAGGTGGCAGTGTTCCAGTCAGGCCAGGGCGGCGCGTATATCTCCACCCTGGATGATTATGAAGAGGTGAGCAGTCTCCTGGAAGGACAGGTGCCAGGTGCGTCTCTGGGGGTATATATTATCAGTGATGCCATCAGGAACAGGGAAGAGCGGGCAATCGGGACTTCCTACCGGGCCAATAACTATATCTGTATCCCTGCCTTTTCGGAACATGTGGAGGAGACGGTCCGTTTCCTGGACTGGCTGTATGCCTCAGAGGACAATCATGATCTGTTCGAACATGGAATCGAGGGTACCCACTGGAGGGCAGTGGGTGGGGAGCGGTACGAGATGCTTGCAGATGAAAAGGGTAACTATTATGTTTTCCCCGGCTATGCCATGACATGGAACACCCACTATGTCAAGTTCCCGGTGGCTATGCCGGAGGACATTCTGGCTTACAGGAAATATGAGCTACAGGAGAGTACTTTTTTTGAGAAGCCGCTGAATGGATTTGTTTTTGATGAAAGCAGGGTGCGAAGACAGATGGTAAAAGTCACACAGATCTTGAACCGGGTGTGGCCTGCGCTTCGCAATGGTATACTGGATGACCCTGAAGGGGTGCTTAGGACGGCGGTGGAGGAGGCAAAAGAGAATGGGCTGAAGGATATACTGGAAGAACTGGAGAGGCAACTACAGGAATTCCTGGACCGGCGGCAGGATGGCAACTCATAATTTTAAAGAAAGGACTATGAAAATTAACTCTTTTCATAGTCTTTTTTGGTGGAAGACTTCGATTTTTTACGAACCATTCCAACCTGTAAAAGGTCTGATTGCCCGGGAAGCCATAGATATTTAAAATGGCACTGTATTGGAAAAGCAGTAGAGGAGGCTGAAGGATTTGAAAAAAGCGAGTTGCTTCAAATTGTCTGTCCTGCTAATCGCAAGCCTGCTGGCAGGTATCCTTTCGCCAGGCTTTGGGATGACGGCGCAGGCAGACACAGCGGATACCGGACTGCCGGATGCCGCTTTTGTATCATCGAATGATTCCTATGCGGAATATCTGGAAAGACATGCGGGTACTGCACCAGGCGTACTTCCTGGCCAGGCAGAGACACTTTATATTGGAGAAGATGCCCTTACCCAGACAGGCGGGGATGTACGTTTACAGGAAGGAACCCTTCTGTTTCAGAAAGGGGACAGTTATGCGGAGTACGGTTTTTCCCTGGAGTCGGAGGGAATGTACTATATTGCATTGGAATATTCCTCTACGGAGGCTTCGGACAGGAATTTGTCTCTGGGAATAGAGGTCAACGGGGAGCATCCTTTTACAGAGGCCCGGGAGATAAGCGTACCCAGGATTTTCCAAGATGCCACCCGGATCAGGACAGACAGTGTGGGCAATGAAATCGCGCCCCAGCAGGAACTGGTCTGTGACTGGCAGAAGCATACCCTTATGAATACCAATGGCTATTACGATGGCGCTTACCGGTTTTACTTGAAGAAGGGAGCCAATACCATCCGGAT
Source organism: uncultured Acetatifactor sp. (assembly GCA_910586215.1). Taxonomy (GTDB): domain Bacteria; phylum Bacillota; class Clostridia; order Lachnospirales; family Lachnospiraceae; genus Acetatifactor. The sequence continues at coordinate 74,977 of CAJUGH010000008.1, read as the reverse complement.
TACAGGCGGTGGAACGGAACTTGGTATAAAGGGACTGGAACTGAAAGGGGCCACGGATGCGGTTTCCTATGAAGAGTACATAAGAGAGGGCAAGGGGGCCGATTCTTCCGGACAGATGGTGAAGATTCAGGCAGAAGTCCCTCTGTATAAATCTGATTCCGTGCTCTATTCCGGGTATGACAGGGTGAACCTGGCAACTCAGGACAGCGCGGGCCAATATAATCATGCCAAGTACATACGGATTAACACCATAGGTGGCAGCCTCTGGAATACAACGGGACAGTGGATTTCGTGGGAAGTGGATGTCCCGGAGGATGGATATTACAACCTGGGCTGTAGGTATAAACAGAATTTCCTGGACGGACTGTTTACCAGCAGGGCCTTCTACCTGGATGACGAGCTGCTCTTTGCGGAACTGGGCCGGGTGGAATTCGGCTATGACGATGAATGGCAGATAGCCACTTTCTCCGGTGAGGATGGGGAGCCATATAAGATATATCTGACAAAAGGTATCCATGTCATCAAGGCAATGTGTACCATGGGGGAATTTGCGGATACCCTGCGGAATGTCAGTGACTGTATCTACCAGGTGAACGACCTGTACCGCCAGATCATCATGATCACAAGCACCAGCCCGGATACTTATACGGATTATTATCTGGAGGAGCGGATCCCGGGACTGGTAGAGACTATGCAGGAATGCCGGAATACCCTGGCGGAAGAGACGGACAAGATCATCGGGATGGTGGGGAAGCGGGGAAGCAAGACAGCTATCCTGGAGACCCTGCGGGTGCAGCTTGACAGCTTCATAGAGGACACGGAGGAGATCCCGGTGCGGCTGTCCGGCTTCAAGGACAATATCAGCGCGGTGGGATCCTGGCTGGTGGACATACAGTCCCAGGGGCTGCTGCTGGATTACCTGTTCTTAAAGTCACCGGATATGGCAGAGCCGGAGGATGGGACGGATTTCCTCTCCCGGTCCTGGTATTCTGTGAGGCGGTTCCTGGCATCTTTTGATGATTCTGCTCTCTCGGTGGGATCCGGCAGCACGGATGAGGGGAGCAGGTCGATTACGGTGTGGCTGAATACGGCATCCGGGACAGCCGCATCGGGAACAGTCGGACGGGACCAGGCGCAGGTCATCAAGGATCTGATTGATGAAAGCTTTACGCCGAGGACAGGTATTACGGTGGACTTGCAGTTAGTGCAGGGATCCTTGATCGAGGCCACGCTGGCAGGCATGGGGCCTGATGTGGCGCTTATGATAGCGGAAGACCAGCCGGTTAATTTTGCGATACGGGGGGCGCTTCAGGATCTGACAAAGTTCGAAGACTATGAGACAGTGCTGGGGAGATTCTATGATTCGGCGCTGGTTCCCTTCTGGTATGAAGGCGGCCTGTATGCCCTGCCGGACACCCAGGTATTCAACATGCTGTTCTACCGCACGGATGTGTTTGGGGAACTGGGGATCCAGGCACCCCGGACCTGGGAAGACTTCTATGCCATCCTGCCGGTGATCCAGAGGAACAACCTGCAGATCACGGTACAGGATATTTTCCCGGCGGTATTTTTGCAGAATGGCGGCTCCTATTACAGTGAGGACGGGACGAGATCCCTCTTAGACTCCCAGACAGCCATTGATGCCATGACTACCTACACGGACTTATATGTAAAATATGGATTTGAGATCAAGACGGACTTTTATTCCAGGTTCCGCTCCGGTGAACTGGTGATGTCCATCCAGCCTTACAATATGTACAACCAGCTGATGGTAGCGGCACCGGAGATCAACGGCCTGTGGGCGATGGTACCCATTCCCGGTATGGAAAACGGGGACGGCAGTATCAACGATACCCAGAATGCCACTGTCACAGGGACGGTCATGCTGGATTCCTGTGAGGACAAGGAGGCGGCATGGGAATTCATGAAGTGGTGGAGCGAGGATGAAGTGAAGGCGCAGTATGCTATTTCCCTGGAAGGCATGCTGGGGGCTTCGGCCAGGTTCACACCGGCCAACCGGGAAACCCTGGCCATGCTGCCCTGGTCGGACACCGAACTGGAGGAACTGAAAAACGCCTGGGAGAGCATTGTTGGCATTCCGCAGCTTCCAGGTAGCTACTACACGGCCAGGGGACTGACCAACGCCTTTAGGAGCATCTGCTACAGCGGACAGTTTCCCAGGTATGCAATGCGCCTGCAGACAAAATATATCAATGAAGAGATCACCAGAAAGCGGAAAGAATTCGGACTGGACACTGCCGGGGGGGAGGAAGGACAATGAGAGAGCAAGTGCGATATATATGGAGGGTTTTCTTCCCAAAGCGTCAGAAAAGCTCGCTGAGTCTCTGGCAGCAGATGAAGAAAAGCAAGGCAAGCTATATGCTGCTTGCGCCCTACTTTATCCTGTTTACCATATTTACCATTATCCCGGTGGCGGCGGCAATTGTTCTGGGCTTTACCTACTTCAATATGCTGAATGTCCCGGAGTTCATCGGGCTGTCCAATTATAAGGCGCTGTTTTTGAATGATGAGATCTTTCTCCTTGCCATTAAGAACACCATTGTATTTGCAGTGATCACAGGTCCCATCGGGTATGTGCTGTGCTTTATCCTGGCGTGGTTTATCAATGATTTCCCCAAGCCGGTCCGGGTATTTCTGACACTGGTATTCTATGCCCCCAGCCTGTCCGGCAATATGTACATGATCTGGCAGTATATTTTTTCGGATGACCAGTATGGGCTTGTGAATTCCTTCTTGATGACATTTCTGGACCTGGGAATCATCGATGACCCCATCAAATGGTTTACCGATGAGAAATTCGTGATGCTGGCACTGATCATCGTACAGCTCTGGCTGAGCCTGGGGGCCGGGTTCCTGGCATTCATGGCCGGGTTCAAGGTGGTAGACCGCTCTATCTATGAGGCGGGGGCCATCGACGGCATCAAGAACCGCTTCCAGGAGCTGGTCTACCTGACGGTTCCTTCCATGAAGCAGCAGATGCTCTTCGGGGCTGTGATGCAGATATCTTCTGCATTTGCAGTGGGGAATATATCCATACAGCTTGCCGGGTTCCCCAGTACCAATTATTCGGCACACACCATCATGACCCATATCCATGACTATGGCAGTGTGCGCTATGACATGGGATATGCCTGCGCAACGGCAACGGTTCTGCTGCTGATCATGCTGCTGATCAATAAGGTGATTCAGTCCGTATTGGTAGAAAAGGATTAGGAAGGAATGGGGATAGGTATATGAGGAGAAGGAAACAATTACTGAAATCTGACAGGAACAGGGAAATGCGAACGAAGCAGTTGAACCGTTCCGTGGGAGGAAATATGCTGGTGGCCCTGATGCTGCTTGTGCTGGGGGCATTTATGGCACTTCCAATCGTATATTCCACTGTCCAGGCATTTAAGCCCATGGAAGAGATCTTTATCTTCCCGCCAAGGTTTACCGTGCAGAACCCCACCACCAAGAACTTTAAGCTCATCGGGCAGCTTGCGGGCGGGCTATGGGTGCCGTTCTCCAGGTACCTGTTCAACAGTGTGTTTGTGAGCATCGTGGGCACGGCAGGCAATGTCATTATTTCCTCCATGGCGGCATATCCCCTGGCAAAACACAGTTTTCCGGGGAAGAAGGTCCTGTTTAAACTGGTGACGGTGTCCCTGCTCTTCACAGGCGGCGTCATTGAACTGCCCAGATACATCGTCATGGCGAAGCTGCACATCATCAATACCTACTGGGCATTGATTCTTCCGGTGGTGGCTTCCTCCATGGGACTTTTCCTGATGAAGCAGTTCATGGAGCAGATTAACAATTCCCTGCTGGAGGCAGCCAGGGTGGATGGCATGAACGAACTACAGATTTTCTTCAACATTGTCATGCCTATGGTGAAGCCGGCCTGGCTGACACAGATCATTTTTGCATTCCAGGGCATATGGAGTATGACAGGGGGCAATTACATCTATAAGGAGAATCTCAAGCTGTTTCCCACGGCGCTTTCCCAGATCCAGTCGGGAGGGATTTCCCGTGCAGGGGTGGCGGCAGCGGCAGCGCTGGTGATGCTGGTTCCTCCGATTATCATGTTCCTGGTGACACAGAGCAGCATCATGGAAACTATGGCACATGCAGGAATCAAGGAATGAAGTGTGAGAAAAACTCTTAACATTTATGCCAAAGGGCATATGGCGAAGAAGTTATACGGCACATTTGATTGGTATGCCCAAAGAGGAGTGTTTACACACCCTCTTATGAAGCGGGCACGGGGTATAAATATGAAAAAAAGAAGAATGACGGCATTTTTTCTGGGCGTCAGTATGTGTCTGGCAGCCGTACCGGCAAGCCCGGTATCAGCAGACTACCGGTATAACCAGTTCGATGAACCGGTGCCGGCGCAGTCTGTGTATGTGGCAGAGGCTAGCTATAATGGGAAAGGGCTTGGTGTGGGCAGTTTCAACGCTCCATCAGATCTTTATGTGTACGATAATTCCTTGATCTACATACTTGACAGTGGGAACAACAGAATTGTGGTACTGGATGATTCCTTTCAGGTGAGCAGGGTGCTGGAGGATATTTCCGTCCAGGGTGAGATGCTGGACATAACAGGAGCCAGGGGGATTTATGTATCGCCTGCAGGGGACATTTACCTGTCAGACTTGAAGAATAACCGGGTTCTGGTACTGGATGGGCAGGGCCGGTACCAGAAGGAGATTACCAGGCCCGACTCTGTGCTGCTGACAGATAATATCACCTTTGCCCCCAGAAACGTGGTGATGGATACAGTGGGCACCCTCTATATGATCAGTGAGAATTCCACGCAGGGCGCCTATATGATTGATTCCAATGGGGAGTTTCTGGGGTTCTATGGAAGGAACAAGGTGGATGTAACGGCATCGGTAGTCTTCCAGGCCTTGATGCGGGAACTGGCAAGCGAGGCCCAGAGGGCCAAGATGAGCAGCTTTGTGCCAGTGGAGTTCTCAAATTTTGACATTGATGAGGAAGGATTCATCTATACGGTGACAGCATATTCCGATGCACCGAAGGATTCGGCAATGATCCGGAAACTGAATCCCCTGGGGGAGAATATCCTGCTGTCCTACAGGGACTGGGGAGACGAGCCGGATGGTGGGAAATACAATACCAGCTATGTGGATGTGGCTGTGGATGACAACCGGTTTATCTATGCACTGGATGGAAATACAGGAAGGATATTCATGTATGACAACACAGGGTTCCAGGTTGCCATCTTCGGTGGAAGCGGCAGTGTGCGGGGAACCTTTAGGAGTGCAACGGCAGTGGATACCATAGGAAACCGGGTGGTGGTGCTGGACTCCACGAAAAACAATGTGACAGTTTTTCAGCAGACATATTTCGGAGAACAGATTGCAGAAGGCCTGTCCCTGTATAACCAGGGAATGCTGGAGGAATCCCTGGCGTATTTCCAGGAGATTACCACCATGGATGCCAATTTCTTCTATGCATACTACGCCATGGCAGAGATCTATTATGACCAGGGGGAATATGGCCTGTCCGAGGAATATGCGAAACTGTCCGGCGTGGCCACGGAAATCTATTCCCAGTCCAAGAAGATACTGCGCAACGACTGGCTTAGGAATCATTTCGCGGGAGTGTTCTTTACGGTGATCCTGGCGGCCCTCCTGGTTCTTGGCTCTGCCAGGGTAAGGGACGCGAAGAGAAAGGACAAAATGCTCCTGGCACTAAAGGAAAGGAGGAGTGACCTGTGAAGAGCGGATTTTATGCCAACATGCCGAAATGGAAATATCCCCTGTATATCCTGCGGCATCCTGTGGACGGCTACCAGGAGATGAAAAACAACAGGAAGTTCTCCATGAAGGCGGCCAATCTGATCCTGCTGGCCTGGGTAATCCTGTCTATCTTAAACTGGGGATATATTGACTTTGATTTCCGGACGAATTTCTATGAGGTATCCCTGGTTCAGGTATTGCTCACCACAGTGGTGATTTTTGCCATGGTGGTAGTGGCTAACTGGTGTTTTTGTACCCTAATGGACGGGAAGGGAAGGATGCATGAGATATGGATCTGTGTTGCATATGCCCTGCTTCCCTATATCATCTGTGGATATATCCGGTTTTTCTTCTCCTTTGTACTGGTATCCGATGAGGCAGTGTTCCTGACATACCTGGTTTCCGTTTCCGGGATATGGAGTTTCCTGTTGTTCCTGCTGGGATTGTCCATCCTGCATGACTACAGTCTTTCCAAGACCATAGCGTCCTTCCTGCTGACAGTGCTGGGGGTGTTCATCATGTTATTTTTTGCGGTCCTGGTCTCCGGGCTTCTGGTGCAGATTTACGGTTTCTTCATGACGGTATACAGTGAGATCAGCTACCGGATGGCGTGACGGGAAACAGGGCATGGAATATGGCGAAAGGGAAAGAGGAGTGGATATGAAGAAGCGATCAAGGATTCTGGCAGTGGGACTGGCACTCTGCATGACGGTGCTGTGGATTCCTGTCATGCCTGCGAAAGCGGATACAGGTGTCCCGGCATCATCTGTGGCAGGATACGAGATGAGATTCGATGAAAATGAGAAATTTGAACTGGTGGGAAATGAGGATGGCAGCATAGCCGTCCTAAATAAGGAAACCGGGTTCCTGTATGAATCCAACCCCCAGAAGGAGGATGAACTGGCCAAGGGACTGGACGCCACTAACCTGCAGAGCCAGTTGTACATCACATATGCGGATTCTGCCAACTCCTCTGGCAGCAATTCCAGGAACAGTGCCGTGGGCTGTGTGAACAAGGGATGGCTTACCTACATGTGCCTGGAAGGCGGGGGTGTCCGGTACAATTATGAATTCCAGGATGTGGGGATTACCATCCCGGTGGAATACAGGCTGACGGACAAAGGGCTGACTGCCAGTGTTGTCCTCCAGGATGTCCGGGAAGATTCCGAACATACAGGTTATTACCTGATGACAGTCTCCCTTCTGCCCTTCTTCGGCGCAGCGGACAGGGAACAGGATGGCTATATCCTGGTTCCGGATGGCAGTGGAGCCTTGATCTACTTTAACAATGACAAGGCCTCTTATGGCGCATACTCCCAATATGTCTATGGAAGGGACAACGGGCTGGTGACAGAGGCCCTAACGGAGGCTACAGAAACAGTGAGGATGCCGGTGTTCGGCATTACGAATGGCCAGGAAGGCTACCTGGCCGTGATCTCCAAGGGGGACACGGATGCTTCCATAAATGCAATGACCAGCGGGGTTGGCAACAGCTACAACAATGTATATGCCTCTTTCACATACCGGGTTTTTACCATATCCACTTTCCTGTTTGGAACGGGCAGTGTGGATACCACCAATGTGCTCACCCTTTCGGAGGTGGAGAATTCCCTGCCGGCCTACAGTGTGGAATATCTCCTGCTGTCGGCACAGGAACTGACCTACGTGGACATGGCAAAGGCCTACCAGTCCTATCTGGTGGAGAGGGAAGGGCTGACTGCCAGGGTGGAAGATGCACCCTTTTACCTGGAACTGTTGGGAGGACTGGAGGTGGAGGAATATGTGCTGGGATTGGAAGTGGATGTGATGGAACCTCTCACCACGTTCCCTCAGGCAGAAGAGATCCTGGGTCTGCTGAAAGAGGCCGGGATGGACAGCCTGGCAGTGAAGTACACGGGCTGGCAGAAGGGAGGGCTTCAGGGAAAGATTCCAAGCAAGGTCACCTTTGAAGGAAAGCTGGGTGGGAAAAAGGCCTACAGAAGCCTGGTGGAATTCGCAGGGGAAAACGGGATTGAACTGTTCATGGATTTTGACTTTGTGAATCTCTATGAGGGTGGAAACGGGTATTCGGTCAACAGGGATGCCGTACAGACGGTGAATACTACCCCGGCCTACCAATATACCTATGACTGGAACCTGCTGACCAAGAACGAAAGGGAGAGATGGAAGGTGCTGACTCCTGTCAAGGTGGGGAAGGCGGTGCGTTCCATGCTGAAGGGGGCAGATAAGCTTGAGGGGGCCAGTGTGGCCCTGTCCACCCTGGGGAATATGCTTTATACGGATTACTCCCACAAGGGAAATGCCATTGCAAGGAGTGAAGCCAAGGAACTGTGGAAGGAACTGTTCCAGGAAGCAACGGGGCAGTTCGAGGGCGTGATGGTGGACAACGGGAATGTATTCACGGCCCCTTATGCCACCCACATCTATAATATGCCCATGAATTCCTCCGGATATGACATTGAGGATGAGGATGTCCCCTTCTGCCAGATTGTACTGCATGGGTATGTCTCCTATTCCACGGAGCCGCTGAATTTAAGCGCAGTACCGGACACAAATGTACTCAAGGCAGTGGAGACTGGAAGCAGCCTGGCAGCCAGCCTGATGTATGCTGACAGCGAGACGCTGATGGATACCAGATATAATACCTATTTCAGCAGCCATTACGATACATGGCTTGGAAAGCTGGCAGAGTATGACAGGAGGACCAGCCAGATCCTGGGGCTGGTGGCCAAGGCCCAGATCGTAGGACACGGGCAGGTGGATAGCGATGTATACTGTACCACGTACTCCAACGGCATCCGCGTCTATGTGAATTATAATACTTCGGATGTGAAAGTCGGTGGAATCCTGGTTCCAGCCAGGGACTTTGTATATGTGAATTGATCGATATGCCTGCTGAAGCGGGCGCGGAGGTAAAAGTGTGACAGCAAGTAAGCGGAATAAGAAAGAAAAGAGCAGGCTGCGACGGAATGAGGCGAGATATGGATATCTGTTCATCCTTCCATGGCTGATCGGATTCCTGGCCCTGTTCTTAAGGCCCCTGCTCACATCCATCAGGTATGCATTTAGCGAGGTCATGTTTAAGCCCACCGGGATCAGCACGGAGTTTAGCGGGATCAGCAATTTCAAGAAGCCCTTTGAGGACAGTGTGTGGTTTTTTACCAACACGTTTCTGCCGGGAGTCAGCAATTTCTGGTATGAGGCTGTGCTGGTATGCATCTTCAGCCTGTTCGTAGCCATTATGCTGAACCAGAAGTTCAAGGGCAGGACGGTTGCCAGGGCCCTGTTCTTCCTGCCGGTCATCATAGCCAGTGGCGTGGTGATCCAGATCCTCCAGGGAAATGGCATGGACACGGAGCTGGAGACCACCAACGCCTTTGTATTCAGCAGCGGGGGACTGGAAGTGCTGTTGAACTCCGTGGGACTGCCGGCAGCCGTGACGGATCTGTTTACCAATATCTCCAACAGGGTCTTCCAGGTGGTGTGGTTGTCGGGGATCCAGATTATCCTGTATCTGTCCGGCCTACAGTCCATTCCCCGGTCAGAGTATGAGGCAGCGCAGATCGAAGGGGCAACTTCCTGGGAATGTTTCTGGAAAATCACATGGGTCAGAATCTCGCCCATGACCATGGTGGTGGTGATCTATTCCATTATAGATTCCCTTACCAATGTGTCCAACCCGTTGATCCAGTGGAGCTATGGACAGTACACCAATGCGAAATATGGCATCAGCGCTGCCATGAGCTGGCTGCTTTGTATCATTGCTTTTGTGGTATTGATTGCTGTTTCGGTTTTCATGTCGAGACATGTATTCTATGTAAATGACGAAAACTGATAGGAGGCCATACAATGAATCTTTTGATGCGTTTCAAAAAAACAGAACAAAAAAACAACTTCAGGTTTTCTATGAAAAAGGACTGGAAGTGGAATAAAAAAGGAGCCATGAAAGCCGGTAAGATGGTATGGTCCGTGGTGAGGTTTGGCCTGATATTCATCCTGGGGTATGTCATTATATACCCGCTGCTGGAAACCATAACCAAGACTTTCATGCCGGTGAGCCAGTATTCGGATCCCAGCGTCATCTGGATTCCTAAGTCCCTGACCCTGGATAATATCAAGGCGGCAGTCATTGCACTGGACTTCTGGCCTGCCTTTGGAAGGACCCTGGTGCTCTGCCTGGGCTGTGCGATCCTACAGGTGGTATCCTGCGCCATTACGGGATATGGGTTTGCCCGGTTCCGGTTTAAGCTGCGGGGACCGCTGTTTGCCCTGGTTATCTTGACAATTGTGGTACCTACCCAGTTGGTATTTTTCCCCATGAAGGTACAGTACCGGTTCTTCGATTTCTTCGGGATCAGCCACTTGATTGCGCTGTTCACAGGACAGCCCTATACCAACTACACCATAAACCTGGTTGACACGAAAATGACCTTCTTCCTGCCTTCCCTGCTGGGAGTGGGCATCCGCTCAGGCCTGTTTATCTACATATACAGGCAATTCTTCCGCAATATGCCCAAGGAACTGGAGGAAGCGGCCAAGATAGATGGCTGCGGGCCGTGGAGCACCTTTACCAGAATCATGGCACCCAATGCCAGGGCATCTGCGCTGACGGTGTTCCTGTTCTCCATTATATGGCACTGGAATGAGACTATGATGACAGGTTCCTTCTTCAACAAGGGAAACCAGCCCTTGTCCATAGCGGTACAGAATGCCAATGACGGGAGCATGATGGGGGAGATGGTGTCGGCTGGGCTTTATGTGGCCAGTGGCAGGAACTGGATAGAAAGGGAGGCTACTTCCTACGCATCCGTACTGATGTTTATCCTGCCGCCTTTGATCCTGTACGTTTTCACCCAGAAATATTTCGTGGAAGGTGTGGAATCTTCCGGTATAAAGGGGTAAGACCCTGACCTGGTTATAGCCCGAAAGGTTATAATATATAATTTATGCAAAGACAGGAGGAAAGAAATGAAAAAAAGAGTAGTAAGCATGATTCTGACAGCAACACTTTGTGCAGGCCTGCTGGCAGGCTGCGGCGATTCGCCGGCCAATTCCTCATCGGAGCCGTCTGCAACCGGCAGTTCACAGACCGGGGAACAGTCATCTGCACCGGAGGAGAGTGGCACAGAGGAGGGCACAGGCACGGAGGACGAGACAGCAGGGGACGGACAGTGGCATTACACAGATGTGGATACACTGGAGAATCCCAATGTCACCATTGCGCTGTACTGGGATGCCTACAATGAGGATGGCAGTTACAATACCAAGAACTACGCATACCCCATCGGGCAGGCCATAGAGGCATTTGAGGAGAAATATGGTGGAACTGTCACCATCCAGGCGGTTGGCTGGAATAAGGGCGCCAATGCAATAGCAGAAAGCCTGGAGACAGGTGACTCCATCGACCTGGTCTTCACAGAGGGCAACAAACGGTTTCCAGGGGATGCCGTGAGCGAACTGTATCTGCCCATTGATGCGTACCTGGATTATAATGTGTGTGATGCGGCTTCCGTGGACGCATTCCTGTATAAAGGGGAACATTACGTGTATACCAATGCATCCATCACACAGCCCTATCTTCTCTTCTACAATGTGACTATGTTTGAGGAGGAGAGCCTGGAGACACCTACAGAACTGTACAATAAGGGTGAGTGGACCTATGACAAGCTGCTGGAGTATATAACCTATTTCACCAGGGATACAGACGGTGACGGGCAGGTGGACCAGTGGGGGCTGGAACCAAGCAGGGTAAAGCGACAGAACATCGGATATGCCAATGATGCCATGCAGGTATACGAGGTGGGTAACGGAGAACTGGCGGCCAGCATTGATACACCGGAGATGATCCAGTATTATGAATTCCTGACGGCCTATGCTGCCATCCCTGGTGCACGTGAGGGCTGCGACACGGATGGCCAGTGGGTGGAGAGAAGAGTATGCGCCATGATGTCTGAGGCAAACATTGCTGCATGGCTTCCCGGAGGGGAAGGCTATGAGGGATCGGACAAGTTTGACTTTGTGCCCCTTCCCACCTATGACGGAAGGCAGGCTACCACGCCTGTGTGGGACAATGGTTTTGCACTTTCCGCCAGTGCAACCAATCCGGAAGGTGCCGCCGTACTGGCTTCCATGATCTGCCAGTACGCCAAGGATGCCGGTACCCAGGAACTGGAGAAACTGTGTGATGCTGAGCAGATAGAAAGATTGAACACGATCATGACGAAGATCATCCCTCAGAGAAGGGAATATGAGGGTGTCAGTGTGGGCGCAGGCGAAGGGGAGGCCCAGGAGGGCACACCTGCGCAGACCATCATTGAGACTTACAAGAGTCAGCTGGAGGGTGAGGTTGAAGCATATAACGCCGCTTTACAGAAATAACTACCTTTGCGGAAAACAGCGGCCATAGAAGTAGCCGGGACATAAAAGGCAGCATGGATGGTAACAGATTCCTGCTGCCTTTTAAACCAATGTCCGGCGCCACAGTGTAGTTTCGGATATAGATTGGTATGCCCGCTGAAGCGGGTACGGGATAAGTTTGAAAGTAAACTTTCAGATTTAGACTGGTATATGCGCTGAAGCGCATACGGGGGTATATAAATGGAAAATATGTTTTGGGACGGGATGCCAGTGGTACTGCGTGAGGGAGAACCGGAGCAGCGCCTGACCCTAAGGCAGGTTACGGATGTATCCGGGCAGGACGGGATCAGCTTGGAGGCAGAGCTTCCAGAGGAGGGAGTGGCAGAGTTGCAGGTAACTTTGTATCCCCTGGAAATTGCCAGACCGGAGTTTTTTCCCGGTATTCAAGGCAGTGTGGTGATCTGCGGGAAGGGGATACATAAGGTGGAGATGCCTTTCGGACAGTTTGCATTCCGGCAGATGGTGGGGGCCTTCCTGAAATACCTGGATGCTGTGTCGTTCCGGCTCCTGTCCGGAGGCCCGGTGATCTTAAGAAGCGTCCGTGTGGACCGGTTCGGAACCTTTGACCTCCAGGTGGACAGGAATTCCCTTGTGGGCAATGCAGGAGAGGAACTGGCCTATTCGGTCATGCTTCATAATAAGTCCTCCAGAACCTGGGCAGTCAATATCTGCCAGGAGAAATATGGCAGGGAGTGTCTGCCCGTTTCCTGTCCGGCTTACTGCATCCTGGAAGGCGGAGAGAAAAAAGAGTGTGTGATAAGGATTACCTTGACAGAAGATATTCCGGCAGGCGGGGTGGAGAAGGTAGTACTCCGGTTCATTCCTGACGGGGATGCCCTCCAGGCGAAGAAGGCCGTGTTATATGCTTCCAACAGGAAGAAGCATCCCTACCTGGTGCTGGAGGAAGGGGAATGGGAGAAGAGAAGGGAGGAGATCCTGGGCAGCGAAAGCCTGCGCCAGGCATTCCGGCAGGAATATGAGCAGGGGGCATCTTCCTGGAAGGTACCGGAAGCAGCGGAATCGGAAGGATTCGTCTATCCTTCCTATGCCCAGAACGATCTGTTTCGGACTACCGTGGCATGGAAGATAACCGGGAAAGAGGAATACCTACAGAAGGCAATGCAGTTTTTTGCTGGTTTCCTGGACGAGGACAGGGGATACCTGCACACAAAGACCTCCTACTTTACATTCGTTGAGAGCAGGGAAGAGTATGCAAGGGGGGATTTTAAGGTTCACCGCGCCCAGAGCGGCGGCTGGGTCCAGGAGGCAGAATTCTTCAACAGGCTTTCCATGTGTTATGACCTACTGTATGACTGTTTTGCAGAGGACGACCACAGGAAAATGGAAAAATGCCTGCTTTGCTATATGCAGTTTGCAGGCTGGAGGCTTACGGACGGGGATGGGAATAACTTCCAGATAGCGGAGTGCGGTGCCGGGCTTCTTGGTGCCATGGCCATACAGGATCACCAGTGGATCCACAGATTCCTGTACGGCTATAATGCTTATCTGGATTTACTGGCATCGGTTTTTCTGGATGACGGCATGTATTTTGAGGAGGCATCCAGCTATTCCAGGCTGGTGGGGGAGTTATGCTTCGATATTGTGAATGCAGCGGAGCATTTCGGGATCTCTCTGAAGCACAGGAAGGTACAGGCCTCCTTCGACAGGAACATTCTCCATGCCCCCTGGGCCATGAGGGAAACCTGGGCAGAGGATGGGAAGCCCTTTCTGGGAATGAGCTTCCAGCGGTTTGAAACATTTACCAGGACTACCAGATGCCTGGAAGATTATTTCGACTGCCTGGCCAGGCTTCTGACCAGGCAGGGAATCCTGTTTTCCATCAATGACAGCAACGAACAGGATTTCAAGGAATTGTATAAGAAGGCATACTACCTGTACCGTAAACCCCTGTACCGTAAAATTGCCGGTATGTCAGGGACACCGGAGCTTATCTTTGTGCCGGAGGAGGAGAAGGCGTATGAACTGGGACAGGTTACGGAGCTGCTGGAGGGGGCAGGACTATGTGTGCTGCGGGACGGTATAAACCAGGCTGTGCTGAAATTCGGCGTACATGGGGGCTATCATGGACATTTTGACAGACTGAGTCTGGCATCCTTTCTCACAGGGGATCTGACGTTCCACAATAATGAGTATGCCTGGTACGGCTATGATTCGTTTCTATTCAAGATGTGGGTGCAGACATCCATGGCACACAATATGACGGTGGTGGACGGAAGGATGCAGAAGCCATCTCCCTGCCAGTGCATTGCCTATATCCCCCATGGGAAGGTGCAGCCAGAGCCAGGTGTGGGGAACGGGATGCCAGAAGAGGAATTCGGAGCAGTATGCGCACAGACCACTACCGTGTGGATGGATCCGCCCTATGGGGGACAGACGCCGTATCCCTATATTTTTCCGGAGGAAAAATGCAGGAGAGAGGGACGGTACATCTTACAGCCGCTTCAGGGAAGAAGACAGGGAGATACCGGGGAATATTCAGAACCTGTTTTTCAGAGAAGGCTGCTGATCCTGTTCCACGGCTACTGTATCCTCTGGGACTACCTGGAGGGGAAAAAGGAACATCGGTACGACTGTCTGTACCATCCTTCGGGCAGACTTGACCAGGAAGAGGAAAGGGAATTCCGCCACAGGGAGCGGTTTGACCGGGATCCTTACGGGGCGGGACAGTTTATCATGAACTGTTTCCAGGCACAGGTGGATGGCCCGGTATGCCTGCGGTTTACAGGGGCCAGGCAGATGGAGGAGGGCAGGGATATACTGGATCCTGTGCCGGAGACGGCCATATGGAGGGCATATCCACTTAAGGGTAGTATCACCATAGGAAGGTATCCGCAGAAAGGGGATTCTTTCACGGAGCAGAACCGCAAGGAGACAGAAGGACATTTACAGGAGCCATGGAAAAAGACAGTTAGTTTTTCTGCCCGTGGGAAAAGCGCCGGGTTTATCACGATTCTGGAGGCGGGAAAAGAAACGGGACGGATAAAGAAAGTTCTGTGCAAAGATTTTGAATCAGTTGCGGTGGAAGAAAATGACGGAGAAGCGTGGGAAATCACTGTAAAGGGGATGGACAGGAAGGAGGAAAGCATTTTCGTGGAAGTTGGACGGTGCAGTCTTTTCTGAGATATTGTAAAATGTAAGGGCTGGGGATATAATGGAGGTATTCGGGGAAACCGGGACACACAAAAGACATGGGGATATGGGATAAGAAGATGCTGCCACCACGGTTCACCCGGTATTGTCACGAGCAGACGTGCTCAGTGCAGGATAGAAGCGTATGGGGGAGGACAGAGGAAAGCCAGTATGAAAATTGCAGTCATAGAAGACGAAAAACCGCATCAGGATCTGCTGTGTCACTATCTGGGGCAGTGGCGGGACAAGGCAGGACAGCCTGTTTGCCTGGAAGCTTTTGACAGCGGGGAACAGTTCTGGTTCCGGTACCAGGAGCAGAAGGATTATGATGTGCTTTTTCTCGATATCCAGATGCCAGGGATGAACGGTATGGATCTGGCAAAGCAGATCCGCGCAAGTGACAAGGACATTGTGCTGGTGTTTGCCACTGGGGACAGTGCATACCTGGAGGAAGGCTACGAAGTGGAGGCCTTGCATTACCTGCTTAAGCCCTTGAGCCAGGAGAAGGTGGAAAGCTGTCTGGAAAAAGCCCTGCAGCGCAGGCGCCAGGAGCGTTTTGTGACGTTTCACACGAAGGATGGGATCCTGAAGGTCAGCCAGGATAGCATCAACTATGTGGAGGCCAGGGGACGGTGCTGCTGCATTGGCAGGGTGGGGGAACAGACAGCCCTGGAAGTGAGGGAGAACCTGTCGGAGGTGGGGGATCTGCTGGACGGTGGGGAATTTATAAAGTGCCATCGTTCCTTCCTGTGCAGGCTGGGCAATATCCATCACATTGGCAGGGAGGATATCTTCTTTGATGATGGAAGTGCCATTCCTGTGAGCAGACGCCTTTACCAGCAGGTGAACCAGAGGTTTATCGCCTATTTCCGCAGGGAACTGTGAGAAGAATGTCCAAGACGCCAAGAGGGGGCATAGACTACCTCTTTAGTACATTGTCTAAGAAATTCTACGGCGCAAAAAAGCGCCTTTCTCACACTGAAAAACGCTAGAGTGTGTTTCCAGGCGCGGTTTTTGCACTTTGCGTATGGTTTGCGCCGTTTGCATTGGCATGACGGGAAGTGTGAAGGGAATGAAGATTTTGGTGCCGCCGAAGCGCACATGGGGGTGTAAGTATGTTCATAGGAATCGTACTGGCTATGGCAGTGGCCTGGGGGCTGTCCATTGGCATCCTGTACCGCCGGATGGCGGATTCCCGGGACAAGCGGATTGCCAGGTACCAGAGTGACCTGGTGCGCCAACACAGCGAGGAAGTGGAACATATGTATCACCAGACCAGAGGCTGGCGCCATGATCTGAAGACCCATATCCAGACCATGAAGGCATATGTGTCTCTGGGGGAATACCAGGCACTGGAGGGGTATCTGGATCAACTGGACCAGGACCTGGAGACTGTAGACCAGATTGTCAAGACGGGAAATGTGCGGATAGATGCCCTGCTCAACAGTAAACTCTCCCTGGCCAGGGCCAGGG
This sequence comes from uncultured Acetatifactor sp., assembly GCA_910586215.1. Lineage (GTDB taxonomy): Bacteria > Bacillota > Clostridia > Lachnospirales > Lachnospiraceae > Acetatifactor. The sequence goes on along the minus strand of CAJUGH010000008.1, from coordinate 58,169 downwards.
GGATCCAGGTGGAAGCCAGGGCTTTTGTGCCAAAAGAACTTGTGGTATCAGAGGTGGATCTGGGGGTTATCATCGGCAATCTATGCGACAATGCCATGGAGGCTTGCCTGCAGATACAGGAGAAAGAGAGGCGTTTCCTGCGGCTGTACATGGATGTGATGAAGGGACAACTCTATATCTATGTGATCAATGCGGTGGAGGGAAGGCCGAAGAGAGTGGGAAAGCGCTATCTGACCACCAAGGGCGGAAGAGACCATGGCTATGGCCTGCTGCGTATGGACAGGGTGGTGGAGAAATACCATGGATACTTAGACCGGCAGAGCGAGGAGGGGGTGTTTGCCACGGAGGTACTGCTGCCTCTGGGCACGCTGTCTTAGGTTTTTATGCATAATGCGCATAAAAACGCCTCGAGTTACTGACGAGTGAACAGTAACGTTGGCTTCATGAAAGCTGCATCCGCATAAGGCAGGCGGCTTTACTTTTGCCGGGGTTCGTGATACAATATGCGGAAAATGAGAAGGGGAACTAATTGTGAAAAAAAGAAGTTGTTGGATGATTATGGTTGTTTTCATTTTATGCCTGGCAGGCACCGCAGGCTGCGGCCCGGCCGGAGGAGAGACTCCGGATGTGGCAGCCGGCGATGGCCGGGATGCAGAAAATGCGGGCCAGGAACTACAGCCAGTGAGTGAATATGGTTATGAGGATGTGGAGGGCTGCTGGTACAGCCAGTCTCCGGAGGGCATGACGTATCTGATGAAAATTTATCAGGTGAGAAAGGAAGCGGGGGCGCGCGCTTTTTCCCTGGAATGCATGGAAGATCCGGAATTTCGCAATGCCGGAGACTTGTACCTTAATTCTTACACAGATGATACGGGAACGGAAATGATATACTGTAATATTGTGATTTCCATTCTCCAGGATGGGAATGCCGCAGGAGGGGTTCCCCAAAATGCTTATATAGGAGAACTGCTTGTAGATGGAAGCTTCCGGTTCAGTCCTTCCGGAACGATGAATGAAAACGGTGAGATTGTGCAGGCAGAGGGGTTGGAGCTGATGTTTACCCATCGGTTTCCATTTCCGTCCTACGGGGTGGATTTTGGGAAGGGATCTTTGTCTGGCCTTTGGTATGCTTCCCATGAAGAAGAGGATGTGTTTCTGATGGCCAGGGAGGATGGACATTTTCTGCTCTGGCAGGAGGAATCCCTGGTGTCGGGAACCTGGCGGCTGGATAACAATACCTTAAGCCTGACCTGTGAAATGGTGGACGGGGAGTCCTATACTGATGCGGACGCTGTGATCTCCACGTCCATACAGGAAAACGGCGATATTGATTTTGGCGGGGTTTCGCTGAAGGCAATTTCCGGAAAGCATGTGGGCGCTTACAATGCCGCGGTAGCCAATAAACAGGGAGGAGAGGATCCTTATCATTTGGACTTATTTGCAGATGGCAGCTTTCACTTTTATGCGGAGTATCAGGACACCGGAAATAGCAGGGATGTGGTGGGGATATGCCTGTATCGGTCGGATACGGAAGCGGATCTGATGTACCTTGTTATGAATGGCAGTACCGATATCCGCACGCCGGCTTCTATCACTGTCAATTCCGATGGAACGCTGCTTATGAAGCATGGGGACGCGGAGATCCTATTTACGGAGGAGAGATAGCACGGTAAATGCAAGTTTTTCTATATAAGCAGACATATCATGCAAGTGATATGTCTGCTTATATTATTTTCAAACACATTCTGTAAGGCCGCTCATGTCATCAGAAAACCGTCTGTGCCATAATAGACATCTGTGTGTCCCTTTTCTGTTATGATGTAACAGACAGTCCTGCTCATGCAGGCGGCCTGTGACCGTCCAGGTGGGCATGGAATGGTTACAACGGCTACAGACATACACAAAAAGGAGATGATTCCATGGACGAGAGAAAACATTCCATTCCTTCCAATGTGAGATTCTGGGTGAGATATTACCTGGAAAATGAACCAAGGATCTTCTGGATTGCAGTGACAGGGATCCTGCTGACACCGCTGTTCCACATGCTGGCGCTCTATTTTCCCAAAGTGACGCTGTCCCTGGTGGAGACAGGGGTATCCCCGGGGCGGCTGCTGTGGGTACTTTTGTGTTACACATTGCTGTATCTGGCAGCCAGGGGGATTTCAGAAGGGTTTTCCCATTATAATAATATGGCGCTGAACGCCCAGAGACAAAGGATGGTGTTCCTGACCTTTCTGAAGAGTCTGCGTATTCCTTATGCATATACAGAGTCGGAGAAGGGCAGGGATGCTTTCCGCAAGGCGGTGGAAGTACAGAACCATGGAGACTGGTCTGCCAGTTCCCGGTTTGTGTTTATTGCCAACAGCCTGGCCAGTACCTTCCTTACTTTTGTAATGTATTCCACTGTGCTGGGGAGCCTGAATGCATGGATGGTCATTCTCCTGCTGGTTCTGGCAGGGCTGGGATACCTTCTGGATCTGCGGGAGAACCGGTTCCACAACAGACTCCGGCAGGAAGAGGCTGTAAATGAGAAGCATTATCAGTACATGAAGGCGGCCATGGGAAATGCAAAGGCGGCCAAGGATATCCGCATTTTTGGCATGGGGGTATGGCTGCGGGAGCGGATGGGTCTTGTTGTGGGGGCCAAGGAGAAACTGGAGAGTCGAAAGGCTTTCTGGGTGTGGAGAAACGGATTCCTGGGACGTTTTCTCAATCTGGTTCGCGACCTTGGCGCTTATGGATACCTGGTATATATGGCGGTGTCAGGAGAGATGCCTGTCAGTGATTTTGTGCTGTATTTCGGAGCCATCACGGGATTCTCCGGGTTTGTCCGCCAGGTGGCTTCCGATCTGGCAGCCCTGCAGCAGGCGTCTGAGGATACGGACTGGGTGCGCAGCTACCTGGAACTGCCTGAGGAGGATCTTTCCACTGGCAGCAGGCATGTTGGGGAGCTGGCACAGCCTATCGCCATAGAGTTTCGGGATGTAAGTTTTTCCTATCGAAGCGGAGAGCATAAAACGGAGCTATTTTCCCATTTGAACTTACAGATTAAGGCCGGGGAGAAAATGGCCCTGGTGGGCAGGAACGGCGCAGGGAAGAGTACTCTGGTAAAGCTTCTGTGCGGGTTCTACGACCCGGATGAAGGCACCATCACTTTTAACGGTATAGACGCAAGGGAATTCCCAAAAGCGGAGAGATATGGACTTTTTTCGGTGGTGTTCCAGGATCTGTTCTTTCCCGGAGTTCGTATGGATGAAAGCATCGCGCTACAGGAGACAGAGCGTATTGACCAGGACAGGCTCCAGAAAGCCCTGGAGCATGCAGGTATGGCAAAAGTATTCAAGGAGAAACAGATTACCATGGATCGGTACATGGGAAGCCTGAAGAAGGAGGGAGTGGAGTTGTCCGGCGGACAGTACCAGAGGCTTTTGCTGGCCCGGGCCCTGTACCAGGATGGGGCGGTGCTGGTGCTGGATGAACCCACTGCGGCCCTGGATCCCATTGCGGAGAGCCAGGTGTATGAGTCCTATCAGGCGTACAGCCAGGGGAAGACATCCATCTTCATCTCCCACAGACTTGCCAGCACAGGCTTTTCAGACAGGATTGTATTGCTGGAGGATGGGAAAATAGTGGAAATGGGCAGCCACCAGGAGCTGATGGAGAGAAAAGGCGCCTATGCAAAGATGTTCCGAATACAGAGCAGTTATTATGCCGACACTGGGAATGGCAGCAGTGGGTATGGCCATAATGGAAATGCCAAGGGGAAGGGGGAGGCGTAGGATGAAAGAAGTATCGGATCTGGACAGCAGACTTCCTGTCAGGGAGCATCTGCGGAATACGAAGAAAGTATTGAAAATGGTAAATGAGCTGGATCCTTTCTGGCTGCCTTTCTGTCTGGCCAGGTATTTGCTACAGGTGACGAACGGATATCTGGCGTTGATCCTGTCGGCTTATATTCTGGATGCCATTGGCGGAGGGGCTGGTTACTGGCAGATCTGTAAGGTTACAGCCTGCCTCTGTGTGGGAATGTTTCTGCTGGGAAATGCTGCCAGTTTCCTGCACCTGCGCACGGAGGCCAGAAAGGCGGCCCTGTATGCCAGATACCATACCTTGACGGAGGAGAAGATGCTGGGTATGGATTTTGCCAGGATCAACAGTCCGGAGTGTGAGGTGCTGAAACGCCGCATCCGGGACGACTTGAACTGGAGTTCCGGTATCTATTCTGTGTTCGGCTCCCTGGATGGGATCCTGCACGGTGTGCTGAACCTAGTGGGAGCGGTTGCGGTGGGGTTCCCGGTGGTGGGGCTGGTGCTTGGATCCGGGAAGTCTGCTGTATGGCTGGTGCTGGTTCTGGCTGTGGCGGTCAGTGCGGTTACCACTTGTATGGGAACCCGTTTCATGGCATTGTATAACCAGTGTCTGAATCGTTTTGCGGATACCATGGGGGGACATGTACCTTTTCTGGGATGGGCTTTTGCCAATGGCTCCCAGTTTTGCTACCAGAATGGCATGGATGTGCGGATCTACGGCTCCTGCCAGCTGATGAAACGGTATGCCCTGGACAATGGGGAACTTCCTGAAGACCGGATGACCATGAGGAAGATTAGTGGATATCTGGGAAAGAGCAGATTCTGCCAGGTATTGTCCGGGCAGCTTCTGGAAGGTGCCGCCTTTATCCTTGTAGGTATACTGGCCCTGGCGGGGGCGGTGACAGTAGGCAATGTACTGCGGTATGCGGGGTGTATCCGGAATCTGTTTGGGGAACTGGACGGTCTGGCAAAGACGGTTCCGGAATTGTTCCTGAATATCCGGAAACATATGAGTACCATGGAACTGCTGGAACTGGAAAATGTGATGTACAAGGGAAGCCTGCCCCTGGAAAAACGCCGGGATGGGGAGTATAGGATTGAATTCCGGAATGTATCCTTCCGCTATCCTGGCAGTGGGCAGTATGCCTTGAAAGATTTCTCCATGAAGCTGAGAGTGGGGGAGAAGCTGGCTATTGTGGGCAGGAATGGATCCGGCAAGACGACTATGATCAAGCTTCTTAGCCGACTCTATGACCCACAGGAGGGGGAGATTCTGCTAAATGGCGTGGACATTCGGAAGTTCCGCCAGGAGGAATACCTGAAACTGTTCTCCGTGGTATTCCAGGACTTTAAGCTTTTCTCACTGCCTCTGGGTGAAAATGTGGCAGCCGCCTGCAGGTATGACCAGGGAAATGTGGTCAGATGTCTGGAGGACGCAGGGTTTGGGGAGAGGCTGCACCAGATGGAGGAGGGCACAGGAACCTATCTCTATAAGGATTATGAGGATGGGGTGGAGATCTCTGGCGGGGAAGCCCAGAAGATTGCCATTGCCAGGGCTGTGTGCAAGGATGCGCCTTTTGTGCTGCTGGACGAACCCACTGCGGCTCTGGATCCTCTGTCCGAATATGAAATCTATACTGGCTTTGACCGTATTGTGGGAGACAAGACAGCCATCTATATCTCCCACAGGCTCTCTTCCTGTAGGTTTTGTGAGCGCATTGCCGTGTTCCAGGAAGGACAGGTGGTCCAGATGGGAAGCCATGAGGAGCTGCTCCAGGAAGAAGGCGTGTACCGGGAATTGTGGGAGGCACAGGCACAGTACTACAGAAGTGGGAAGCATGATACAGAAAGCAGGATATAGAAAGAGTGCCATACAAATGCAACTTTGTATGGCACTCTCTTTATGTAGTCCAATGTGTTTTATGGACACCTGTGTACGTTGCGCAGTCTTACTGCTTCTTGAAAGTCATGGACATACCATCCTCTGCCATGGTGATCACGCCATCTTTCAGAGGTGCCTCAACGGTCTCTCCGTCAACGGTCATTACCACATTGTTGCCTTTGGACTTCCAGGTTCCCTCCATGGAAGTGGTAGGATCAATGGCATCCATATCCAGCTTGAAGCTGCCATCGCTGTTCAACACCAGCTCTACCTTAAAGGAATCAGCGTCTACCTGTGCAGCAGCAGCCAGCTCTTCCAGGTTCATGGTCATGCCCTGCATCTCAATGGTCTCAAGTTTGTAAGTACCAGCTGCAGCAGTATCATTGCCGCCGCCGCCGCAGGCTACCAGGGTGAGCATGCAGGCCAGTACCAGCACCAGGCTGAGCATCTTGGAAAATTTCTTCATAATTAAGTTGCCTCCTTAAAATAAGTATGTTTTTGCTTCCTCCCCTCAATGGAGAAAGGCGACAATGATAATTATAGCACTTTTTTTAAGCATTTCAAGTCTTTTTTTCAGATTTGTGAAGAAAGTGTTAACAGTTCACTGCTGCTTACCTGGTATCAGCATTGCTTGGCCGTGGGGCTGACTGTGTGGCTTGCATACGGAAAGCCCTGCTTTTCTCCAGACGTTCCAGGAAATCGCCCTCTGCGCCTTCCTTGGTAGGGAGGTAGTAGCGTCTGGAAACAAGGTATGTTCCTTCTGGCATATGCAGCCTTGGGCTTGTCACGCAAAAAACGCGTGAAAACACCTGACAGCAGTATCGGGTGAACCGTAACAGAATAGGTTACTGTGAACGGAGTGAACAGTAACCAGGATAACCATGTGTTTATCAAATTTTAAGGAAAAGCCGTTGCAAATATCCGGGGTCTATGCTACACTAGAAATAGTGGCTATGATAAAAAAATAACAATCATATCAAACAAATCACTGGAGGTAGAACAAATGGCAAAGAAAGTAGTTTTAGCTGGTGCATGCCGTACTGCAATCGGCACCATGGGCGGCACCTTGAGCACCACACCTGCTGCAGATCTGGGCGCTATCGTGATCAAGGAAGCGTTGAACAGGGCAGGGGTTGCGCCGGAAGCCGTGGATCAGGTGTACATGGGCTGTGTCATCCAGGCCGGCCAGGGGCAGAATGTGGCCCGCCAGGCATCCATCAAGGCGGGGCTTCCCATTGAGGTACCCGCTGTGACCATGAATGTGGTGTGCGGATCGGGCTTAAACTGCGTGAACCAGGCAGCACAGATGATTATGGCAGGGGATGCCGACATTGTGGTGGCAGGCGGTATGGAGAATATGTCCATGGCACCTTATGCGATTCCCCAGGCCCGTTACGGCTACCGGATGAACAATGGCACCCTGGTGGATACCATGATCAAGGATGCCCTGTGGGATGCTTTCAATGATTACCATATGATTACAACGGCTGACAATATCTGCCGGGAATGGGGACTTACCCGGGAAGAACTGGATCAGTTCGCCCTGAAGAGCCAGCAGAAGGCAGAGGAAGCCCAGAAGACAGGTGCTTTTGACGCAGAGATCGTGCCTGTGATGGTAAAGAAAAAGAAAGAGATGATCGAGTTCAAGGTGGACGAGGGTCCCCGTGCAGGTTCTACCATAGAGGGTCTGGCCAAGCTGCGTCCTATCAATCCCGATGGATTCGTGACTGCAGGAAATGCTTCCGGTATCAATGACGGCGCTGCTGCTATCGTTGTCATGAGCGAAGAGAAGGCAAAGGAGCTGGGCGTGAAGCCTATGGCTACTTTTGTGGCCGGTGCGCTGGCAGGTGTCCGTCCTGAAGTGATGGGAATCGGCCCTGTGGCATCCACGAAGAAGGTTCTGGCCAAGACAGGCATGAAGATTGAGGACTTCGACATCATTGAGGCCAATGAGGCTTTTGCGGCACAGTCTGTTGCAGTGGGCAAGGATCTGGGTATTGATGTGGACAGACAGCTCAATCCCAACGGAGGTGCCATTGCCCTGGGTCATCCCGTAGGTGCGTCCGGATGTCGTATCCTGGTGACATTGCTCCACGAGATGCAGGCGAAGGGTGCAAAGACCGGTCTTGCGACCCTGTGCATTGGCGGTGGCATGGGCTGCTCTACCATTGTAAAGATTGAGGACTAAAACCAGGGATAACTATTCTAGGACCTGCCCACAGAAGGTGGGCAGGTGCAATCAGATGCCCGTCTGACGGGTATGGAGGAGTTTAGGAATGGACTACATAGTATATGAGCAAAAGGGCGCTTATGCCGTTATCACCATCAACCGGGAGAAGGCGCTGAATGCACTGAATTCCCAGGTGCTGGAGGAGCTGGATGCCACACTGGACCAGGTGGATCTGGGCCAGGTACGGTGCCTGATCCTCACCGGGGCCGGACAGAAGTCCTTTGTGGCAGGTGCGGATATCGGGGAGATGAGCACCTTGACCAAGGCAGAAGGCGAAGCCTTTGGCAAGAAGGGAAACGATGTGTTCCGCAGGCTGGAAACTTTTCCTGTCCCTGTGATCGCCGCTATCAATGGCTTTGCCCTGGGAGGCGGCTGTGAGATATCTATGAGCTGTGACATCCGGATCTGCTCCGACAATGCAGTGTTCGGACAGCCCGAGGTAGGTTTAGGGATCACGCCTGGTTTTGGCGGTACCCAGAGACTGGCCCGCCTGGTAGGGGCAGGCATGGCCAAGCAGATGATCTATACAGCCAGGAATATCAAGGCAGACGAGGCTTATCGGATCGGCCTGGTGAACGCAGTGTACAGTGCCCAGACAGATGCCGAGGGTAATGTGGTGAAAACGGCCAGGGAGGTACTGCTGGAGGCAGCCGAGAAGATGGCAGCCGGTATTGCCAAGAATGCGCCTATTGCAGTCCGCAACTGCAAGAAAGCCATCAACGAAGGCCTGGATGTGGAGATGGATGAGGCCCTTGTGATTGAAGAGAAGCTTTTTGGTGCCTGCTTTGAGACAGAGGACCAGAAGTACGGCATGGCTTTCTTCCTGGACAAGAACAAGGAGAAGGTGAAGGAACCGTTTAAGAACTGCTAAATGGAGGAGTTCATGGATAAGAAGAAAAGAATATTCTGTCTGGTAGCAGGGATTTTCTGCTTTGTGGGAGCTGCGGCTGCATTCTATGTTGCACAAGACGCAGGAATCATGGATACTTCGCTGATAATCGGTATCGGATGCATAATTGTAGGCGGACTGGTGATGCTCTTGACGGGCCTTAAGAAAACAGATAAAACGGACAAATAACAGGGACATAGGACATAGAATAAGGAGGACTGACGAATGAAAGTAGGTATTATCGGTGCAGGCACCATGGGTGCCGGAATTGCCCAGGCATTTGCCATGACAGATGGATATGAGGTGTGCCTGTGCGACATCAAGCAGGAGTTTGCCGATGGGGGCAAAGCCAGGATCTTGAAGAATCTGAAGTTTCTGGTGGGCAAGGAGAAGATGACACAGGAGCAGGCAGACGCCATTGAAGCGAAGATTGCCACAGGCCTGAAGGATATCTGCACAGACTGCGACCTGGTGATTGAGGTAGCACCGGAAAACATGCAGATCAAGAAGACCACTTTTAAGGAGCTGCAGGAGATTGTGAAGCCCGAGTGTATCTTTGCCACCAATACCTCATCCCTGTCCATCACAGAGATCGGTGCCGGACTGGACAGACCTATGATTGGTATGCATTTCTTCAACCCTGCTGACAGGATGAAGCTGGTGGAGGTGATTGCAGGGGCAAACACACCTGATGAGCTGGTGGAGAAGATCAAGGGCATTGCCACCGAGATCGGCAAGACTCCTGTGGAAGTGAAGGAAGCTCCCGGATTCGTGGTAAACCGGATCCTGATCCCCATGATCAACGAGGCCATCGGCATCTATGCAGAGGGCATTGCCAGCGTGGAAGACATCGACACTGCCATGAAGCTGGGTGCTTCCCATCCCATGGGACCTCTGGCCCTGGGTGATCTGGTAGGACTTGACATTGTACTGGCCATCATGGAAGTGCTGCAGAACGAGACCGGCGATTCCAAGTATCGTCCCCATCCCCTGCTGCGCAAGATGGTTCGCGCAGGCAAGCTGGGCAAGAAGACCGGTGTGGGCTTCTACGATTACAGCAAGTAAGCCTGAAATGAGTGGAAAACAAAGTCACATACTTTGTCTGTTATGGCAGGGTATGTGACTTGCGTGTGTTGTCCGGGTACATAGACCAGCCTGGATAGTAAGATAAATAATGGAGGAATGGTAATCATGGATTTTACGCTGCGCAAAGAACATGAAATGGCACGCACCCTGTTTCGGGAGTTTGCCGAAAAAGAGGTAAAACCTCTGGCCCAGGAAGTGGACGAGACAGAGGAGTTCCCCAGGGAGACTGCCCGGAAGATGGCGAAGAACGGATTCTTAGGGATCCCCGTTCCCAAGGAGTATGGTGGACAGGGCTGTGATCCCCTGACCTATGTGATGTGTGTGGAGGAGCTCTCCAAGGTCTGTGGCACCACAGGCGTGATCGTGTCCGCACACACTTCCCTGTGCTGTGACCCGATTATGACCTTCGGCACGGAAGAGCAGAAACAGAAGTATCTGGTACCCCTTGCGAAGGGCGAGAAGCTGGGAGCCTTCGGCCTCACCGAGCCTGGTGCTGGTACCGATGCCCAGGGCCAGCAGACCAAGGCTGTGGCAGACGGCGATGACTATATTATCAATGGTTCCAAGATCTTCATCACCAATGGTAAAGAGGCAGATGTCTATGTGATCTTCGCCGTGACAGGTACCATTGAGAAGAGAGGAAGAAAGATTAAGGAGATCACTGCCTTTATCGTAGAGAAAGGAACACCTGGCTTTACCTTCGGTACCAAGGAGAAGAAGATGGGTATCCGCGGATCTTCCACCTATGAATTGATCTTTACAGACTGCCGCGTTCCCAAGGAGAACATGCTTGGCAAGCTGGGTCAGGGCTTTAAGATTGCCATGCACACCCTGGATGGCGGCCGTATCGGTATCGCTGCACAGGCCCTTGGCATTGCGGAAGGTGCTCTGGAGAGAACCATTGCATACACCAAGGAGAGAAAGCAGTTTGGCAAGCCTATCGCAGCCCTGCAGAACACCCAGTTCCAGCTGGCTGACATGGCTACCAAGGTACAGGCTGCCCAGCTTCTGGTGTATAAGGCTGCCATGGCCAAGGCTACCCAGAAGGAATATGGCTTCGAGGCTGCACAGGCAAAGCTGTATGCTGCGGAAGTTGCTATGGAAGTGACCACCAAGGCTGTCCAACTCCACGGCGGATATGGCTACACCAGGGAGTATGATGTGGAGCGCATGATGCGTGATGCCAAGATCACCGAGATCTACGAGGGAACCAGCGAGGTTCAGCGTATGGTTATCAGTGCTGCACTGTTGAAATAATCCATCCACGTGAAAACAAAAAAAGGAGTGAAAATACAATGAAAGTTGTTGTTTGTATCAAGCAGGTTCCCGATACCAAGGGCGGCGTGAAGTTCAATCCGGACGGCACATTGGACAGGGCTGCCATGATGACCATTATGAACCCCGATGACAAGGCGGGCCTGGAGGCGGCGCTGAGACTGAAAGATGAGTACGGTGCCGAGGTGACTGTGCTTACCATGGGGCTTCCCAAGGCTAAAGATGTGTTGCTCGAGGCAGTTGCCATGGGCGCTGACAAGGGTGTCCTGGTGACAGACAGGGTGCTGGGCGGTGCCGACACCTGGGCTACTTCCCAGACACTGGCCGGGGCACTGCGCAATATGGAGTACGACCTGATTATCACAGGCCGCCAGGCCATTGATGGGGATACTGCCCAGGTTGGCCCCCAGATCTCCGAACATCTACATATCCCTGTGATCTCTTATGCCCAGAATCTGAAGATTGAAGGGGATAGTGTGATCGTAGAGCGTCAGTATGATGACAGATACCATGTGCTGAAGGCCAAGATGCCCTGCCTGATCACGGCCCTGGCTGAACTGAACGAACCCAGATATATGACACCCGGCGGAATCTTCGAAGCCTGCACCAACGATGAGAAGTTTACCACCTGGGGCAGGGCTGATCTGAAGGATGTGGAAGATTCCAACTTAGGCCTGAAGGGTTCTCCTACCCAGATTGCAAAGGCTTCCGACAAAGTGAGGAAGGGTGCAGGGGAGAAGGTCACCCTGGATCCCGCAGAGGCTGTTGATTACATTGCAGGCAAGCTGAAAGAGAAGCATGTCATTTGAGCGCGTAAGGGATAGAGCCATTGCAGAATAGGAGAAGTATATAAACGGAGGTATAAGGTTGGAAGTATACTTCCAGATATTGAAGGAATGCCCGCTAAGCGGACAGGAGGTATAACAATGAATTTAGAAGAATATAAGGGTGTATATGTCTTCGCGCAGCAGGTGGACAATTGCATCAACAGCATTGCATTTGAACTGATCGGAAAGGGCAAGGATCTGGCAGCAGACCTTGGCACAGAGGTAACTGCTGTCCTGGTGGGAAGCGGTGTGAAAGGCCTGGCTGACGAGCTGGCCGAGTATGGCGCTGACAAAGTAATCGTGGTGGACGATCCGGAGTTGAAAGAATATCGGACGGAGCCTTATGCCCATGCGCTCTCTTCCGTGATTGAGAAGTATAAGCCGGAGATCTTCCTGGTAGGCGCTACAGCCATTGGCCGTGACTTAGGTCCCCGTGTGTCTGCAAGGATCCACACCGGTCTGACCGCAGACTGTACCCAGCTTGACATCGGGGATTTCCCCATGACCCCGGTTCCCGGCAAGGAGACCAGGCACAACCAGTTGCTGATGACCCGTCCTGCTTTCGGCGGCAATACCATTGCCACCATCGCCTGCCCGGATTTCCGCCCCCAGATGGCCACTGTGCGTCCCGGCGTGATGCAGAAGAAGGAAAAGGTGGCAGGGGCCAAGGCCAATGTGGAAGAGTTCAATCCTGGCTTCACCCCCAATGACAACTATGTGGAGATTCTGGAAGTGGTGAAGGCCGTGTCCGAGACCGTGGATATCATGGATGCCAAGATATTGGTGTCCGGCGGCCGTGGAATGGGCAGCCCCGAGAACTTCAAGATGCTGGAGGAACTGGCAGAGGTGCTAGGTGGACAGGTGAGCTGTTCCCGTGCTGTGGTGGACGCAGGCTGGAAGCCCAAGGACCTGCAGGTAGGACAGACCGGCAAGACAGTCCGTCCCAATGTGTACTTTGCAGTGGGTATCTCCGGTGCCATCCAGCACCTGGCTGGTATGGAGGAGTCTGACATCATCGTTGCCATCAACAAGGATGAGACCGCCCCCATCTTCGATGTGGCAGACTACGGTGTTGTGGGTGACCTGAACAAGATCATTCCGGCCCTGACCGAGAAGCTCCGCGCAGAACTGGCGAACAAGAACTGACAGAAAGGTATAGGGTAAGACATAAACCCTGGAGGACTACGGTTCTCCAGGGTTTTGCACTTAGCCTTCTTTCCGCTGCAATAGAGAGGATGGTGATTTGGGAAGTATGTCAATAGACCAATTGCTGGAAGTCCTTCATGAACAGAAATAGCTGCAATACAGTGAAAAGTGCTGAAAGTATATCAACCTTAACCGTTCGCGGATCATGCACCGAAAATAAAAGTTGCAAAATATTCACAGCAATGTTACACTGATAAAGGTAACAAGATAAAGTCTGGCTTTGGTTGAAAGGAGGAAATAGAAAGAATGAGACAGAGTAAGAGAGGGATTGTTTCTTTCAACTGAATACAGGCAGGACTGTCCCTTGATAGGAAGCATGGTTCGGGTACTGTGCCGGAAGAAAAGGGATAAGCCTGCATATCTTGATACCTTTATGAAACTGTTGGCAAAAGACACGTCATAAACGGTGTGTCTTTTTTTGTGTGCATAATATGGCGGTCAAAGATCCGGATCATGGCAGTCTAAGCGGTACGGGAATCTGGTGGCCAAAGAGCGGTATGGGGAATCGTCAGTCAGGTCCAAATGGGAGCTGGTTCCCGTCAAATCCGCCGGATACCGGATGTGCCAGTCCGCAGGTCTGCGTTATGCGCAGGAAAGGGAAAGGTGATTGGATGATGGGAGAAAAGAGAGAGATGAGGATAGGAAGGATGCAGGAAGTCATGGAAACAAAATGGGCAAGAATGAGAAAAAGGAGAATTCTATTTGAAAAGACTAAAATATTATCTGCTGAACATGAAACCCTCCAGCGAGTCCTATGAAGAAGTATATGAGGGGAAAATGTATGAGTCCTTTATGGACAAGGATCCCATTGTGCACAACCATGCCGTGTACTGGGACGGGGAGATCGGATACGAGATCACCAAGAGCAACCGTCTGGAACTGTCAAAGCCTACGGTGACAGTGCATATTCCCTGGAAGCTCTTCGGGGAAGGAGGGAACCTGGGAACGGAAGTGGGAACCGCGGCATTGGATTACCTGTACCGGAGCTTCCTCCCCTATATACGGGAACTGAATGCAGGAAATGACAACAGGAAACGGACCTACAAGGAGAATGGCCACTACGACATATATGAGCCGGACAATAAGGTGCTCACCAGAAATGTGGTAAGCATCAGTCTGGTTCCCCAGAAATACTATAGGCTGGTGGGAGCCAACACCATAGAACCCATTGACGGAATGCGGGACAGGGGAGTGCCGCACTGCCCGGCAGGAAAAAACTGCATGATCCAGCCGGTGGATGGTATCCGGGAGATTCCCGCCTACCCCTGTATTAGCATTCTGCTCCAGGTACAGCTTCCAGAGGGGAAGCATAAGAAGGCAGTCCAGATGTTGACCAGGGATCTGCCGGATGCAGTGAACCGCTATGTGCAGGAATTTGACCACGAGGGGTTGCACAGAGCCGAGGCCCTTTATGAAAAACAACAGACCATACGGGCCTGGCTGCGGGAGAGCGGCCACTGTGCCTTTGTGGCTCTGGGCAGCATCCTGCCCAGGGAGAAAGACAGCGATGGTCCCATGCAGGGTGCAGTGCCATTTTGCTCTACGCCGGAGGATGAAGTAGAAGTGGCAGGCATCCGGGGTATGGTATTCCGCAAGGGGGTTACAGTGATCACCGGAGGCGGTTATTCTGGAAAGAGTACCCTGCTGGATGCCCTGAGTGCCGGTATTTATGACCATGTGGAGGGAGATGGCAGGGAATTCGTGCTTACCAATGACACTGCCATGAAAATATCCGCGGAGGATGGCCGGTGCATCCGCCATGCCAATCTGCTGCCCTTTATCAAATGGATTCCGGGAGGGGATCCCGGTGACTTTTCCACAGACCATGCATCCGGATCTACTTCCCAGGCGGCCAATATCATGGAGGCAGTGGACTGGGGCGTACAACTGCTGCTCATTGATGAGGACAAATCTGCCACCAACTTCATGATCCAGGATGCCTGTATGAAGGAACTGATCGAGAAGGAGCCAATCACGCCATTTGTGGAGAGGGTGCAGCAGCTTTCCCGGGAAAAGCAGGTATCCACCATCCTGGTGATCGGCGGCAGCAGCGAATATCTCAAGGTGGCTGACAGGATCTATATGATGCGTGATTATGAGATCAGCCAGGTGACAGAGCAGGCAAAGGAATTGTGGGCCATTTACAACAGGCATGGCCTGGAGGGCAGATACAAAAATGACCAGGGGCCAGAGCCCTATGGATGGCGCCGGGACGGGGAGGCAGAGCCTGTAGATTTTGCCAATAATGACAGGGTGGATGCCAGCCTCTTGAGTATCCGGCCGGAAGGTTCGGCTACAGAGGTCTTGAAAGTGTCTGACCTGGGTTTCTTGATCCTGGGGGAGGACCAGGTGGATATTCGGATGCTTCACAATATTGTGACAATCCCACAGCTGAATGCCATAGCTTTTCTGGTGCGGAAGCTTTTTGCCAGGGTGAATCCCCTGGAGCGCTACCAGACGTTTTCACTGGGAAATTGCAAACAGACAGGTGCGGAAAGGGAACGTGAAGCGGATGCGCCCGAGAGGATGGAAGCTGGTGTGGCAGAGGAAAATGGATCCAACAATGGGAACGGGACGGCACCCAGATGGATCTTCCGGCAGGAAGAAGTAGAAAAACTGTTGGCCCAGATAGAAGAGGAAGGGCTGGAGTCAGCATATTCCACGTTTTTTACGGAATGTGGAAGATGGATGGATCTCCCGAGGAAATATGAATTGCTGGCGGTGCTGGCCCGGCTCAGAATCTGACGAGTGTGTCTCACAAAAGTGCAAGGGATGCGTTTTTTAGCTTCATGGCGCCGGGATGGCAGAGGGATTTTTATAGGAATGAAGCAGAAAGGAAATTAGGATGAAATTACAAGGAAAAGACATTTACCTGGCCATGCTGGAACGGGAAGACTGTAAGACTCTATGGAATGCATATGAGTTTGACTTCCAGGTTCCGGCAGAGGAATTCAATATCGGACATTCCGATGAAAAGGCGGCAGACTGGTTTGAAGAGATCCAGAAGCTCCAGGGTGACAGGAATGTGAGGCTGGGTATCTTCACCAGGGATGGGAAGGTGGTCGGCGATGTGGCGTTGCAGGATATAGACCGGGTGAACAGGAACTGCACAGTGGGAATCGGCATGGCCCGGATAGAAAACCGGTCCAGGGGATATGGCAGCCAGGCCATCCTGCTGATGCTGGATTATGGCTTCCGTTACCTGGGCATGGAGCGTATAGCAGCCCACACACTGGATTTGAACATCGGGGCACAGAAAGCCTTGGAGAAATGCGGATTTACCCTGGAGGGCAGGGAGAGAAAGGCCCGGTACTTAAATGGCAGCATGCATGACCGGCTGACCTACGGTATCCTAAAGGAAGAGTACTTTGGAAATCTGCTGAAAGAATAGGCAGCCAAAACAGATGCATGTCTGAAAAGTATGTTTGAAAAGCGAAAACGATTGTTGCCGTAAACGGAGTGAACAAGAAAAAATGATTCCATCTGTGCAGGTGGAATCATTTTTTTCTTGACATCACAAGCCTAATCGTATATACTGTGCTTATCAAACAAGTACGCATATGACAGGCGGTACGCTTGAAAGGGGTGAACCAGTGGAAGTTATCATTAGTAACAGCAGTGACAAGCCTATCTATGAACAGATCTGTATACAGGTCAAGAAACAGATCATGGATGGTGCCCTACAGGCCGGGGAGGCCCTGCCTTCCATGCGTGCCCTGGCCAGGGACCTGCACATCAGTGTCATCACTGTCCAGAGGGCCTATGAGGATCTGACCAGGGACGGATTCATAGAGACAGTATCTGGGAAAGGTAGTTTTGTGGCAGCCCAGAACAGGGAATTTATCCAGGAGGAACAGCTTAGGATTGCGGAGGAACTGTTACAGAAGGCAGCCGAAATCGGCAGGGCACATGGGATAAGTTATGAGAAAATGACAGGTATCCTCAAGATGTTTTATGAGGATATGTAAGTAACAGGACTGCCAGGAGGCAGAGTGGGAGAGAGGAGTCGGAATATGGAGGAGAACAGCATTGTTGTACAGGATCTGTGCAAGCATTTCAAGGGATTTACGCTGGATCATGTATCCTTCCAGGTACCAAAGGGACGGATCGTGGGATTTATCGGGGAAAACGGGGCCGGGAAGAGTACCACCATACGGCTGATCCTGGACGAGCTGAGAAAGGATGGCGGGCAGGTTACAATCTTTGGCTCTGACCACAGGGAAGTGTCGCTGAAGGAAGAGATCGGAGTGGTATTTGACACCTGCAATTTTCACGATGTATGCACGGCCAAGGATGTGGAGAAGATCCTGGCAGGGGTGTACAGGAACTGGGACGGGACAGTTTTCCACCGGTACCTGGAGCGGTTCCAGATTCCAGTGGATAAAAAAATCGGTGATTTCTCCAAGGGTATGAAGATGAAGCTGTCCATCCTCTGCGCCATGGCCCACAGACCGAAGCTGCTGATCTTAGATGAAGCCACCACAGGGCTGGATCCAGTGGTACGGGACGAGATCCTGGATCTGTTCCTGGAATATATCCAGGAGGAAGAGAACGCCATTTTCTTCTCCTCCCATATCACATCGGATATTGAGAAGATTGCGGACTATGTCATTTTCATTCACAGGGGGAAGATCCTATTTGAGGAGCAGAAGGATGACCTGCTGGGTCATTATGGGATCCTAAGATGTGGAAAAGAATACTTTGCATCTATTTCCAGGGAAGATATCATCACCTACAGGGAGACACCTCTCAGTATGGAATGTCTTGTCCGGGACAGGGAGAAGGTGAAAGTAAAGTATGGCCAGGCAGTGGTGGACAATGCCTCGCTGGAGGACATTATGCTGCTTCATATCAAGGGAAAGGAAAGGGAAGAAGAGCAATGAAAAAAGGAACTATCAAGGGCCTTGTCTATAAGGATATGGTGCTGTTTTTCAAAGGGGTGGACAGGAAGCTGATTTTCCTGGCAGCGGGAGTTATCGCATTGCTGTT
The DNA here is from genome assembly GCA_910586215.1 of uncultured Acetatifactor sp. GTDB lineage: Bacteria > Bacillota > Clostridia > Lachnospirales > Lachnospiraceae > Acetatifactor. The sequence continues at coordinate 39,976 of CAJUGH010000008.1, read as the reverse complement.
GTACAGCGTGGGCGTCTACGCAGGGATCCTGGCATCTGCCATGCTGGCTATGACAATCGGGATACAGAATGTGATGGGGGCAGAGGCAGACGAGAAGGCCGGCTGGAAGCAGTACCAGATGGCCATGCCCGTGAGCAGCTTCCAGGCAGTGGCCGGGAAATATCTCTCCGTCCTCTGCACCCTGGCCGTGAGTCTGGCCGGAAGCATTCTGTGTAATCTTGTGGCCAGTGTGGTATATCGGAGTTTTATCCCGGGTGCCTGGCTATTGTCAGCCATCTGTGCGGTGCTTCTCCCTCTGGCCTGGACAGGGTGCTGCCTGCCTTTTGTCTACTGGTTTGGTTTCCGCGCTGCCCAGACCTGCGGGATCCTGCTGGTGATCCCCATGTTCACCCTGGTGAAATATTTTGAGGATGGCCCTGGCTTCCAGTCCCTGGTGGCATCTTTCGGTACATACCTGGCGCTGTGTGCTGTGGGAACAGTGGTGCTGTTTGCAGTGTCCCTGGGGATCAGTGTGGCCGGGTACAGGCACAGGAGGTAGTGGGCAATTGCTGTTCGCGAAAATTTATTCTTCTTATATAGAGAATCCCATTGCCAAGGAACAGAAGTATCTTGGCAATGGGAATTTTGATAAGAAGGAGGTTTCCACATGGAACAGAAAAAGCTGTATGGATATATGCGGATCAGCAGCCGGGAACAAAATGAGGACAGACAACGGATAGCACTTTTGGAAGCAGGTGTCCCGGAGCGGAACATCTATATGGATAAGCTTTCGGGCAAGGACTTTAACAGGCCCCAGTACAGAAAGCTGCTTAACAAGCTGGGCAGCAACACAGTGCTGTATGTGAAATCCATAGGCCGGCTGGGAGAATGTCATAAACCGGAAACATACAAAGTTTCTTGACAAAACCAGGGAAAGGCAGCAAAATAAGGAAAAAGGAACCAAAACAGGAACCAAAACAGGAACCAGGCAGGGGTATTAGGTGAAGTATCCTGGTATTGTGGGATAGAATTGAGAGATACTATATGAAAATAGACCGTCTGATCGGAATCATCACAATTTTGCTGCAGCAGGAGAAGGTCACTGCGCCGGAACTGGCCAGGCAGTTCCAGGTGTCAAGGCGTACCATCAACCGGGACATTGAGGATATCTGTAAGGCAGGGATTCCCCTTGTCACAGCCCAGGGATATGGCGGTGGGATCTCCATAGAACCGGGATATAAGCTTGACAAGTCGATTCTGTCCCAGGAGGAATTACAGTCTGTGCTGGCGGGGCTGGATGGGATAGACAGGGTATCCAAGGAGACTTATTTCACGAAGCTTCTGGAGAAATTTTCCAGCAGGAACCAGCGGCTTCTGGTGGATGATGTGATTCTCATCGACCTGGCAAGTAACTGTCAGCCGTCCCTGGCCAGGAAGATCGAGGTGATCAAGAAGATGATCCTGGAGAATCACTTGATAGCTTTCTGCTATTACGGGGAAGAGGGAGAGGGGCAGAAGCTGCTGGAGCCGTATCGTCTGGTATTCCGGTGTTCCTATTGGTATGTGTTTGGGTATTGCAGGGAAGAGGAAAGATTCTGCTATTTCCAGTTGGGCCGGCTGTCCCGTCTGCGGGATGTGGGGGAGATCTTCCTGGTCCGGGATGTGCCGGAGGCAGAACTGGAATTTACAGAGGAGACCGGGGAGGAAGGATTCCACCTGCAGGCCGTCTTTGAACCCAGTGAAAAGTACCGGCTGGTGGAGGCTTACGGGGAGGACACTTTTTCCGTGCAGGAGGACGGGAGTCTGTTATTCGAGCATGATTTTACGGATTATCAGTGTATGCTGCAGTGGGTCCTGGGATTTGGCGGCCAGGTGGAGGTGCTGGAGCCGGACAAGCTGCGGCAGGATCTGCGCAGACATGCGGAGCGGATGTGTGAAAAGTATGAAAGGCGAAAAGAAAATCTAAGCTTGCAAGAGGGGGCTAGCCCACCTCTTTAGTACACAAGCTAAGATTTTCTAAATTTCGCCTCGAAGAATTGTCGTAAGGCAATTCTTCCCAAAGTTTCACGGATTGTTTGTGACGCTGACAAGGGAGGACAAGATAAGATGGAGAGTATACTGCGTTTCGGGGTAGTGGGCATCGGGAATATGGGAAGTGCCCATGCGGTGCAGTTCTATGAAGGTCGGGTAAAAGGAGCAGTGCTTGCAGCGGTGTGTGACATAGAGGAGAGCCGCCTGGAATGGGCCAGGGAGCGTTTCGGGGAGAGGATCCCTGTCTACCGGCAGGTGGAGGACATGCTTGCAAGTGGGACAGTGGATGCTGTACTCATAGCCACACCCCACAGGCTGCACCCGGTCATCGCTGAAGAGGCATTTGCCAGGGGACTTTCCGTGCTCACGGAGAAGCCTGCGGGAGTGGATACGGCAAGTGTGCGCCGGATGAACCAGGCGGCAGCCCGCAGTGGGGCAGTGTTCGGCATTATGTACAACCAGCGGACGAACCCGCTATACAGACAGCTGCATGACCTGGTACAGGCAGGTACCCTGGGACAGATCAAACGCTTTGTGTGGATCATCAACAACTGGTACCGGACCCAGGCCTATTATGATTCCGGTGACTGGAGGGCTACCTGGAGCGGGGAGGGCGGCGGTGTGCTGCTGAACCAGTGTCCTCACAACCTGGACATCTGGCAGTGGATCATGGGAATGCCCCTGCGGATAAGGGCTTTCTGCAGGACGGGGCAGTATCACCGGATTGCAGTGGAGGATGATGCCACTATCTATGCAGAATATGAGAACGGGGCCAGTGCCACATTTCTCACCTCCACCGGGGAATATCCCGGCACCAATCGCATGGAGATCAGTGGTACCCTGGGAAAAGCTGTCATTGAGAATGGCACCTTGAAACTCTGGCTGCTGGAGCAGGATGAGCGGCAGATCTGTTTCGGCTCCCGGGAAGGGATGCCCAGGGAGCCTGTCCACTGCCGGACCATCACCCAGGAGGAGCCGGATGGGGGGCACTTGGAGATCCTACAGAATTTTACGGAGGTGGTGCGCCATGGCGGGGAACTGATTGCACCTGGGGCAGAGGGAATCCGGGGGCTGGCTATCAGCAATGCAGCCTACCTGTCTTCCTGGAAGGAGGACTGGGTATCCCTGCCCCTGGACGAGAAGGAATTCGCACAGTATTTCCATGCCAGGCAGGAAGAGGAGGAGACTGCAGGAAGGGAAAGCCATAAGGAGCATATGTCCGGGGAGTACCTGGAACGGTGGAGCGTCAGATGGTAATCAGAATAGGGGAATTTTTTCCCAAGGGAGAGGTAAATGCCAGGAGCAAGTAAGCCAGCTGGGGCAGACGGACCAGAAGAGGCAGGCAGACGAATGGAAGTGCGCAGGTTGGTAGGAACAGAAAGTATGGCAGCAGGAACAGAAAGCATGGCAGCCAGTGGGAATAACCGCCTCCCCAGAAGCTTTTTCACCAGGGACGGCCTTACGGTGGCAAGGGAACTTCTGGGGAAGATCCTGGTACATGAGACCCACCTGGGGACTGTGCGGGGTATCCTCACCGAGGTGGAAAGTTATATGGGGGAACAGGACAAGGGATCCCACACCTACGGCGGAAAGCGCACGGAGCGGACGGAGCCCATGTATCACTGTGGGGGAACTTCCTATGTCTATCTGATCTACGGTATGTATAGTTGTATGAATATTGCGGCCATGGGGGAGGGAACCCCCCAGGCCGTGCTGCTCCGCAGCGTGCTCCCGGCAGATGAAGCGTCCCGGCAGAGGATGACGGCCCTGCGCCTGGAGGTTCTGAACAGGAAGCAGGAGAAAAAGGGACTGCCGCCTTACACCCTGGATACCTGTCCGGCGTCCGTGGAAAAGCATCTGGCAGACGGGCCTGGTAAGCTGTGCATTGCCATGGGGATTACCCGCAGGGACAATGACGTGGACATGGTGTGCAGTGAAAGCTTCTATGTGACGGAAGGTATTCTGGTGGAACCATCCCGGATCCATGCAGGCAGACGGATTGGCATTGATTATGCGGAGGAAGCAGCGGAGTATCTGTGGAGATTCTATCTGTGAGGGAATAGATTGAAAAATAAGTCTGATGACATTATTTTTCAATTAGCAATTCATGACAATAGTATCCTCGCGGAGCGTGGATTTTATTGTTTGAGTCAGAGCCTCAAATATGCCTTGATCACAGATGAGATAATCGCAATACTGCAAGCAGTATGCTAATTTATCGTCGAGAGACATCGCGGCAAACTGCTCTAATATGGAGGATTGAAATGAGTCTTCGGTTTTACTTCGGGCCTTCCGGTTCGGGAAAAAGCAGACAATTGTACGAGGAGATCCTCTGGAGGGCCGGGCAGGAGCCAGACCGCAATTTCCTGGTGATCGTGCCGGACCAGTTCACCATGCAGACCCAGAAGGATCTGGTGACATACAGCGGTCAGGGAGGGATCCTGAATATTGACGTACTCAGTTTCGGCCGCCTGTCCCATCGGATCCTGGAGGAGGTGGGGCAGGAGGATATCCCGGTGCTGGATGATACGGGGAAGAGCCTGGTGCTCCAGAAGGTGGCCGCAGGCATGGAGGAGGAACTGCCGGTCCTGGGCAGCTTCCTGCGCAGACAGGGCTATATCCATGAGGTGAAGAGTGCTATCTCGGAGTTCATGCAGTATGGCATTGGCACAGAGGATGTGTCGAAGCTCATCGCCTGTGCAGGCAACAGGGCTGCCCTGGCGCAGAAACTGAAGGATCTGGAGAAGCTGTACAAAGCCTTTGTGGAGTACATACAGGGGAAATTCATCACCACGGAAGGGAAGCTGGAGGTGCTCAGGCGCTCCCTGTCCCTGTCGAAGCTGCTGCCAGGCAGTGTGGTGGCCTTTGATGGTTTTACGGGATTTACTCCCATACAGAACCGGGTGATCCAGGGCTTGATGGGTCTGTGCGGGGAAGTGATTGTAACTGTGACCATGGGCCTGGGGGAGGATCCCTACCGGCCGGACGGGGAACAGAGACTATTCCATCTGGGCAAGAAGACTGTGGCAGACCTGCAGAAGCTGGCCGGGGAAGCTGGGACAGGCCGGGGGAAGGATGTGTTCCTGTCCGGTCCCTGCCACCGTTTCCATCAGGCTCCTGCCCTGGGATACCTGGAACAGAACCTGTTCCGGTATGGCACAAAGTCCTATGGGGGGGAACGGGAAGCATCCGGGCCGGGAGGCTGCGGGGAAGGCGGACCAGAGGGGGAGAAGCCCCTTGGCCAGGAAGCCATCCGTCTCTTTGAGGCCACCACTCCCAGGGAGGAAGTCCATGAGGCCGGCCTGGAGATCCGGCGCCTAATCAGGGAACAGGACCTGGCTTACCGGGATGTGGCGGTGATCCTGGGTGACCTGGAAGGGTATGGTCCCCATGTGGAAACGGAATTTGCCAAGATGGAGATTCCCTTCTTCCTGGACAGGACCAGGGGGATTGTGCTGAATCCCATGATTGAATTCATAAAGAGCGCCCTGGAACTGTACTGTAAGAATTTTACCTACGAGGCGGTGTTCCACTACCTGCGCAGCGGCCTGGCCAGCCTGGAGCCTGGGGAGGTAGACCTGCTGGAGAACTATGTGCTACAGACCGGGATCAGGGGGTACGGCAGCTACAGCCGCCGGTTCGTGCGAAAGACCCAGGGTACAAAAGAAGAGGAGGAAGCGCTGGAGAAGCTGAACGGGCTGCGGCAGCGGTTTATGGACCAGGTGGACATGCTCCATATGAAGGCGAAACAGCCGGTGAGGGAATATATAGACAGCCTCTATGATTTTCTGGTGTGCAACCAGGTGCAGAACAGGCTGGCAGTGTACCAGGCCCGGTTCGAGACCCAGGGGGAACCTGCCAGGGCCAGGGAATATGCCCAGATCTACCGTCTGGTGATGGAACTTTTAGACCAGGTATATAGCCTGCTGGGGGAAGAGACCATAGATCTGCAGGAGTTTGCGGATATCCTGGAGGCGGGATTCGGGGAGATCCAGGTGGGTACCATCCCCCAGAACGTGGACAGGGTGGTGGTGGGCGACATGGAGCGCACCCGCTTAAGGCAGGTGAAGGTCCTGTTCTTCCTGGGGGTGAATGACGGGAATATCCCGAAAAATGCTTCCAAGGGAGGATTGATCTCCGACATGGACAGGGAGTTCCTGCGGCAGTCCCAGATCGAACTGGCCCCCAGTCCCAGGCAGCAGATGTACATACAGCGCCTGTACCTGTACTTGAATATGACGAAGCCTTCCCACAGGCTGTATCTGTCTTATGCCAAGATCAACAACAGCGGGAAATCCATCCGTCCATCCTACCTCATTGACACAGTGCAGAAGCTGTTCCCGGGGCTTTCCACAGAGTATCCCCAGCTACAGGGTCCCCTGGAGAAAATCGTCACGGCCAGGGAAGGATGCGGATACCTGGCCAGGGAACTCAGGGAGTATGCGGCAGGGATGCTGCCACAGGACAGGGAGATAGAGTTGTTTACCATTTACCAGGCCTATGGGACGGAAGCATTACAGGACAAGAGGCAGGTGCTGGAGAAGGCAGCTTTTTTGAGGTACCAGGACAGCGGCCTGTCTGCGGCAGTGGCCAGGGCACTTTACGGCCATTTCCTGGAAAACAGTGTCACCAGGCTGGAGACATACGCAGCCTGCGCTTACCGCCATTTCCTGCAATACGGGCTTCTCCTGCGGGAAAGGGAGGGGTTCTCCTTCGAGTCCGTGGACATGGGAAATGTGTACCATGCAGTGCTGGAACAGTTTGCCGGGAAGTTGACAGAGGCAGGGCATACTTGGTTCGATTTCCCGGAGGAATATGCAAAAGGGGCAGTGCGGGATATCTTGGAGGCCTATGCGGCAACCTATGGGGAGACAGTGCTCTACAGCAGTGCCCGGAACGCCTATGCCATACACCGCATGGAGCGGATTCTCATCCGGACGGTACTGACCCTCCAGAGCCAGCTGAAAAAGGGGAGCTTTCTTCCCGATGCCGTGGAGGTGTCTTTTCACTCTGCGGATAACCTGGAAAGTGTGCATATAGAACTGTCCGACCAGGAGAAAATGGCCCTGCGGGGACGGATAGACAGGATTGATGTGGCAGAGGATGACTCCCATGTGTATGTGAAAGTCATTGACTATAAATCGGGTAAGGAAAAATTCGACATTGCCGCCCTTTACTATGGACTGCAGTTGCAGCTTGTGGTGTATATGAATGCAGCCATGGAACTGGAAGGGAAGAAGCATCCAGGCAAGGAGGTGGTGCCGGCGGCACTGCTCTATTACCATGTGGAGGATCCTTCCGTGGAGACCAGCGTGGAACCGGAGGAAGAGGAACTGAAGGCCCAGATTGAGCGGCAGCTTCGCATGAATGGTGTGGTGAACAGCAGGCCGGAGATAGTGGAATGGCTGGATGGGACCATGTCAGACAAGTCTGACGTGATTCCGGTGGAGAGGAAGAAGGACGGTACCTTCTCGGCCCGTTCCAGTGTCATGAGCCGGGAGGAACTGCAGGTACTGTCCGATTATGTGAGCCACAAGGTAGTATCCATCGGCAGACAGATCCTGGACGGGGTGATCACCTTGAATCCCTATGAGAAGGGTAATGAGGAGGCTTGTACCTATTGTAATTTCCGGAAGGTGTGCGGTTTCGAACCTGGGATCCCTGGCTGTAGTAAGCGGACACTGGAGGATCTGGGCCGGGAGGAGGCGCTGGAGCGGATGATCCGGGAAAACGGGGCCAGGGATAAAGGCAAAGAAGGAGCCGAATGGTCAGGTCAGGACGGTTAGCCCTATGGAATAGGACAGAGACATTGGGAAGACAGAAAAACAGGGAAGGATATTTCACATGGCGATTTCATTTACGGAAGAGCAGCAGAAAGTGATTGACACCAGGGACTGCAACATCCTGGTATCTGCGGCGGCAGGCAGCGGCAAGACGGCAGTTCTGGTGGAGCGTATCATACAGATGGTCTGTGACGAGACCCACCCGGTGGATATTGACCGCCTGCTGATTGTGACTTTCACCAATGCTGCTGCGGCAGAGATGCGGGAGCGCATTGGGGCGGGGATCTCGGCAAAGCTGGAGGAACGGCCGGATTCGGAGCACATCCAGAGACAGGCTACCCTGCTGCACAATGCCCAGATTACCACCATAGACAGTTTCTGCCTGTTCCTGCTGCGGAACCATTTCCATGAGGTGGGGCTGGATCCGGCTTTCCGGATTGCAGACCAGGGGGAAGTGAAGCTCATGGAACAGGAAGTGCTGGGGGAGCTTCTGGAGGATGCCTTCCAGGAGGGCGGAGAGGCCTTCCGCTATTGTGTGGAGTACTTCTGCCCCGGAGGCAGGGAGCGTGTGCTGGAGGGGTATATCCTGTCCCTGGCCGGGTATGCCGCCAGCTTTCCCTGGCCGGACCAGTGGCTGGAACAGTGCAGGGAGAATTATGCCGGGGAGACAGTGGAGGAACTGGAGGAAAGCGCCTGGGGGCAGTATCTGACAGGATACTTGAAGCGGATGACGGCAGGCTGCGTGGAGAAGCTGCGCCGGGTGCAGGCCCTGTGCCAGATGCCAGATGGCCCTTATATGTACGGGGAACTGGTGGATCAGGAACTGGAACAATTGGAGGGGCTGTCTGCTTGTGAAGCCTGGGAGGACTTTGAGAGGAAGCTGTGTGCCCTTTCTTTTGGCCGTCTGTCTTCTAAGAAGGATGACAGTGTATCGCCGGGCAAGAGGGAACTGGGCAAGAAGATGCGGGGGGAAGTGAAGGACACCATACAGGGCCTGGCAGACCAGTTCTTTGGCACTACCCTGCCCCTGGCCCTGCGCCAGCATAAGGCCTGCCGGGAGCCGGTGGATACCCTCCTGGATCTGGTGCTGGAATTCCGGAGGCGGATGCAGGAGAAAAAGAGGGAGAAGAAGGTGATAGACTTCTCTGACATGGAGCATCTGGCCCTGGATATCCTGCTGGTGCGGGAGGAGGAGAAGGTGCAGCCCAGTTTGGTGGCCCGGGAATACAGGCAGTATTTTGCAGAGATCCTCATCGACGAATACCAGGACAGCAACCTGGTACAGGAGTACCTTTTAAGTGCGATCTCCGGGGAGGAGGATGGACAGTTCAACCGGTTCATGGTGGGGGATGTGAAGCAGAGTATCTACAAATTCCGCCTGGCAAGGCCGGAACTGTTCCTGGAGAAATACCATACATACCAGCCGGAGGGGAACTGCTGCAGGATCGATTTGTCCAGGAACTTCCGGAGCCGCCGCCAGGTGGTGGACGCTGTGAACGATGTGTTCTCCCGGCTGATGAGCAGGACAGTGGGGGGCATTGATTATGACGGGGGGGCCGCCCTGCGTGCAGGGGCTTCCTACCCGGAACAGGAAGGCTGTGAGAGCGAACTGCTGTTGGTGGAGAAGCCGGGAAGTGGGGAGGAACTGGACCAGAAGCAGGCAGAGGCCCTGGCTGTGACAGGCAGGATCAAGGAGCTGCTGGCAGGTTTCCAGGTCATGGACAAAGGAAGTGGTGCCCTGCGTCCCGCCAGATACTCCGACATGGTGATCCTGCTGCGGTCTGTGAGCGGATGGGACGAGACCTTTCAAGAGGTGCTGGAAGGGGAAGGGATCCCGGCACATATTCCCTCCAGGACGGGATATTTTGCAGCCACGGAAGTCCAGGAACTGTTGCAGTTCCTGCGGGTACTGGACAATCCCACCCAGGACATTCCCCTGTTCGGGGTGATGAAATCCCTGTTCGGGGGCTTTTCCGAGGAGGAGATCGCCCTGGTGCGCAGCGGCCGGAAGGAGGGTTCCCTGTATGAAGCCCTGCAGGCATTTGCCGAAATTGTGGAGGAGGATCCGGCCAGTGTCCAGGAGACAGATCCGCACCTGGCAGCCAGGATACAGGCTTTCTTGAAAAAGATAGAGGACTATCGCGCCCTTACGGTGTACATGCCCATCCGGGAACTGCTGACCAGGCTCCTTATGGACTCCGGGTACCTGGACTATGTGACGGCGCTTCCGGCAGGTGGCAGGCGCCGGGCCAATGTGGAGATGCTGCTGACCAAGGCCTCGGACTTCGAGAAGACCAGTTACTATGGATTGTTCCATTTCATCCGCTATATGGAACAGCTTGAAAAATACGATGTGGACGATGGGGAGGCCGGACTGCTGGATGAGAATGCGGATGTGGTGCGGATCATGAGCATCCACAAGAGCAAGGGTCTGGAATTCCCCATTACCTTTGTGGCAGGCTTGAACAAGCGGTTTAATATGCAGGATGTGAACCAGTCCCTGGTGGTGGACACAGACCTGGGACTGGCGGCAGACTATGTGGATCCGGACAGGCGCATCCGCAACAAGACCCTGCGCCGGGTGACACTGGGGAAGAAGATGCGGGAGGAGAGCCTGGCAGAAGAGATGCGGGTGCTGTACGTGGCCATGACCCGTGCCAGGGAGAAACTGATCCTGACGGCCTGCCTGGAGCATGCCCGGGACAAGTGGAACCTGGCCCAGGAAGCCGGACAAAAGAGCCTGTCCTATCTGGACTTTGTGGAGGCAGGCAGTTTCCTGGATTTCCTGCTGCCCATTGTGGCGCAGACTTCCATCCAGATGTATCTCACAGGGGAGGACGGACGCCAGATCCGGAAGTTGGGGGAGCAGATAGGGATGGCAGGCCGCAGGGCTATGCTGGAGGCGGCTTCCCTTCATGGGGATCCGGTGGCACTTGCTGCCCTGCAGCAGCGCCTGGCAGCACCCTACCAGTATGTGGCCCTGGAGGGATTATACACCAAGACAACGGTGTCAGAACTGAAGATTGCAGCCATGGCAGACAGAGATGAGGCGGCTTTCCACACCTTTGAGGCGAAGGAGGTACAGCCCTATATCCCGGCTTTCCGCAGACAGGAGGAAACCGTGGGAGGGACTGTCCGGGGAAATGCCTACCACAGGGTCATGGAACTTCTGGATTTTGGGGAAACCGTGGAGAAGGCCCTGGAGGGTATGGAAACCGGATTCCCGGAGGATGATACCGCATATGCCCGCCGGATCCAGCCGGACAGACTGGAAGAAGCCCTTACCGCATTCCTGGAGCGGGAGGTGGCAAGCAGGCGCCTCAGTCAGGAATACGCAGGGGCGGTGCAGGTACGGCGGCTGGTGCGGTTTCTCACAGGCAGGCTGGGTTTTCGTATGTGGCGGGCCAGCCGGGAGAAGAGACTATACAGGGAACAGCCCTTTGTGCTGGGAATCGCCGCTGACAGGCTGGGGGAACAGTTCCCGGATACGGAGACCGTGCTGATCCAGGGGATCATCGATGTGTTTTTCGTGGAGGAAGACGGCCTGGTGCTGCTGGATTACAAGACGGACGCGGTATCCTCCATGGAAGAATTGTGGAACCGCTATGAGACCCAGCTGGATTATTACAGGGAGGCCCTGGAGCGGCTGTATGAAATGCCAGTGAAGGAGCAGATCCTGTATTCCTTCCACCTGGGGAGGTTCTAAGGAACTGTCATGCCCTAGGAGCGGCAGTTCACAGACCGCAGCGCTTCTTACCCCTCATACGCTACAGCTAGCAACAGGAAGGGTCCCACGCCTTTGTAGTCATTGTCCCGGATCGGCTCGCTGAAATAGTAATCCAGGGTTCCATTCCGCCTGGGGTTGTCCTGGGGGCCTAAGCCCGCTACGGCGCAGCCCCTGCCGATGCAGGTGCGCTCTCCGTCCTGGCGCAGGAAGACCTGCAGGATGCCATCCACTGCCTTTTGCAGGTGGGGGAGGAAGGTATCCGGATCCAGGTATCCCATGCGGATGCCCTTCTCCAGGGTGTAGGCGAACTGGCAGGTGCAGGTGGACTCCTGGTAATTGTCACTGCGGCGGCTGTCCGGCACCTGGTACCAGACCCCCTGGGGATCCTGGTAGCGGACCACGGCTGCCATCAGTTCCTGTAGGTGGGAGATCAGTTCTGCCCGCATGGATGTCCTGTTCGCAGGAATATGGTCCAGGGTGTCTGCCAGGGCCATGGAGTACCAGCCCACGGCCCGGCCCCAGATGTTCAGGGAGCGCCCCGTGAGGGGATCTGCCCAGAAGGCTGTCCGGGACTCATCACAGGCGTGGGTGTACAGGCCGCTGCGGGGGTCGTAGGTCTTCTCCCGGGCTGTGCAAAACTGGTGGAGGATGTCTTCGTAACAGTCCTCCTTCTGGAAATATCCGGCATAAGCGGCATAGAAGGGCTGGGCCATGTACAGGCCGTCCAGCCAGATCTGGTCAGGGTAGATCTGTTTGTGCCAGAAGGAACCGGACTGTGTCCTGGGCTGGATCTCAAGCTGCTCCCCCAGGTGGCAGATTGCGGTCAGGAAGCGTTCTTCTCCCGTCTTTTCATAGAGGGGGAAGAGATTCTTCCCACAGTTTAAGTGATCCACATTCTTCTCCTGGAACTTGTAATCCCGTATGGTTCCGTCCGGGAGAATGAAATAATCATAATAGGTTTTTAGGTAATCGTAATATTTTGAGTCGCCAGTGGCTTCCGATAACTGCCAGAAGCCCGTGAGGAGCAGGCCTACGTCATACTGCCATTTGGTCACGATCAGGCCGGGATTGTCCTGCATGATGGTATCTGCGATCCGGGTTGCTGTGTCCAGCAAGGGTCTGTTCATGTTCATAAGCGTGTCCTCCTGCCTGTCTGTAGGTTTTTGTCTGGCATAGATAAGGATAGCATTTATGCAGGAGGGAAGTCAACAATCCTGCTGAAAAATAACGCGTTAATTTCGTCTCCTCAAAAGCCATGTCCCCGCAAGGCTCAGAACCAGATATACCAGCCACCCCAGGCCATATCCGGGAAGGGAATTCCCAAGCAGGGGGATGGGGGCTGTGAGAACTCCGTAGCGGCCCAGATGGCCGCTTATAAAATTGAACAGCAGGGAATAGGGGATGAGCAGCAGCACCCAGACATTGCAGAGGGAAAAAAGCCGTCTGCTATACTGCCTGGAACTGTCACTGCCCAGAACCTGTCCTGCGGCGTGGATGGCACAGCCTGCCGCCATGCAGATGAGGCCAATGGCTACGGAGCTGGATACCTGTTTCTCATGCCACACCATGAGTGCTGTAAACAGGCCGATATAGTTTAGGGCAGTGCCGAAGATGGTAAAGAGGGTGGCATTCACGCTCCGGGGTATATCCGCAGGCTTCGGTTCAATGCCCTTGAGAAGGTAGTCCGTGGTCACTTCAAAGAAATCGCTCATCCGTACGATTTTCCCCAGGTCAGGGGCGCTCTGCCCGCTCTCCCATTTGGAGATGGTCTGGCGGGATGTGCCGATCTGGTCTGCCAGTTCCTCCTGGGACAGTCCCTTTGTCTTCCTTAAGTGTTGAATTCTGTCTGCTATGTTCATAGATACGCTCCTTTTTATGCTTTGACAGTGGGCGGGCATCCTGCCGGCCGGCTGTTTCCTATAGGATAGCAGATGCAGGCAGGGAAACACCACCAACAGATCCTGGCAATTTGTCAACGAGGGCAGACATTTGTGGATAACATCTTTGCAGGGGCACCTGTTCTACTCTTCCGAGCCACATAGGAAACGTTCTCCATCTTTGACTTTCACATATATGAAGTTGCTCGAATTCTCAGCGAGAAAGACCAAATCCTTTCCGTCCAGCCGGAAATAATTGACAAAGGGATGTCCCATCTCTGCATTGTCCGAAAGGACGAGGATATCATCCTCCAATGTCCAGGTTCCCGCTCCCAGATAGCTGCTGAGCAGGCCCTCATAGTAGCTAAAAAAGCCATCCTCGTTGATCTGGATCACAAAATCCCCACCAAAGCCTTCTCCTTCATAGGTATATGTTTTACCTGCGGCCATACCATCCGTCCTGCCATCCGTAACGTATTTTCCGGCCAGTTCTTCCGGGGAGGCATCCTCCATATAGGAAACCCCGGACACCAGTGGACGCAGGAGGGGGAATTCTGTATCGGCGGTCTCCACACAGGCCCCTGTGGCAGTGGCCCCTGCCAGCAGGGCCAGGGTAAGGATCATGGAAAAGGCCACAGACTTTCTGGATGGTTTCCGGAATTGTTTGATCGCACCTAACCTTTCTTTTAACAAGGCGGCACTTTCCCCCAGGGCCAGGGATCCCAGGGAATCCTGGCTGTATGTGCCTTCCCGGAAAGCGTGAAGCAGGGTATCGCCGTAGACCCGCTGTTCCTGGGGATCCAAAGTGCGGATTACAGCCTCGTCACAGGCAAGTTCCCCGGCATGGTTTATCTCCCGGCTCATACGCCAGACCAGGGGATTGAACCAGTGCAGGCACAGGGTGAACTGTACCAGCCATTTATAGGGGAGGTGGCGCTGCCTGTGGTGGGTCAGTTCATGCAGCAGGGTATAGTGCATCTCTTCTTCCGGAAGATCCGTGGTGGGCAGTATGATACAGGGCCTGCGCCAGCCCAGAAGCAGAGGGGAGGAGACCGTATGGTTGGTATATAGTTCCACGGGCCGTCTGATACCCAGCCGTGCCTGGAGCAGGGACAGATGGTCTAACAGGGTGGGATCAGAGACTTCCCTGCCGCTGGTCTTCAGATATCTGGCAAAGTGCCGGTAAGCCGCAATTTTGTACACTGCCAGGCAAAAGGCCGGAAGCAGCCACGCAAGCCAGAGGTGTGAAAGGAATAGGAGGAACATGGAGGAGAAGGGCAGACTGTCCTTCTCTGTATCGTGGTATTCCGAAAAATCTACTGTGGCATTGGAACTGGGAAAGGGAGTATCCTTGTCCGATTCCCGGGGAATCTGTCCGAAGTTGTCCTGCTGCCCGGCTCCTGTAACGGGAAAAGCAAAAGGGGCAGATACACCAGCCTGGGGGAAAAACTGGGCCAGGACAGGGCGCATTGTTTGGTATGCCAGGTCGAATGCTGTATTTACCAGGTTTTCCCTGGGGGCAAAGGGCAGGAGCAGGCGGGCAATGACCACCAGCCAGATTATATGCTGCAATTGTCTGCTGCATCTGCCCCTAAGCAGGGGCTTTGCTGCCAGCAGGATCAGGATCAGCAGGGAGCCGGACACAGAAAGGGAGAGAAGGATTTTTAGGATACTGTTCATTCTCCGTCCCTCCCTTCCTCCCAGAAAGTCTTTAGCTGGGCATAATCTTCGGCAGAGAGCAGATCTGTCTGGATCAGGGTGGCCACCAGCCCTTTTGCGCTGCCCGCGTAAAGTTTGTCCAGGAATGTGCGGGTCTGGGCCGCCTGGTAAGCAGCTTCGGTTACAATGGCGGTGTACTCATTGCGCCTGCCCAGTTTGCTGGTCCGCAGCAGCCCCTTTTCCACCAGCCGGGACAGAAGGGTGATGACCGTGTTCTTCTGCCAGGTGTACCCCAGCCTTGTGAGTTCTTCCATAATATGGGCGTAGAGGGCTGTACCGCCGTTTGCCCATACGATTTTCATCAGTTCCAGTTCGGAGTCGGATATCTGCTGTGCCATGTTTATGGATGCTCCTTCTATACGATTTGGCCTAACTGATTGGCCTGCATTTTGTAGGCCAATTAAAGGATAACATGTTGTAGGCCAAAAGTCAAGAGGGATTCATTGTCCCAGGGCCAGCTGCTTCATCCGTCCCAGCCCGTTCCTTACGGCGGGAATGGCCAGGATCATCACTGTGACAGCACCTTCCACCCCTATGTAGATGCCATTGTATACCATGGAATAGGGAATGGGATGCCAGCCTTCCCAGGCATAGGAGGCGAAGAAGATCCAGCCCGAGAGGGTGGTGAAGATCCAGCGGCCGAAGATGCCCAGGAGATACCCTTTGACCAGGCCGTTCCTGCTGTGGGAGAACAGCCCGGACAGACCCAGTGCGCCGAAGGCCAGCAGGTAATCAACCACCAGCTGCATGGGAAAGAGCACGTAAGGGTCGAAGAGGAGCTGGAGTACCCCGTAGGCCACTGCAGTGGTAAGCCCGGCTCCCAGACCGAACCAGTACCCTGGCAGGCAGATGAAGAACATGGACAGCAGGGTGATGGAGCCGCCCCAGGGAAAGGAAAAGAGTTTGACATTGGAGAGAACGGTGCCAAGGGCCATGGCGCAGGCGCAGAAGGCAAGCTGCTTTACCGTGAGCTTTCCGGCACCGGATCGGACATTTGCGGAATCCTTCCCGGAATGTTTCCTGGCAAAGAACAGTCCGGCGGCCAGCAGTACCAGGACCACTGCCACCAGCAGCACATTGCCCAGGGTGGTGGGGACATAGGTGGTATCCCCGTAGCTGTCTACAACGATTTCATACAACATAAAAAATCCTCCTTCATCTGGCAAGGAGGAACGACATCGTCACGTCTGCATCATGCGGACGTGTTTTGCTTCCTTACGCCGGTATTATCCGGTTCAAGTAGTGAGGGTTAGAAGCGGCGTCTGCCACTCCAGTCTCAGCGATGTGCTCCCCTAGCGGAATATTTTGTTCGTGATCTATACGATACACAAGGCCGGGAAGAATGTCAAGAGGAAAATGCAGGCAGCCTTGGGTCTGGTACGCAGAAAGCGCTTGAAAATATCCCGCGGTGTCACCAGTGAACAGTAACCGGTATTCGTCAAATTGGGGAACCTTGTAGACCCGGAAGGATACTTATGGTAAAATGGGAAAAGACAGATATCGGTGGACAGTGCGCATCGGAGAGAGGAAGGAATCTATGCAGGGAAGTCAATTGGTGATCGGTATATTAGCCCATGTGGATGCAGGGAAGACCACGCTCTCCGAGGCCCTTCTGTACACCTGCGGTGCCCTGCGCAGGATGGGCCGGGTAGATCACGGGGATGCTTTCCTGGATACTTTTTCCCTGGAGAGACAGAGGGGGATCACTATATTTTCCAAGCAGGCCTCCCTGTGTTGGAAGGAACTTCCCATGACGTTATTAGACACGCCTGGGCATGTGGATTTCTCTGCGGAGATGGAGCGGACCTTGCAGGTGCTGGATTATGCTATCCTGGTGGTCAGCGGGTCAGACGGGATCCAGGGGCATACCAGGACACTGTGGCGTCTTCTGGAGCAGTATGGGATCCCGGTGTTCCTGTTTGTGAACAAGATGGATCAGCCCGGGGCAGACAAGAGGCAGATCCTTAGGGAACTACAGGAACGGTTCGGGGACAACTGTCTGGCATTCGGGCCGGAGGCAGAAGGGAGGGAGGACTTCCGGGAAGAATTGTCCATGTGCGGGGAAGAACTGCTGGAGGAGTACCTGGAGAAGGGCACGTTGCAGGAGGCATCTGTAGCGGCGGCTGTGGCCAGGCGGCAGGTGTTTCCTTGCTATTTTGGTTCTGCCCTGCTTCTTGAGGGGGTGGAGGAACTTCTGGAGGGGATCCGGCGTTTTGCCCTCTTAAAGGAGTATCCAGAAGCCTTCGGGGCCAGGGTCTATAAGATCTCCCGGGATGGAAACGGTAACCGGCTCACCCACCTGAAGGTCACAGGCGGGGTGCTGCGGGTGAAGATGCCCCTGGGGAATAAGGGCAGTGCCCGTCCCGGGGAGGCAGTCTGGGAAGAGAAGGCAGACCAGCTTAGGATCTATGGGGGCGCCCAGTACAAGCTGGCAGACCAGGTAGGACCAGGTGGCATCTGCGCTGTCACAGGACTGGACGAAACCTATGCAGGCCAGGGGCTGGGGGCAGAAGGAGGAGGGGAACTGCCAGTCCTGGTGCCGGTGCTGACGTACCGTATGGTTCTTCCCGAAGGGTATGATCCGCTGAAAGCCCTGGGCTGGCTCCAGGAACTGGAAGAGGAGGATCCGGAACTCCATGTGGTCTGGAAGGAGGCTTCCAGACAGATCCACGTACAGGTCATGGGGGAGGTGCAGATTGAGATCCTGAAGAGCCTGATCCTGGAGCGGCATGGCTGTGAGGTGGAGTTCGGGACAGGCAGCATTGTCTACAAGGAGACCATTGGGACAGCGGTAGTGGGCATCGGGCATTTTGAACCCCTGCGCCATTATGCGGAGGTGCATCTGCTGCTGGAGCCAGGGGAGCCAGGCAGCGGCCTGCAGTTTGCCACAGCCTGCAAGGAGGACGACCTGGACCGGAACTGGCAGCGTCTGATCCTTACCCACCTGGAGGAGAAGACCCACCTGGGGGTGCTGACAGGTTCTCCTGTGACAGATATGAAGATTACCCTGCTGGCCGGACGTGCCCATCTGAAGCATACAGAGGGAGGGGATTTCAGGCAGGCTACCTACAGGGCCTTGCGCCAGGGACTGATGCAAGCGGCCTCCCAGGGGGAGGGGATCCTGCTGGAGCCGGTATTTTCCTATACCCTGGAGGTCCCCTCCACGCAGCTTGGCCGGGCCATGTCAGATATCCAGAAGCTTCACGGCAGATTCGATCCTCCTGTGACCAGGGGGGAGCACAGCATCCTTAGGGGAAGCGCCCCGGCATCCACTTTTGGCACCTATCAGCGGGAAGTCACTGCCTACACCAGGGGGGAGGGGCGTCTTAGCTGTGTGTTAAAAGGCTATGAACCCTGCCACAATCCGGAGGAGGTGGTGGCAGCCATGGGATACGACCCGGAGGCAGATGTGGAGAATTCGGCCTCTTCCGTGTTCTGTGCCCACGGGTCGGGATTCCTGGTGGGCTGGGACCAGGTGCCCGGGTATGCCCATGTGGACAGCGGTTGGAAGGAACCGTCCCAAGCAGGGCAGGAGGGACAGGCTGATGCGGATGGTACCGATATGGCCGGGAGAGCCGGGATCCTGCCAGGGAAAGGGGCCGGAGGAGGCCGTGGCCAGGCCAGCCAGACCGGAAATGGCAGGTCGGATTATATCACACAGGAGGAGATAGAGGAGATCTTCAAACGCACCTACGGCAAGGAGAAGCAGGATTTTGAGCCATACCGGTATCACCATCAGAACTTGGGCCGGGGAGTGTACGGAGGGTCTGCAACGGAAGGGCCGGAGAAGACTGGCAGGGACAGTATGGGGAATCAGAAGAAGGACAGTTCCCAGATCCAGGGCCAGAGAAAGGGAAACATCGGGAGTGGTAAGCAACGGACAGGGGCGGCGGGGGGAAACGGGCAGGAGTATTTCCTGGTAGATGGCTACAATATCATTTTCGCCTGGGAGGATTTGCGGGAACTGGCAGCTGTGAACATTGACAGCGCCAGGGACAAGCTGATGGACATCTGCAGTAATTTCCAGGGGTGCCGGGGGTGTACGCTGATCCTGGTCTTCGATGCTTATAAGGTAAAAGGGAATCCCGGCTCTGTGCGGAAATATCACAATATCTACGTGGTATATACCAGGGAGGCAGAGACAGCCGACCAGTATATTGAGAAGACTGTCCATGATATCGGGAAAAAGCATCTGGTGACGGTGGCTACCTCCGATGCCTTGGAGCAGATGATTATCTGGGGAGAAGGGGCGCTCCGGATGTCGGCGCCAGGTTTCCGGGATGCGGTGGAGACAGCCGCAGGGCAGATGCGGGAATTCTACGAGGACAGGAACCGGGCACGCGGGGTATAAGTCTGGCAGGAAATGGAGAACCTTATTCTCCGGGAAAGAGTAATGTGTTTCGTGTGAAAGAATTGCGCCTTTTGCAGTTTTATGCTATGATGGGTCTGTTGGACAGGCAGGCCCATGCTGCAGTGATCCGGCAAAAGGGGCAGGCAGGAACTGTTTTTCAAAAATCCATGGCGGGAATATCCCGCAGAAACAGGTGCGTTATGTTACAGAAATGGATCTCTACGGAATATGAGTCCCTGCTGGCGCTGGCAGGGATCCTTCTGGCATTCGCTGCCACGTTGTCCGCAACAGCGAAATTCCAGGGGTATCTTCCTAAGGATGCCGGGCGGGAGTACGCTCATGACGGCAAGCTATCAGCGGGAAAACCCAGAGGTGCCGGGATTATCTTCGTGCTGGTATTCGTGGTGACAGCATTTTTCTTCGCACCTATGAATGTGGAACTGGGGATCTACCTTATCTTGATGGTGCTCTGTATGGTCACAGGTTATCTGGATGATGCATCCGGTACTCCCTGGGGCAGGTGGAAAAAAGGGTTCCTGGATCTGTGTGTGGCAGCCCTGGTGGCCATGACATATCTTCGGTATAATCCCAATGTGGTGGAACTGGCCATGTTTCATGTGCAGATCCAGATTCCCAGGGCGGTTTTCGCTATATTGATCATAGCCCTGGTGTGGATGTCCATCAATGTGACCAACTGCTCAGACGGTGTAGACGGCCTGTCGGGGACACTGACCATTATCACCATTGTGACGATATATGCGCTGACCCGGGTATTGGGCAGGGGGACGGATTTCTCCTACTTGATCCTGCTATTTGCCATCTGTATCCTGGGGTATCTATGGTACAATGCCACTCCCAGCCGGCTGCTGATGGGGGATGCCGGTTCCCAGGCCATGGGGCTGTTTATCAGCATTGCCATCTTGAAGACGGGCAGTCCCCTGCTATATATCCCTGTGGCATTTGTGCTGCTTCTGGACGGCGGCCTGGGGCTTGTGAAAGTGTCCCTCCTAAAGCTGGGGATCCGGATCCTGAAGAATACCAGGACCCCCATCCATGACCATGTGCGGAAGAACTGGGGGTGGTCTAACACGCAGACGGTATTCCGCTTTGCCATTGTGCAGATTGTGCTGGGGGTGGCCTTGATCTATGGGCTGGGACTGTAAACATGGCTACTTTCCTCATTGCTCAACGAGCAATGTTTGCTCAACGGGCAATGTTTGCTCAACGGGCAATGTTTGCTCAACGGGCAATGTTTGCTCAACGAGCAATGTTTGCTCGCGGGAATGAAATTTCCAAGGATTGACAGGAGTGTGGTAAGATGTATGATCAGTTGACGAAAAGTGATATACGGAAGATGGAGGAGGAGATCGAATACCGGAAGCTGGTGGTGCGTCCCAAGGCTTTGGAGGATGTGAAGGAGACCAGGGCCCACGGGGACTTGAGCGAGAACTTCGAGTACCATGCGGCCAAGAAATATAAGAACCAGAATGAGAGCCGGATCAGGTACCTGGAGCGAATGATCCGGACGGCGAAGGTGATTTCCGAGGACTCCGCAGAGGACGAGGTGGGGCTGAACAATACGGTGACAGTAGAATTTGCAGACGATGGCTCCGTGGAAACCTATCGGATCGTCACCACCGTGCGGGGTAATTCCCTAGAGAATATGATCAGCAACGAGAGTCCCCTGGGAAAAGCCCTTCTGAAGAAAAAGGAAGGCCAGACAGTTCATGTGCAGGTGAATGAATCCACGGGGTATGATGTGAAGATATTGAAGATCGAGAACACAACAGATGACAGCGGGGACAGGATCAGGAGCTTCTAGGGTATTGTCCCGAAACAGGAATGAGAGTACATAAGTGTGCTGGAAGGCAGGAGAGGAAATGGGCAATGAAAAATTATTTACTATTTGACCTGGACGGGACGCTGACAGATCCCAAGGAGGGGATCTGCACTTGTGTGCAGTATGCCTTAAGTGCCATGGGGATCGAGGAGCCGGACCTGGACAAGCTGGAGCCTTTTATCGGGCCGCCCCTTAAGGACAGTTTCCAGGAATTCTACCACATGAGTGAGGAACAGGCCCAGGCTGCAGTGGAGAAATACAGGGAGCGGTTCCAGGACAAGGGCATCTTTGAGAATAAGCTTTATCCGGGCATCCCGGAAATGCTGCGGGCCTTGAATTCCAAGGGTATGTTCCTGGGGGTGGCATCCAGCAAGCCCACAGTATTCGTGAAAAAGATCCTGGAGCATTTTGAGATTGCCCGGTATTTTAAGGTGATCGTGGGAAGCGAACTGGACGGCACCCGGACGAACAAGGATGAAGTGGTGGCAGAAGCCCTGCAGCAGTTGTTCGGGGACAAGCCGGTGGAACGGGACAAGGTATATATGATTGGGGACAGGCGCTTTGACACGGAAGGGGCCAGGGCACAAGGCGTGGAGAGTGTAGGCGTTGCCTATGGGTACGGCAGTATGGAGGAACTGAAAGAGGCCAGGACGGATTACATTGTCCGCTCTGTGGAAGAATTACAGAAATTCCTGCTGCGGGGCACGGAAGAGGCTAAAAAGCTGACACCTTCCCAGAGGATCTGGCAGCTTGCCCTGCCTTTCCTGCTGTTTCTGCTGGTGAGGAACCTGGCCATGAACATGATGAACATGCTCTTTGAGTTCGTGGGTACTTCCGTGAAAGGCTGGCCCTTCCTGTTCATCCGGGATGAGGCTGGGACGCTGACCGGCTATACGGGGAATGCTGCCACCATCATGTCTGCAGTGGGTTTTGTGGCAGGTGCCATCTCTGTCAAGACCATTGCCAGGAAAGTGCTAGCACGTGCCAAGGAGGACCGGAAGCTGTTACATATCAAGGGAGAGCCTGTGGCAAATTATGCATTTCTGGTGATGGTCACAGTGGGGGCCGTGCTGGGGCTGAACCTGCTGTTGGAACTGGTGGGGATCACCAAGAGTTCTGCGGTGTACCAGGAGATCCAGAAGGACCAGTATTCTGCCGTATTCCTGCTGGGATTTGTCTGCTACAGCCTGGTGGCTCCCATAGCGGAGGAACTGCTCTTTCGGGGGATCATTTACAACTGTCTTAGGCGGTCCATGAAGCCGGTGGCAGCCCTTGTGATCTCTGCAGCTTTCTTCGGCATGTATCATGGGAATTCCGTCCAGGGGATCTATGCCTTTGTGATCGGCCTTTTGCTGGCCTATGCCTATGAGTATTTCGGGAGCTTCTGGGTGCCGGTGGGAATCCACATGGCGGCCAATGCCCTGGCATACTGTCTGGCCAATACGGCCATTGCCACATCTGCGGCCTTCGTGAGCTGGCCGGTGTGTATCCTGTTTTTGGTACTGGCCGGAGGCGGGTTCTATCTGTTAAACCGGCAGAAGAGAGTGTTCTAATACGGGGGGGATAAGTACGAAAGTAAACTTTCGTACTCTTGAAATTTGTGCCCGCCAGAGGTGGGCATGGGGGTACAGATATGACATTTTCTATTATTGTGGTATGTCTGAATCCGGGGGATAAACTGAAGCAGACCCTGGATAGTATCTTTGGGCAAAGCTACAGGGATTATGAGGTTATCATCAAGGACGGCGGCAGCACGGACGGATCCGTGGATGCCTGGCTCAGGGCCTGGCAGAAGCGGGAGGGAGAGTCTTCCGAGACTGTCCACCTATACCAGGAGCCGGACGGGGGAATCTATGATGCCATGAACCAGGCCGTCTCCCACGCCAGGGGTGAGTTCCTGCTGTTCTTAAACTGCGGGGATACTTTTGCGGACAGGGAAGTGCTGGAGCGCACCGGGGAGGCTGTGAAGGCCCAGGCGGCTTCCGGTGCGGATCTCTCCCGCCTGGTGCTGTACGGGGATACCTATGGGGAGAAGAACCAGGTGGCCATTGCATCTCCGCCTGTTATCAACGGATTTGCCTGCTATCGGAACATTCCCTGCCACCAGTCCTGTTTCTACAGTGCAGCCCTGTGCAGGGAGAAGCCCTACGATCTGCAGTATCGGATCCGGGCAGATTACGACCATTTCCTGTGGTGCTACTACCGGGCCGGTGCGAAGATGTCCCACATGGGATTTGCCGTGGCCTCTTATGAGGGGGACGGCTATTCCGAGAGCCGGAAGAACAGGAGACGGGACAGGAAGGAACACCGCCTGATCACCCGGACCTACATGGGAAAGGGCGAGTTATTTCGGTATAAAGCCATTATGGCCCTTACCCTGGCGCCCCTGCGCAGGGCACTGGCAGACAGCAAGGCATTCTCCGGGGTCTATCACCGGATGAAGGAGCGGGCCTACGGCGGGAACATTGAATCCTGATATAGTCTGTTTGAACTATTTAGATTATCAGAAGAATATTGGTAATATGATTAGAAATACAGAAAAAAAGCTGATCGTGATTAATAATGCAGACATACTTCTGGATGATGATACAAGAAAGTACATTGCACTTGATGACAAGAATCAGTATTTGATAATTGGCAGAAATTCTAAAGAATCTGTTTGTTACGAAAGAGAATCTGTTTGAACTTGTGAGTGAAAAACAGGGGAAGCAGACAGTGCTGAGGATTAAGGATTATATGTAAATTCTATTCTTCCTTCTGGAACCTCCTATAATATGATATAGGGGTCAAAAATCGGATTCATTGACTTTTTGACCCTGGTATCATAATATATACAAAAAATAATTCTCGTACACAACACATTCCTGTATCTGCCCGGAGGCCTCGATCCGTGCCACAAAGGCCTGGTTGCCATTGTGGACAATATAGGCATTTCCCGGAACCAGGGGTGTGCTGTTGTCTATCACAAAATGATATCTTCCATAGCCTTCCTTTAGCTGGTATTCGCCCAGGGGTTCCCCGTGGGTGGTCTCCTGCACTTCCAGAGGGGATCTGGGGAAATAGAAGGAAAAATACTCCGACACCCCGATATAGTCCATGTAGATATCCTGGATATCTTCCCGTCCCATGGCATCTGTGATGGCCTCATTGGCCGGAACCATGTACAGGGAGTTGGGATAGGGACTTATCCCTGCAATGGAATATTCTGTAAAATAATATTTTCCAAATGAAATTCCATATAACAGGTAGCAGATACTAAAAACCATGACAGGCCATCTCTGGCGGCCGGGGGAGAGACGGCAGAGCGCCGAAATGCCGTGGCAGGCCGTTCTGATACCCTGCACCAGGAAAAACAGGTATGCAGGGAAAATATAGTTCACCCGGTATACCTGGGGGGATCCGGCCAGGCCTATGGCAAGGAGGCAGGCTGCCAGGTAGCATAGGAACACAAGGCTGGCTAGACTGGCAGAAAGGCCAGGGCCATGCGGCGCCAATTGCGGCTGGCAACACCTGGGCGTGGCTGTATTTCTGTGAGGTGGTACAGCTGCTTTGTGCTGCCTGGGCATACGGATCCCGCGGCGGGAGCGGGACCGGGGATCATGCCACAACTGTCGGAGGGCCTGGCAGAATCCTATGGCAATCAAGGGCACAGACAGGGGATACAGGGTCCAGTAACCGGGAACTGCATCCTGGGGATAGGTGCCGTATGTCAGGGACATCCTTAGGCCTTCCAGAAGACTGTACAGGAAGCTGCCCAGACTGTTGCCAGCCACCTCTGAAACCCGGGAGGCCCCCACCGGGGCAATGGTCATGCCCAGGAAGGAAAAGGGAGGAAGCCCAAAGAGCAGGACACCCACGAACAGCAGGATGGGCAGTGCCGTCACACAGACACAGGCGGCAGAAAGCAGGGCGCGGCGAAAGGTGATCTTCCTGGCGGCCAGCATATACAGGGTTACAAGGGCTAGGAAGACAGGAACCATAAGATAGCTGAGGGCATAGGTGTATAGCACAAGGCCGAAGGCCATACTGTACAGAAGCAGATCCCGAAGCTTTCCAGTGTGCAGGTATTGGAACAGCAGGGCCAGAGCCAGGGTGGAGCAGCCCAGCATCAGATTGCAGTCCAGACCTACCCGGCCATGCATGACAAAATAAGGGCAGATGGAAAGCAGGAAGGCACCGAGCAAGGTGAGTCTCTTATTCCCAAAGACCAGCCATAGGAGCCAGGTGCCGGCAAGGACTGTGAGCATGCTGGACAGGACACCGGGAAGCCGTACCAGA
Organism: uncultured Acetatifactor sp.; assembly: GCA_910586215.1. Taxonomy (GTDB): domain Bacteria; phylum Bacillota; class Clostridia; order Lachnospirales; family Lachnospiraceae; genus Acetatifactor. The sequence continues at coordinate 14,391 of CAJUGH010000008.1, read as the reverse complement.
AAAAGGGACAGGCTGCCGCCTCCTACCGTCCGTACCAACAGCACGACCAGGTAGGTGTACAGGGGACTCTGCCCTCCAAAACCGTAATTCTGGGGATAGATGGGGCAGGCATTCAAGTACCTGTCCACCCCATAATGGGCAAGACACCAGGCATTATAGCCCAGCCCGGCCTCGTCCATGTGGGTGATGTCCGGCACCTGGGTGATCTGCCAGGTGCGCAGGAACAGGGCCAGGGAAAAGAGGAGAAACAGGCAGAATCCATAGCCATATTTGTGTGGGAAGGTGTGCGTGGTGGGCTTCATAACATATACCGTTGTCCTTCTTTGTTTTGATACATCCCAGGGTGTTGGGAGCAAAAGGTATTTGAACCTATATATCATACTTCGCCGCCAGTCTGGCAGGGGGTAGCCGAAGCAGCCGCAGCACCGGCAGCAGACAGACTGCCAGGTAGTAGCCTGTGACGGCCAGATAGGTACCCAGGAGTGCCTGCCAGGGCAGGACCATGGAGAAATGCAGGTCCGTCAGCAGGTTCAGCACGGCCACCAACAGCCAGGTGCATACGGTGGCAGGCAGGATACTCCCTATGGACAGCAGGAAGCTTTCCAGGGCGAAGATACCGATCAGCTTGCGTCCGGGCAGCCCCAGCAGCCGGTATACCGCGATCATGCCGATGCGCTGCTGGACGAAGGAGCGCTGGAGCAGGTACAGCATGGCCATGGACAGGAAGATCACGGCAAATGTCACAACCCGCCGGGCATCGGCCTTCAGGGAGGAAGCATTCCGGTAAGAAGCCCAGGAACTGCCGTAGGTATCCTTGATCTGGTATTGTACCAGTCCCTCGAACTGTTCCTGGATGGTGGTTTCAATGCATTTATGCAAGGTCTGTTTGTCCCGGGTATAGAAGCACAGGTTCACATTGCTGGTGATCATGGCATCCAGCAGACTGTCAAGCCCTGTGTCAGAGACCACGATCTCCGCATAGGTTTCTTCTGACTCCAGTACATCGGTGATGGTAAAGGCCATACCGGAATTGGTCTTGTAAGCATCGCCTACTCTGGTCTTATAGGTACTGCCTGCATTGTCCAGGATCACCAGGCACTGGTCGTCTGTCAGGGACAGGTTGTCATATTTCCCCGGATGCATGGCCTGGAACTGGGACAGGGAGATGGCTTCCGTGCCGATATTGCCCAGAGAGGCGAAGGCCTCTTTGGACATATAGATGGCAGGTTCCCCTGTGTCACAGATGCCGGTGATCACCGGGGAAAAAGTCTTCCGGGTGTACACCAGCCTAAGGCCCAGGAACTGTTCCGGGCTATAGAGAAGGTTGGGGAGCATGCTGTCCGTCTTCAGGATATTGTCCAGGATCCAGCGGTCCACAATGATTTCCTCACAGTTTTCCGGCATATGCCCATACAGCAGGGCGCTATCATCAAAAAGTTCCAATGGGACATAACTGAATCCCAGGGGAGTGACATAAGTATCCCCCAGTTGGAGGAACAGGGAATCCAGGAATATTTTAGGATGGCCGGAGATATAGGGAATGGCGGTGAAGTCCGTTTCTGAGGCCCTAAGGTTCTCCAAGAGCGGCCCCGTCTGGGTCAGCACATTGGTGTACAGGGTGGGATCCAGGTTCTCCCCGCGCTCTACGGCCAGCTCCAGGATATGGGATTCCGTGATCACAAAGTCCCTGGGATCTATGGAGGAGACTGTCAGGTAATCCCCTACCATCCACAAGGTAAGCACGGACATGGCCACCAGGAAAAACCATGTGCTAAGGCGGTGGTTCCCCCTGGCCATAAGAAGCCGTCTGGCTTCCTGGAGGATCATGGAGAAGGAAAAACCCGCCCCGGCCCGCAGGGGCATATCCGGCTTTGGGTCTGCGCCCAGGGTCTCTTCTGCCAAGGCGGCATCCAGGGTCTCCAGCTTCATCACAGGATGTTTTCCTTCCTTTAGGACAGGGATTTCTTCCGGCCTGGAACAGCTTAGGGTGCGGCTGTCTGCAGATTTGATGAGGATTCGGTCCTTTAGGACGGCAATGGTCAGATCAGCCGGAGCGCTGCCCTTTTCGGTGAGCACCTGGATCCGAAGGTCATTTCCGGCCAGTTCCTGCCGGGAATAGTCTTCTGTATACAGGGTGCTGCCCATGCTGGCGGCCAGGTCAGTCCTGGGCCAGGAGTCTGCATCGTCCACCACCTTCCCCTCCCCCAGGGTAAGGATCCTGTCTGCGAAGAACCGGGCAATGGCCTGTTCGTGGGTCACCATGACCACCAGGCTTGTCCGGGATATCTTCCGAAGCAGGGTGCAGATATTGACGGTATTTTCCTCATCCAGGTTCCCGGTGGGCTCGTCCGCAAATATGACCCGGGGCCTTCTGGCCAGTGCCCGGGCAATGGCCACCCGTTGCTGCTGCCCTCCGGAGAGTTCCCCGGCGATCCGGCGGGTATACTGGGCCATGTTCACGGCTTCCAGGGCCTCCCGTACCCGGACAAGCTTCTCCCTGTGGGTCAGATCCAGACAGTGCAGGCCCAGATAGACATTGTAGGCCACGCTGTGGTCCGGCAGCAGATAATAATTCTGGAAGATATAGCTGAAGCTGCTGTTGCGCTCCCGCTCATACCTGCGTGTGCCTGGCCTGGACACGGTGACACGCCCGGTGTCGATGGTGCCACTGTCAAAGGTGTCCAGCCCGCCCACGGCATTCAGCAGGCTGGTTTTGCCGCAGCCCGACACGCCCACGATGCACACAAAGCCTGTATCCGGAAGCGTCAAGGAGATGTCCCGCAACACATGGTTGGCATTGGCGGTATTCTTGTCATAGGTTTTATTGAGGCGCGTGATCTCTATCATAAGGGGAAATCCTCCATCTCCAGGATAAATATCAGCAAAATGATTCTTTCAAATCTTCTTCCTGCAGGCTATAAGGATAGACCTGTCTGCTCACAAAGCCTTGCACCCAGAAGGAGGCAGATAAGCCCGTGACCAGGTGGATCAAGGAGAAGAGCACCATGTAGGGCACAGACAGGTGCTTCAGAATATGGGGGAACTGCCCCAGCTGCGCCAGGCCGCACAGGCAGATGGTGAGGGCTGCCAGGAACTGGCCGCAGACCGTGAATCCCAGCATCTGCCAGGTGATGGACCGCCTGGCCGTGCGGCATCCCAGTCCCAGGTTGGCCAGCAGACCGAACTGGGCTGTCTCCATGCCGAACATGGCCCGGAGTACCAGGATCTGCAACAGGAAGACGGCACAGAAGGACAGCAGGCAGATTTTCAAGGTCTGAAGCCGCTCAGCTGCCAGTGTCTCATCCTGCCTGGTGGTGCCTGCCTGGTAGGGGGAGAGGGCGGTATACCCCAGATTGCGCACAGCCTCCAGCACCCTGTCCATGTAGGCATAATCGGAGATGGTGAGGGCCGCCAGGTCGCCGTAGCCCTCCCGCGTGACCAGGGGGAAGGCCTCTGGATCCACCCCGTAAAAATGCCGGTAGGTAGCGTCCGTTGTGCATCCCAGGAGTCCCAGTTCCACAGGCTCTGCGGGATCCTGGTAGTTGGTAAAGGGGTATTGCATCTGGGCATAGGCCTCGGAAAAGGCATTGTAATCCGAGTTCCGGGGGAGACTGTCCAGGACATCCCTGGTAATGGATTCGTTCAAAGTGACAGCATAGAGAAATCTTCCAGTTATGGATTCTATATTGCTCTGGCTGTAATAGTCCCAGTTGTAAGCATAATAAGGGACAATGAAGTTCTTGCCCTCCATATAATAATGGGTCAGGGACCGGCCAAGTTCATCGGAGAAATACAGGTGTCCACCTCTTCCTGTCACGCCGGTGACGGTGACGGGAAAGCGGATATAATCGTCTATGGCCCAGTTTTTCGTATCCCTGAGGTACACGTCGAAGGTCTTCCCGATCAGACTCTCGTCCCCGGCAGATACCACCTCGTGCATGGTCTCCGGAAGGCGCCCTGCAGTCAGGAAGGAACGGTCATCCTGTAAGCAGGGGACGGTCTGTACAAATAAGCTGTTGCCGGGGAAAGTCACGGATTCCTTCAATATGGCATCCGCACCTCCCTGCTCATCGTTGGGACGGGTATAGTGCAGTTCATAGTCAATGTCCTGTCTGTAATAATAGTTCATGTCAGTTCCATAGCCGTAGCGTTCCACACTGTCCACATAGTCCAGGGCCAGGAGGGCCTTCCAGTCTGCTTCCTGCAGGGGGGACTTTTCCTGGTCCTGGCTGGTCTTCATGACCAGGATGCGGGTATTGCTGCCATTGACAAAAGCAGAATTGTCATAGTACCGGGTGGGGGCATCGTCCAGGTTCACCACAAAAGTCCCGGCAAACACGAACATGGCAAAGGCTGTCATGGCAAAAAACAGCAGGGTGATTCCACTCCATACGGGACGGGAAGTCACCTGTAAGATAGCAGTATAGAGACTTAACCCTCTGGCCTTAGAAGGGGAAGGGTGACTGGTGTTGTCGAGGCTGCTGTCAGATTTGACCGGATCGGCGGTCAGGGTAACCTGTCTGCAAGGCCGGCCGGAGGTATCCTGTTCTGGCCCTTCTGACAGGGTGATATCCGTATCCACCGGGGACAGGGTCACATCAGATGCCACACTGCCATCCCGGATGGTGATATGTCTGGAGGCAGCATCTTCCACCTCACAGAAATCATGGGTGATCATGATCACAAGCCGCCCCTTTGCAGCAGCGGACAGCAGTTCAATGACCTTTTTGCTGTTCTCTGCGTCCAGGTTGCCTGTCGGCTCGTCTGCCACCAGCACAGGGGCAGGCTTTGCCAGTGCCCTGGCGATGGACAGACGCTGTTTCTGGCCACTGGAGAGCTTGGCTGCCCGCTTGTGCCTCTGGTCATACAGATCCACCTGCCGGAGAATATCTTCTGCCCGTTCTGTGGCCTTATTTCTGGGGATCCCGGTGAGGACCAGGGCGCTGGCTACATTTTTCAGCACGGTGCATCCTGGCAGGATATCGTAACTCTGGGAGATGAAGCCCACAGTATCACAGCGGTACTGTTCCCAGTCTGAGTGGCCGTAGTGGGAGGTGGGTCTGCCAGCCACAGCCATCTCCCCGTTTTCATAGGGCAGGATCCCGGCAATGACCCTGGCCAGGGTAGACTTGCCGCTGCCGCTTTCTCCCGTGACAGCCACGAATTCCCCTGCCCGGAAGGACAGGTTGACCTTGTGCAGGCCCATGACCACGGACTGGCCGGAAGTATAGTATTTGGAGATATCGGTGAGGACTAACAGGTCCTTGGGGTAGTTTTCTGCCATAAGGATATCCTTTCGTTACTGTTCACTTCCCTAATAAGGGAAGTATAACACGGGTGGCAGCTTTTTTCCACTAGAAACAAAGGAGTGCTCCCAGGCAATCTCCACAGACTTGTTTCTTGTGCAGAATGTACAAAGAAGCATGCGATTTTCTTAAAAAAGTATATGATATCTAAAAATAATGCAGGGTACTTTGGGGAGTGGTCCCTCAAGTCAGAGAAATATGGCACAAAGTCTACGATATGTACATGGCTTTTGGCAATTTGTCTGGTCACAATTACCATAGCAGGTAGTATGTCTGCGAAAGCCAACGGAAGGAGAAAAATATGAGGAAGAGGTGGAAGAGACAGCGTTTTTACAGTCTGGTGCTGGCAGCCGCCATGCTGGTGGGATGTATGATGCCACCCCAGGTGGTTTCTGCCGCAGAACCTGGAACCATGGATGTGAGCCAGGCAGATCCGGATGCGGGCCAGGCAGATACCATGGACAACTCCAGGATCCAGAAGGATGGTTTTGCTGGATCCGGGGAAGGGCAGCCGTCCCCGGGTAAAGATACCGGAGGATCTGCCGGGGAGGGAGAGAATGGCCCTGGCCTGGATCAGGAGCAGACAGATATATCCCAGGGAGGCCAGACAGATGCAGGCCAGGGAAGTCTTGACCAGGATCAGCCAGACCAGAGCCAGGGAAATGTTGACCAGGATCAGCCAGGCCAGAGCCAGGGAAATCTGGCCCGGGATCAGCCGGGCCAGGGCCAGGGAGATCCGGCCCTGGAGAACCAGGGGCAGTCCGGACAGGTTCCGGGATCAGAGGAAGATGCCCAGGAAACGGACGGCCAGATCACCCAGGGCAAGACTGTATACCTCTGGTATGGGGAGAACAAGACCAACAATACCCGGCCGGTGGATGGGGTGCGCTGTTATGTGTCCACAGACCTGTACAATTGGAAGGACCGTGGGAATGTGCTGTATCTCCAGAATGTGATCCTGCCGGTGGAGGAATCGGACAGGAAGGCCGTGACATCCAACCCTGGTGCCTCCGGTGTGGGAACCACCCAGGATTACAACGCCATGCAGTTGTCCGTATCCAACCTGGAGCAGCTAAAGGCCTGGGGCAGACTGGAAAGTGCGCCTGATGGTGTGTCGGAGGAAGACTTTGGCAATGCGAAGCTGTTCCTGCGGGCCTATGTGACGGAATTTGAGAAGGAGCCGGTGGGACTGTACGACACCTCCTGGACAGCCAGATCCTACGATGAGACGCCGATTACCGCATCCAGCTTCCTCTATCTGGACAGCAGGACGGAAGGGACTGTGTCTACTATCCCACTGCAGTTGGCTTTTGAGGGGCTGTATGGAAATTACTGTATCACAGAACGACCTGTGCTACCAGGAACTGACACTTGATGGGGAGGGATACTTGACCCTGGAGGTTGCGAAGAATGCGGATAGTACAAACGATGTGCAGTTCCGCTTCTTGATGGTGGAGAAAGTGGGAGCAGGGCGGCCGACAGAACCGGATAAACCGGCAGAACCGGATAAGCCAGCAGAACCGGATCAACCAGTAGATCCTGGTACCTCCGGTACACCTGGTGCATCTGGTGGATCCGATGGAACTGGTGGTTCTGGAAATGGGGCAGGCGCCGGAACCCCTGGGGTAGTTGATATATCAGCCGGGGCAGAAGGTTCCCAGGCAGGACAGGTGGTGACGATAAGGCCATCCACAGGTTCTGGAACGGCCAGACAGCAGGGGAATACAGGGGACACCACATTAGGTACGCCCGACGAAGACCAGACAATACCGGACACAGACGGGACAGACAATTCTACAGGGGATGTTCCGGAGACACCGGGCCAGGAGGAAGACGTAACCCTGGGAGGGAACAGCAGCCTGCCGGCAGATGGAGAGCAGGCGGGCGAGGAGGAAGTACCCCAGGCATCTGCCCCGGAACAGACGGGAACAGGCCTGCGACTCCTGCTTCCTGTGATGTCAGGGGTGATCCTGGTCGTGCTGGCGGCCGGATGGTTCCTGCTGGCAGCCTGGCGCAGGAAGAAAGCAGAAGAATAAAGTACAGGGGCAAAGACATAGAAATAAGACGTATAAATAAGGTATAAAAAAAGACATAAGAATAAGGCAGAGAAGCAAAGGATAGAATACGCAAGAACAAAGCATAGAAGTAAGACATAAAACGAGGTATAAATACACACAGGGTTTCCCTGTATCTGATTGACTTCGAACAATATAATTGTGTACCCTATCGACAATGGTACTTGCAGAAGTACACGATATTGTGTTAATCAAAATAAACTCGTGCTATATTGGAGGTGACACAGTTCCACCAATGGCGGCAATTCAAATTCCAGTTACGGCGTATGAAGCACTTCATGATTTAGAAGAGCATCCAGAAGATAAACCATTTTCGCACATTTGGAGCAGCGCCAAGGTCAGTGGTGAACAAGGAAACCGGCGGCTTGTTGCAGACTGGCCCGGTTATACTATGCGCACCGAATGTGAAGTCCGGTCGGTCACGCAACAAGTTGGACCGGGCAGTGCGGAATGGCGGGAGTCCGGGGAGCGTGTATGATGAGAGGGGGATTTTGTCCTTTTAATGTTGGCAGGTTTCTGGTATACTGGGTGAAACGGATTGGATGAGGTGCAGGCATTGAACGGCAGAGTGTATGAGTATGAGTCCCTGCTTTATGAGGCGGGGGAGACAGGGGGCGCTTATGTCATTTTTCCCTATGATATCAGGAAAGAGTTTGGGCGGGGAAGAGTGAAGGTACATGCCACGTTTGACGGGGAGCCCTATGATGGAAGTGTTGTGAATATGGGGGTAAAGAATGCTGACGGGAGTGTGTGCTATATTATCGGCGTTCGTAAGGATATCCGTTCCCGGATAAGGAAGAGGCCGGGGGACAGGATCCTGGTGACGGTCAGGGAACGGGAATGAAGGGAGGGATAAAGATGTGGACGTGTCCGAAGTGCGGACGTACTTTTATAAGGCAGGAACAGGACCACTATTGCGGGAAGGCGCCGGAGACGGTGGATGGATATATTGCGGGACAGCCGGAAGAGGTACAGGAGTATCTGAAAGAAATAAGGGAAGCGATCCGTGCGGCGCTGCCGGAGGCGGAGGAACGGATTTCATGGAGCATGCCGACTTATTGGAAAGGGCATAACATTATCCATTTTGCCGGATTTAAAAAGCACGCCGGACTGTATCCGGGACCAGAGGCTGTCCAGGAGTTTTCGGAACGTCTGAAAGGATATAAGACCAGCAAGGGGACCATACAGCTTCCTTATAGTAGTCCGGTTCCGGCAGAACTGGTCTTTGATATTGCCAGGTGGTGCTATGAGACGGGGAACCATCCGTAAGATGGAAAGCATTGGAAGGGGGAAAAGAATGGATCAGGATGTGCTATTTTTTTTTGACGGGAAGCCGGAGGCATTGCCTTTGTATGAGGCTTTTGAAGAAAGAGTTTTTTCAGAGGTGGAAGGCGTGAAAGCCAAAGTGCAGAAGACGCAGATCGCTTTTTCCAACAGACGCCAGTTTGCTTTTGTTTCTTTCCTGCCGGTGCGGAAAGCGAAGGAGCGGCCGGAGATTTATATTGTGGTGACTTTCGGGCTGGGATACCGTTTGGAGTCCCCACGCGTAGATGCGGCGGTGGAGCCGTACCCTGGACGTTTTACCCACCATGTCCTGGTTTCTGGGACTGGGGAGGTCGATGATGAGCTGATGGGATGGGTGAAGGAGGCGGCTGTCTTTTCAGCTGGAAAGCGCTGAATGGAACCGCTGTTTTTGGAAGCGGCGGTATAAGCAGAAGGCGGAGTGTTTGCGGGCGGTTTGTGCCAGCAAATTGGGATATGCCAGAGAGACAGGAGTGCCGGAAATATGGAGCAGAGGGGTGTGTTTTATGGGAAATGAGAAGATATATGAGATGGATTTTTCAAAGGTCTATCATCTGCTTGTCAATAAGGCGAAGAGAAAGGGGCGGACAAGGCAGGAGGTCGATGAGGTGATCCGCTGGCTTACCGGGTACAGTCAGGCAGAACTGGAGGGGATGCTGGAAAGGCCAGTGCCTTATGGGGATTTCTTTCGGGGTGCCCCGGAACCTAATGAAAACAGGAGGCTGATTAAGGGCGTGGTCTGTGGTGTCAGGGTGGAAGATATTGAAGAGCCTCTGATGCGGGAGATCCGTTATCTGGATAAGCTGGTTGATGAGCTTGCCAGGGGGAAGGTTATGGATAAGATACTGCGTAAATAAAGAGGCGGCATATGGGGCTGTCATGGGCATCTCTTCGGAGGTGCTTTTCTTTTGTGGATTTTTAGATAATATGAAGTGACCTCACATTTGTAGCAACGTGGATTTACCTGTATACTGAGTTTTGAAACAAACAATGGTAACAGGGATTACCGCATACAAGGAGTGGATTATGACCCGCAGAAGCTGCTGGGAGACATCAGGAGGCCGCAGGCACAGGCAGCATAAACAGCAGGAAAGCAGACAGAAGTAATGCCCTGTCACGGCCGGGTTGAACTTTCAGCCGGCCGGAAGCTGAGGGTTGAACCCAGCCGTGACAGGAAAGCTGGAAGGTATGGGAAAGGTACGGAAAAACGTCCACCGGAAGGTGCCGTCCCGGAAGCCATGCCGGTAAGGTCAGTAAGACTTAATACAAAGGATGAGCCAGTAGTCGGCAGGAATATTTTCCATAGGGAATGACCCTGTAAAGGAACTGAACTGACACCCTGGTTATGGACAGGCGGGACGAAGGAAGTTAGGACCCGGCAGAGATGCGGGTGATCCTGGTAGACACGGGAGGTTCGCTGCCGTAGAAGGATGGGTATACACAAGGCCATGTAGAGCGAAAAACAAAGACGTTCTGCTTCGTGTACCCTTCACCCTCTATTTTCGTATCAGATACAGAGAAATGTCCATCTCCGTGGCGCATTCATCTGAGATATGTAACTAAAAATTCCTTGAAAAATAAGGAAAAAACACTTGACTAAATTGGGAGGAACTTGCAAATGGCGAATGCAGGCAGGGGAAAAACAAGGCGTGACACGAAGCGCAGGGTGCTGCGTCCGGGCGAGAGCATAAGGGCGGACGGCAAATACCAATACAAATATCACATTGATGGGAAACCGCATTTTGTGTGCAGTTGGAGGCTGGAGCCAACAGATAAACTCCCTCCCGGCAAAAAAACGTGCCTCTCCCTCCGGGAATTGGAAAAACAGGTCAATGCCGATCTGGATAAGCTGATGAACGTTTCTGACGGGCAGATGACAGTATGTGAACTGGTAGACCGATATTTAAAAACCAAGACGGGGGTAAGGCAAAGCACGAAACAGGGATATGTTACCGTCCAGAGACTTCTTGCAAGGGAAAAATTCGGCGGTATGAAGATACGCAACGTCAAGACTTCGGATGCAAAGCTCTTTCTGATAAAGCTTCAGCAGGAAGACGGGAAGAGCTACAGTTCCATCCATACGGTAAGGGGAGTGCTCAGATCGGCTTTCCAGATGGCGGTCGATGATGATGTCATTGTCAAGAACCCATTCGGATTCCAACTCGCCGGAGTCATCGTCAACGATTCTGTTACGAGGGAGGAAATCTCCAAAGAGCAGATGAGGAAATTTTTAAAGTTTGTGCATGATGATGTGGTGTATTGTAAATATTATGAAGTGGTCTATATCCTTTTCCATACGGGAATGCGGATATCAGAATTTTGTGGCCTGACACTTAAGGACATCGACCTTGAGAACAGGATTGTAAACATTGACCATCAGTTACAGAGAACTTCCGATATGAGGTACATCATCGAAACCACGAAGACTGATGCCGGGACGAGGAGGATTCCGATATCCGAGGATGTGGCAGACATGTTTCGAGCCATTATCAAGGACAGGGAGCCGCCGAAGACGGAAAAAGTAATTGACGGCTATACGGGATTCCTTTTCTACGATGATGACGGAAATCCGTTGGTGGCAATGCACTGGCAGCACCGATTCAACCATATGGTCGGAAGGTACAACGATATTTACCGGGTGCAGATGCCGAACATCACACCGCATGTATGTAGGCATACCTATTGTTCCAATATGGCAAAATCGGGAATGAATCCTAAGACTTTACAGTACCTCATGGGGCATTCGGATATCAGCGTGACTATGAATGTGTATACGCATATCGGATTTGATGATGCCGAGGAAGAACTTAGGAAGATGGAGGAATTCAGAAAAGCGCAGGATGAGATCGAAAAGAAGAACGATGCAAAAGCGGTATCGCAGAAAATGTTCAAGGTGGTTTGATTTACAGAAGTGATGACGCTCTGGCTAAGGCTGGGGCGTTTTTCTTGTTGTAAGATTGAATATATGGTGATATAGTATATTTGTAATATTTGCCTATATGGAGCATTGTGATTGGAGTATTAGCAACAGCAGTTAAGGTGTCACTTTCCGTAAAATATGGTTCTGATGTGCATGGAAATCAAAACAAAAGTGCGAAAAGAGAACAAGCAAAAAACAGAATCATGGTAGTAGTAAGAAATTATCTGCGAGATGGAAAGGAGCAAGAAAAATGACATTAATATGTGCAGCGATGGCGTGTGGCTAATATGACAATATTAATGCGTTGAAAATAGGATGGAGTACCTTTGGGTTCGAATCCCAACACGCTCATTTGTATAACCCGCTTTTTGGATCTGGTTATTATGATAATTGTATTTCAAGACAACATATTGATTGGAGCTATTGAATTGGTCTGTACATTTCAAGATTCAATATTACGGTGTATTTGAATATAATGGATGTTAGTTATATTCGTGGTTTGAAGGATACCATTTGTAATTATTATAAGTGTGGAATAATTGTTGATGAAAAAGAACGGTTCTTGTTGAGTGATCAATATGTTTCTACTGTAGCATTGATGTATAAAAACAGATTTTCAAATGCTTCAAATCGACAAATAGGTATGAAAGAAACAATGATCTTGATACCATTGACATCAAAGTTTTATATTGTTTTTTATAACGGAAGAATTCCTTCTTATATTGGAGAAAATGTGTTTTCTGTATTAAATGATGATAGTGTTAACGAAATAAATAATGTGATATTTCAAAATTCTTATTTGAAATATGTTGGAAAAAGTGAAAGTGAATTAGAACGAGTTAAGAGCGTACCAATTGAATCATATAGTCCAATAAAATGTATATTGAAATATAGCGATGGAAGCATTTAGGACAGGATAATAAAAAGGGAAGTCTTTTTATATGATGAAGATAAGGATATGAATGCACATTCTTATGAATATATGTCTACATATATTAAAGATATAAAGGATAAATTAGGGAGAAATGATGTCTGCGTTTGTGGAAGTGGAATTAAGTATAAGAAGTGTTGTATGAAGAAATATGAAACTGCTGCTAGGATATTAAGAGAAACGCAAAATCCGAGAATGCAAAATTATACGATTCCGGGAGTTAGGGTTACAGAGGATTCTATATTAGAATATTAGGGACCACAGGAAAAAATGACTAATAGTCACGATAATGGTGTAATAGAAAAGATATTTGAAATGACAGAAATTGATACTCAAAATCTTTAGTAGTAAGAATATCCTTTTTACTACTAATTTTACTACTAACAGGTAGCAACAACTTGCTAAAATATGCTCTGATTTGCAACATCCGCTTATTTAACAGCAAGGCATAAAACACTTGGAATCCCTTGCAGAACGGGGCATTCTAGGGCAAATTAAGGAGAATTATTACGCTGATTAAGATACTTTTCGTCTGCCACGGCAGCACGCCGGGGAGCCGGGAATTGGCGGCACTTGTGGGGCAGAACAGGGCAAATCGCGGCAGTTGGGAAAGTGGGTTACTACGGTTTTACTACGAGTGAGGGAACGAAAAAAGAGCCTGCATTTTCAAGCCCTTTTTTCCATAATTTGCGACTTAGGTTTTACCTTTCTTGGGATAGTTCTTTTGCTTCTGTCGGCAGGCATTTCCCCAAAAACATGGCCTTGCAGTCGGAAAATCCAAGCAGGTAGGCGAGCATCCCAAACCGGGAGCCCAGCGCGTTCTGCTCGCTGACGTAGCGGTCAATCAGCAGCCGGATTTCTTTTGATAAATCCATCCTGTCCAGTTCGCCGGAGTATATGTCCGACTTCCGGAGAATCGCCTGGTATTCCCCGTCACCGCTTACAATGCCGTTCATGACACCGTTCATGCGTGTGTCCATGAGCTGGTATAATGCAGAATCTTTTTCCAATTCAATCCCTCCTTCCGTGGTGTCATAGCTTACCTCTGTTTTGGCGGGATAGCAAGGAGACCGTCCGAAAAATAAGAAAAAATGGCGTCAAAAATACCACCAGAAACTTGTCTATATGTGACAATCTGGCGGCAGGAGCATTTTTCCGTATATCGCCCTTTAGGAAAACCATTTTTAAAAGAAAAAGACCTATATCAGGCCATGATCATCTCCATTATTCCACTTACCCCGAGAAGATTTACCACCCTCCGGAAATTATAGGCAAGGAAAGAAAGCCCCATTTCTGCGGCTGCCTTCAGCTTTCCTTTTGTCAGCAGGTAACCGGCTCCGTGCCATCTTTTCACGGTTCCGTATGGATGCTCAACCACGGTGTTCCGCTTCCGTAAATGCTGTTGGTTTGGATAGAACCGCAGGATCACCCATTCGTCCCACGAACTTTCTTCTTCGGATAACGTGAGCACTTTGAACCGGCGGCTCGTCTTCCGCACGATCCTGTTTTCCCTGGCTTTTTCATAAAAGGCTTCCCCTTTCCGTGTTTCGCCCTCTTTGAACGAGACGATCCGCCTTTTATGCAGTGTACATTTGTTGGGGCATTTCAGACAGGCTGAAAGCCTGTGATATCTGCGGATGGTGGGATCCTTTTTGCCGTTGGGATGTCCCGGGCCTGCGTAGAACAGGGTCTGGCCCATCGGGCAGATGACAATGTCTTATTCAATATCACGCTCAAAATATGGCTGTAGCGGCGGATCCCTCCTCACTTCCACAGGCGCTTTCTCCAATCCGCCCTGTGCCTTCATTTCTGCATAGGAAACCACTTCCCCGGTTTCTTTATCCAGATACAGGCTGC
>CAJUGH010000007.1:79911-162705 GCA_910586215.1 uncultured Acetatifactor sp. | reverse complement strand
TTTTTTGCTTCATTTTCTGTACGTCCCATAATATCCCTCCCCCTGCTGCCTGTGTCAGCCTTCCTGTTCTCTTGCATATTCATCACACTTTTTTAGCTATCCATTTGTTTCTGTCAAGCCATTTCGCAAACTCTTCCTTGTCCTTTAAAAATTCACATGCAACATCCGTCATTTTTGAGCGAAATATTTCTTCAAAGCCCTCATACTCTTCTAGCTTATCAGCCATCTGCAACAACAATTCCGCAGTTCCTTCAATTTCCCGTCCATAAGGGAACTGCCTGTATGACCTTGCATACAGTCTTGCTTTTTCACTTAATTTCTCCATATTTCCCTCCACAATCCCCCTGATACCGTGTCCCGCAGTTCTGGCAGGGCTGGACTGCACCCTTTATCCTCCCCGTAGCAGGTGTAGCAGTGTAACAGTTGTTTTTATAGTACTATATTTTTACTTTTTTTATGTTTTTTCCATATCTTATATTTTTTCAAAGTAAAAATAATAAGAACTTTGCCTTTAACTGCTACAACTGTTACAACCCTTGATTTTACTGCATTCCAACTGCTACACCAACTGTTACGCCAACTGCTACAAATACTGTTAACTGCTACAGTAAGAGCCGGAATAAGACAGCAGTAAAAAAAAAGAATCCCCATCCGTTGCAGCGGGTGGGGATCCGGCACCTAAATCAAGTGAGGACTGGAATGGCATCCAATGGAAACTTGAAAAAGGCTATGCAACATTCATTGTACCACTTCAGTCCTTTTTTATCAATGGAAAGGACGAAAATTTTATGGGAAAAAGGAATCCCAACGGCTACGGCTGTGTCACGAAGCTCAAGGGCAACAGGTCACGTCCCTGGGTGGTCAAGGTCACCATTTATGACAGGGAGGGACGCGGGAGGCAGGTTCCCGTGGATTATGCAGAGACAGAGGAACAGGCAAACATTATTCTGGCCCAGTACAACAACAATCCCTGGAACATTGACCGCAACAAGGTCACACTGGCAGAACTGTATGGCAGGTGGGCCAAAATAAAGCTGCCCAAGCTGGGCAGTTCAAACCAGGGGTCACTCCGTTCTGCCTTCATGCATATGGCGAAATACTACGGGGTGAAGTACCGCACCATCAAGGCCTACCAGATGCAGGACGTCATTGACAACTGCGGCAGGGGATACAGTACCCAGGGGGCGATCAAGGCCCTGTGGGGACACCTTGACCGGTTTGCCTTTGAGTGCGACATCATAGACAAGATGTATTCCTCCCTGACCACTGCACCGCCAGTCCCGGAAACCACCCGCACCCCCTTCACCTCTGAACAGATAGAACAGTTATGGGGTATCCTGGATGAGCCATGGGTGGATACCGTCCTGGTCTACCTGTATACCGGATTCCGGTTGAATGAACTTCTTGACATGAAAACCGAACAGGTAAATACCAAGGACTGGTATTTCCAGGGCGGCCTAAAGACTGCTGCCGGAAAGGACCGCATTGTCCCCATACATGACAGGATCAAGCCCCTGGTTGCGGCAATGGTCCAGCAGGGGAATACATATTTCTTCAGTCACCTGGGCAGGAAGATCCCCATCAGAAAATATTATGCCTTCTGGAATGGTGTCATGGAAAAAATCGGTGCAGATAAGACCCCCCATGAGGCAAGGCACACTTTTGAAACCAATCTTGATAACGCTGGTGGCAACAGGAAATGCATTGATCTGCTGATGGGACATAAGTCTAAGGATGTGGGAAACCGCATATACAACCACAAGACGGTTGAACAATTAAGGGAAACCGTAAACCTGTTAAAATAATAAATTCCACTCTGAACTAGTAACAAATTAGAAACACAACAAGCCCACAATGTTGATTTTTCAAGCATTGCGGGCTTGTTACTATTCATGTTCCCATGAAAGCCTCCCTCCTCGCAATGGAATCCATAATCATGCATCACGGATATGGTGCTATGGGACATTGACACCCCATCCTCTATAACTCGCATTCATTCAGCGCCACCACCGCCATGGCATAGATCTTCATCCCCTCCATCAGCAGCCGCAGGTTCAGACCTTCATCCGGCTCGTGGGCGCCGCCGTGTCCCGGAAGGAAGAGTTCGCTTCGGATCCGCTTATCCTCCTGTGTTTCCTCCATACCTCCCAGACCATAGGCAAAGGCATGGGGCAGCTTCCTGGCATAGGTGCCCCCTCCCATCACGAAGCATTCCTTGTTACTGCCCGTGATCTCATTGTAAAGATCGGTGAGCAGATCCACCGCCGGATGCTCTCTGGGGAAATAGTTGGGGGCAGAGTTGCGGATCAGTTCCCAGCGCATACTGTTTTCCTCCGCTGTCCGCTCCAGGCCTGCCAGCATCTTCTCCTGGTCTGTGCTGATGGCATACCGGATATTGAAATGCAGTGTCACCCTGCCCTCCGCCATACCAAGCACCGTGGCCGCGCAGGTGGTCCGCCCGGAGGCCTCATCGCTGTAGGCAATCCGGGTATGTTCCCCGTAATATTCCTGGGACAGGTAAGAGAGCCTGCCAAACAGCGCCCGGTCTGCCTGGGGCAGCACATCCAGCCCTGCCAGGAAATCCGCAAGCTCGTGAATGGCATTCATGCTTCCATCGGGAAACGCGCTGTGACGGCTCTCGCCCCTGGCCTGGATACGGATCGTGTCCCCGGAATGCCCAGCCGTAACAGTGCCAGACCCAGACTCCGCGAAGACGCCTTTCTCCACAAGCGCCTGTTCCAGTTCCTCAGAATACGCCAGCACCACGAAAGCTTCGTCCGGAATCATATTGCTGGCATTGCCCCCGGCAAATTCCAGAACCTGTTCCGACAGTTGTCCCTCACTGTGAAAATTGCCCTCTACGATACCTTTCTCCCCATAGCATACCGGGAAACCGCAGTCTGCAATCATGGACAGCTTAGGCGTGGGATAATGTGCCGTATAGTATTCCAGGTCTTCCATGCCCCTTTCCTCATCACAGCCCACAAACAGGCAGAGCTGGTGTTTCAAAGGGATGCCAAGCTCCCGCAGGGCTTCCATCACATACAGGATACCCACCGCAGGGCCTTTATTGTCCTGGCTTCCCCTTCCAATAAGAAAAGGTTCCCTGACCACCGGATCGAAAGGCGGATAGGTCCACTGGTTTCCCACTGGTACCACATCCAGGTGGTTCCAGAAACCAATCATATGCTCCCAGTCCTTGTCCGCTTCCCCGATGCTGCCCATGCGGTTCCCATAGTTCTCTGTGTGAAAGCCATGCTCCCTGCCAATTGCCAGCATCTCCTCCAGGCAGGCCCGGCACCCTTCCCCAAAGGGAGCCTCCTTGTCTTGCTTCGGCTCCGAGACACTGGGGATCCTCACCAGGCGCATGATGTCCTCTATCATCTGCTGCCTGTGGGCTTCCAGCCAGACGCTGACCTTGTCATATAGTTTTTTGTCATATGGTTGTCTTGTATCCATTTCTTCCCTCTCTATCCCTGTATTGCCAGGATTTCCCAGGTGCCAGCTTCAGGCACGCGGAGCTTCCCTTCTGAAAAGCCATCGCCAGCAGCTCTCTTTTGAAAGGCTTCTGCCCCGGCTTTTTCCAGCAAGGATTCTGTCAAGGAATATCTTAAGGTACTTCCAGCTTCCTGTAAAGGAATTTTTAGATTTTGTTATGCCTGTTACTTCATGCCTGTTACTTCATGCCCCTCCTTCTGTGCTTTCCCTGATAATGGGTGCGCTGAGGACTCCCATGGGCTTCACCTGATATCCGTCCGTCCACGCTTCCCCGGTGGTCCTCCAGGAATCCGGCCCCATCCAGACCAGGTCGTCCCCGATCATATGTAACTGTCCGAATCCGTTATACCGGTGTGCCAGACAGGTAATCGCTATTCTGTGTCTTCCCTTCCTGAGGTTGTGCAGCATGCACTGATACGGAAACAGGGCCGCCATCTGTTCTTCTCCACCGTCTACTGCAATCTTCACTGCAGCCCCGGCATAATAGGGAATCTGTATACTCCAGTCTGTATCCCGATCACAGATCTCCTCCAGGTAGTAGACCATATTTCCCGTATAAAAAGGATAACCCTGTCTGGTATAATCTCCCCAGAACAGCCTCTCCGGCTTCGGGACCACTACCTTTTTGTTTCCTGCCAGCAGCACCCCGAATTCTCCCAGCAGATACATCCATTCCAGATTGGAAGCATTCCCGTACTGCAGGGATAACTCCAGTTCATTTTCTCCTATTTGCAGCCTGGGAAGTCCGACAGTACAGATAGCCCGGTCCACATAGTATCCCACAGGCTCCATGCAGATCTCCTCACCATTCAGAGTTCCCCGGTAATATTCTGGCTCTTCCAGGGCAAGGAGGCAACCGCTTACCTCCACCTGGGAGAAAATGATGGTGCGCAGTCTGACTATATGTTCCCGGCTGTCCGCCTCCTTTCTCACATAGGGCTGCGCCACCTGCTCCATCCGCAGAGGATAGCCCAGCCTGGCCCGCAGAAGGTTATCCGCCTTCAGCAATTCGCATTCCCCACAGTACTCCTCCCCGTCATAAGCATACTGGAACTGATCCAGCAGCAGTACATTGGGTTCGTCTGTCTCATATCCCACAGGGTCACATGCCCTGTGCTCCCTCTCCGCCCCTGTGGCGGGCAGCCTGCCTGTATGGCCGGGAACCTGGCAGATCCCGGGGTTCTGAAAGAACCCTGCGCCCTTTACCCCGGTATGTCCGCACTGCATGTCCTTCCTGGGCTTTAAATGCAGCAGCAGGCTGTCATCCCCATACATGGCATACGGTATCTGTGTGTACTCACCCACATATCCGGCTTCCCATTCTTCGCTCTCCCCTGTCAGGGTGTCATATTTTTCCACTGCCCAGTGTCCCTTGATACGGATCGTGATCTCCTCCGGCGCATGCCTGGGTCTTCTGGCCCAGATTCCCTTCTGCCTGGAGCGCAGGCCTCCATAGGCTTGTGCCAGGAAGAGCCACCTGTTCTCTCCTTCCCGGCAGAACTGGTGCAGATAATTCTCACTCCTGCCGCCATCCGTCCCCGTCACTTCCAGTTCCCTCCAGGGTTCCAGCGCCTGTAGCAATGCCTGCTTCTGCACTGGTATCCACCGGCATTTGTCTGTCAGTTCCTTCAGCCTGTTCTCCTGACTACAGGACACATAGGCCGGAACTGTCCCGCATATCAAGATCTGCCCGCCCTTCTTTTGGAACTGTTCCAGCCTCCGGAAGGTATGGGAACGCAGGTGAAGGCAGTCCGGCGCCAGGATCACATCATATACCATTTCGCCGCAGGCAAATCCGTCCGTATCCTCTCTACATCCCAGCTCTTCCAGCAGTGACTCCGAAATATAGTCAAAATCTATCCCATTTGTCAGCAGCCACTCTGTCAGATTCCGGAAATCCGTCTCCAGTTGCTCTCTCTTTGCCAGCGAAGCGCCTGCCATCCCCTGGTACAGCCACATGGTCTCAATGGGATGGAGTACTCCCACATGCACCATCGGTTCCCCTCTGGTCAGGCAATAGTTCAACCTGGCAAAATGATCCTCCAGGTATCCAAAGTCCTTATACCAGGGGGACTGCCACCCGATGGCCGCAGGGTAATCCCGCTTCGCCTCCCCTGCCATGGAAGCCCATGCCAGATGGGGAACCCTGGTGGTAACGCCCAGAGCCGCCTGCCAGTCCCCTGCCAGCTTGTAGCCCTCAAAGCCAAAGTCCCACTGTGTCACCCCATACAGTTCGCTCAAGACTCCTTCCCTGCCATACTGGTGGGCCGCACTGGATGCCTGCTTTACCGAAGAAAACTCCCTGATATCACACAGATTGTCTATACCGGGCAACTGGAATTCCCGGTAGCACCGCATAGCCTCCCCCACTGCGCAGGCCTGCCCTGCCAGGCTCTCCTCCCCCAGGATATGCCCTGTGAACAGGATTCCATGCTCCTGGCACCATCCCCCAATTGTCCCGCAGTAGGCCTGTACAAACTGCTCTGCGCACACTTCAAACAGATAATACCGCTGTGGGGATACCTCCCTGCCCCTCCTGTTCCAGACCATATCCGGTATGGCCTGGTAAAAATCCAGTCCGCTTTTCTGTCGGTACAACCAGGGCAGCTTTTCTGTAAAAGGCAGGCTGATCTCCCACGTCCCAGCCTGCCCAGACAGCGCCATTCCCCAGATATGCGGCTCGTCTGTGAAAATGGCCGGAATGGATTTCCCGAATTCCCCCTGCAACACGGCGGCATATTTTTCATGGGTTTTGGCAAGAAAAGTTTCTATTGCCTCCTTATTCATGGTGTCCACATAGGTCTGGTCATTGCACCAGGGCGATTCTTCCGCCAGCACTTCGTATAAGTACCAGATCGTCCCATCCGTGCGCCCTGCCTCTTCCCATGGCTCCATCATCCGGACTGTCTCCAGGAAACCATCCTCCAGAACCAGATCGTATTGTTTCAGCAGACACCCTGCTGTTTTTTCATTCCTTGCCTGCTTCTCATCGAAGCTTTCCCTGGAATCCGTGATATCTTCCCTTTTTCGGGTTGTCAGCAGCAGTCTCCTGGCCCTGAAGGCCATCGTCTTCGTCACCTCGCCCCCTGCAATGCCGGAGGAATACCGGTCTTCGTCATAGAGCCAGCACAGCATGCCGTTCTCCCTGGCCTTCTGGTCACAGTAGCAGACCAGCTTCAGGAAATCCTCATCCAGATACTGGTTTTTCAGCCCCACCCTGACATGGATATGGAATCCTCCCATTCCCATCTCCTTGAAGCACCGGATCTGTCCATCGATCATTTCCCTGGTGATAAGACAGTTCCATGACCAGAACGGCGCCCCTCTGTAGCAGACAGGCGGATTGCGGAAATCCTCTGCTGACAGTTCTGTCCGCGACTTTGTATACAACATATCTGTTCTCCTCCATCCCTTTGCCGTCTGCACCCGGCAGAGGAACCTGGCCTTATCCCTTTACGCTCCCAAGGGTCAGCCCTGTTGTGAAATATTTCTGCAGGAACGGATACACCAGCATCAGCGGTATAATGGAGATAAAAATCTGTGCCGATTTCATGTTGGTATCATTCACCTGGGTCAGTTCCATAATCGTCTTCAAGTCACTTGTCCTAAGGGCCTCTGTAGTAGAGACCACCAGGGTCTGTAGGTATGACTGTAATGGATAGTTCTGTGTATAATTGGAGTAAATCAGTCCCTCAAACCAGGAATTCCAGTGCCACACCAGGCTGAACAGGGTTACAGTGGCAATGGACGGCTTGGAGAGGGGAAGGAAAATGCGGACCAGCACCTGAAGCTGGTTGGCCCCATCCAGTCTGGCCGATTCCTCCAGTTCCTCCGGAATCCCCCGGAAGAAATTCATCAGCACAATACAGGAAAAAATCGGCACTGCGCCTGGCAGGACCAGGGACCAGACCGTATCGATCAGCCCTGTCTTCGCAACGATAAAATAAGTGGGCATCAGACCGCCATTAAACAGCATTACCACCAGCATAAAAGCCACATAGAACTTGCGGGCCGGAAATGCCTGGTCCGATTTTGACAGAGGGTATGCCACCAGGATGGTCAGGATCACATTCAAAGGCACTCCCAGCAATACCCTTTTTGCACTGACGGCAACAGATACCCAGAACTCCCGGTTCTTCAGCACATATTGATAGGCTTTGAGGGTGAAATCCACCGGCAGCAGCGAAACCTTGTTTTCAATGATCGCCTGGGAAGAACTGAAAGACATGGCCAGCAGATTCAGCAGCGGTATCACGCAGCTCAAGGTGATCATTGTCACGAACACATAGTTGAAGCACAGGAACACTTTTCTTCCTCTTGATTTTCTGATCTTCTCCATACCAGTCCCCTCCTACCAGACCTTGTAGCCTGCATATTTATCCGCCAGCTTATAGCCTGCCAGCACCAGAATACATGAGACAATGGATTTCAAAAGTCCGATTGCCGCCGACAGGGAATACTGCTTGTTCACCAGTCCCATCCGGTAGACCAGAGTGTCAATGATGTCTCCCGATGCATATACCGCAGGACTGTACAGGTTAAATATCTGGTCGAAACCGGCGTTCAGCACATTGCCGATGGACAGAATGGTCATCAGGGCGATAAAGGGAGCAATCCCAGGCAGCGTCACATGCACTGTCTGCTTCCATCTCCCCGCCCCGTCTATGGCCGCCGCCTCATACAGGGACGGATCGATCCCCGTCAGCGCTGCCAGATAGACGATAGAATTATAGCCGAATCCCTTCCAGATATCACTTACTATGATGGTCCCCTGGAAGGTCGCATTGGTTCCCAGAAAATAAATTGGCTCTTTTATAAGTCCCAGGTTCAGCAGAACCGTATTCAGAAATCCAGGTTCGCTGGCAGCACTTCCCGGAGACAGAAACTTAATCAGGATACCTGCCACAATCACCCAGGACAGGAAGTAGGGCAGATATGTGATCGTCTGCACGGTGCGCTTGAACCATTTGACCCGGATCTCGTTCAACAACAGGGCAAACGCAATGGGAACTACCAGATTGCCCGCAATTTTCCAGACCGCGATCATGACCGTATTCCGGAGTGCAGGTATGGTATCCGGAAGCTTCCACAGCCTGATGAAATTCTTGAAGCCCACGAAATCTGACCCCAGGAATCCTTTCCCAGGCTGAAAGTTCTGGAATGCCATAAGGATCCCTGCCGGAATCGGTAGAACATTATAGACAAACAGAATCACCACCGGGACAAACAACATCGCATGAAACAGGAACGTACTTTTTTTCTGTGGATTTCTCATTTTCATACCCCCACACATTTCTGCCCTTCATCTCCCTATCTATTCCTGCAATCTTCAGAGCTGATAAGATTTAATTTGCATCGGCCCAGGCCTGTGCATCATCAATGACATCCTGTCCGCCCAGTGTGTACCAGGTCTGCAGGAAAGTATCGTATGTCTCCACCGGTTCCCCTGTGATGATCTTCGCAATCGTCTCAACTGTCAGCTTCTTAAGGGTCGAGGCATTCTCTGCCATACTGTCGCTGGGCAGGAAATTGTAAGCGGAATACACGAACCGGTCCTTCTGGATCATCTCATCCAAGGCCGCATAGGAGCCATGGGGATCCCCAAATACTGTGTACAATGCAATTCCAGAGGAAATCTCCGGATCCTCCGGGTCGAATGCATCCGTACCCTTCGCGTCCAGATATTTCTTCATATTCGTATAATCGCCCAACTGTTCCGCATTGAGTTTGCTGGTATCCCCGCTGGCCAGCGCCGCAGATTCCAGTTTGTAATTGTCATAATTCTTCAGAGGAGCCAGCGTCTGGGTGATGGCGCATTTCCATCCGGTAGAGACTCCCGTATTGCCATAATACTTGAAAAACTCTTCCTCACTCTCCGGATAACAAAGCTTCTGCACACTCAGGTTCATCAGCTTAATCAGCACTTCCGGATTCTCACACTTGCTGCTGACGCAGTAGACGCTCTCTATGGCAGGATTCAGCAGCGACCTGCTGCCTCCCTTCCCCAGTCCATCGGGAACCGGCGCAGATACAATATGCGCATCCGAACTGCCGTTGGCGGCATTGCTTCCAGCCACCATACCGCCCCACATAGGGCCAAACCAGATCCCGCACCGGCCTGCCCCAGTCTCCTCAAAGAGGGAATTGGCATCCATGGTGATAAAATCCCTGGCCAGGGAACCGTCCGCATACATATCCTGCAGCAACTGCAGGCCAGCCTTCATGCCTTCTGCATTGGTGCCTCCCCAGGTGACTTTTCCGGATTCATATTCCACAAAAGCCATGCCGTCTGTTCCGGGGTAAGCGCCGAAACCGGCAAAGATAGCGCTGGTGTCTCCCACGGAATTAGAGAGAATATTCATTCCATCGATTGCCAGTCCATAGGTATCGTCCGCACCGTTCTGGTCCGGGTCATTATAAGTAAATGCATGGGCTACTTCCTTCAGTTCCTCCATGGTAGTGGGAACAGCCAGCCCCAGGTTATCCAGCCAGTCCTGTCTGATGAACATGACCGGAACAGAATCGTAGCTGCTGCCCATTCTGGGAAGACCATACATCCTGCCGTCAAGTGTCACATAGCTTAAGGCCAGCCCTCCGTCCACATTCAGATATTCCCTCAGTTCATCGCTCGCATACTCCTCGAACACATCTGTGATATCCGCAACCACATCTGTCTGGGCATAATTGACAAAATCTGCCGTGGACGCCCCTATGATATCCGGATAATTTCCAGACATAATAGCGGTAGACATTTTCGTTTCTCCCTGGGTGCTGTCCACCTCATACAGGATCTCCGGTATGATGTTGTGTTCCCGGTACAAGCGCGCCCAGTTGTTCTCCGTGGCGCTCTCCCCCTCCACGTAGGAGAAGTCTGCCGCATAGCTTAAACCGATCTTAATGGTCACAGGCTCGGCATATCCATATAAGTCCTTCTCCCCCTGCGCTGCCGGGGATGCATCCGCCTCTTCCTGCAGGCTTCCGGATTGCTCTGTGTTTGAGTCTGCGGATGTGCCTTCTGGAGAACTTTCCTTGGAATCCGGGCTGCCGCAGGCTGCCATGCTCCCGGCCAGAGCCATTGCCACAAAAAGCGATAGTATTTTTTTCATTTTCATAGGTTTCCCTCCTTTATGAACTGACTCTATTATAAAGCCGGGGGATCCCTGACATAAATATACATATCATGACATCCTTAACATCCCTTTACTTCCTGGAACCGGAATTGTCTATCTATGCAATTCCCTGTATTCCGCCGGAGAGATTCCCGCATAGCTGCGGAAGGTCCTGGCAAAAGACTGGGCAGACGGATACCCTGCCTCCTCGCCGATATCCTGTATCTTCCGGTTCGTCTGCGCCAGCAGTCTCTCCGCCAGCTCCATGCGCTTCTGGTACACATAATCCGAGATACTTATCTTTGTGTTCTGCTTGAACAGCCTGGACAGATAGCTGGCATTAAAGCCTCCCACCTCCGCAAGCCTGGTCAGGGTCAGATCCCCCGACAAATTCCCCGCAATATAATCCAGCACCCGCTGTAAAGCCCTGTCCGACAGGACATGTTCATTCTCTCCCAGCAGGTCAAAAACGGCCACAGACACTTCAAATAAATACTTCGCAGCCTCTGCCCAGGAATCATGTTCATCCACCTTTGTCAGCTTGTATAACCCTACGCTGAAAGCAATCTTTTCATTGAGCTTTCCCTCGTTGATATATTGCAGCAGCATAACCGATATACTGTAATAAAGTTCCAGGGCATGGGTATCATGTCTGCTCGTTGTCTGCTCCAGTTCTTCGCACAACTGAGCCAGCAGTTCAAAATAGGACATCCTTCTTTGCAGTTCCAGGTAGGATTTCAGCAGCGGAACTTTATGGATGGCGTCTGCCCGCCTCTCCTCCTTCTGCCCTGCCCCAAAGGTCTCCGCATGCACCACCACCTCCTGTTCCCCTCCCAGGTATCCTACCATGATCTGCCGCAGAACAGCATATATCCCCGCCATTGTCCTGTGACATGCCGGAGTCGATGCAATGACAGCCGAGAATCCCCTGTGGCAGTATTTGCGGAAACTGACCTGGGCATACTCCACCGCCCCCTTCCATACGGCAAATACACGGTTCCAGTCCCCATACTGGCTGTCTGTGGGCTGTACCAGAAGTATGGACTGCATATTCTCCAGCCTGTGCAGGTACACTTGCAGATCCCGGGGAAGATTCCTCTTTAACATCTGGTAAACCGTCTCCATCTCCTCTTCCCCGTGATATCCTCCTTCCCCCTCCACAGCATCGATCCTCACCAGTGTTGCCAGAAACGGATCCAGAATCCGTAACGGGAACTCCAGCCGGGCCGCCCGCTGCCCGATCTCACCGGGAGAAGCCACCGCCCCTTTCAGCAAATCGCCAATGAACTCTTTGTGCATCCAGCAGCGGGCTTTTTCCAGATCTTCCTGCCGGGTCTGGTTCAGATTCTCCTGTTCCAGTTCCATCCTGAATTCATCCAGGGCATCCCGGACAGCCTGTTTGATCACCTCATCCCTTTCACTTTTCAGGATAAAGCGCACATCCTTATGGTTGATGATCTTATACATATCATCGAAATTCCGATAGCCTGTCAAAAATACGGTTTTACATCTGGGCCAGTTATCTTTTATCTTCTGAAACAGGGTGATCCCATCCATCCCCGGCATACGCACATCTGTCAGTACCACATCGAATTTGACCCGATTGAGCAATTCCAGCGCATGTACCGCCGATGAGGCCGGATAGACGTCAATTTCCCTGTCAAACTCATATTTGAACATTTCCTCCAGCCAGGCCAGCGCGTCATATTCATCATCCACAATCAGCAGGTTTTGATTCATTCTCCGTCTCCCCCTTTCCGATAAAGATCATTATACATACCCCGCCCATGATACTCCTGTCCACCCTGAGTCCCGCCCGGTCACGTCCAAAAAGCTGGAGCCTTCTGTTGATATTGTGGATCCCGCTGCTCTCCGCTCTCTCCTTCCCCAGCCCTCCCCGCATTTCCTCCAGCTTTTCCTGTGGTATCTCCCCATTGTCCTCTACCAGAATCTGATATTCTTCCCCGGATTCCACAAAATGAACCCACAGTTTTCCATCCTGCAGCTTATCCTCCAGACCATGTTCAAAGGCATTTTCCAGCAGCGGCTGCAGGATGAGTCTCGGCACTGTAATCTGTCTGAAATTCTCTGGCAGTTCTTCGAAGGTAATTGTGATCCTGTGGATGAATCTGGTTCCCTGTATGGCCGCATAGCTTCTGGCATGCTCCACCTCCTGTCCCAGAGAGACATAGTCCGATTCGTTTCTCGTCAGATATTGGAAATAATCCCCCAGATGCATGGCCAGCTCTCTGGCATTGTCATAATCTCCCCGCTTAATCTTGCTGCTCAGGGAGAAAAAACTGTTGTATAAAAAATGGGGGGCAATCTGCGCCTGCAATTGTTTCATCTGTGCCCTCTGTGCCAGGGTAGTCTGCTCATACACCTGCTCGATCATTTTCCCCATCTGGTCCTCCATCTGATTGAACCCGTCATAGAGATAGCTGAATTCATCCCGCCTTTTGTGCTGGATATGCTCTGTCCAGTTTCCCTCCTGTATCCGCCCAAAGGCCTTCAGCAGAATATCCATGGGCCTGTGCAGGATCCCCTTAGAATAGATGCCGGACAAAACAGCAAGGAACAGCATAAACACGAACAAAAGATACACCAGATTACGGAACCGGCTGATCGGTTCCATGATCGAATCTTCCCGCTGATATTGCACAAAAAGTCCCAGGACGCCTTCCCCGCCTACGAAGACCAGATAATGTTCTCCCTCTGCTTCCACCCGCTGGGTACTCAGATAGTCTCCCTCCTGGTTCTTTTGCAGCAGTCCCAGGATCTCTTCCCCCACGCTGCCCTCCGGGCTGTGTTCCACCAGAACCTGCTCCTTCGCATTATAGAGGAATGCACCGCTTTCTCCCGCAGAACCAAAGGCTGCCAGATTCTCCTGCAATTGCTGGACGGAGAACCTGATCACCAGCAGGTGATTCGGTTCCGACTGCAGCCCGACTTTCGGTACGCCGGCTTCCACCATAAAGAACCCCTCCCCGTCGTAATGAATCTGGCCATCCAGGTATGCCAGATATTCCTCCATCGCCTTCTCATCTGCATCACTCATATTCCTCACTTCCGATTGGGTAATGCGATATCCCGATTTTGGCAGGTACAGGATCCCTTCCTGTACCAGGCTGCTGACCCCCGTGATGGAATTGACTCTCTCCATCACGGACAGGAGGGAATCCCTCTTCTCATAGGCGCTGATATTCATATCCGGCCCTACCAGAAATATCAGCTTCCTGTCATGGAAAAAGTCCCTCTGAAGCTGTCTGATATGTCCGATTTCCTGATCCAGTGTCCCCAGGTAATATTCCGCCTGGGAATACATCTTCTCATAGGTCAACTGTTTGGACAGTTTTACAGCATTATGATATATGATAAAAGATGCGATCATGATGACCACAATGACAACCCCAAAGCTGACCATCAGCTTCGCCTCTATGGAATATCTCCATTTCCGACCCTGCATCCCGCAAATCCTCCATTCTTGTGCGCCGGTTCCATCTCTTCGGCGTCCCTGGCCACCCAAAGCCAAGAGCGGCAGATAGCACCGTTTCGTGTGCAGATCTACCGCTCGTCCTCTCGCCGCCTACATGCCATACGTTGGGTACCAGATATTTATCCTTCCAGCACCAGGCCGTCTATTTCCAACATTCCCTGGATATAGATCTCAAGGGCCATCCTAATCCGCTCCAGGGCAATACTCTCGTCCGGCTGGTGATAGTCCCCATGCCCCGGCCTAAACAGCCCGGCTGGCGGCTTGGGCAGCGGCATTCCCGTGCCGAAGGCAAAGGCCCGGGGCAGTTTCCTGGCATAGGTGCCGCCACTCATTACAAAGGGAACATCCTGACGCCCCAGCACCTGGTTGCTGCACGCTGTGAGCACCTTCACCGCCGGATGGGCCGGGTCAAAACAACTGGCCCTGGAGAACCTGGTCACTTCCAGCCGAAAACCTCTCACGGCCGCTTCTGCCCGCGCCCTCTCCTCAAAGGGAAATTCGTTTGCTGTCACCGGGAATTTGGAGATGAATCCCAGCACTGGCCTTCTGCTGCCATCCGGCTCCTTCCGCAGGGAAAGCTGTGTGGCGGCAAGCACCATGGATCCAGAGATGGCATCCTCGCAGCACACCCCCAGGGTAGTTCCCTGGCAGTCGCTACAGATCTCCCTGGCCAGGGCAAAGACCGACAGATCCCCTCCCTCCAAAAGCTCCCTTTCACATACAAAACCAGCCAGTCTGCCCAGGGCACTGTCACCTTTTGCGGGATTAGCTGCCTGGCTGGATATCCCCCCTGCCAGGATACGGATGGTACTGCCCTCCCTGGACACCTCCACCTTTTCTTCCGGCCCCTGGCACTTTTCCCATCTCTCCCGGGTATACCTAAGAACTACCTGGGCCTTGTCCGGTATGGTGTACTGGCCGCAGTCGCAGATGATATCTGCCACCTCTTCGGTCAGGCAGATATCCCCTTCCAGATTCCCGTTGAAAGAACCCCTCTCCCCGCAGCAGACGGGGAACCCGCTGTCCGGTACCAGGGACAGGGTGGGACAATCATAATGTGCCACATAATAGTCCAGGTCGCACATCCCCTGTTCCTCACAGGTTCCCAGATACAGTTCCAGCGTGTGATTCAGAGTTATTCCATGCTCCTTCATATACTTCAGGACATAGAACCCCATGGCCGCAGAACTCTTGTTGTCCTGGCAGCCCCTGGCAATCATGTACCCATCCTTCACTGTAGGTTCATAAGGAGGGTAGTCCCAGTCCTCCCCCTCCTCCACCACGTCTAAGTGGCACCAGATACCAATGCTCCCGCTGCCCCGCCCCGGATAAGAGATCCTGCCCACATAGTCCTCAAAATTCCGGGTGGAAAAGCCTTCTTTCTCCCCCATCCGAAGCATTTCCCGCAGTACACGCTTACAGCCCTCCCCATAAGGGGCACAGTCTGCATTTTCCGTCTGCGCCACACTGGGAATCCGGCAGATCTCTTTCAGAGTCTCCACCAGATCCGGCATATTCGCTGCCACCCACTCCCTTATCTCCTCCCGGTCTATCTTCTGCATTCCTTGTGTCTCCTTATATAATCCTGTTTCATAGAACCTTATTTCCCGCTCATGGCCTCCAGCTTCTCCCCGACCCATTTCAGCCTCTCAATGTCAATATCGAAGGGAAGGGTACAGTCTGCCCCCAGAACCACACCTACCTGGCCGCTTCCCTGCAGGATCTTCTCCACTTCCTGCCAGATCTCCTCCTTGGTACCGGAATAGAGCAGCCCTTCCTTGCGATTGTCGAATCCGCCCAGCACACAGCGTCCCCCGAAGAATTCCTTCCCCTCCCTAAGGGTGAGGTTCTCCACATACACGGCCCAGTTCACCGCCTTGGACGGATAGTCCTGCCAGACTTCGATCCGATTGGCGTCCCCCGCCCAGCCGCAGCAGTGCAGGATATTGTTGTCACTTAAGGTATTGGCATATTGCAGCACATCCAGCTCCGCAGGTGTCACCAGCTTCCGGTACTCCTCTGCCGTAAAGCGGAACTTCTCTGCATTCTGCACACAGTAATAGATACCGTCACAGCCAGCCTCCTTGATCAGTTTCCTGACCAGGGTCTTAATATCCTGGGCAATCACGGTGAACGCATGGCAGACCGCCTCCGGGTTGGCCCTAAGGTGCTCCATCAGCAGTTCCTCGCTGGTGCCAAACCGCATCAGGGACATGGGACAGAACACATTGTAGAAGACACAGCACTCCCCGGCCACTGCTGCCACAATGCGCTTCGCCCGTTCTACCTGCCCGGTGATAAAAGGATGATCCTCCCCCAGAGGCGTCAGGCCGAACCAGTCCTCCGGACATGTCACTTTCTGGATGTAAGGATTGGGATAGTTGAAATAGCCATCGCACATGACCTTGATCATGTCCATCCCCACCTCCCGGTACAGGGCAAGGTGCTGGTCCACCATGGCCTGGCCGGGATCCTCATCCGGGGAAAAATGGTACCAGAATCCCATGGGAATCCGGTCCACCGGCTTGTTCTGGAATGCGTTTAACAGTCTTTCTCTCTTTGTCATAGGGTACCTCCGTTTTTTGTAGGCGTACATTGCCGCCTGTCTGTTCTTTGTAAAAACATCTTACCACAGAATGGCACAGGTTACAATTTCCATCGGATGGTGGTCATTTCCTTGCGTATTGGCAAAAGCAACGATGGTCTTTGTATATTTTTCCGATTCTTTTGGAAGCGTTACCTTAAATTCTACGTTTTGGGACTCTCCATGAACAATTTCTTCAATTGTCATGATATTGTCCTTCCGCTTATCATAAATCCAGATACTTTTGACAGAAAACATAAATAGCATTTTTCTCTCCTGCCCATGAGGTTCCGGCAGCACAAAAATAGTAAGCAAATACATTCCGTAGGATATCCCCAATAACTTGATATGAATCCCCCTACAATTTTATCTTCATCCCAAAATACACACACATGTGCATATTCTGCCATACCCTTGAACCAATTCACATCACGCGTGGCAGAAAGCACATCCACAGCTTTTTCCCCGTAATCTTTTACATTGACTTCTCTAAAGTTTCTGGGAATCAGAATCACAATTTCTTCTGCATCTTCACATTATGGATTTACCATTTTCACCCTTGTGGCCAGCCTAGTCACTTCCTTATATAGTCGAAACAGCATATAAATCATACCGCCAAGGATAACAATGGCTACAAGCTCACAAAATCCTATGCAAGTAAGGCCTGCAAGATCTTCTGCTCAGACCATGATCTTCTGTGCCATCTCTTTACTGACTGCAATACGCGAGTCCTTCACATTCACAATAACATTACCCCCCATTGCGCTGACTACCGTAACCACCCCTCCCACAATGAAACCGAGGTTCTCCAGATGTGCCTTGACTTCCTGTCTCCCTCCGATTTTCCTGATGATGTTCTCCTCTCCGATTTCTGCTAATGTAAGCGGCATCCTGCATTCCCCCTCTTTTCTATACGTGTTAGTTTTAACTAATCCAAGTGCTAAGTAATGGTTAGTATTCACTAACTACAAAATATAATAGACACCCTGTAGCCTTTGTCAATGCTGTTTTTGTCGCTAACCACAGTTTCATCATACTAACCAATTCGTTAGGAAATACTAACCAATTGCTTTGTGCAAAATATCCATATTCTTCCAAGCTTACACAGACTACAAACGGTAATTTGTGGTCTGTGGTTAATATATATGTTCATCATAAAACCCAGCAAAGGCTCCCATTCCCTGCCCGCGGCAGGCTTCGTCCAGATAGATGGATACTTCTGCTGAATGTCTGTATGCTGCTCTTGTATGAAAGGATCCTGCATAGGCATATCCCAGGATCCTGTCCCCTTCCGCAGCAACCAGATAGGGATATTCCTGCAATGTATCTGCGATCCTCTGGCGCATACTCTCAATGCCTGGTACGGCGTATTCAAATGTTACTGCTGTCTTTTCTACATAAGGTGCATATATCCTCTGGATACCTTCCGCATCTTCCACCGTTGCAGTCCTTATCTCCATTCTGTCTCCACCTCACTCCCCTCCTTTGGAACTGGGAATCTAGAGCATTTCCACTTCCGTCTGAAAATACTGTTCCTGGAAATACACCTGCCGGGCAACCTCCTCCCTGGTGAATACCACTCCTGCAGGTGCCATCACCAGTTTGTCCTCCACATCGTCCTTCCGGTGAAGGATGCCTATGATCCTGCCCGTGTATGCCCGGACCGGCTCCTCCACCCCCAGCAGGTATACATCCAGATCCTCCCCATCACCGCCAGGGACACCGGGAACCGACCCATAATTGACCGGATAGATGATATCTCTGTGCTCCGGGTGCCTGCTTCCCAGGGGCCGGTCAATCTGTATGCTTACCACTTTCCCAAGGTAAGATTTCGCCAGTGCTTTTCTCAAGGTAAGAGCAATAAAATCGTGCTTCTTCCTGGTATACATCTCCCTGCCGCCATCAACAGGAACCTGCCCTGCAAGGGACACTTTCAAGTCTTCATAGGCTTTCGCAGCAGAAGGGGTACTGTTCAGGTAATCCCTAAAATTGACATAGTTGATCCATTCCATGCTGCCCGCCCGGACAACATGTATAAAATGTGTCTGCATGTCTCCCGAACCATCATAGAAATTCCCACAGGCAAATAGGAGCTGGCGATCCGTATCATTCCCCGGCCTGTAATAGAATCCGTTCTCCTCCAGTTCCTTTTCCAGGGCCAGGACATCTTCAAAATGTTCTACTGCAACTGCAATGTCCAGGATGGGTTTTGCCTTGATGGACCGTATGGAGGTACTCCCAACATGCTGGATGTCCTGTATGACAGGACCCATAATTTTTTTCAGCTGGACAATTGTCTTCCGGGCTTCTGTTTCCCACTCTGCTTCGTGTTCACAGAGCCTTACTGTCCCTCTTTTTAATCCAATCATTTTCGCATCTCCGGTTTCTTGCAAGAATATTTCTCCCCTTACAGGGCTGTCCTACCCCTTGATAAATTTCTCCACCTTCCGCTTCTCTGCCGCCGGATGCAGTTTTAAGACCTGCATCCTTATCCTCTCTGTGCTCTCTGCCGGATCCAGGTCCAGTGCAGCCAGGCACAGCCCCCGGCGCTCCCAGAAATCCTCCACTGTGGTGAATACGGTGCTGTTCCAGCCATACCCCTCCCCCTGTCTGTTCCGCTTCTGGGTCCTGCCGCACATGGTGAGGAACAGGCCCATCTGCAGTTCCACCAGGGCGCGGTCAAATGCCCCGCTGTCCTCCCTGGAAAAGCCACCTGCCTGTTTGATCTCATGCAGGGCCATCTCCCCGGCCCATACCACATCGTAGATCCGCTTTGCCATATGGCTGACCCTGCCCTCTTCATAAGCCTCCTGGAAGCTTTCCCCCTGTCTGCGCACTGCGTAGAAATGTGGGTACCATTCCCTGGTAATGTAGCCGCTGGATTTGAAGAAGCATTTGGAATAGGCGATATCCTCCCGCTCCTCCAGTACCCGCATGCGCCACTCCCAGGGATCTGTCTCTGGATTCCCCGTATGCCATTTAACAGGCGTGTCCAGTTCCTCCTGTCCGCTCCATCCATAAGGAACCAGGGCAAATATCCCCTTGTCATTGCCACCACCCATGGAAAATCCACATTCTGCCAATGCGGTGCAAAACTGTGCAAAATTCTGTATCTGTGTCATCTGACCTCCATGCATTTTTTAAAACAGGTGGGATCAGCCTTCCCGGACAGCCTTGTCAGGCACATCCCCCGTTTTCCTGTACTGGTTCCAAAGCTTATTATATTTGAATGTATATATCACGGCATAGACCCCTGCCAGTGGAATCCACCAGCCTGCAAGCTTTTCCAGCTGTGCACTCATATATAGCATATTGCCTATGCCATATACCAGCACTATCAAGGCGCTGATCCGGCTCTTCCCAAGCTGCAGCCATACCCCCAGGGCGACCAGCACCATGCTGTCAGAAGCATTGAGAATAATGGCCAGGAATAAATCTGTCCCGTCAAGTGACAGTTTACTCATTTGAATAATCCACATCACAAGACTTACCACCGCACAGACATAAAGGATTATGGCACAGCTATTGATATTATTCCTACAGGATTTTACTCCGGGCAGTTCCCCGAAATCCTTCTTGGACATCAGCCCCCCTGCTGACCTTTGCCGTATGGCTTCCGATGTGTCCACCACCCTGCCACAATGGGAGCAGAGCAATGCCCCCTCTGCCAGTTCTGTTCCACAAGACGTACACTTCATCTCTATCTCCTCCTCATTCTTTTTGTGCCCATTGACCGGTCCGCTCCACAAAAAACCATCCGCTTCCCAGGGTGTGTCTGAAAATTGCTTTCTGACATGCCCTAATACGTATGCACCGCCAGCCACGGGGAAGCTTCCCCTCTTTCCATATTGCGCAACCAGCCACAGGCCTCTGATTCTTCCAGAACCATCATATCGGATTTGCCAGGTTCTGTCAATGCGGCAGCCCTGTCTAGTTCCAGGTTTTGTGCGCAGGAACAGCGAAGCGGCAGGAAGTGCCACAGGCGTGTCAAAGTGCCGTTTACGGCATTTATGAATGGTGTTGTCTGAACTGTAACATTTTAAAAAAAGTCTGCAAGGTTTTCCCCCTCCCTGTCGTATTATAAGTAAAGGGAAAACAAGTAGGTACCGTATGAGAACACCTCGCGGTATCACCTGCGAACAGTCATAACAAGCAAAAAACCACATAAGGGACTGTTCGGACAGTTCCTAAGCAAAGGAGGTCTCATACAACATGAGAAAAATCGGTTTGGCCATCGTCACATTTGTATGCATACTGTCTGCCGCCTCTTTTTCCGGCATCACAGCCCATGCGGCTTCCTCTGGCACTACAGTGGATAATCTCTCCATCACCACTGCCAGATGCACCCGCTATCACCACACTTCCCACTCCGGGAAACATATCCGGCTGCAGGTGCATTCCTGCGCCTACACCGACACAGACGGTGATGGGATCTGTGATAACTGCCTCTGGGATGAGGATTACCATGCCGGTCACCATGCCGGGACCTGTTCCAGTCTGGGCGCTTCCTGTCACATTACAGACGGACACTGCTCCAACTACACAGATGCCGATGGCAACGGATTCTGTGACAACTGCCACAATCCTATT
This sequence comes from uncultured Acetatifactor sp., assembly GCA_910586215.1. GTDB lineage: Bacteria > Bacillota > Clostridia > Lachnospirales > Lachnospiraceae > Acetatifactor. Next base: position 141,428 of record CAJUGH010000007.1, on the reverse strand, counting down.
TTCTGTCCCCCTGCCATAACCGGACAGGGCACTTCTTCCGGCCAGTCCTCCGCAGACAGCCAGGCAGGTACCAGCCAGGCCATCACACAGCAACCTGCCGGAGGCAGCACTGGCTCTGCTGGCAACGCCGGTTCCACCCAGAACAGTACCGGCACCACAGACAGCACCTATCCTGCACAGGGGTATGGCGGGCATCACGGCTGCGGAAGCCGTTTGGGACATCACAGGGGACACCATTAAACAATGCAAGGACCAGTGACAATTTCCTCTATTTATGATAAGATCAGTCTGCCGGGAATTTCCTTTCCAGGGTTCCTGGCAGGCTGATCTCCTTCTATGTAGGACTTTGATACCTGGGAAGCCTTACTCTTCCTCCTATCCCGAGTGCCTGGGGCATATCCGGCTGGAATGTCCAGAAGGCCGGCCCTGCCTGACACACGCTTAAAGACAGCAGGAAAAGGTGGTACACATATGCGCAGCGAATCTGAGACAAACCGTGTAGTGGAACAATATTCTGACATAATCCGGCACATCTGTCTGTATCATCTGAAGGATGCAGCAGACACAGAAGATGTGTTCCAGACTGTATTTCTAAAATATTTGCTATATGATGGAGTTTTTGAGAGCAGGGAACATGAGAAAGCATGGTTTATCCGGGTGGCCATCAACACCTGCAAGGACCATATGAAAAGCCGTTTCCGGCACAGTACCCTGTCCCTGGAAGAACTGGCAGAGGAGGCGGCTTCCATTCCTCCTGAACAGCATGAAGTACTGGATGCCGTCCTGTCCCTGCCTGCCAGGTACAAGGATGTCATCTATCTGCACTATTATGAAGGGTATTCCGCCGCAGAGATCGGCAGGATCCTGGACCAGAAGGAAAACACTGTCTATTCGCTGCTGTCCCGGGGCCGGGCACTGCTGCGCAAAGCACTGGGAGGTGATCTGTAATGCATACTGAGAATAAGATCCGAAATGCTTTTGACTCCATTGCTGCCGGACAGGAACTGAAATCCTCCACACTGGATTTTCTACAGGAAGCAAGACGTACAGGCCAGCAGGCACCCGTGCCAGCAGGCGCCAGCGCCTGTCGGCACCGAAGACTACAGAAGTCCCTTCCAGATACAGCCTCCCAGGGACGATCTCGCCATCCCTTTTCCCGTACCTCCCTGAAACTGTCCCTGGGGACTCTCTGCGCCATGCTGGTATTATTCCTTGGAATCGGTGGTATGTACACCATGCTGCATGTGCCGGTTTCCTATGTGAGCATTGATGTGAACCCTTCCATAGAACTGTCCCTGAACCGCCTTGACCGTGTGATCTGTGCAACGGCCTACAATACAGACGGGGCATCCATCCTGGAACACATCGACCTGGATGGAAAATATTACACGGATGCCATTGACCTTCTCATGGACAGCCCGGCCATGGCGGCCTACCTGGTGGAGAATGCCATGCCCACCTTCACCATTGCCGCTGACAGCCACCGTACGGAACAGATGCTGCTGCAGGGCGTACAGGACACCCACGGCTGTTCCGGGCATGGGGGCAGCAGCTATACCGCGGACATTCATACCCTGGAAGAAGCCCATGCATACGGTCTCTCCTTTGGGAAATACGCTGCATACCAGGTTCTGGCACAGTACGATGCCAATATTACAGCCCAGGACTGCCAGCATATGTCCATGGGAGAGATCCATGGCAGGATTGCGGAGCATGGACATAATGCCGGCCACGGGCACCACGGCTGCTCCCACTGACTTCTGACAGTTCCCAATATCCCCAGGAACCCTGCCGCCTTCTGGAACATATAGTATATGGAAAAAGGAAGTTCTTTATACCAGGAAATTTCAGGAGGAAATCTGATGGCAACTTTTTATAACCAGGCGACACTTTCCTACAATGGGAATACCACCACTTCCAACATTACCACCGGGGAACTGCTGGAAGTGCTGTCCGCCACCAAGACCGCCCTGCGGGACACTTACACCACCAATGAAAATGTAACCTATATCATCAGCATCATCAATTCCGGGAACACAGCGTTTACCGGCCTGACCGTCACTGACGATCTGGGCGGTATCACAGTGGGGGCCGATACCAGATACCCCTTGACCTATGTGGACCGCTCCGTCCGGTATTATGTAAACGGGATCCTTCAGGCAGCTCCTGCAGCTGTGGCCGGGCCTCCCATGGTCGTAAACGGTATCAATATACCTGCAGGCGGCAATGCCACTTTGATCTACCAGGCCACTATCAATCAGTATGCGCCTTTGAACACCGGCGGTTCCGTCACCAACACAGCCACAATCTCTGGACCCGGTATCACAAACGATATCCAGGTGTCTGAGACCATCGCTGCTGCCAACACAGCGCTGCTCACCATCAGCAAGTCCCTGTCTCCCACCACGGTCACAGAAAACGGCCAGCTCACCTACACCTTCATCATCCAGAATCTGGGCAATACAGAAGCTACAGCCGCAGACATTGTGGCCATTGCGGATACCTTTAACCCCATTCTGAATCCCATCACCGTATCCTTCAATGGCAAGGTGTGGGATGCTACTACCAATTACACCTACAACAACCTGACCGGTGTGTTCAGTACCGTTCCCGGCCAGATCACTGTACCTGCAGCCACCTATACCCAGGATGCCGCCACCGGCGCATGGACCGTGAATCCCGGTGTCAGCACCCTGACCGTCACGGGTACTGTGTAACCTATTCTGTGCGGTTATCTTGACAATCGCCACTCCCGCCGCCAGCCGCCTTCCCCTTTCCCGGATCCTGCCTGGCGGTGGGATTTGATAGGGAGCCTCGTTCCTAAATGGCCTCGATTACCACCCCATGGGCAATACCCGGCACACTTTTTCCCTCATTGAAGCTGGTCTTGCTAAGGAGCGCCCCGGTGGGCAGGAACAGTACCTTCTTCCAGTTTCCTTCCTCCAGCTGCTTCAGGATATAGGCAGACAAAGTCACGGCACTGCAGCCGCAGCCGCTTCCCCCTGCATGGGTGTCCTGGCTCTCCCCATCGTAGATCTCAATGCCACAGTCCATGTGCTGGCAGGAAATGTCAAAGCCCCGGTCCCTCATAAAGTCCAGGAGTACCTTCTGTCCCACCTTCCCCAGATCCCCGGTGATGATCTTGTCATAGTCATCGGGCTGACATCCGAAATCACTGAAATGCTGCTTCAGGGTGGAAGCCGCCGCCGGGGCCATACAGGCCCCCATATTCATGGAATCCTTCAGGCCATAATCCACGATCTTTCCCACTGTCATGCCGCTGATCCGTGCCCTGGGACGGCGCCTCTTCCCCTCCCACTCCGTCTTCTTCATGGACTCCATGGCCTCCCGGTTCCCCAGCACAAAGGCACCGCTTCCCGTGACAGTCCAGGTGGCTGAGAGAGGGCGCTGGTTCCCATATTCCAGGGGAAAACGGAATTCCTTCTCCGCACTGGCAAAATGACTGGATGTGACACAGACCACCCTGTCTGCATATCCCCCCGCAATGGACATGGCTCCCAGTGCCAGGGATTCCCCGCAGGTAGAGCAGGCCCCATACACCCCGAACAGCGGGATCTGGAAAGTGGACAGGCCGAAAGAAGTGGCAATGGACTGCCCCAGCAGATCTCCTGCGAACAGATAGGATATATCCTCAGACTCCAGGCCCGTCTTCTCCAGGGCCAGGCTCACCGCGCTCTTCTGCAGGCTGCTCTCCGCGTCCTCCCAGGTACTGCAGCCGAACATGTCATCCTCCCCCACCTGGTCAAACAGAAGTCCCAGGGGACCCTGCCCTTCCTTGGTACCTACCACACTGCCGCTGCCCAATATATACACCGGCTCCTCCAGCCGGATACTTGATTTTCCCAGTTTCTGCTTCATGAACACACCTCCCGTAAATGAACTGTTTTGGATATTGTCTCCAAGGGAGGGAAAAGTATTCCCGGGAAGTGTAGCTTTTTGGAAGAAAGCATTTTCAAACACTCTCTAATGCCGGAGGCAGTTCCTCCCCCCTGGTAATATAGATCTGCTCAAAACGGATCCCTGATGCGAATGTCACGATCCGCAGGGTATGCTCTCCTGCCCCCAGTGCAGTCTTCCAGACCGGGATCCACTTCCAGACCTGCTCATTGGAGTATCTCCAGATACGCTTCCCGCCATAGAGCGCTTTCTCTGGAACCAGAACATCGTCCAGCCCGATGGTAAAATGACAGGTGTCATCTCCCCACATCATGGCCCGTATCCAGATCACATAATCTCCTCCCTGTAACCGGACACGGTAGCACAGGGCAGGGGCCTGCCCTGGATCCACCCAGCGCTGTCCCGCTCCCCGGATGTACATTGCCAGCCCGGTTTCCCCATGGGAGGGACCACTGCACCACTGCCACTGGCAATGCTCCATCCAGGCATAAGAGCTATTCGCCAGTGCTGCCCCGCACTCCACCAGAAGCCTGCCTTCCTTCTCCCCTGGCAGATCCACGCCTCCCTTCACCAGGTCCTCTGCCTTCACAGGTACGCCCCAGGCATCTGGCTGTACCAGGATATCCTCCGCATCCAGACTGCTTCCCCGTGTGTCTGCGGGAAGATAAAGCACCGGACGGGGCAGCAGCCGTGCAGCCTCCTGCCCATAATATGCCTTTACACATTCCCGGATATCAAAGACACGGGGTAAATGCTGGTCTCCATCCATTCTGCCCAGGCTGTTCTCCCTCCTGTCCCCGATATAGACCACAAAACGGGTAAAGGCAAAATAGCGGCTTATGGCCCGGAAGGTGATCCGGTGTATTCCAGCCTCCATGTATGGCAGGCGCAGATACAGCTTATCTACATTATTCCGAATATTGTCCTTCCAGGTACCCCGGTGTTCGTCGTTGGACGCAGTTGTCAAGACTTGTTCCTGCTCCTGGTCCAGGACAACTCCCACCTGTATGGTTCCCACAGAGTCCAGGGACGGGAATCTGTGCAGTTCCAGCAGGTGACTGCCCGGTGTGAGAACCGTGATCTGCCAGGATACCTCTGCTCCTGGCTCCCTCGCCTCCAGAAGGCTTCCGGAATCCCGCCCCAGGTTAGGAATCTGCTTCCAGCCTGCTCCTTCCCCGCGGACAGCGCCCTTTGAAGCCTCCGCACAGATCCGTCCATCGTCCTCCACACAATTACCTGGCGAGGCTTTGTCGGGCCTGGTAATTTCCTTCACGCTTCCCGCTATGCCAATGCAGCCGACATAGCTCCGGGTCTGTCCATATCCTGCCCCCGGAATGGCTCCTGCCTTCTCCCGGCTTCCTGCCCAGAGCGTAACAGCTTCCTCCACCGATAAGGGGCTGAGTCTCACAGACACCGGAACCATCCCTACAGGCCGCCCTTCCGGATCTGTGATCCGTATCTCTCCGGTAAGAAGGGAGTATGCCTGCACCGGGCCGTCCTTCAAGGCAGCCAGCACCTTCTCCCTGTCCGGTACAAACAGGATCCTTGTCTCTACATCCACGGTACATACCACTTTAGATGTCCCTGCGCCAAAGTTCCCGGCATCCTGTCCTTCCCTTCCGGAATCAGACACATCCAGAAACCGGATCCATTCCGGACCCGACAGGCTGCACCGGGCCGGGGCCGCCCCCTCATTGCCGATCTCGATCCACTTGACCACAGGCTGTGTGAATACAATCTCCTGTCCCTGGTTCCAAGTTGTCACTATAAGCGTCTGCGATCCATCCTGCTGCAGCTGCCAGCCATTTCCTTCTCCCTTGCACGGACTCTCCAAACCACTGTGCGCCAAGTCCACTGTTTCTACAGGAATGTGTATGGCTTCACAGGAAGTGCCCTGGAGATCCCCCACCGGCGGCATACAGGCCGGATGCATGGCGGTACGGGGTGGTGGGTACTCCTCTGGTGTCAGGATGCCGTTCCACTTTCCATTAGACATCACATGGTTATAATAATGCAGCATGTTTCTCCGGGCATGGTCAAACTCCCTGCACAGATCCGTATATCTCTGGGCTGCTTTCTTCTTCCCCTGGGCCATACAGAGATTGCTCCTGTCCGCATAATAGTACATGAGATTGGTGTAATAGGCAGCATGCACCTTCATCCCGATCAGTTGGAAGAAGGCATCCTGCTCCTCTCTTGGCAGGGTCTTCCAGATCCGGTTCACTGTAGTATACATTTTTTCATATCTGTGAATGCGCCCTGCCGCCTCATCCCCCCATGCTGTCTGGGAGAATGCGTCCGCATCCATCTGCTCCACCTTGCGGGTATTGGTAAGCTGGTCGTATTCCGTGAGCAGGGGTGCCAGTTCTGCACCGTATCCCCCACTGAAGGTCCTGTCGATCCACTGCCCCAGGAAAGCCTGCTCGTCCTCCGTCAAGGCCCCTTCCCGGCCAGCCTCCCAGGCGAAGGCTGCATAGAAGGACATCTGCTGCTCCAAGGGCTTCATGGCACCGAAATTGGTCACCCAGATCTTCCGGATGCCCTCCTCATAAGCCTTTTTCAGTTCATTCCTGGTGTGGGCAAGGGGAATGGAGCACAGGAACAGGTAAGAACCTCCCGGAGGTGCCCAATAGGAATTGTGATAGTACAGGCCGTTCCCTCCCCTGCGCTGCTTCTCTTTCTCCCCAGGATAACGCCTCACATAACCATAATTGTCATTGACCCAGATTAGTGTCAGGTCTTCCGGCACTTCAAGCCCATTGTCGTAAAGTTCCAGCACCTCCTTGTAAGGCACGAAGGTCTTCACCGTCTCTTTTCCCAGGTTCTCCTCCAGCAAAGCCTCCTGGGTCCTGATCACGGAGTCCAGCAGTTCGATCTTGGCCTCCAGAAGCTCCCTCCCTGTTTTCCCCTCCAGTGCCCGGACCTCAAAACCACTGTCATGGATCCCCCGCATCCCAAGGGTATAACTCACCTCGAAATCCCGGTTCTGTTCGATACTCTCCCTCCAGTATTCCTTTAATATCTCCCGGTTCCTGCCCGGCAGGGAAAAGTCATAGACCGTATCCGTATACCCTTTTTTCCGCAGCCAGGGATACCACTCCCTGTTATTACTCCGCATCAGCATATCGCAGTGGGAGGTACCCACCACGATCCCCATACGGTGGGCCAGGGCGCCGTTCTCCCGTACGGCATTGAAGGAATTCACATGCATGGCAGGCCAGATATAGTTCATCTTCAGCCGCAGCAGCAACTCGAATATCTTCTCATAGGTCCTGACACCGATGGTGGGCTCCCCCATATACCGCTGCACCCAGTGTTCCAGTTCCTCCTCGTCATTGATAAAGATACCCCGGTATTCCACATCCGGCCAGTCCGCCTTCACGTACCCTGCCGGAATCTCCACCTCCTGCTTCGTCCCCACAGGTACATCCGCGAAAAAATACCAGGGTGACACCCCAAGCCAGTTCTCACAGAATTCATATATACCATATATGGTTCCCCGCCTGTCACTTCCCACGATCAGAAGCTCCCCTGCCTTTTCCTGTAAGAGGAACGCTTCCCTGTGGTACTGTCCCTCCCCGTCCCTGATTCGTTCCAGGTCGGCTTTCCGGCAGATTTCTTCCCCGGATCCCAGGGTTCCCACCAGGATGCGGACAGCTGATCCCGGTTTCCCTGCCGGTGTCCCCTGCTTCCCCTTCCCGGATTCTGCCACCCCTTCCTCCAGCTGACAGTCCAGCACCCGGCGCAGATCCCGTTTCAAATTCTCCACTGCCAATCTGACGCTTTCTGTCTCCTGTTCCCCACAGAATATACGGACCGGGGCATACCTTTTGAACTGCATCTTCCCTACCTTCCTTTCCATCCATGGTTTATGCGCTATTCTATATCATTTATGGCCATACTGCCATGGAATGATCTGTGTAGATACCTGGTGAAAACCGACCAAGGAACTGTTCCTGGCTTCCACCTGCGAAACAGGCAGCCTGTAGGCTGCCTGTTTTGTCATTCCGTGACCACCACCATGCTGGTCACTACATACAACACCTGTCCGTTATATTCCACCCTGGACCAGCCGGAATCTGCGCTGTAGCCAGTCCGGTGGGCCACCTCCCCGCCGTTTAGCTGGCAGCTCACAGTGGCTTCCCCTTCTGTGGTACTTGGCTCTGTGCGCAGGTTCACATACTCCTTTGGTGTAATATTGTCATCACAGTCCGTGAAAATGATCACCCTGCCATCCTTCGTACTCACCCGGTTAGGATTGGGAGCCTGCACTGGCGGCTTATAGGACAGATCCGTGGTCAGGTACTGGCTCACCCCATACAGGATCTGCCCGTCATACTCAATCCGGGACCACCCTGTATCATCGTTGATTCCTGTCCGGCTCAGCGTCACCCCGTTGGCTACCTGTGTGACCACCGTACCCGCATCTGCCGTGCTGGGCACGGAGCGCAGGTTGATCACATCCTTTGGCGTCACGGATTCCTGCACATCACGGAAAGTCATGGTCTTGTCCCCGGACACAGGATCCTGGGTTCCAGGGTCTGTCTGGGGCGGCTGGGAAGGCGATCCTGCCCCTCCATCCCCGCTGCCATTGCCCCCGGTACCTTCCCCACCTGGACTATCTGTTTCTGTCCCATCTGTCTGGCCAGATCCACCCGGCCCCTGGTTACTGGCTCCCTGGTTACCGTTACCTTGACTGTCGTTTTCCTGGCTGCTGGAATCCTGGTCTTCCATTCCCTGGCTGCCTGCACCCTGTCCATCGGCAACCTGGTCGCTCCCGTCCTGACTGCCGGGAGCCTGGACATCACTTTCCAGGATCCCGGATCCTGCCGGATCCTCCTGGTTATCCTCTGTTGCTCCTTGGGCAATGCTTTCCTGGCCAGGCCTGTCCTTCCCATCCAGATGGGTAAAATGCCACAATATGGCACAGATGATGGCAGCCAGCACCAGCATACCTGTAACAATCGCAACCATCACCCAGGGCTTCGCAGGATCCTGCTCCGGGCCGGCATCCCACTCTTCCATTTCCAGGTTCCCCTTCTGCTCCATGTCCTGTTCTTGTTCCATGCCCTGTTCCTTGTGTTTCTGGCCACTGTCTCTTCTATCCCGTGACGGTCTGTCTTTCAATCTCTTCACCCCCTGTCCATGCTCCCACTCCATGACATGCACCCGACAACACCCCCGCTGCAAAGCATAGCGCACTAAAGTACGCGGGCATCCGTCTTGCAGCGCTGCAGGGCATAGCGCACTAAAGTATGCGGGTATGTGTTCTACGCTTCTGCTTCGATCCGTCCTAAACAAGCGCCACCAGCCCTACGGACCATTGCCCGCGGGAGTCAATCGTATAAAAGCTTAACTTTCATATTTTTCACTCTGCATGCGGATCAGTTCCTTGTCCTCAAAATAATGGATGCGCATGGCGCTCTTCACTTCCGACAGGGTCCGGGCTGCCACCTCCCTGGCCGCCTCGCTCCCCTCCCGCAACACCTCATACACTGCCGGAATGTCCCGCTCCAGTTCTTTCCGGCGGGTGCGGATGGGTTCCAGGGTCTCCTGCATGATATTGTTCAAGAACTTCTTCACCTTCACGTCCCCCAGGCCTCCCCTCTGGTAATGGGCCTTCAGTTCCTCCAGGTTCCCATAGTCGGGAAGATACCGCTCAAAATGCTCCTGCCTGCAGAAGGCATCCAGGTATGTGAATACGGTATTCCCCTCCAGATGCCCCGGATCACTGACCTGCAGGTGCAGGGGGTCTGTGAACATGCTCATGATCTTGGTGCGCACCTCATCTGCCGTGTCCGCCAGGTAGATACAGTTGCCCAGGGACTTGCTCATCTTGGCCTTGCCGTCCGTGCCGGGCAGCCTCTTGCAGGCTTCATTCTCCGGCAGGAGGGCTGCGGGTTCCACCAGCACCGGCGCATAAACGGTGTTGAATTTGTGTACGATCTCCCTGGTCTGCTCAATCATGGGAAGCTGGTCATCCCCCACGGGCACAGTGTCTGCCTTGAAAGCCGTAATATCTGCCGCCTGGCTGATAGGATAGGTGAAGAATCCCACCGGGATGCTGGCCTCAAAATTCCGCATCTGGATCTCACTCTTCACCGTGGGGTTCCGCTGTAGTCTTGCCACTGTCACCAGATCCATGTAGTAAAAAGTCAATTCACACAGTTCCGGTATCTGGGACTGGATAAACAAAGTAGACTTTGCCGGATCCAGTCCACATGACATGTAATCCAGGGCTACCTCTATGATATTCTGCCTTACCTTCTCCGGATTCTCGATATTATCCGTCAGAGCCTGAGCATCTGCAATCATGATAAATGTCTTCTGGTATTGCCCGGAATTCTGCAGCTCCACACGCCTTCTCAAAGATCCCACATAATGACCCACATGCAGCCTTCCCGTGGGTCTGTCCCCTGTCAGTATAATCTTGCCCATTGTATCAGCCTTTCCGCGCAGGATGCCTTATCTTCCCACATTTACTACGCTGCTGCAGCATGCGGCGGCGGCCCTGCACCAGGTGCAGGCAGCGTAAACCATTCATGGTTCCTGCGCTTTCCTTCCTTTAATTAAGTTACACTAGATTATACCCATTTTTTCCCTGGTCCGCAAGTAGGTTCCTGTTTTGTTTTCTTTCATTATGTGCAGGTAGCTCTCTAAATATTTTTCTGTAAAAAGTTCAGCCAGCCCCTATACAAACCCTGCCGCTTTCCTGTATGATAAGAGAAACCCCACAGGAAAAAGGCCTGAAAGGAGATCTTCAGGTTATGATTCCTACATGCCATAAGGCAGAACCAGGAGGAAAGCCATGACAAATCTACCAGAAAAATTCTGCTGGTATATACCAGGACAAGATGGGTACACCAGCAAATCCCCCACAGAACAATACCGGCAGATCACAGAGTGGGCCGGCCGGGCCAGGGGTATCAATCCCAATACTTTCGATGCCCTCATTACCTGGATGTCGGGGGCCGGGGAATGGGACAGCAGGGAACTTGCTGCAAACAAGGAAATCTTCATGGACAGGATCATCGGCAGGTTTTTGCGCCAGAACGATATCCTGCGAAATGAGCTGAATACCCTAAAGCCTACTGGTATTGTAAATGAGGCCGTATTCGATGCCCTGGACCGTTTTGACCAGGCTTTGTCCGGACACGTCCAGGAGGACATCCTGCAGAAAAGCGTCACCAGGGTCTTCCAGGATTTTTCCTGTATTAGGGAGCCAGATATCCGGCGTTATTTTACAGGGGGGATTACCGGGGCCGCCGGAACCGACAGCGTGGAGATCTTCGGCTATATCAACGCCCTGGAAACCTTCGATGCCTCTGTACAGTGGACCCTGTTCATGCCAGACGTAACCAAACGGCAGCAGAATGGTTTCCACATCAAAAGCTTTGCATACTTACAATTTCCCCCACTTCGGTTTGTGGGCGTGGAAAAGGATTTTTCAGAGGATGCCAATGCCCTGGATGACCTGCTGCAGGTACTGGACAGTATGACGGAATACCGCTGTGGTTTTGACTATGACTTGATCTTCCTGCATCATCATGGCAGGGGTGTGGATGTGGAACAATGCCATGGCCTGTGGGGCCGCTTTCTGAAGGCCGATGCGCCAGTGCCAGAAGGTTTTACCTGCATTGACCTGGTACCTTGGCACGAGGACAGTCCAGGAAGTCCCTATGTATCCCAGTTTGCTTTTGCGCAGTTTGCCGGGGACATGGATGCCATGCACAGACAGGAGGGCTTTGACTGCGATGCCATGTACGATGTGACCAGGAATCTGATCCTGGGGCAGAATGTACTGATCCCCTACCCGGACAAATACTGGACAGCCGAAGTGTTCCTGGAGGGATTCCGCAAGAGCAGTACAGCCTACCTGTTCAGTGTGGAGAGGTAAATAGCCAATACCAGCAAGTGGTGCTTATACTTTTTTGAGGAGGAATCACTATGAAAATATGTATGATTGGCGGCACCGGAACCATCAGCCTGTCCATCTCCCAGCTGCTCCTGTCCCAGGGACATACCCTGTATCTGCTGAACCGGGGCCAGCGCAGCAGCTATATGGAAGAGAGGACATCCAGCCAGGATACCCCACAGACCGGCACCCCTGTTCCCACGGGCAGACTGGTATGGCTGAAAGCGGATATCGGGGAAGAGGAAAAAGTGCAGAAACTTCTGGATGGACTAAAGACGGATCCCACCCTTTCCGGCAGCCCTGGTGCACCGGACGATGGCAGGGCCGGAATGCCCGGCGGGTTACAGTTCGATGTGGTGGCGGACTTCATTGCCTTCACTCCCGAACAGCTTATGCGGGACTGGCGGCTCTTTCAAGGCAGGACCAGACAGTTCGTGTTCATCAGTTCTGCTTCTGCCTACCAGAAGCCCCTGTCCGATTACCGTATCAATGAAGGAACCCCCCTGGCCAATCCTTACTGGGAATACTCCCGGAATAAGATCGCCTGTGAGGAATACCTGATGGAACTGTACCGGGAGAAAGGTTTCCCCGTCACCATTGTCCGCCCCAGCCATACCTACGATGAACGTTCCGTCCCCTTAGGTGTCCACGGCCAACAGGGCAGCTACGCCATCCTAAAACGTATGCTGGAAGGGCGCCCTGTGATCATCCACGGAGATGGCACTTCCCTGTGGACACTAACCCATAGTTCGGACTTTGCCAGGGCCTTTGTGGGACTCCTGGGCAATATCCACGCCATTGGCGAGGCCGTCCAGATCACCTCTGATGAGTCCCTGACCTGGAACCAGATCTACCAGATCATCGCCGATGCCCTGGGGGTAAAACTCCATGCCATCCATGTGGCCTCCCAGTTCCTGGATGCTTCCAGCGATTATGATTTTGCGGGAAGCCTGCTGGGGGATAAGGCGAATACTGTGGTGTTTGATAATGCGAAATTAAAGAGACTTGTGCCCGGGTTCACGGCCACGGTGCGGGCTGACCAAGGACTGCGCTCCTGTGTGGAATATATCTTGTCCCACCCAGAATGCCAAAGAGAGGATCCCGCCTTCGATGCCTGGTGTGACAGGGTAGTATCTGCCATGGAGACTGCCGTACAGGCTGTGCGGGGGATAAGGTCCTGAACCGGCTAAACTGTTGCCATTATTGTGTTCGATACCTTAAGTCCTCCTTATGAAATTCTGAAATAAACCATCATTGACTTGACTCTGTGCTAAGCCGTGAGACAGGTATCCATCCGATATCTTCTCTCACGGCTCCCTTCCTGCAACCTTCAGTAGGAGAACAGCTTCTGCAAATATCCTGTAACAGTTCCCACATGGGCTATGCTGTCTTCCGCTCCAGTTCCGCTATCCGCCTTTCAAGTTCATCCACTTTCTTTATCAATAAGCTGACGGAATCGCGTTCTAATTTGCAGGCATTGATTTCATGCTGCATGGAATCCAGCCGGGTATCTATCCGATCCATACGGTCTGATAAACGGATTTGTACCCTGTCCAACTCTTCCAGTACCAGATTTTCTGATTCCGCTATCCGTGCGTCTATCTTCCCCTCTATCCGTGCTTCCGATTCCGCTATCCGTGCGTCTATCTTCCCCTCTATCCGCGCTTCCGATTCCGCTATCCGTGCGTCTATCTTCCCCTCTATCCGCGCTTCCGACTCCGCTATCCGTGCGTCTATCTTCCCTTCTATCCGTGCTTCCGATTCCGCTATCCGCGCGTCTATCTTCCCCTCTATCCGCGCTTCCGACTCCGCTATCCGCGCGTCTATCTTCCCTTCTATCCGTTCTTCCGACTCCGCTATCCGTGCGTCTATCTTCCCCTCTATCCGCGCTTCCGACTCCGCTATCCGTGCGTCTATCTTCCCTTCTATCCGTGCTTCCGATTCCGCTATCCGCGCGTCTATTTTTTCCCCTATCCGCGCTTCCAGTTCTGTCATGCTTGTATCTATGGTACTCTTCATCATTTTTTGAAGCATTTCAACATCGTTTTTATCAAGCATTATATGTATCAACCTCCTCTCTTGTTTATTAATAATTTCATTATATCAGACCCAACTCCTTTTTCAAGTTAAATATCCATAAAATATGTGGCAGTACCTTTTCACGGGGTGGTGTCGCGAGGCGCTTTCACACGCTTCCAGCATGACAAACCCGAGACTACACCGTCCCATGAGAAGTGATTGCTTCCCTCTTATACCCGCCTGCGCCCACGCCCCCAACCAGAGAGCAGTACAAGCACCTCATGGGCGAACAGGGGGGTTGCTGCCAGGATGCTAAGCCGCATCCACTCCCGTCCGGTCAAGTGGGAGGTTCCGAATGCCTGTATGAGAAAGCCCACTTCCGTCACGGCAAACTGGAGCAGGAACCCTGCTATGCTGGCTACAATCATCAGCTTGTTTTCCAGGTGGTGCATACGGAAAAAAGACCTGTTCACATCCCGCATGCCCACCGCGTGGAAGAGTTGGGACATACCCAGCACCGTGAAAGCATAGGTCTGGGCCTTGGACAGGATCTCCCCATTCTGCAGGATCTTCGTAATCTGCAGCAGGTTTACCGGCTTTCCCCCCATGTGCAGCAGGGTGCAGGGCAGCATCAGGAAGGCGGTAAGACTGATGGCTCCAATGAGCAGACCATAGAAACAGGTGCAGGCCAGTCCCCCCCTGGCAAAAAGGCTCTCCCCCGCTTTCCGGGGAGGATGCTGCATCAGGCTCTTTCCATCGTTCAGATCTACCCCCAGGGCCAGGGCAGGCAGGGAGTCCGTGATCAAGTTGATCCAGAGAATATGGCTGGACTTCAGCGGTGCCGCCAGGCCACAGAGCACCGCAAAAAACATGGTGATCAGTTCTCCCAGGTTAGAGGAAAGCAGGAATATTACGGATTTCCGTATGTTCTCATAGACGCCCCTGCCCTCCTCTATGGCCCGCCTGATGGTGGCGAAATTGTCATCCGTCAAGATCATGTCCGATGCCTGTCTGGCCACATCTGTTCCAGACTGACCCATGGCAATGCCGATGTCTGCTTTTTTCAGGGAAGGGGCATCGTTCACCCCGTCCCCGGTCATGGCCACAATCTCTCCCCTGCGTTTGAAGCCGTCCACGATGCGGACCTTCTGGGCCGGTGACACCCGGGCAAATACCCGTGTCTCCCGGAGTCGCCCTTCCAGTTCCTCATCGGAGAGCCTGCCCAGTTCCTCCCCCGTCATACACTGGCCGGGACGCTGCACAATCCCAAGCTGTCTGCCAATGGCGTAGGCCGTGTCCACATGGTCCCCGGTGATCATTACGGTTGTCACGCCGGCTTTTTTGAAATCCTCCACGGCCCCCGCTGCCTCTGGCCTGGCTGGATCCCGCATGCCTACCAGGCCCAGGAACGTCAAGTCTTCCTCCTTCGCTTCCTCTGCTCCTGGGCGCATGGCCACGGCCAGGGTGCGAAGGGCTTCCCCTGCCATATCTTCCATAACCTGCAGAAGCTGCCTCCGGTGATGCTCCACAAGCCGCACCGGGCCTGTGGCAGTCATGATCCAGGTACATCTCTTGATCACTTCATCCGGGGCACCCTTGGTGTAGGAGATCATGGCAGAATGCCCCGTGGAATGCCGTGGAGCGGAATATGCCCCCGCCGTGCCGGACAACTCCGCGGCATGCAGTTCGCCTCTCTTCCCCAGCCTGCCTGCATACCCCGCAGTGCCCCCGCTGCCTCCCGTCCTGGATCCCCTCCCTGCCAGGATGGTACTGTTACCCCTGTGCAGGGTGGTCATCATCTTCCGGTCTGAATCAAAGGACAGTTCCCCTACCCGGGGCATGCCCTGCTCCAGCATCTTTTTCTCTATTCCCGCCTTCCCAGCCATGTCCACCAGGGCCAGTTCCGTAGGATCTCCTGTGCGCATCCCCTCCTCTGCCACGGCATCATTGCAGAGCACGCAGCCCCAGAAGAAATCCGGTGTCATATCCGCATCCCACTCTTCGGGAGTCAACATCCTGCCGTTTACAAAACAGCGCTCCACTGTCATGCGGTTCTGGGTCAGTGTACCTGTCTTGTCGGAACAGACCACACTGACCGCCCCCAGGGTTTCCACAGAAGGCAGTCTCCGCACAATGGTATTCACCCGGACCATCCTGGTGACACTTAAGGCCAGGCAAATGGTCACTACCGCAGGCAGTCCTTCCGGCACTGCCGCCACAGCCAGGGAAATGGCAGTGATCAGCATCTCCGGTATGTTCCTGTGCTGGAATACTGCAATGGCAAAAAGGGCTGCACACAGAAGCAATGACAGCAGGCTTAACACCTTTCCCAGTTCCCCCAGCCTTTTCTGCAGGGGCGTCATCTCCTCCCTGGCCTCCGTAATCATGGTGGCGATCCTGCCCAGTTCCGTGTCCATGCCAGTGGCAGTGACGATTCCCTCCCCCCTGCCATAGGTGACAATGGTGGACATATAGGCCATATTCCTGCGATCCCCCAGCCCCAGGTTCCCACCCTTTTTCCCCTGAAAGGACGCATCCTTCTCGATGGGCAGGGATTCCCCTGTCAAGGCAGATTCTTCCACTTTCAGTCCGGCCGTGGACACAAGACGCAGATCAGCAGGGATCTGACAACCTGCTTCCAGGTATACCAGATCCCCTTTCACCAGTTCCGAAGCCGCAATCTCCATGCGCCTGCCCCCCCGGATTACCATGGCCTTAGGGCTAGTGAGCTTTTTCAAGGATTCCAGCGCCTTCCTGGCCTTTCCCTCCTGCAGCATGCCCACCACGGCATTTAAGACTACCACAGCCCCGATGATCACTGCATCACTGCTCTCCCCCAGCAGGATGGATACCACCGCCGCTACCATCAGCACATAGATCAAAGGGTCATTCAGCTGCCCCAGGAAAGACTCCACCACTGTCTTTTTCCTGGCCTCCTTCATCACATTTGGCCCATCCTCCAGAAGCCGTCTCCCTGCTTCCCCTGCAGACAGTCCCTTTCCTGCATCCGTTCTCAGTTCTTCCGCTGTCTCCCTTATGCTGCACTGTTCAAACACCCTCATGCCCTCCCTAGCTTGTATGCATTGAAAGTCTATGGTAACGTTCAGTGCCTTGTCTGAACTGTTACAGTCTATGCGCACAGAAAGGAAAGTATGTCCAATCCCCTTTGCGGCCTGGCTTACCATAAAAGATCAGAATCTGACCTGCACAAACCGCACAGTCCGGATACATTACCGCGAACTCCTATCATTTGCCCTTGGACTCCGCAGCGGAGTTACCAGCCAGCATGCATGGAATCTGAAAATTTAGGAATACTAAAATTATTAGACATATATTACATTTTTTATTCCATTTGTGAAATAGTATTTTACAAATCCTAAAATGAGGTAGAATAAAACACATATTTTTATTAGATAACTAAAATTTGGAATGTGTCTTGACATTCGGAAAGGAGAAAACCGCGCATGACCACAGGGCAGATCCTGGCAAAGCTTCGCAGGGAAAAAGGCATCGGGCAGAAAGAACTGGCCCTGCACCTTAAGGTCTCCGTAGGTTCCATCTCCAATTATGAACACAATGTCCATTCCCCCGACCTGGAAACCATCTGCAAATTGGCAGATTATTTTAACGTGACCACAGACTACCTATTGGGCAGGACCTCTTACCGGTATGACCCGAAACACTTGAACCGCCGTATCTCCAGATCCTACACTATCTCAGATGTGGTGGAAATCATTGCCGATTGCAATGCCCGTTCCATTGACCGCCTGGTAGATTATGCAAAATACCTGCGGGACAGACAGGACACAAATCTGCCGAAAGAGCCGGCTGGCAGGAAAAAAACAGAGGAAAATCCTCCGATTGTAAGATAGAACCGGCTCGAACTGCCATCCTCTATTCTGTCTACCCTGGTTCTTCAGGAATGGCACAGCAGCAGCTTTGTATATTCCTCCCTGGGCGTACGGTAGATTTCCTCCGTCACCCCCATCTCCAGTATCTTTCCATCTTTCATGATCATGATCCTGTCGCACATCTGGTACACCACATGAATATCATGGGAGATGAACAGATAGGATAGTCCCATCTCCTGCTGCAGTCCCTGCATCAGTTCCATGATCTGGGCCTGGATGGTCACATCCAGGGCAGACACCGGTTCATCTGCCACAAGGAAGGATGGATGGGTGATCAGCGCCTGGCCGATGCTGACCCGCTGCCTCTGCCCGCCGGAGAGTTGGGAGGGCTTCCTATGGAAAAACTTTTCTTCCATGCCAATGCGGTGCAGCATATCATAGGCCGCTGCCTCCATATCCCCTTTCGTCATCCTGTGACGTGGATCCCGGACTCCTGCGGCACGTAGCGGCTCCTGTAGCAGCCAGCCGATGGTCCTGGCAGGATTCAAGCTGCTGTAGGGATCCTGGAACACCATCTGGGGACCCTGGGAATGGTGCAGGATCTGTCCCTGGATGTTCCGATTCATGCCAAGGATGGCCCGGGACAGGGATGTCTTGCCGCAGCCGCTCTCCCCTACAAGCCCCAGGCTCTCTCCGGGATACACCACAAAGCTGGCATCCTCCACCACACGCTGGGGCTTCTTCCTGGCAAAAAGGCTGTTGTCCCCGTCCCGGTAATAGACAGAGAGATTCCGGACTTCCAGTACAGGTGTGGCTGACACTGCCCCCTCCTGCATCCCATTTCCTGTCTCCTCCTGGCTCAGTTTCCCTGTCCTCTTCCTGGGTTTCATCCGGGAAGGCACTGCCTCTATGAGCTTCCTGGTGTACGCCTGCACGGGATGGGAGAAGATCTCTTCCGTCTCCCCCTGCTCCACCACCTGGCCGTCCTTCATCACGGCAATCCGGCTGCACAGACGCCTGGCCAGGTTCAAGTCATGGGTGATAAACAGCATGGCATTCTTCTGTTTTTCATTGATTTCCCGCAGGAGGGCTATGATCTGGCTCTGGACGGTCACATCCAGGGCCGTGGTGGGTTCATCTGCCACGATCAGCGCCGGGTGCAGGATCACCGCCATGGCAATCATCACCCGCTGCCTCTGCCCGCCGGAGAGCTGGTGGGGATAGCTTCCGTAGATCCGTTCCGCGTCCTTCAGTCCCACGGCCCGGAAGGTCTCCAGCACCTTTTTTCTCCTCTCCAAGACTGCCAGGTCCGTGTGCAGCTTCAGCACTTCCTCCACCTGCCTACCCACCCGCCAGGTGGGATTCAAGGATGTCTGGGGTTCCTGGAATACCATAGACATCTTCTCCCCCTGGAACCTGCTATAGAGGGCCTTGTCCCTTTCCTTTCCCGCTTCCAGCAGCACCACATCCCCAAACAGGATGCGCCCTGTGGTAATGCGGGCCGTGTCTGCCACCAGGCCCATCAGGGTCAGGGCCGTGACGGACTTCCCGGAACCGGATTCCCCCACTACCCCCAGGATCTCCCCTTCACGCAGTTCCAGATTCACATGTTTTACCACTTCCGTGCCGTCAAAGGCAACGGACAGATTCTCCAGTCTGATCATTCGCCCCGTCTCCTTATGCCTTCCCCCAGCAGGGAAAAACCCAGTACCAGCCATACAATGGTAAGCCCAGGTGTGCAGGCATACCAGGGTGCATTCTGCAGGTACCCCTGGGCATCGGACAGCATCTTGCCCAGGCTGGCATCTGGTGGCTGCACCCCGATCCCCAGGTAACTCATGCCGGACTCTGCCAGGATGGCATTGTTGAAACCGATCATGACGGACACCCAGAACACAGAAAAGACATTGGGCAGGATATGCACAAACAGAATCCGCAGCCTCCCCACCCCCATAAGCCTGGCCCGTCTGATATAATCTGCATCCCGCAGCCGCAGAAACTCACTGCGCACGATCCGCACGAAACTTGGAGTAAACACAATGCCCAGGGAGAGGACCACGTTCCATTTGCCGCTGCCCAGAAGGCTGATAATCACCAGGGTCAACAGGATACTGGGAAACCCGTTCACTGCATCCGTGATCCGCATGACCACCTCGTCCAGCAGGCCGCCGAAATACCCGGTAAACGCCCCCAGCAGGATCCCTGCCGTACCGGATACCGCCACCACCAGGCTGCTGACCACCACCGTAGTCCCCAGTCCCTGCATCACCCTGGAGAAAATATCCCGCCCAAAATTATCCGTGCCAAAAAAATGCCGGAGGGAAGGGGCCTGGAATTTCTCTGCCGCCGACATGGCGGTGGTACTGTAAGGCGTCCAGAAAAGCCCCAGGATCCCCAGGGCCAGGGAAATCCCCGTCATCATCAAGCCTGCTGCAAGGTATTTATTCCATTTTGCCTGTCTGCCGGCGCCTGGCTCTTTGGCTGTATCCGACTCTGCCTCTCTATGCAGCTCCATCCCCGTTTCTGCACCTGGCATCACTGCCATATCCTTCTCTGCCTCTGTGTGCGCACCCAGCTCTGTGTCCGTGCCCATCCCCGCTCCTCTCACCGCTATTTCTCACTGATCCTGGGGTCAATCACCCGGTACAGGATATCCACCAGGAAGTACACGAAGATCACTACAAATGTGATATACAGGATCAAGATCTCCACCACCGGGAAATCCCTGGTGGAAATGGAACTTACCAGCAGCCTGCCGATTCCTGGCAGGCCGAATACCTGCTCCACCACAATGCTGCCTGCCACCACCTCCGCAATGATCATTCCCAGGAAAGTCACCACCGGCATCATGGCATTGCGCAGCACATGGCCATACAATACCCGGTTTCTGCCTGCCCCTTTGCTGGTGGCCGTGCGCACATAGTCTGCCTTCATTTCCGTGAGCATGGCATTGCGCAGGAACCTGGCTGTCATGGCGATCTTCGGCAGGGCAATGGACAGGGCCGGGAACAGCAGATACCCCAGGAACCCCGGGAAATTGTCCTGGTAACGGATATATCCCCCCGGCTGGAACACCTGGAATACAATCCCGAAAATGTACGTCACCAGGATGCCCAGAAAAAAGGACGGAACTGCCATGGCCGCCTGGGTAATGACCCCCAGGGACACATCCAGTACATGGCCCAGTCGGCCTGCCCTGCCTCCCGTCCGGCTGGCGCTGCCAGCCCACAGCACCCCCAGGGGAATGGATACTGCCACGATCAACACCAGGGATATAAAAGCCAGCCACAATGTCACCGGCAGTTTATCTCCGATCAGTTCTGCCACCGGCATCCTCTCATTCATGTTCTTGGAATACCGGTAACTGACCCCCAGATCTCCTTTTAGTACATCCCCCACCCAGTGCAGATACCGGGTAAGGGGCGGGTCATTTAACCCAAGTTCCTCCCTAAGGCGCTCCTCCATCTCCGGGGTGGCCTCCGTACCCAGGATGGATGTGACCACGTCTCCCGGGATCACCTGGAAGGCAAGGAAGGCGGCCACGGATACGAGAAACAATGTCATAATGAGAGTGATTACTTTTTTGCCAAAATACTTCATGTGTCCGCCTCCTGCCCTTATTCTTATTTTCCCGGCGCCATGGCCGGTGCCATCCCATAGCGTATGTCCATGCTACTGCGCAAAATACACCGTACTCATATCCTGCACATAAACAGGATAGAACTTATACCCGGACAGCTTCGGGTTGATGGCCGTGGTGTTGGCCGGTACCTGCAGGAAAGCCGTTGCCGCCTGGTCTGCCAGGATCTGCTGCAAGGTGGCATAGTGTTGTGCCTTCTCCTCCAGGTCCAGGGCCGCCTGCGCCTTCTGATAGACCTCATCATACTCATCACTGTGGAAATTGATGAAGTTCTTGGAGGAATCGGTCTGGAACCGGTTCAGCAGATAACCCGGTGTCATGTCGCAGGTAATGCCGCTGATGGTAGCCTGGTACTGTCTTCCCTTATACACATCTTCCAGCCAGGTATCCCAGTCCACAGCCTGGATGGTGGCATTGATCCCCACAGCCTTCAACTGCTCCACCACCACCTCGCCGGTCTGCATATGGAACGGATAGTTGGAGGGAATGGTGATCTCTAAGTCAAATCCATCCGGGAACCCGGCATCTGCCAGCAGTTCTTTTGCTTTCTCCACATTGGCCCCAGTGCCATACACCTCATTCAGATCCACATAGTAGTCCTTCAGGGTGGGAAGCATGGCAGAACTGATCAAGGTTCCCTGTCCACCGCCTACAAAATCATTGATGGAATCCCGGTCCAGGGCATAGCATATGGCCTGCCGCACCCGCACGTCATCCAGGGGCTTCTCGGCATTGTTCAAAAACAATGCCTGCACCACATTGGAAGGGGATGCCTGGATCTGGAAACTGGACGCAAGGGCCTGGGCCTGGGAATCCGTCAGGTAGGCATACAGGTCAATGGAGCCACCCTGCAGTTCCAAGAGGGCCGTGTCACTGCTTCCCACAATCTTGAAATTCACCTCATCCAGGTAAGGAAGCCCCTCCTGCCAGTAGTCCGGGTTCTTCGCCACCACGATCCCCTCCTGGGGCGTATAGGACACAAAAGAAAACGGCCCCGTGCCGATGGGATCCGCACCTGCATCTTCCCCGCTGCCTGCGGGTATGATGGCTGCCACAAAGCTATAGATCAACTCCGTGTTGGCGCTGTCCACCGTCACCTGGACCGTCTTGTCATTCAAAATATCCACGGCCTGGATGGTGCTCATAGTGGACATCATGGGAGTGCCGTCCAAGAGTCCCGACACCCTCTCCAAGGAATACTTCACATCCTCAGCCGTCACAATATCGCCATTATGGAACTTCACATTGTCCCTCAAGGTGAACGTATAGATGAGTCCATCCTCTGAGACTGTGTAGTCACTGGCTACCGCACCGATCAGATTACCGTTTTCATCCGGCTTAACCAAGCCTTCAAAAATGTTGAATAAAATTTCCTTCGTTCCTGCCGCCGTTGCTTTGTGAGGGTCAAGACTGTCAATATCCTGTTGTATGCCTACAACCACGGAGCCGCCATACGCCGGGCCATTCCCACCTGCATCTTCAGATGCATCCGTGGAAACATCTGCCTCTGTGGAAGACCCTGCTGTCGCGGATCCCGCATCTGCGGAATCTGCCACCGACTCCTGCGAGGAATGCTCCTCCGAAGACTCTCCTGTGCCGTCTGCGCATCCGCCCAGTACGGCCATTGCCAGAAGTGCCGTAAAAAGGAAACCGCAAAGTTTCTTTTTCCCGTGAAAACTTGTTTTCATCCTGCTCTTCTCCTCTTCGATTCAGATTCCTCTCATTATTCTATTGTCTTCCCCATTTTACCACAGTTCATACGGTTTGCAAGTTTTTTCTTGGGTACAATTGTGAAACCATCATTGAACCAAATAGTGGGACAGTGCGCAATAACAAAATCTGTTTTAGGAGCGGAATCCCGTACTTGCCGTTATTATGCCCTTTTAGGGTCCATGCCGTCAGTTTTTACGTGAAATAACCGGGCAAAAAGATTTTTCAACACCATGCTGGTCTGTGCCACCCGCTAGCCCAGTGGCCTCACGAATCTCGTCAAAAGATAAGAAAAAGGAATCCGCATCCATAATCAAGGTTTGAAAACCTGCCTGTTTGTACAGGTCAGGGATATAAGATGCCCACCCACACTCCGGGTTCCAGCCTGTCACTGGTCGCACTCCCGTATATCTTTCCCACACATCCAGACCATGTTTTAAGGAAATCAATCCCATTTTAGGCGGCATATTCCCCAACATACAACGGGTATAGGGAGAACCCACTGCTTCTATACGCCCTTCTCTCAGCAAAGCCTTCAGCTTGTCTAACACCTCTGGCGCCTGATGCGCCATCTCCTCTATGGTGCGTCCACTGGCCTCAAATGCAATCCGATAACCACCCTCTGCCACCACATCAAATATCTTCTCATAGCAATTCTTCATTACCCAGCGCCGCCTATCGGGGTGTAACTGGGAATATTGAATATTTGCATGCGGCATAAAAAGTATTTTCTCTCTCATGGATTCTCCCTCTGTTTCTATCTACTTAAACTGTTTTTATTATCACACACCTCCTTACCAATTCCTATTTGATTTTGTTTCTGAATATATGTTTTTTGTCTTCTCTTCAAAGCAACGCCTTACAGCATATAAGACAGTATAAAGGACTGCCGCTTATCGCAACAGCCCTTTACTCATCATCAATCTTATTTATAAGCCGTCAAGGAAGCACCTTCCTGCCAGCCCGCAGGCGCTCTGCCAGTCGGTCTGCAATCTGCTGCACCCCGTATATATTGGGATGCACCTCATCTGCCGAGATCAAGGACATATCCCCCAGAAGTTCCAGGCCATCTATGTAAGTCACATTGCCATATCCAGCTGCCTGCCATTCCCAGGTTCCTGTAATCCATCTGTAGACGATACGCCACCTGCCACACCCAGGAATGGGAAGCGTCCAGGGAATTGGAACCGTGGGTAATGGAAGAGCCGTAGGCCAGAAGGGTTCTCCTGGGACATTGCTCCTTCTTAGGCGGTTCCATCTCCCCTGCCACGTCATACAGCACAAAGTTCCCCCTGTCAAAGACCACACGGACCACCTCCGGATCCCACTCCTGCCCGGATTCCGCTGCCATCCGTTTCAATGTAGCCATATTGTCCCTTTTCCTGATCACATACTCCCGGGGATCTCCCGACACATATTTATCTACCTCATGATCCTCCCAGCCTCCCTGGATGGCGCCCCAGAATACATGGAAAACTGCAGTCTCCTGGCACAGGGATGCCATACGGATCTTCACTTCATCCCCTTTCATCACGAACCGAAGCTCCACCCCGGTGGCATTCCCCGCCACCATCGGTCCCATCTGGGTCTCCATGTTCTCCCGCACCCTTTCCGGAACCCTCACCCAGGTGACACCGCCGTCCTTTTCCACCAGTTCTGCCACATTATGAATCTCCATGTTCTTCCAGATCATATCCCTTCTCCTCCATGCCGTACCGATGCCATATTTTCCGTAGCCGTTCAAGCCAAACTGTTACGATTTCCCTTTTCCGATCAGTACCCTCTTTCCACAGAACGCAAACCCTGTTTCAGGATGGGAATCCAGTATCTGCCGCTCTTCTATCCCTTCAAGGCTCCTGCCGTCAGCCCTTCCACAAAATACCGGTTGGCTATGGCATAAACCACCAGAATGGGCAGCATGGCTATGGTGGCTCCGGCCAGCATAAGGTTCCAGTTGGCGGCAGACACCCCTGCGTTCTTCAGGCTCATGATACCCACGATCAAGGTTCTCTGCTGCCTGTTGTTCAAGGTGAACAGGGTGGGCATCAGATATTCATTCCAGGAGGCATTGAAGGCCAGGATACTGATGGTGGCCAGGATGGGTTTTAACAGGGGCACCATGATTCGGAAGAAAATCCCCAGGAAACTGCATCCGTCCATCCCTGCCGCCTCGTCCAGTTGTGGCGGGATCGTCCTAATATAGCTTCTCACCAGATAGATATTGATGATCCCTACACTGAAGAAACGCATCACGATCAGCCCCCACAGGGACGAAGACAGCTTCAAGATCCCCAGCACCTGAAAAATCGGATAGATCGTTATGGTACCCATATTGAGGAACATCAGCGAAGAAAAAATAGCAAAAAGAAGCTTACTTCCTGCAAAATCCCCGCCCCTGGCAAACACATAGCCTGCCAGGGCAGATGTAGTAACGGTGAACAACATACACAGTACCGTATATATTGTGCTGTTCCAAAACATGCGGGGGATATTGAAATCTTTGTCCTGCCAAGCAATCCTGTAGTTTTCCAGCGTGGGCACCTCCGGCCAGAAATGCTCCGGATGCGCCATAATCTCTGCATTTGTCTTAAAAGAGGAGGATATGGTATAGGCAATGGGCATGATCACGAATATGGCAACCACGCCCAGGAACAGATACTTTCCCACCTTAATCAGTCTCCTTCCACCCTTCCTTGGATTTCTCATTGCCGTCCCTTCCTTTCCTGTCAAATCTGGTCATTGCATTAGTTTCCATAGATATTCTGTAACCTTGCCGTCAGTTTCGTGTACACCAGGGCAACCATGCCCATGATGACGGCCGTGACCAAGGCCAGGGCACAGCCATATCCCACATTAACCCCCATTTCCGCGAAGCCTGGCACGAACCGATTCACCACATAGGCCATCACCGTGTAGGTAGAGCCATGGGGCGCCCCCTTTGTGGTAGCCAGAATGTATTCACAGGTCTGTAAGGTTCCATTTATGGCCAGCAGCAGAATCGTGGAAAATACGGGGGCTATCATGGGCATGGTGATTTTCCGGAAGGTAGTCCAGCCGGAAGCACCGTCCAGCCGGGCACATTCATACAATTCCTCCGGTACATTGGACAGTGCGGATATAAAATACAGCACATTGATGCCGAAGCTGCTCCATATGGAGCCTGCAATCAAGGCAGCCCTGGCACTCCAGGCACTGGAAAACCAGTCTATGGGCGTATCCACAATGCCGGCCTTCACCAGCCAGGCATTGATAAACCCAAAATAGTCAAAGAGATTGCTGAAGATCAGACCCACAATGGCTACACTGATGATGCAGGGCAGATAGAACAGTGCCCGGAAAAAACCGGCACCCCTCAACCCCTTTCTCAGGCACAGGGCGATTCCAAGTGCCAGGGGCAGTTCCAGGGGCAGTTTCCCAAATGTGAACAGCAGCGTATTGCCCCAGGTCTTCCAGTAAGAACTGTCCACTGTGAATATCCTAATGAAATTCTCAAGTCCCACAAACCTTGTGGCCGATGGTGTCCCTGTATAGTAGTAAAAGGCCTTGCTGGCAGCCCAGAGAATGGGATACAGGGAAAATACCAAAAATCCGATGATCTGTGGGGACAATATGGCATAGCAGATGAGTGTCCTCTTCGTCTTCTTGCGCAAAATGCTCTCCTCTCTCCTTTCTGTTCAAAAGCTGCCCTGTTTGGTTCGCTCCATACCGGTGCGCCAGGTGTCCTCCCCTGGTCAGCTGGTGTGGTCTTCCCTCTCAGGACAGCTTCCGATTCTAATCCCGTGGGCAGTCAACAACCCCTCTGTAGCCAACGGGGTATGTGATTCGCCTGGCTCTGGCCCACATTTATCTATGCAGATCCAGGGAGGGATCCTGCCGTCCTGCCATGGCATCGGCAACTTCTCCCGGATTGTTCTCCATATAGCGTCCGGCAGCCTCATTGTAGCGCTTCGTCATCTCTTCCACCCACCAGTCCAGGCTTTCCTCGCCGCTCCAGACTTTATTGAGGAATTCCGTCTCGAAAGAATCCAGACCATCCAGGTCATATCCCTTTACCGCATAATTGACCATGGAGGAAGCCTTCCTCACATTACAGAAATCATCCCAGCCCTTAGGGCTGTTTGAAAAATCACATTTGGCCACCACATCTGAATTCCAGGGAATCTCCATTCCGGCTTCACATCTGCGGATGGTCATATCCTCCCCATGAAGATAGGCGAACACCAGACCAATGGCTTCTCCCCTGCCTTCCGAGAGCCCTTTGGCTGCAATGGCATAGGAATAACTGCTGCCGCAATACTGTACATAGGCATCCTCCGCATTCTCCACGGGAATCGGTACCACTCCCCAGTCACACTTTGCCGGGAACTGGTCATTCCACACCGCACAGTCCCACTGTGCCGTCATCATCATGCCGATGGCACCTTCGGCAAACCTGGCCCTGGCCGGGTCATTGTCCAGGCCTTCTGCCCCGGGATAGATGCTCCCGTCTGCCTTCATCTGCAAGAGGGCCTCTGCCATGGGCCTGACACCTTCAAAATCATATGCCCCTGTCTGATAGTTGTAATAGCCGTTCACCATTCCCGAGGAAGACTGGGACGGCAGGGCGATATAATACTGTACAAATGCCGGTCCCCAACCCAGCGGGGCACAGAAACCAAACTGCTGCTTCCCCACATCTGTCAGAAGCCTGGCAT
The DNA here is from genome assembly GCA_910586215.1 of uncultured Acetatifactor sp. Lineage (GTDB taxonomy): Bacteria > Bacillota > Clostridia > Lachnospirales > Lachnospiraceae > Acetatifactor. Next base: position 113,681 of record CAJUGH010000007.1, on the reverse strand, counting down.
CCTCCACCATCTCAGCCAGCGTGACAGGCGGCCTGGCCTCCCCGTTTTCATCCACGATCCCGGCCGCCTGGAACAGATCCTTGTTGTAGGCCAGCCCTATGGTCCTGGCTCCCTGTGGCAGCATGTACATCTTTCCCCGCCATGCATTCTCCCCAATGACCTGTGTGGCATTGCTATTCTTCACAGTCTCCTCAATGCCAGGCACCTCATCCAGGGAAGCCAAATAGCCTTTTTCCGCATACTCTGCAAGGTTCGTACTTCTGACATATACAATATCCGGCTGGACACCATTCTGGAAGGCTACGGCAAGCTGCTGGTCATAGTCCCCGCTCTCCACATGTTCCATCTCAATCTTCACATGATTCTCTTTTCCTATCGTGGAATTGAACAGTTCCACGATTTCCTCCTGGAATGCCTTCTCTCCGCTGGATTCGTTCCAATAGGTCACCACTGTCACTTCCTTCCCCTCCCCATCCGGGGAAGACTGGCTACTGTTCCCTGCACTGCCAGCTGCACCTGTCCCCTCTGTATCCTGCCCTGCATCCGGGCCAGGGTTACAGGCACCCAGCAGCCCGGCCACCAGGACCATGCTTGTGATAGCTGCGATTTTCTTCTTCAACATATGCTTCCTCCTGTCTCTTTTCTTCTTTCGTCATCCCGGTTGACATCTTTAGGATAGCACAGGTTGTTTCTGCCTATAAGGGTTGTCTTTTCTACCCCCATACACATAGTCCACGGGTACCGTTACCTCACGCCATTCCCAAGGTGTTGCTGCCAGCACCTTTCTTGCCTGGGTTATGTTGCCCCTCTGCTGCCTTACAGCAGAACCCAGCCACCAGAAGACGGCATATGTCTTATATCCGTCTACTTGATGGTAATTGCCATCACATGCCCATTATCATACATATTGCCCGTGAGGACATACTGGGGAATATCCTTTTTCACCCGCACACCATCCTGTGTACAGAACCCCTGGATCTGTGTATAGAAATCGCTGTGCCAGTGACCGCAGAATACTCCCTTTATGATATCCGCATTCCTGCGGATCAATCCACAAACCCTCTTCGTCATCTCATCGCTGTCCGCACACCCCAGAAAAGAATCACAGAAATTACAGGTTCCAGTTCCATCATTTGCCCGCAGGGGCAGCACTTCTTTCTCTGCAGGATTGTGGGTACAGAGGGGTTCATGCTGAAACAGCAGTACCAGAAGACGCCTTTTTCTGGCCGCATCCAGGTCTCTTAGCAGCCTGTGGTATTCTCCTTCCAGGTACCGTGACTCCCCATTGTTCATCTGGATCAGCATGGCTTTGTCCCCCAGTATCCTGGAACAATATGCCATATCATGTCTCCAATACTGTCCGAGGATCCCATAGCGTGACTCCAGGGTGGTAGGATCCGGCACCTCCCCCTCCATGACCCTGGTCAGTTCATGGCCCCCCACTGTCACCCAGACCCCGGGCAGTCTGTCCCACACATATTCCTGTAGGAGTTCCAGGGAACCCCAGGTCAGATAGTCGATGGCATCCCCAGTGATAATGACCTGGTCAAAGCCCTCCACAAGGGCCAGCACCTTTTCCAGGTTGGGTAACGTACTCCGGTTCCGGAATGCCATCCTATGCTGCAGGGAACCATACACTGCCGGATTCTCCTCCCGCTCATCCTGTTCATTGATGGCATGCAGGTGCAGATCCGTCACATGCAGGATCCGAAACGGTTTTCCTCCCTTTCCTGTGTCAAAACAGGCCTCCCGCACCATGACACCGCTCCTGTTGTCAAGCTGGTAGAGATAGCCCTCCGGCTCCCCTTTGGTTCCCCTTATCCCTATTTTTCTATGTGTCCCGAAGATTTCTCCTGTCATATGTACACCTCCTGCTGGCTTAAAGAGAATTATTTTCATAGCCTCTTGCGGACTTACCAACCCATATCTCCAGGCTACCTGTCACGCCACCACCCCGTGAAAAGTAACTGAACAATCCCTACAGTACCTATTTTAACACGCGGCCCTTGATCGGACAGGGGTAACTTTTATCCCCCTGTTCCTGTTTACAGACAGATCCCGCTTCCCACTGGCCAAGCACGATTTTCGCCCATATCGCGAAGCATGGCTGAACTTTTGACGCAAAAATCCCCTCTTTCAGGCGATTGGCAGATTTGCTGCCACAGCCGCCTGGAAGAAGGGATATCCTCTTTCCCTCACAGATCCCTTGGGATTGCTATCTGAAATTCCGTATACCTGCCCCACTTGCTGTCCACATCGATAAATCCCTGGTGGGAATCTACGGTTTTCCGGATCTGCGACATGCCCAGGCCCCAGTTGTGGAATGTTTTCCTGGTAGTGAAGAAGGGCGTGTACAGATTCTTTAACACTTTTTTGTCCATGCCCTCCCCATTGTCCCGGATGCTGGCACACACCAGGGTATCCTCCGTCCACAGTTCAATTCTGATATGTCCTTCCCCATCTCCCCTCTTCTGGATGGCCTCACGTGCATTGTTGAGCAGATTCACGAACATCTCCACAATGGCCTCATAGTCGCCGAATACAGAATCCTGCCCGGAATCCATATTGTCATGTCCGGTTTCCCCGCACCTGTCTTCCGGGTCCACAAGATCCCTCCGGGACCTGGAACCTATCCTATCAGGTTCCCCGTATATTTCTATGGAAATCCCCTGCATATAGCCCACACGCTTCCTGGCTTCCATCACGGCATCCTCCAGGTGGAATCTCTCCCATTCCAGATCCGGCTGGCTGTAAATATTCAGGAACTTATTACTCTGCATGCGGTAACTGCCCGCTGCTGCCGCAATCTCACGGGCTGCCTGCTCTCCCTCCGGCTTCCCGTATTCCTCCAGTACCACCTTGCACATACATTCGATGGAAAACATGGCATTCTTATAACTATGGAAGACATGCCGCAGATCTTTTAGACGGATCATGGCATTCCGATAAGACCACTTTCTCTTCACAAAGCTCTTCTCCTTCAGCACATCAAATCGCACCAGAAGGAGAAGGATTCCCACCACAAACAAAAACAGCCAGACGAACTTAGATGCCAGAAGGGAATCCTTATAGAATCCGTACAGCTTGTGAAAATCATTGGCCTGGTAATCCCAGGCGTAATACTTAACCGGGGCACTTAGGATGATAAACAAGAAAATTGCTATCAAGATACCCGTAGAAACCGACACGGCCCACAGATATTTTTTTCGGATCAGAAATCGAGTATGGCGGATCAGGCATGCCAGCCTCCAAAGAGGTGCCAGACAGCACAAAAATACCAATGCCAGTTCCCCGCCCCGGATAAATATCAGCAGCGCTGTCACATCCATTCCCCTGGTGTGCCGCATGATATACAGTCTCTCATGCATGTCCACAGAATCCACCAACAGGATCCACACGCTTAAGGTCACACAGGCGCATCCATAAGCCAGGTATTCCTGTACCTTGTGCGGACTTGTATTTTTCCAGGCCACCAGAAGCATAAGGATACAGAACAGCCACACACTGCCATTCACAATCCGTTTCAAGTCAAAAAAATTGACCTTGACCTTCATGATTTCACGGTATACATAATATTCCCCCTGGGTATGGTAGGGGTATGTGGCAAACTTGGCAGTGCTTAAGACCATAACCAGAATCAGGATCTCAATCGCCAGGAAACCCAGGGCAAAAACCAGCCCATAGAAATTGTTCCATTTTACCACCAGCAGAATGCTTAAGACCACCATCACCGCCACCAGAAACCAGATCATTCCCCCTGTACCGCCTCCCAGTCAAAATAAACCATAATGTTCAGTTTCTTCAGATAATCCACCATCTCCCTGGAGGTCTCAAACCCTAATTTCCGTAGGATATGCCTGATATGCAGTTTCACCGTCTCCTCTGACAAAACCTCCGTCCTGGCAATTTCCCGCCGTTTCTTACCCTCATAGAGCTGCCGCAGGATCCTCCACTCGCTGTTGGTCAGCTTGGACATCTTGTTTATGAAGAACATCAGGCTGATTTCCATTGTCCGGTTCCTGTTCAGCTTCTCCCGGGTCTTCTCCCGGATAATGGAACCGATAAAATGTTCATTTTCCTTGGCATTGCGCAGCGTGGCACAGATGGTCTGTGGCTCCACATCCTTCACAATGTAATCCACGGCCCCTGCAAGGTATGCTTCGATCAAGAGATCATCATTGGCATGGATTGTCAGCATCAGAATGCGGATCCCGGGATATTGCCCATGTATCTTCTGGGTGGCAGAAATCCCTGCTTTTTCCTCCTCCATCTGGATATCCATCAGGATGATATCCGGCAGTTCCCCGCCGTCTGCCAGATAGGAAACTGCCTCCTCCCCGGAGGAGGCCGCACAGACTACCTCCATATCCTCCTGGGCATCAATGGTTTTCTGGAAGTAATCCCTAACCGACTTGATGTCATCACACAGCATCACTTTGATCGTGCCTTCCCTGTTTCGGCTCACCTGCCGCCCTCCACCACATTGTGCATCAGCATGGCGATGGTCATGGGGCCTACGCCGCCTGGCACAGGCGTAATGGCAGATGCGTGTGGCGCCACACTGTCGAAGTCCACATCCCCGCAAAGTTTGCCCGCCTCGTTCCGGTGGATCCCCACATCAATAACCACAGCCCCCTCCTTCACAAAACTGGCATCCACAAACTTAGGCTTGCCAATGGCCACCACCAGGATGTCTGCCCGCCTTGTGATCTCCTTTAAGTTCTGCGTCCGGGAATGGCAGACCGTAACAGTACCATTCTCCCGAAGCAGCAGCATGGCCATGGGTTTGCCCACAATGTTGCTGCGCCCCAGTACCACGCACTCCTTCCCTTCGATCTGGATGCCAGAACGCTTCAGCAGCTGGATCACCCCGGCCGGGGTACAGGACACATATCCTGGCCTGCCAATACTAAGGTTCCCCACATTGGCAGGGTGGAAGCCGTCCACATCCTTTTCGGGGGATATGGCTAACAGCACCTTGTCCTCCTGGATCTGCCCTGGCAGGGGAAGCTGTACCAGGATGCCGTCCACCACAGGGTTCTCATTCAGTTTCCCCACCAGTTCCAGGAGTTCCTCCTGGGTGGTCTCCTGGGGCAGTTCGTAGGCCAGGGATTCTATGCCGATATAAGCACAGGCCTTTTTCTTGTTGCCCACATACACGCTGGATGCAGGGTCTGCGCCCACCTGGATCACTGCCAGGGTAAATGTTTTCCCCTGGGCCTTCAAGGCTGCCACCTTCTCTTTCAGTTCGTCCTTGACCTCCTGAGAGATCTTCTTGCCGTCAATCATCTGGGTCATACTCTTCCTCCTTCTGCTTCCTGTCTTTACACACTTCACACTTTTAATACACATACACACGCCTGCCCGTGATGGACTCATATCCCTCCAGGATCCCGTCCAGGGGCACGCACCAGTAGCGCAGGGGATCTTCCGAATAGGCGAATGCCATACAGATCAAGTTCCCATGACCATCCACCACCGCAGAGCCCGAGTCGCCATGTTCCAGTCTCACAGTAACCTCTGTCTGCTCCTTTCGGTCATTCCAGTCAAATTCCTGCTTGATCTTCACCAGGCTGCCTGTGGTTGTATGGAGGATGCCACCGTCCCGGTCGATCCTCTCCAGTCCTAAGTCAATCTGTTCCTCGTCCAGACCACTCCAGTATTCCCTGTCAATGTGGACAGTCATCAGTCCTTCCAGCACTTCTTCTGGCACTTCCTCCCTGGGAAGGACTACCACTCCCACATCATACCCTGTACAGGTACCCACAGCTTTTCCCTTTACTTTCGTCCCGTCATGAAAGTAAATATCCCAACTGTCGTATTTCTCCACCACATGACGGTTGCTGCAGACGAATATCTCCTCTTCCGTGATCTCCATGATGTAACCGGATCCGGAACTATATCCTGTGTCAGACCTGTGATAGAGTTGTACAAAAGCAGGCCGCATGTATTCCAGAGTACTATCAATGTCATCCTGCCCGGAAGCCCCGCCATCATAGAGGTTCGCCGCTCCGATGATCCTGTGGCTGTTCCTGTTAATCTGCCGCCTGCCAATCATCTCCTGTAAGTCCGCGGCAGATGCCACCACCACCTTGGCATCACAGACCTCCTCAATCCCATGGCTGTCCTCCACCCTGTAGGAGAGCCAGTACACCCCTTCCTCTGTCAGATCCACCCCGGTGTCATCTACCTGGATCTGGTCCGTCAGGCTGCCCTCCCGTCTGGCCGTGGCCGTCACATGCTCCAGGAAGTCCACCTGGCTTCCCACCTTCAAGTAGATGTCCTGCACACCCGATATCTCCGGAGGCGTATCCACTGTCACCCAGAGGGCAGCCTGGGACCTGTTCCCGGAGGAATCCTCTGCCACCACCATACAGGAGAAAGAGCCTGTCTCCTGGAAGCTGATCGCATCCCGGTTCCCCCCGTCTTCTGCAAAAGAAAGTTTCACCTTGGGATCCATGTCCTGTACCCCTGCGATCACCTCTTCTGCCGTATATCTTCTGTTGACTGCCAGATACACAGGGCCATCCCGCAGGAAAATCTCCGGGGCCACTGTGTCCTCTATGGTAATCTGGTAGAGATATTCCTTTCCTCCATGGCGCACTACGGCCTGGTAGGTGCCTGCCTGGTTCCTGTCCACCCCGGACAGATCCAGTTCCCCCAGTCCCACAGACCAGTCGGAGCCCTGGAGGTAATCCCCCAGTTCCACACTGATGGGATCCCCCAGTTCATAAGTAGCCTGGGAAAATGCTGGCTCTACCTGGTACATACCCCTGTAGAAAAGGAAAGCACCTGTCCCGAAAAACAAGAGCAGAAGTGCAGACAGGATGCCCCAGAAGAGTCCATGGAAAGGTTCCCTGTGACCTGACCCTATTCCGGTATCCGAAGATTCTTCCCGATCTGCCCAGTCCTCCGGATCTATTTCCTCTCCTGCCTCTGCCCAGTCCCCTAAGTCCGGAGAACCCTCTGCCTCCGGCCAGTCCTCCGAATCTGGTTCCTCTCCCTTCTCCTCAGAAAACCAGTCTGCCTCCCCTGGCTCCGGGGGGGTTCCGCTTTCCATGGATTCCACCGCATCCAGCCACTCCTGTTCTTTTGAATCATCCAGTTCCCCCAGATCCACTGCCACGGATGGCCCCTCTACGGGCAACATCTGCCCTTTGTCCCTTGTTTCTGGACTTCCATCTGGCTGATATTCTGTTTTTTCCCGATTCACTGTCCCACCTGGTTCCATGTCCTTGTCCCGCCATTCCTATCTGGTCCCTGCCAGATCCCGGATGATCTCTCCTGCCATCAGCAGCCCTGCCACAGAGGGCACAAAGGCATTGCTGGCCGGGATATGCCTGCCAGGACTGCCTGCCCTTCCACAGCTATTTTCTTTGTTGCTGTCATCTTCTCTGTCATCCACTCCTGCTTCCTCCCAGGGATCGCTTCCCTTCTGTCCGGGAAATTCCTCTTCCACGATCCTGCGCAGCGGCTCTTCCCTGGAGTAGATGACTTTCAGGCTGGGAATCCCTCTTTTCTTCAATTCCCGGCGCATGACCCTGGCCAGGGGACAGACACTGGTCTCATACAGATCAGCCACTTCCAGAGCCGAAGGATCCAGTTTGTTTCCCGTGCCCATGGAACTGATGATGGGTGTCCCTGCGCGGTAAGCCTGGCAGACCAGTTCCACTTTTGCCGTCACCGTGTCTATGGCATCTGCCACATAATCATATGCCGTAAGATCAAACTGTCCCGCTGTCTCCGGCAGGTAGAATGTCTTGTACACATGCACCTGGGCATCGGGATGAATATCCAGGATCCGCTCCCTGGCCACATCCACCTTATCCTTTCCCACTGTGCTATGTAAGGCCAGGAGCTGTCTGTTGATATCGGTGGGGGACACCTTGTCATGGTCTATCAGATCCATGGTACCCACACCGCTTCTGGCCAATGCCTCCACCACATAACTGCCAACTCCCCCCAGGCCGAATATAGCCACCCTGGCGTGGTGCAGTCGCTCCATGCCCTCCCGGCCAAGGAGCAGTCCTGTCCTGGAAAATATCTGTCCTGTCTCAGTCATTTGCACATGCCGCCTCCTGCCTGTCCCAATTCCCTCCGTCATCCCTTCCCATTCCTGTTATTGATTATAAAATATTTTCCCTCACATGGCAATGTCAAACCCTTCCTTTTTGGAGGCTCCCCATAAATTGTTATTGATTATTTTTCACGGCCCTGCCAGTTAATTAAGCTATAAGATTGCATTCCTGATAAGGCCTGACGTTACTGTTCACTCCGTTCACAGCAACTATGCACACATACAGTAGAATGCAAGCATTCTACTGTCATGAATTGAGCAAGGACAGCCCATTTTGGCGCGTGGCAGTCTCGGGTTTGTCACGCAGAAGACGCGTGAAAACACCTCGCGGTGGCACCTGTGAACAGTAACGGCTTGACTCCTATTCTTCCAGCCCTGTATTACCTGCTGAAACCCCTGGATGTACCTGGGATTTATTGCCACCGCCATCCTCGGGGGGCCATCTATATCTCCCACAGACTCTCCTCCTGCCGCTTCTGTAACGACATTGCCGTCTTCCACGAAGGCCGCCTGGTGCAGCGGGGAAGCGCTGGAAGCGCCTTTGCGAATGGTGTGGAAGTGAACAGCAACCTATACGTAGGATGGCTCCGCAATTTCAGAAAAGTCCCCTTGCATTTCGGTGTCGTGACGGATATAATGAATAACATGATAATATTAATTTCATACACATGACGACCAGATACGAGTAGAAAGCCAAAGCCGCTTGGGCAAAAAGAAAATCTGCTTCTTATAGATACATCTTTTTGGCTATCCTAATTATCAGAATGAAAAATGCAGGAGAACAGAATTGAGCCAGACGGGGATATCCAACGACAGGAAAATTAAGCAGGAATGCAGTTTGCAAAGAAAGCTCTGGTTTTCTTTTTCTTTGGGGTTCCTATTCTCTTTTCTTTATACGGCAGGCCATCCTCTAGATAATTATGATTCCGTAAACTTGACAGAAGGATTGTTTTATACAAAATGGCTGGCCGGTTCTGTGCCTGCGGCAGCGGCTTTATTCCTTATATGGGAAATCATGGACCGGATCCGCAGGGGTTCGGGGCAAATTGGAAGGATCTGCAATATGATCCAAAAAAAAATCCCATTTTCACTACCAGGGTGGGCATGTGTATGTATTCTGCTAGGATGTTGGCTTCCAGCATGGTTGTCTTTATTTCCAGGTGCGTTTTCTTACGATGCCCTGGCTGAATGGGAGCAAGTGCGGGATGGCGTAATCACGGCTCATCATCCGGTGATCCATGTGCTCTGGCTGGGAGGACTGGTGGAAGGTATACACGCCCTTACGGGAAGTTATAATGCCGGGATAGCTGTTTACACTTTCTCACAGATGGTTATCCTGGCAGTCATATTCTCTTGTACCCTGCGCTTTTTAGATGATTTTCATGTGCCAGGAATCCTGCAGTGGTTGTCTCTCCTGTTTTATGGACTTTCTCCCGTCATGCAGCTTTTTTCTATCAGCGCCACGAAGGATGTCCTTTTTTCGGGTGTTCTCCTCCTGTTCTTACAGCAACTTATCCGGCTGTGCTGCAGAGGGGAGATTTATTTCCAGGGTATAAAAAGCTGGCTGGCGTTCGGTACAATCGCGTTCTTATCTATGATATTGCGGAATAATGGGCTCTATATTACATTGGGGACATTCCTGGTACTGCTTCTTAGGATGAAAAAATACCGGAAGAAAATCGGGCTGGTATTGCTAGGGATATGTGTGGCATACGGGATGTATATAGGACCCTTTTATGGGATGCTGGATGTAGCCAGGGGAGGAATTGAGGAAATGCTCTCTGTCCCGATCCAGCAAATGGCTAGGGTACACCGCTATGGCTTTGACTCTCTGGACGAGGAAGACCTGGACATCGTATACCAGGTCCTTCCAAAAGAATACCTGGATGATTACAGAGCCACCGTATCTGATTTTGTCAAAAAAGGCTTCCAGCGGGATGCATTCGAAACTTACAAAAAAGATATGATACGGATATGGGGCAAATGGGGGATGGCGCACCCGCTGACCTATGTGAATTCCTTTTTGGTGAATACAGTCGACTTCTGGTATCCCCATGCGGTGATAGACGGCTATAAGGATGTATATGGCAAGAGCAGCTATTTTGACTATAAAGTGGACAAGCCGGGAAGCGAAGTGGTCCTACTGCCAGGCTTGCACCAATACTATGAACAGATTTCTTTTGACCGGCAGGCACAGCGGTCTCCTTTTGCGTTCCTGGTATTGAGTCCGGGCTGGTACCTTGTGGTGGCCATGACAGTCTTCGGATATTTGTGGAGGATCAGAAGATATGAATTTGTGGCACCTGGCGCATTGTTCGTTTTTTCTATTTTGACTGTGCTCCTTGGGCCTATGGCCCTGGTGCGCTACGTGTTGATTTTTTATTATGGATTCCCTGTGCTGCTTGCCATTGATCTGCAGCCAATACATTTATATGGAGAGTGCCATGAAATTTTTTTGTAAAAATCAAAAGGCCATATTTGTTTACGTATATTGTCTTCTGGCAGCAACTGTACCGCTTATGATATGCAGCAAATCCTCCCCCCCTCTATCCTTTCAATGACTGGCCGGATGTAAATATTTTTTTCACTGTTGGGAAAGGGATGCTACAGGGGCATATTCCCTATGTGGATCTGCTGGAACACAAGGGACCGTATATGTATGCCTTAAGCGGGATTGGGTATCTACTCTCGCCAAAAGGCTTCCAGGGATATTTTTTGTTTGAACTTATCAGCATGTTCTTTTTTGCCCTTTATTCCTATAAAACCATCAAGCTATACACAGAGCATCCAGCCCTCTGGGTACTGCCTTTCCTATGCGCAGGGGTGATGTCTGCCAAAAGTTTTGTACATGGAGGGAGTCTGGAAGAACTAAGCCTGGGAATCTTTGCCTATGCCATATATTCCCTACTTACATATCTGAGGGATGAACGCAAAGGGGCCATGCCCGCTGTAGCGCTGGGGGTAAATGGCCTGTTTGCTGGAATCCTTTTCTGGTCCAAATTTACCCTGCTGGGGCTATATATGGTATGGATAACCGTGCTTGCAGTAGAAAGCCTCCGCAGGGAGGGCTGGCGTAGGGCTTTTCGCAATATCGCTATTTTCCTGGGAATCCTGTCTGCTACGACAATTCCCTGGCTCATCTATTTTGGGGTACATCATGCAATCGTGGACTGGCTTAAGATTTACCTGTGGGATAATATATTTGGGTATGCGCAATGGGGTGGTGAATCCATACTGGAAAAGCTTCAAATGGCATTTCTGAATACCTTGCGTTCCCTAATGGACAGGGAAAACGGTACGTATTCTGCCTTTGTAGCACTAGGGGCCTTATTCTATGTCTGTAGTCCTGTGAAAAGAGTATCCTGGAAGGAAAAACTGGCTGTTGGATTTATGGGGCTTTTCATGGGCCTGGGTATCTTTATAGGCGAGACAAAACACGATTATTATGGACTACCGCTGTCGGTTTTCTCCATGTTCGGGGGAATTGGTCTGGCCGTGCTTGCTGGCAGAGTCGGAATAGCAATAAAAAAAGTCTTAAAAAGAACCATAAAAATAGTATATACTGCACTGCTGCTCCTAATACTGGTATCCTGTGCCCGCGCAGTATACTGGATAAGCCCCAACACGTATCTGATTTCTGTGGAACAATGGCAGATGCCCCAATTCAAGTTTGCCGAGAAGATACAGGAATCTTCTGACAGATCCATCTTAAATTATGGCTTCCTGGACGGGGGGTTCTATACGGTATTGGGGGAAGTACCGGACATGCGGGTATTCTGTATTATAAACCGCAACCAGGCCGAACTGCTGGAAGAGCAAAATAACTATGTGAGGGAAGGGCGCACCCACTTCATTGTGACATGGAGGGCCTATCCTATATCAAGGGAAGAGCTTATGGATAATTCCGGTTGTATCGGAATATTATGAACTTGTGGATTATCTCTACTTTGAATTCGAGGGGGATCTTCGGACATATGCCTTGTATGAACGCAAAAAGGATTCTGAATGAGATGGATTCATCAAACGGAATGATTACCAGAAGGAAATGAGGAATATGAAAGCAGAAAAACAAAAGTATATATCTGTCGTTTTTACCTTGATTGCTGTTTTGTGCGGGGTAATCTGGGCATTTACCAATCTTGGCTATGATTGCGAATACAATATGTCCATGTGCTTCCGGTTCTTAAATGGAGATATAATGTTCCTGGAAATGTGGGAGCCGCATCAGTCCTCGGTATATCTCCCGGCAGCGCTGATGTGGATATATATGAAAATCTGTGGAACTACCACGGGGATTGCCGTATACTTACAAATCTGCGGAATCCTTATCCGTGGCGGGCTTTCTATCTTGCTATATCGCGTACTGAAGGACGACCTGGGACAGCCTGTGACATATGGAATGGCTCTGCTCTATTTCATGGTTTCGCCCAAGGACTACGCAATACCAGAGTTTGGGAATCTACAACTCTGGTTTTCAACCTTACTGTTCTGCTGCATCTTGACTTACTTTAAGACGAACCGGATTACCTACTTGATTCTGGGGGCGATAAGCCTGTGCCTTGAAGTGTTAGCGTACCCTTCCTGTGCAATTGTACTTTTAGGGATAATAGGGATACTCCTACTGTTTTCTTGCCCACAAGAAAAGGGACATCTTTCTGTTCTCGGGCATCTGCATTGTCCTGGGAGTACTGTGGGCGGGATATTTTGTGGTGACAATCGGGCCGCAGGTCTTGCGGGACTGCCTTTCTGGCATGCTCCTGCTAGAACCCTCACATACAGAGAATCCAATCACAAAATGGATGAATTATGGGAAAAACATTTTGGCCCAGATCCTGGTCTTCCTGGCAGTTGGCAGTATCGCGCTTATACTTTGTACGTTAGCCCGGGCACTTGCAGGCCGGAAGTGGGAAAGCCAGAAGAAGATATGGTACTGGGTATCAAGCTGCTGCACTGTTTTTCTGGTAGGTTTTTTTGCAAACAAATTGAGCCTGGAGAATCGTTGTGCCTATAGCACTATTTTCCTATTTATCATTGGACTTGGGGCATGTAATGCAAGAGTACTCAAAGGAGCAGAAAAAAGAATTTATGTGTCCGGGATTACAATTGGCTGTCTGGGCTTCATTGCAACATTGATGCTTTCGAATTTACCACTTTCTGTTTCGGTGGCATATAGCTTGCTCGCCATTATTGTTTCCTTTATTCCGATCGAGAAACAGATTCAAGGACTGCCCTATCAAAAGGCGGGGAGGAGCATTCACTGCTACTTCTGGATCCTGGTACTGCTTTTGGCCTTCCGATGTGCCTATACCCGGATTCCGTTATCTGGAAAGGGCCAGATATGTTCCAGTTTTTCGAATATGTCGATTGTCCGAGATGGCCCAGCACTTGGAATCATTTCAAACGAAGAAGGAGTCTGTATACAAAGAGACACCTTCCCGGAGTGGAAAGAGTTCATCCATCCGGGAGATAAGGTGTGGATCGTGGGAGGAGTCGTTGACACATTGGGATATTTATATCAAGATGTGGAAGTAGCCGGACCTTCTACTATGTCAACCCCATTTTACAGCGAAAACATTTTGGAATATTGGCGTATCAATCCCGACAAATACCCGGATGTCATTGTGGCAGAAAGCTATATGGGAGAATTGTCGTATGATCTATTGTCGAACCAATGGCTCATGGACTGGATCGTAAAGGAATATCAGCCGGAACAGGTAATAGATGGCATATACTGGAAATATTATTTTAAAAAGGCTCGATAATTTTTTGGAAAGCGACCAGATGTGTAAGCTCTTTTTACAATCTCCCAGGCAGGTATCTGCCTGGGGGATTGCTTTTCTCATGCATCTGTCATACCGCGGTATCTTAGAAGTTCTTTACACAATTCAGACACGCTGCCTCTGGCATCAGCGCCATTAAAATGGTACATACAATCCGTACAAGACCAGGAAGAAGCGCTTCCCTTACGATTCTTCCGTGTGAAGAAACTCTGCAAGCAGCGCTTGAAATCACTTAGGGCGGTCTTTTTCGAGCTTAGTGACTTCCTTCACACTTCACACCACCACGCCCTTCTGCAGCATCACATTGGCATACAATGCCCCCTCCCCTGTGGCAATGATGGCGTAGGCTTTCTTGGCCTCCTCATAAAAGGCAAAACGCTCCACATGTCCGATGGCAGCTCCGCCCCTGGAATCAGCCCTGGCCACAATGTCCTCATAAGACTTCCAGATGGGTGTCTTCACCGGATCCCCCGGCATCACTTCCATCAGGTTCACCGGATGCTCCACATAGGTATCCAGGGGAAATAATTGCAGAATTGCTTCCAGCACCTCACAGGCTCCATGGCCATCCATACGGATAACCTTGGCATTCTTTCCCATGGACTCTGCCGGGAAATTGCCATCCGCAATGACCAGCCTGTCGCTGTGCCCCATCTCACACAGTACCTTCAACAGTTCCGGGGATAATATCTTCGGGATTCCTTTTAACATATCCGCACCTTTCCGCCTGCCATGGCAGGCAATCCAAACCTTCTTCTACTCCAAAGTCAGCGCCAGGCAGTTCGTGTACGCCGTTGGCAGTACTTCCGGCAGCTTGATATTCAGTATACCATAGGCCTGGGTATATTCCAAGCCCCCGTGTCCAAGCAGCCTTACTTCCCTGACTTTTTCATGCTGCAGCGACTTTATGACCGCAACCCCGTCCTCCGGAGCCTGCATCATAAAGGTATAGACCTGGTTACCCTTCCTGGTAAAGCGGTAGTCTGAGGCATTCCACTGGGTCTTGTTCTCTGTGAACCTGTCAATGGTCACCCTGGTGTCCCCTTCGCTGTAGATCCTAAAGGGACGTGTGCCGTAGACCCCTTCCCCGCAGATTGCAAACCATCCGGCCAATTCCTCCAGGAGATACCTGGCCTCCGCATCGATACTTCCATCGGGCTTCTGTAGCACATTCAGGAGCATGATACCATTCTTGGATATGATGTCCACCAGCATCTCAATGATCTGATCCGGCCTCTTGTAGGCCTGTGTGGCATCATAGAACCAGTTGCCGATACAGGTATCTGTCTGCCATACATGGGACTGTATGCCGGGCAACTGGCTCTTCTCGATATCCAGTACGCCCACCTGGTAGATCTGAGGTTCCCGGTTCTTCTGGGTATATACCGCCAGGTTTTCACCGTTCTGGGCGATGGAATCGTTATACAGGTACGCCACCGCTTCCAGTCCGGCCTCATAGCCCTCCTGTTCAAAGGGCAGCCCGCTGTCCGAGTACAACAATGCCGGATGGAACCGGTCTATCATCTCCTTCACCGCATCCAGCCAATATTTCTGGAACTTCTTGTTCCCTGTAAGCCACGGGGCCATGTCGCCCATTTTGACCTGACCTAAGTACTCCTGGTTCTGGTGGTAGAAATGCTGGCAGGCAGGATCATTACCGTCATAGGGAACTCCCTTATAAGGCCCATAGCTGTCTGATCCTTTGTTCACATACCACCAGGAGAAGGATGCACCCAGGTGCTCAGTCAGCCCAAAGGGCATTCCATACTTTTCTGCCGCCTCCTTCCACAGGGCACAGATGTCCCTGCCAGGCCCTATGTTCACGGAATTGAAGGGATTTACCTTGGAATCATAGTTGAAAAAGTGATCATGGTGGGTGGCCTGGGCCACAAAATACCTGGCGCCCGCCCTGTGATACAATCCCATCAGTTCCTCCGGCTCAAAATGTTCTGCCTTCCAGAGCTTGCAGATATCCTTGTAACCGAATTCTGACGGGTGCCCGTAGTGCCTTACATGGTACAGGTTCTGCGGACTTCCCTGGATATACATATTTCTGGCATACCAGTCACCGCACATGGGCACGCTCTGGGGACCCCAGTGGCTCCAGATCCCGAACTTCGCATCCTGGAACCATCCCGGGCATGTATATTCCCTCAGCGAATCAAATGTTGCCTGAAAATTTTTCTCCATATCCGTACCCCCTTTTTCTCCTGCCTGCCGGCCAGGAGGAAATCCTGGAACCATTCCCCTGCCGGCAGCAGCCGTTACGAAATCTTTCCGTCCAGATCCCACAAATCTTCCCAGCCCCTGGCCCCTTCCCACAGGAATACCTGGCCCTTGATGAGGCGGCAGTTCCTGTCCTCTAAGCGGATGGCTTCCATCTCTTCCTCTGTGAGGGGATCCTCTGTGACACATTTTAGGTTGGACTGGTACTGGGCTTCCTTCACGGAGAAAGGTATGGGAACCTGTCCCCTCTGTACCGCCCACTTTAGGCAGACCACCGCCGGGTGGATGCCATGTCTCCTGGCAGCTTCTGCCACAGCCGGAAGTTCCGTGTCTGCCACATCCTCTGCCGTCCGGTCCCGCTCCGGCCTGGAGGGGGATCCTATGGGGCAGTACCCGATGGGCAGGATACCCCTTGCCACTGCATAGTCGTACAGTTCTGGCTGCTGGAAGGATGGGTGCAGTTCCATCTCCAGGGCTGCCGGACGGATCCTGCATAGGGGCAGCACTGCCTCCATCTTGGGTACTGTCATGTTGCTCATGCCGATGTAGCGCACCAGTCCCTTATCTACCAGTTCCTCACACTGTCTCCAGGTAGCCATGAACTCATCCACATCAAAGGGCCTGGAATCCGGGTTCCTGGAATCACCGTCACAGCCTGGTGCATGGTAATTGGGGAAGGGCCAGTGGACAAAGTAAAGGTCTATGTAGGAAAGGCCCAGGTCTGCCAGGCTCTTTTTGCAGGATTCCAGCACCTTACCCTCCCCATGCATGTCATTCCACACCTTGGAGGTGATAAACAGTTCCTCTCTCTTTACTTCTTTTTCTGCAAACAGGCGTCCCAGCACCCTGCCTATGGAATCCTCATTCTGATAGACTGCTGCACAGTCAATGAGACGGTAACCATATCTGATGGCACCGTACACCGCCTGGGAGACTGCATCAGCACCATATTTGTCGGAGCCAAAAGTCCCAAGGCCCATGCAAGGAATCTGCTCCCCGCTGTAGAGGGTGCGCCTGGGAATCTTCTCCTGGGAAAGCCTGCCCTGCGGGTCCTCCTGTTGGCACTGTCTGCCGGAATCCGGCTCCCATGTGCCTGCCTTCTGCTCTGCTCCATTTTCCATGGATCTCTTTTCTGCCATCTTCTCTCCTTTCCCCTTTGCGGCAATCCGGCAAAACCTTATACGCCCTGCCCCGCCAGACATTCCATTCCGCAGCCTGTCTGCCCCGTGACGGCCTGTCTATGCTGCCAACACCGCCTCTCCTGCCAGTCTGGCCCAAAACTGCCGTACCAGCCTCACGACTCAATTTCCGTCAGTCCGGGAAGGTCACAGCCACCTTACCGCAGTTCCCCCCTGCCATCAGGCTGTAAGCCTCCGCTGCCTTCTCGATGGGGAACTCATGGGTAATCAAGTCTTCGGGATGGATCCCCCAGCGTACCAGCCGCTCCACCAGTTCCTCCATCCTCCAAAGGGAAGTCACCCAGGAACCGAAGATGGTCTTCTGCCCATGGATGATATCCGGGCTGGGGTTGAAGGTACAGGTACCGCCTTCTCCCACAAAAGCAATCTTGCCCCATTCCCTGGTGGCGCGGATGGCAAGCTGCCTGCCTGCATCATTGGCAGAAGCATCGATGGCCCTCTCCACGCCCTTGCCCCCTGTGACCTTCAGGATCTGCTCCAGGGTATCCTCACCGGGCTTGAACACCTCGTCCACCAGTCCCAGCTTCTTCGCCAGGTCAATACGGTAGTCATTCATCTCCACACCGATGAGATGGTTTGCCCCCAGGGCCTTTGCCAGCATCAGTGCCGCCAGGCCCACAGGGCCGAGACCTGTCACCAGCACGGCATCATTTCCGCTGATTCCCATCTTCTCGATGGCCTCATACACCGTGCCAAAGCCACAGGCCACCTGGGCGCCGTCCTTATAGGTCAGTTCCTCCGGCAGGGCAATCAGATCCTTCTCCTCTGCCAGGATGTAGGGCGCCATACCGCCGTTTCTCTGCCATCCGTAAGCCTGTCTGAAAGAACTCTTACAGGAAATATAATAGCCCCTTCTGCAGTCGTTGCAGACACCACATCCGGAGATATGGTACACGATCACCCGGTCCCCCTTCTTGAACCGCCTAAGGCCTTCCCCCTCTTCCACAATGATGCCGCAAGGCTCATGTCCTGCCACCATGCCAGGGATATAGCCCTCCGGACCCTTGCCCGTATGTTCCCTGTAAATGCAGCGGATATCACTGCCACAGATAGTGGTTGCCTTGGTCTGGATCAGCACCTGCCCATGCCCGGGCGTGGGAACCTCGAAATCCTTCAGTTCCACCGTGCTGTTCCCCGGAAGGACAGCACCCTTCATCAACATTTTTACAGCCATTCTTCTCCTCACTTTCTGCACACACGTGCTCTTTGCATGATATTTTATCAAGTACCTCTCTTTTTCTCTTCTTCCATTATAAATGGAGGACCTGGAATAAGGAAGTACAATCCCTGTCATTTTACGCTCTGCGGTGTCGTGTTTTTGTAGAATTTGCATCTTATCCCTTGCTATTCCCATGGGAACCGATATAATGATGTATGGGACTGCACCTGCCTACAAACATACGGGAGACTACATCATGGACGAGAAGAAAGATACGCCAAAAGGAAAACTGACCTCTTTTCTGGTCACGGTATTCTATTTGCTTTGCGACATAGGGCTCCTGACAATCTTGATTGTCGGTACCATTATACATCTGGGGCCGGTGCTGTCAGTGGTACTCCTTTTCGTCCTCCTTCTCCTCATCCTGCTGCTCTACCGCAGTGTCAAAAAGGAGGACCGCCAAAAGGCAGAATACCGGGAGACATATATTTCCGAAGTGACCATGGAAGATCCTGTGCTGGGTACGCTTGTATTTGAAAAAAATTCTGAGAAAAACACTTTTTGCTGCCAGGAAGGACAGATCCCTTTCGGGAACTACCACCCCATGCTGTGTATAGACGGATATGAGGAGAATCAGAAAGATTTCTTCTTCCAGAACCTAAAGATCCTGTACAGCAGACAGGACGAAATCGTGCAGAATATGCTGAGCCAGGCTACGGAGGACTTTTCCATGTCCATGGAGAAATTGCAGGAAAGTTTCACCGTAACCTGCATCCGTATGCAGAGATACGATATCTATCTTCTGGGAGAGGATACCCTGGATATAGAACCCGGGGACTGGATCATCACCGTGGAAGGAAAACCCGATGCTGACCGGGAAGGTTACTATATCACTCCCACGGCCTGTATGGACTGTAAGACGCAGGAAATCATTTATATGGCTGTGGAATAAGTGTGAAGGAAATCACTAAGCTCGAAAAAATCTCGCTAAGTGATTTCAAGCTCTGCAAGCAGAGCTTCTTCACACCGAAGAACGCAAGGACAGCGTTCTTCCCGGAATCGTAAGATTCCGTGTGATTGGTTTGTGTCGGCTGCGCCGGCATGTCTGAAGGTGTGAAAGGATACCCAGGTATGAGAACCCTCTATACAGATATGGACATTCACTTTATCATAGAGAACACGCAGATCCACGCGCTGAATATCGTCCAGGAACGCTTTGCCCGCACCATTCCGGCCCACAGCCATGGCAGGGGCTGCTACGAGATCCATTACATTCCTTTTGGCCGCGGAACCCTGCGGACAGATGGGCAGTATTACGATATCACACCGGATACCCTCTTTGTCACCGGCCCCCATGTGGAACATGCACAGACCCCCCTGCCAGAAGATCCCATGCTGGAATACTGTGTCTACTTGAAAGCCAGCCCTGCCCCCCGGCATGGAAAGACGAAAACCTCCCCTGTCATGGATCTCTTCCTCTCCACCCCTTTCTGGATCGGCAGGGACACCCAGGGAATCCATGACTTGATGCGGCAGTTGTTCCAGGAACTAGAACACCGCTACCTGGGCTACCAGACCCAGGTGGAACTACTCCTGTCCCAGCTTCTGGTAGCCATGGTGCGCAACTACGAACAGCACCAGATATCCCGGACTGCTTTCGCCAGAAATAACCTGTCGGACTCCAAATCTGTCATCATTGACGAATACTTTCTCTACGAATACCAGTCCCTGTCCCTGGAAGCCCTCTCCCACAGGCTGAACCTAAGTCCCAGGCAGACCCAGCGTCTGCTGACCCAGCACTATGGGAAGAACTTCCAGCAAAAAAAGGCAGAAGCCCGCATGTCCGCTGCCGCCATCCTTCTCTCTGACCACTCCAGAAGCATTGCTTCCATTGCGGAAGACCTGGGATATTCCTCCGCGGAACATTTTTCCTCCGCTTTCCGGAATTATTATGGGACCAGTCCCAGGGAGTATCGGAAAGAGGGAAGATAGCAAGGCCCACTCATCTACGCCTCCTTGGTTTCTTTACTTCTTTTGGTTCATATGCTTTCAATCCACCATCTCCTGTCAGTATCTCAACTGCAAAACCAGATTCTGTATAAAACTCAGCCACATCCTTTATTGTAGCATCCCCAATCGATAGCTTTCCTGCTGCCAATACCGGCCACTCATTCGCAAGCCTTTTCAAATTCTCTTCACTCCACAGCTGGCTTTGAAAGGTAAAGGCTGCCCATGGTTCCTCTGCCGTAGCCGCCTTTACTATAATCTCAGCCAATTCTCTGGCAAGACTATACCGCTCACCGGATACATGGGCAATATGGTTTCCCGTTTCAATCAAGGTAGCCAAAGGCAATACCAAAAGACTCCTGTGATAAATTTCATTACTGATTTTCTCAGCCACCCTGCCATAATCCCATTTGTCATTGTCTGATCCACATTCCTCCATATAGGGAACTTTAAGGTATACACACAAAATACTTGTATCCATGATTAATACTTTCCGCATTATTGTTCCTCCCTTGCGAGGGCAGATTCAATCTTACCATTTGTGGTCAGTTCTCCGATATTTCCTGTTGCTATCATCTTTGGAAGATCCTGTATATCTTCAAGTAATTTTAAGCAGCTTTTTCCATTGCCACTTCTATACGCCACCGTAATAAATGGTATCATGGCTGTTCCAGCAGCATCCAGCAAAGCCGGGTTATGAGTTGTAATTAATATATCTACACCTTTTTCTTCCCCAAATTCCTTTAGCATCTTCAGTAAAGTATTCGCCCTTGATGGATGCAAACCATTATCCACTTCTTCTACAACAATCAACTGATTCTCTTCATTTGTAAGCAAAGCGGTCATAATGGCCAGAAACCTTAGTGTACCATCTGACATCCCCCGTGCATCCACAACACATGCATCATCCCCTTGCCATGCTTCTTTGCAATAAATCATAGCATCTGTATCAAATTTACCAATGCGTTCTGTCCATACACTTTCAAGATCTTTTTCGGGAATTTTTTTTAAATAGGTTGTCAATTTTTCTTGTACTTTTCCCCGCTTTTCATCGCTAAGAGCAGCCAGTACTCCTGCAATATTAGAGCCATCCGAAGATAACTTTTCTGCCAATGGCGAATAATCACGCATATGTTTTGGTATCGGATCTAAAACAAAAATTCCACTTAACTGTTTCGCAAGGTTAATTGTAATATCTATCGTTTCTTTCTTTTTCAACTGCAATGTCTTACTTTGATATAGTATAGATGTATTTCTATTTAATTCAAATTTTTGTCCTTTTCCCTGCTTCCCCGTGGAAAAATATGTTGAAATATTTAATAATTGCTTATCCTGCAGATTTGTAGAAAATATTCTTTGATTTCTACCCAGTAAAAAAAGTTTTTCTTCTGTAATCAACGCTTTTGCGCTCCCTACTTCCACTGTAATGGAATACTCATATTCATTCTGTCCGTATTCCATCACGACTTCCAATGTAAATGAATTTGTCCCTTTTCTACAAACCCAGTCCATACCGCCCCGTAAAGGACTTAAGCTTACATCTCCCCCAATAGCTTGAAAAATGCCTACCCCACTGGCAATCCTACTCAAAAAAATCAATGCATCAATTGCATTTGATTTTCCGCTTGCATTCGTCCCAATTACAATCATTAATGTATCAATATATAAGATACTTTCTTCGTAACTCTTCCAATTTTTCAATTTGATGCTCTTGATCATACTATCATCTCCTTGCATTCCTTGTTTATTACATTTTTTATTATATTTTGCTAAGAAAATTTTCGAAATTTGCTTAGGCCTATTCCTTGTAATCTTTTCTTAAAAACCCCTAACTCCGTCACTATTGAATATCTCCCCTCTAAAATAATAGCATCTTTTCTACAATGTGCAAGTAGTGTTTTCTACATTTCTGTAATACACATATATAGTGTTCGATCTCTCCGAACTGCATTTCTATACCCTTTATCCACTTTAGCAGGTATTCCAGTCAAAATTTGAAAGTTTATTTTCAAACTTATCTCTTAACACAAAGGCAGCCAGATACATATATGATGCCTCTGCCTGCCATTCTATCTCTATTTAATTCCAGCGGGCCGCATGCCAATTCGTTTTTATACTTGTACAGACATTTAACCGCACCTCATGCTCAAATGACAAAATCAAATATCACAATTTCCCGCTCACCCAATCCCCATCATCTTCCCAACCCAGTACACTGCCCCCAAAAGCCAGCTTGCAAAGATCCCATACAGAATCACCGGTCCTGCAATGGTGAAGATCTTGCACCCGATCCCGAACACCTGTCCCTCTGTCTTAAACTCAATGGCCGGGGCCGCCACGGAGTTGGCAAAGCCTGTAATCGGCACCAGTGCTCCTGCCCCACCCCACTTTACGATCCTGGGATAGATTCCAAATCCTGTGAGTACCACGGACAGCAGCACCAGCAGCAGCGAACACCAGCTTCCCGCTGTCTGCTTGTCCAGTCCCAGGCTCCCTGCATAATCCAGGATAAACTGTCCCAGACAGCAAATGATACCTCCTGTCACAAAGGCCTTTATCATCTGTAGCCACAGATTGTGGGTAGGTGTCACCTGTTTCACATACCGCTCATATTGTTCCTGCTGTTGCTTTTTTTCCTGGCTTGTCTGCTCCATTTCTGCCCTCCCTGCGTGTTTAAAGCACCTGCAAAGCCCATTTCCATCAGCGTCCGACTTCTTTTCTGGGCTGACTGTTTTCAAGATCATCGTTACTATTCACTCCGTTCCCGGCAACAGATCATCTTTCCAACATAGTTCTGTTGTACTATTTTTTGCAGAAAGGTTCTGTTTCATACATTATACGCAAGATTCCAGCAAATCTATCACCATCCTACAGGCCTCACACTGTCCGTCATAGATCTTATAGTAATAGTGATCGTCATACCAGTCAAAGGTATAGCTTATTTCCTCCCCTTCTTTGGCTTCTTCCAGTTCTGCCAGCCTGGCACGCAGTTCCACCAGCAATTCCTCCGGCTGTGCCCCACTGAGCACCCGCTTCTGTAGATACTGGAGCATATCCAGCCTGGCTTCGTAGACCGTCCCACAAAAAGGGTCCGTCTTCTTCTCCTCAAATTCCGCTTTGCATGTGGCAATCATTTCTCCCAGGGCTATACCCAATGGCATCTTTGTCTTCCCCTTTCGTCGATTCAAATCTATGCCTGCCCTTCCGTTCTGATCTTTTCTTCAAACACTCTTCCCTATGCCTTTACCAAAAAATCTATTACAAAAGCCGCATATTCCCTCTGCTGTTTTCCCTATACCCATTGAAGCAAATGGAAGCATATACATATAATATGGCAGAATATATCTACTTTTGCTTTCCCAGACAATGCAGAACAAGAACCCCCCTACTACTGCAATCAACGGTATCCATCCTGCGCTATTTGCAAGATATCCCCCCTTATGCAATATGCTTCCAACTACAAAAGACAGCATGGCAAGATATACTATGCTTTGATAATAGTTCGAAGCTTTCCATATAGCATCATGTAGGTTTCCGTAATATAATGAAAAAGCCCACTCTGGTATCTCTTCCATTTCCGGAAAGCTGTTTGTCTCATACAATCCCTCAAAAAGCGGCTCCAGCCACTGCATTTTCACCTTTTTAAGGAAAAAATCGTATGCATATTCCGGATTCTCCTTAAACTCGTCCAGACGCATGGCTATGTATTCCCTGCCTACCTGTATTGCTGGTTCCCTCTCAAACCCGCACTCCTCAAATACATTCTGTTGATACCGATTATACACACCAGGACGCCCATCTGTCTCCTGTAGCCCCATGGCCATCCACAAAATACTTGGTAATCCTACTCCGCTCTCATAACCCGAACGGTATTCATACATCTTCTCCACTGCCTTGACAGTTCCCCAGGCTGCCAAAATGATGCACATACAAGCCAGAAGTGGTCGAAATGTCTTTTTCTCCAATGCCAATAACACCATTCCAATCCCTACTGCAATTAAAACAATCCAACTATTCATTCTCACCAGCAATGCAAGGGCCGCCATGGCCCCTCCTATAACAACATATCTCCTCTGTAGCCTTTTCCCATAAGCTGCCATGGCCCAAAACAAAACCATTGCAAAACAGATAGATGGCAAATCGCCGTAAATATACGGGAGATATATCATATACGGCATGCAGCTCATCATCATGATGCAATATAATATGCAATATAATGAATTATCTGCCAGGATTTTCAGAAGAGAATAGCCTGCTACCAAGGTTATCACACTAAAAATCACATGGAAACATGCTGCCACCCCATAGCAAAAATCTCCAAATATGGAAAATAAAATTTCATATAAGAACAGCAGTCCTTTCTGTTGCTCATACAGCCCTATGTATCCCCCTCTAGAAAACATTACATAATTTCCAGCGCGGGCATACGCTGCACCTGCTGTCGTATTAATCTGATCTCCTGTCGGATAATAGGGGTGTTCCACAATATACATTAATCCCAGTATCATCAGCCAGGCACATGCTGTAATCAGAACCCCTTTTTCCATAATGAAGTATTTCGAAAGAAAACGTTCTTTCAAACTATTCAGCAGAAAAAGCGTAATCCCAACTATGATGCATACCAATAAAAAGATTGAAAGATGTATCCATACAGAATCTTCCTGTTCAAAAATAGGTTCCTGATAATTCGAAGATGAGTAATAAGAAAACTTACATCCCTCATATGCCAGGAAAAGACAAATACTGAACAGTATAATTTTAAATATAGTAATAAATACGTTATATATACTTCTACTACTTATCTTCTTTTGTATTCTTGTCCTTCCTTTGACTCTCATCTCTCACCCCTGTCTTGATCATTATTTTTAACTATATTATAACATTAAATATTATCACAAAACGCCATGCGATCCTTTTGATTCTTCTCCGCTATTATCTCATGATGTCTGGCTCTTTAAATGTCACAAATATACACACATATTCTTATCACATGTTTACAAAAAATTTTATCATATCTACCCTTTTCCTGCAAGATAAATACGATTACTGAAGTTTCTTCTGAAGTTTCTTCATCCTAACCAGGAGGATGCTAATTATTGATATTATTAGATGACATTCAATTACTTCTATATTTCATATGAGTTCGTATATATAATCTGCTCCTTCAAAGAATCCCTTGTCATTCCTCCGACATCATAGTAAAATAAAAGAACATGAAACAAATGTCAAATCATAGCAGCTATCCATGAGGAACACACCCATATCCTCCAGCAAGGCAACTATCCCCCAGCATCATCGGTATGCCAGGATCACCCCGGCTGTACCGCATAATACCCGGCCCCTTGCCCTGCGGAAATGAACAAGGAAGGTACAGAATGGAACAGAAAGAAACCACTTCTCCCAGCACCCCGTCACCGGACATCACCCCTGGCATCACCATCCGGGGGAATTTTGTGCGCTCTATCAATTTTGCCATGCAGCAGAATTATGTTCCCATCATCCGGAACCTTACCGTCCAGAATGAAACAGGAAATCCCCTCACGGACCTGGACCTGAAGGTCCGTTTTCAGCCGGACTTCGCCAGGGAATACACCTGCCATCTGGAAGAGATTCCCACGGGGCAGTCGGTGGAGGTCA
Source organism: uncultured Acetatifactor sp. (assembly GCA_910586215.1). Taxonomy (GTDB): domain Bacteria; phylum Bacillota; class Clostridia; order Lachnospirales; family Lachnospiraceae; genus Acetatifactor. Next base: position 87,596 of record CAJUGH010000007.1, on the reverse strand, counting down.
CGCCGGTGCGGATATCCTTGAAAACAGAGTACCTCTTCTCCCTGACAGAGAAGCTTCTGGGCCAGGTCACAGTGGAACTGTTCCAGGGCCAGGAATGCCTGCACACCCTGGAAACGGAGATAGAACTTCTGGCCCCGGACCAGTGGAGCGGCCTTCTCTTCATGCCAGAGGTCATTGCTGCTTTCGTGACCCCCAACCATCCCCGGATCGCCCATGTCCTGCAGGATGCCTCGAAACTCCTGCAGCAGTGGACTGGGAATCCGTCCTTTACAGGCTATCAGACCCGCAATCCCAACCATGTGAAGCTACAGATGGCGGCCATCTACGGGGCATTGCAGCAGTTGGAGATCGTCTACAACAGCCCTCCTGCTACCTATGAGATAGTGGGACAACGGGTGCGGCTGCCCCACACGGTACTGGAACAGAAGCAAGGCACCTGCCTGGATCTGTCCCTCCTCTATGCCGCCTGTCTGGAGGCGGTGGGCCTTTACCCACTCCTGCTCTTTGTGAAGGGACATGCCTTTGGCGGCTGTCACCTGGAAGAAGAGACTTTTGCTGACTGTGTGGTGGACGATGTCTCTGCCATTGAGAAGCGGACAGCCGCCGGTGCAGAGGAACTCCTCCTGGTGGAGTGTACGGCCTTTGTATCTGGCAGGAATGACAGTTTCGACCTTGCCATACAGCATGCCAGGAACCGCCTTGCCCCGCCAGAACAGTTCACCTGTGTCATTGACATCCAGAGAACCCGCAGCAGTGGAATCCGTCCTATTCCCCTGCAGTTACCTTCCCAGGATACCCAGGAAGCCGAAGAAGGTACCCCCGGCAGCAGGCGGAAGTCTGCACAGGCTCCTTTGGCCCTGGACCAGTCCCTGCGGGACCGGGTTGTGGAAGGAGAAGGGATGGAACCCCTTACCAAACAGAAACTCTGGGAACGGAAGCTGTTGGACTTCAGTCTTCGGAATACCCTGCTGAATTTCCGCGTCACGAAAAATGCCTTCCAGCTCATGGCGGCAGACCTGTGTGAACTGGAAGACCAGTTGTCTGAGGGAAAGGATTTCCGCATCCTGGAAATGCCCTCCGAGTGGACAGACACCCTGCGGGATTCCCAGATATTCGAAATGGAAAACCAGAAAGACCTTATCCGTACCATTGCCACCCAGGAGTTCAAAAGCAGCCGCATCCGCACTTTCCTAAGCGAAGCCGAACTGGATAAGCGCCTGAAGGGCCTGTACCGTTCTGCCAAGATGAGCATGGAGGAAAATGGCTCCAACACCCTGTTCCTGGCCCTGGGCTTCCTGCGCTGGTACGAGACCAATGTGTCCGAGAAAGCCAGGTATGCCCCCCTGGTGCTGCTGCCGGTAGATATTGTGAGGAGTGTCCGCAACAAAGGCTTTGTGATCCGCAGCCGCCAGGAAGAAGTCCAGATGAATGTGACACTGCTGGAATATCTGCGGCAGGACCACGGCATCCTCATCTCTGGCCTGGATCCCCTTCCCGAAGATGAACACGGGGTGGATCTTCGCCTGGTGTTCCACACCATCCGGCAGGCTGTGATGGCAAAAAAGCGGTGGAACGTGGAGGAGATGGCTTTCCTGGGCCTGTTCTCCTTCGGCCAGTTTGTCATGTGGAACGATATCCGCAACCGGGCCGATGAAATCAGCCGCAACAAGGTAGTCGCCAGCCTCATAGACGGCCGTATGAACTGGGAGCCAGGCCAGGAGAAGATCTCAGCCCAGGAACTGGACGCCTGTGTATCCCTGTCTGACATGGCCATCCCTGTCAGTGCGGATTCCTCCCAGATGGTGGCCATCACCGCTGCCGCCCAGGGTGAGAGCTTTGTCCTGCATGGACCGCCTGGAACCGGCAAGTCCCAGACCATCACCAACATGATTGCCAATGCCCTGTTCCAGGGCAAATCCGTCCTCTTCGTGGCAGAGAAAATGGCTGCCCTTAATGTGGTGCAGAAGCGTCTGGCTGACATCGGCCTGGATCCCTTCTGTCTGGAACTACATTCCAACAAGACCAACAAGGGCACTGTCCTGGCCAGACTGGGCAGAACCCTGGAAGCAGGCCGGATCAAGCCGCCGGAGGAACACCTGCAGACTGCGGAGAAGATCCACAGCCTGCGGCTGAAACTCAACTCCATTGTGGAAGCCCTCCACCAGCAGAGGAAGTATGGTCTCTCCTTATATGAGTCCATTGAGAGATATGAGCGGTATGCGGAACATAAAGGGAAAATCCTTCTCCGAAAATCCTCCCTGCCTGGGAACATGGGAAATTCCAGCGAGGAGGCACCCTCTCCTGCAATGGACAGCGCCCCCTCTGCCACATCTGCCCCCAGGTCTCTTGCAGACATGGATAAAGCACAGATTGGACATTGGGAGGAACTGGTACGCCAGTATAAGGTAGCTGCCTTAGAACTGGGCACCTATGCAGAACATCCCCTGGTGGGATATGAAGACCTGGAATACTCCATGGAGCGAAGGGACCGTCTCCAGGAGGAACTGGCCCTGCTCCTGGAAAAGTGCAGACAGGCCGACCGTCATCTGGCGGCCATCTGCCAGTGGGCCGCCGGGATAGATGACGGCAGCAGGCAGATGACAAAACGTCTCTTGAAAGCTGCCGAAGCTGCCATCCTCCCGGCCATGACTCTGGGATCCCTCCTGGAAGCGCCCAATTTCCAGGATCTTTGTGGACACCTGCGCCGCCTGGCACAGACCGGGAAGGAATACCGCCAGGTGTATGGACGCCTGGAGGAAATATTTGCCCCTGCTATCTTCTCCTATGAAGCCGAAGCTGCCAGCAGGCAGTGGAAGCAGGCTGATGCCAAATGGTTCCTGCCCAGGGCCTTTGCCCAGAATAAGCTGGTGAAAGAACTGCGTCTCTATGCCAAGGATCCAGGAACTGTGACCAAAGACCGGATGCCTGCCCTCTATGGCGAATTATGCCTCTTGCAGGAGCACAAGCGAAAGATCCTGGAGACACCTCCCCAGCTTACAGGACTGCTTCCAGGAATCTATCTGGAACTTTCCACCGACTGGGATGCCCTGGAGGCCTCCCTGGACAAGGCAGTTTCCCTCGCGGAAAGCTGTTCTTCTTTTGGTGCCTCCCAGCGGAAAGCCTTGACTGCGGCAATCTGTCAGGGAGATATCCCCTCCCTGGCTGAACATGTGGCACCTCTTCGAACCTTCCTAAGGGAACTGGAGTCCTTCTGCGCCGCCTGGCATATAGACCTGGAACAGGCCGGACGAACTGCCGTCTCCTCCACCCCCGCCGGGGAAAACTGGCTGGAACAGGCCAGGCAACTATTTGCCAGATACCGTGCAAACCTGGATGAACTGCGCAACAAGGTAGCCTTCAACCAGGCAGATACTGCCCTTCTGGAAAACGGCCTCCTGCCAGTGAGTGAAGCTTACAAAAAAGGAATTGTCAGCGCCCAGGACCTGGAGGATGCCTTCGCCGGCAATCTCTATTATGAGCTTACCCTGCTGACTATCGCCGGGGACAAACGCCTGGCCTCTTTCCATGGAAAACAGTACGATGACTGTATCGCCCAGTACCGGGAAGCCATTGCCAGGTACCAGCAACTCACCATCCAGGAACTGGCCGCCAGGCTGTCTGCCCAGATTCCCTCCCCGGGCGGTGCCAGCGCCTCCTCCTCGGAACTTGGCATCTTGAAAAAGGCCATCCGGAACAATGGACGCATGCTGTCTTTGCGGAAGCTATTCGACCAGATTCCCACACTGCTTCGGAAGCTTTGTCCCTGTATGCTCATGAGTCCCATTTCCGTGGCCCAGTACATAGACCCATCCTTCCCCAGATTCGACCTGGTGATCTTCGATGAAGCCTCCCAGCTTCCCACCAGCGAAGCCGTGGGAACCATTGCCCGGGGAGAAAATGTGGTCATTGTGGGAGACCCCAAGCAGCTCCCGCCCACCAACTTCTTCTCGGCCAACCGTATCGATGAGGAGAACAGTGAGAAAGAAGACTTAGAGAGCCTGCTGGATGACTGTCTGGCCATCTCCATGCCCCAGGAGTCCTTGAAATGGCACTACCGCTCCCGCCACGAGAGCCTGATCGCCTACAGCAATATGCAATATTATGACAATAAACTCTACACTTTTCCCTCTCCCAGTGACCTGAAGTCCGAAGTGAAAATGGTACATCTGGAAGGCTTCTATGACAAGGGGAAGACAAAGCAGAACAGGGCCGAAGCCCAGGCCATTGTGGCAGAAGTATTACGCAGACTTACGGATGATACCCTGCGCCATGACAGTATCGGCGTAGTGACCTTCAGCTCCTCCCAGCAGAACCTCATCGATGACCTGCTGTTTGAGGAATTTAAGAAACACCCGGAACTGGAGGAACTTGACCGCAATTCCAGGGAACCTGTCTTCATCAAGAACCTGGAGAACGTCCAGGGGGATGAGCGGGATGTGATCCTGTTCTCTGTGGGATATGGCCCGGATGCAGCGGGAAATGTGTCCATGAACTTCGGTCCCTTGAACAGGGACGGGGGCTGGCGCAGGCTGAACGTGGCCATCTCCCGGGCCAGGAAATCCATGATCGTCTATTCCGTTCTCCGGTCCGACCAGATCGACTTAGCCCGCACCAGGTCAGAGGGTGTGGCCGGATTAAAAGGCTTCCTGGAATTCGCCGAGAAAGGCCAGAATGCACTGATCCACCGGACAGATACCGGCCGGGGACGGGAAGATTCCCTTATCCAGGATATTGCCTGTGCCATCCAGGCCATGGGCTACCAGGTAAAATGCAACATCGGCTGTTCCCAGTTCAAGATGGATCTGGGAGTGGTGGATCCCAGGAACCAGGACACCTATCTGCTGGGAATCTTACTGGATGGGGAAAACTGCAAGGAAGCTGCCACCGCCAGGGATCGCTTTGTACTACAGCCCGATGTGCTATGCGGTCTGGGATGGCATGTGCTGCGTATCTGGACCCTGGACTGGCTGGATGACGCAGCAAGGGTCTTAAGTGCCATCCGGGGGACCCTGGAAGCCCTGACGGCTGCCCAGCACCAAAAGCCAGGAAGTCCTTCCCCGGTCAATGGCACTGTCTCCTCTGACACACAAGCCGGGACTGCCTCTGCTCCCTCAGAAGCCTCCCCCCTGTCCACGGATAATCCCTCTGTGTTTGCAACATTAGAGAAAATGGATGCCACCGAGCTTCCCACATCCGGGGAAAGACCCTATATCCCGGTCCGGATCACCCCCATGGGTGCCCCGGAAGAGTTCTACATGCCCCAGAACCGGGCCAGGATCACCAGACTCGCCCAGACCATCCTGGAGACAGAATCCCCTGTCAGCAAGAGACTGCTGATGCGCAAGGTCTTCAGTGCCTTTGGCCTCACCCGCAGCGGCTCCAGGGTAGACAGCACTTTCTACACCGCCATTGCTAAAATAGAGAAAACCATTACCAGGGACGATGACCGGGAATTCTACTGGAGACAGGGACAGTCCCCCGACACCTATGAAGGGTACCGTGTGAGCAGTGACGAGGAATACCGCAGGACCATGGATGACATTCCATCAGAGGAAATCCTGAATGCCGTCATGGAAGTCCTACAGGAGCAGGTCAGCCTCTCCCAGACGGACCTGATCAAAGAGACGGCCAGGAAATTCGGCTTTTCCAGGATGGGCAGTGTGATCGAGGGCGCAGTGGGCTATGCCCTCCAAAAAGGCGTGGCAGCAGGGCGCTTACAAGTACTGGAAAGCGGGAAATATGCCCTTTAGGCCATTTCCCGCATCTTCCTTTCACTGATTTCCAGAAGCTGTCGTACATTTTCCTTCTCCGCATAATCCAGGGCACAGGTTCCTGGATTGCGGCTGATAAGTTCGAACCCATTTCCTAAAAGAAACTGGGCATACTTGGCATTCAAGGGATAATTGTATCTCTCAATCCAGGAACATAAGGTGAGGAACTGCCCCAGTTCCTCCACCTGGTTCCACCCTCCTTCCCTTTTGGCCTGGACAAATGCCCCATCCAGCAGCCGCCTGTACAAGGCCGGATGAAAATTAGCCATTACCCCACTGTAGCCGGCAGCCCCGTCCCTTAAGGAGTCCACCAGGGTAGCTGTATTGGCATTGTAAATCTTCAAGTGGCTTCCCCTGGCCGCTTCCAGCTTCTCGCGGATCAGCCGGCCGTCACAGCAGGTATCCTTGATTATGTAAAATCTCCCTGTACCAGCCAGATACCTTATCATGGCCGGACTGAGAATCCTCTTGTAAGGATATGGACATTCATAGAACCCCAGGGGAAGTTCTGCGGGCAGTTCCTCCAACAGCTTCTCCAGGCTCTTCAGAAAGATGGCATCGGGTTCCTCCGGGGCTGCCAGTCTGTTGGAGATCAGCACCAGGGCATCTATCCCAGTCCGGGCCATGGCTGTCAGTTCTTTTCTCTGTTCCTGGAAGCTGTCCCCAATATGACCGGAGGCTATGACCGGCAGATGGGATGTCTGTTTTACAAAAGCTGCAATCCCCACCCGCTCTTCCAGGGACAGATAGAACATCTCGCTGGACTGGCATACCGCAAACAGGCCATCCGCGCCCTGGGCCTCATACCAGCGGACCAGCTTCCCCAGCGCCTCATAATCCACTTCATTGTCCCTGGTAAAAGGTGTCAGCATAACCGGCCACAGACCGTCCGGAAACCTGTCACCGGCTTTTTCTCCATTTATTCCTGCATTTGTCGTTGTCTCCACCCTGCTTTCCAAAGCTATGTTCCCTCCCTAACCAGCCCTATGCCATATGCCCATTTTTCGATCTGGCCTTTCTGCTGCTTCCATCATAGGGCACCAAAAGTATTATGGCAAGTTCAACATAGTTCGAAAATAGCCTAAAGGGGCCCGTCAGTTCTCCACCTCCTTCCCTTCCCGCCCTGCGGTGGCAATCAGTGCCTTATCCACATCCTCCTCATAATTGCGCATGGCCACCTCGATGGGGGTGGGATCCTTGGTGAGCCGCCTGCCCCCCACATGATTGAAGAATACAATGATTCCTGCGGCAAGTCCAATAGAATAAGAAATCTCCAGCACATTCAGACCCTGGGGTTCCCTTCCCATGACCATCCGGTAGACTTCCGTGAACACCTCGTTGATACCCACGTCATTGTGGTAGGCCATAATGGTGAAACCCGTCCCGAAAAAGCTGACCAGGCACACCAGTGCCGCCTTCAGCCACTGCTGCCATCCCTTGTGGGTATCCACATCCACCCATTCCACCAGCACATCCGGCTCCCCTATGATCTGGACACTGATATCCGGACAGGTCTGTTCCATCAGTTCCACCAGGTGCAGGGTGCTGATCACACACCGCTTTGTACCATCCCTTCCAAAATGATGTACCTTCAATGCCTTCAGTTTTGCGCTGATGATTTTGTCTGCACACCGGATATTCCCTAAGTCTGTCATAAAGACATCCTGGGACTGTACCTCCGCATTCCTGTCACATTTCAGATAAACCGTAGTATTTGCCATCTCTACACTCCCCTTCCGATTCCCCATCCTGCCACCTGCCGCCAAGTTCCGTAATCGTACCGACTTCGTTACCCATCCGGACTGCCACACTTCCCGCCATACTGCCTTTGGCAGCACAAACAATTCGCACGGAATCTTCGATCCAACGGAATCTACGATCCAACGGAATCTACGATCCAACGGAATCTACGAT
>CAJUGH010000007.1:0-79811 GCA_910586215.1 uncultured Acetatifactor sp. | reverse complement strand
CGATCCAACGGAATCTACGATCCAACGGAATCTACGATCCAACGGAATCTACGATTCCGGGAAAAACGCTGCTCTTTCGTTCTTCTGTGTGAGAAAGGCGCTCTTTTGCGCCGTAGAAGTTCTTAGCGTACATATTTTGGACGCTTAGAACTTCTTCTCACACTTCCAGACATGTCGGCAATGCCGACACAAACAATCCGTCAAACTTATGCCGTCCGGTGCAGTTCCTGCCAGAAATACAGCAGGGAACCACACAGCTTTCCTGCCGCCATGGCCAGGATGGCAAGGCCGATCCCATGCCGGAAGGAAATCCTCCTGGCGAAGATAGGGATGCTGTCCAGCATCTCCGCAATGGCCAGGGCCAGGCAGCCGATGAACATCCCGGCAAACAGTCCGAACATGGCCTGCCAGAAGATCCCCATCCCCTGCCACACCCCCTGCAGGGCCGGGGCATGCTGCTGCCACCACGCCCCGAACTGGCAGTATTCTGGAAAGATACTGAGTATACTTCCCACTATGGTGCCGAAAATGACCATCTCCTCATACAACAACACCTTCCGCGCCGTATGGGTCTTTCCTGCGAAACGGGGAACCAGTCCCACCGCCACCAGCACGGTGAATACCCCCGCCGCTGCCAGCAGGCCATAGCTTGCCCCCACTACTGCCAGAAATACACCTCCTGCTATCTTCATCCTAACTCTCCCTGTATGCTTATTCACCCTTTTCAAGCCAGCAATCCCGCTGCATTCACAAACCATGTTCTATGGCTTTCCTATACGGGTCATCCATTCTCCGGACTTGCAGGCAACGCCACAAAGACAGCTTTATTGGCCTGGCTCATTGCTCCTGGAATCATTCCGCTTCCGGCCCGCTGCACAGCAGGCATGCCAAAGGACACCCTTGGGAAAATCATTTCCCAAAAGGTGCCCTTTTATACAAGTCCCTGTCTTTATGCATGACCAGATGCATCATTCCATTGTACAGATACCTCACCCTTCCAGACATGCCGCTTCAGCGGCACAAACCAGGCTCCATATGGAGACAATCACCATCCATTTTCTCATACTTGCACCCCATGTATGCCCTCAAACTTATACCCTTCTCCCCAGAATGTCACAATGTATTCCGGCTTGTTGGGATTGCGCTCTATGGCCTCCCGGATCTTGCGTATATGCACATTCAGGGTTCCGTCCCCTGTGAACCTGTCCTCCCAGACCTTGTCAAATAATTCCTGCTTGGATACCACACGTCCCCTGTTGGACACCAGGTAGGACAGGAGTTTAAACTCCTGCATGGTCAGTTTCACGCTCCTGCCCTCCACATATACACACCTGACCGGAATGTCCACCTTCAGATGTGCGTCCAGATACCCCTGCTCCTCCTGGCCATATCGTTTCAGCACAGCCTTCACCTTGGCCAGCAGGACCCCCAGGGAATAGGGCTTCTGTACATAGTCATCCCCTCCAATATTCAAGGCAATGATCTGGTCGTCATCGCTGGTCCTGGCAGAGATAAAGAGGATGGGAATGTCCGTGGACTTCCGCAGTTCCCTGCACAGGGAAAATCCGCTCCCATCCCCCAGGTTAATATCCAGCAGCAGAAGTCTTGCGCTGTCCTTCCGGAAAAACTCCCGGCCCTGCTCCACACTGTATACCGCCTGGGTCTTCACGCCAAACAGGTTGAAATATTCTGCCGTACTGTCTGCCAGCAGCTTCTCGTCATCTATGATCAGACAGTCATATCTCATATGCCATTCCTCTCTCTTCCAGTTTTAGAATCCGTTTTGATATTTCTTTCTCCGATTATGCCAAATCCGATGATTCCCCCAATCGGATTATACTCCCCTGCCATGTGATTGTCCTTATGGATTCCTTAAAAGTCAACAAAACAGGGCAGAACATGCCTATGCCTGCTCTGCCCTATTTTCCGTCATGCCTCTTCTGGCATCGGTGCCAGTCAAAATGTCGTAACCTTTATCCTTCCTGTTCCAGGCCAAACCAGATCCCTGCCTGGTTGTAGATATTCGCCCCATTGCCTGTTACCACCAGCCGGATCTCGTTCTCTCCATCCAGCAGGTGCCCTGCCAGGTCAAAGCGGTGCACTCCCCAGAAGCTTACCTCCACAAACCGTCCATTGCAATAACACTCCACCATCTCCTGGCCCCTGACCTGGAAACCGGTCTGCCCAGGGGCAAGGTCCTCTGGCGTGGCCCTATACACATAGGTCTTGCGGTTCTCACCTTCCTCCGTCTTCCGGAAGCGCTCGGTCCAGTCGGGGCAGGGTCTGTCATACCAGCCCTGGCTGCGGGTCTGTAGTCCCTCCAGGCCATCCACCGGCTGCTGCCAGGGCAATACCAGCAGGGTCTCCCTGGGAGCCAGCCGTAAGATAAAGCTGCCTGGTGTGCCTGGCCCTTGTACATCTGCGCCTTGTGGCTCTGTTCCCTGGAATCCTGCCTGCCAGGTCTCCTCCTCCCGGTAGCAGATCCCCTTCCACAGATCCACGAAGACCAGCGGTGCATTCCCTACAGGCAGCTTTACTTCCACGCAGAGGGCTTCGCTGCCCTCATTTCCAAACAGGTACATCTCCTGGCCCTGTCTGGTCAGATGGACCACTCGCAGGGCAGGACAGGGCTGGGACAGTTCCAGGGCTGGTCTCATGCAGGCTGTCACTTCCTCCTCCATCCACTGGCCGAACCTGTCCCCGAACCGCTCCCGGTACGCCCCGCCCAGCAGGTTCAGGATCCTGTCATATCCATAGCCGCCCATATACACCTTCCCATCCCGTACCTGGGCCTGGTCCAACAGCGCCGCAGGCAGGTAGTTGAAGGGCATCTGGTTCTCATAGAAGGACGCAATCTCCCTGTAAGGAACGTTGTTATTGTCACAGAGCACTGCAGTCCCTGCATGGTACATGGAATCCGTCATCAGCCAGGAAAGCCTCTTGATATAATCGGAAAACCTTCTGTAATGTTTCCACCAGACAGCATTCGGTCCCACATCCGGTGGCCGCTCCTCCTTCCGCTTCCCCTCCACACTGTAGTAGAAGGCGTGGGGAATGAACAGGTTCACCCCCCGCAGCCCCAGCCAGTCTATGTACCATTTCATATCGGATGCCGTGAAGTACCAGGGAATCCCCTGCCTGCTGCACACACCAAAACACTCGTTTGCATTCCTGCGCCGGCCCAGGTGCCTGGCAATATCCGCGGACAGCTTGGCCTGGACGGAATCGAACTCCAGAAGCCCCCCGGTCTCCGGTGCCACCCGGCGCATGATCAGATCCTGCCCCGGAATCTGGAAATACAGCGCCTCCTCAATGTCATCGCTCTCTGCCGGATGCCCGATCAGGGCAATGCCATGGTCCTGGCACCAGGCAGAAAGCCTGGCATAGAAGATCTCCCGCAGCTTTCCCTTGATCAGCCGCCTGTACAGGGCCACGGTGAAATTATCTGTCACCTTCTCCCCCCTGGCTGCCGCCACCCTGGGATCCACGGAGCCTTCAAACAGCCCTTCCAGTTCCTCCAGCCTGCCTCCTGCGGCCACCAGCTCCTGTTCCAGTCCCCTGGTCCATTCCCTGTAATGCCCCGCATTCCGGCCCAGGGCGCATGGCTCGTCCGTGAAAAAGGCGACCACCGTACTGCCAAAATATTCTTTTAATTCCTCATAGTACCTGTCATGGGTCAGACGGATGAACTCTTCCACCGCCGCCGGGTTCAAGATGTCCGCTGCTTTCGGCGCCCCCGGCTCCCCGTCATCCTCCCCGAAATGGATCCCCCTTATAGTGCCATGGGTAAAGCCATAGACAATCTGCCGGCCATCTGCCAATGTGGCGATTACCTGGGCCGATGGCTCTGCCGCCAGCTTTGCCGCCGCTTCCTCCCCAGATAGCAGAATGATTCCCCTGGAGGCATACTCCGGGTCAGCCTCCACCACCTGCCCTGCGGCAGAGCCGGAAGGGTACATGCCCTCATCGTAGAGTACCACCTGCATATGCAGTTGTGCAGCCGTCTTCACGATAAAGCGCACTGCCTCAAAATAGGCTTCCGACAGGTAGGGCACCTCCTTGGGCACCCCGATCCGGGGATGCAGCACAAAGCCATTTACCCCCTTTTCCACATAGTCTGCCAACTGCCTGCGCACCTTCTCCTCCTCAAAGGTGTCATTGAAGAACCAGAAGGGAATGGGAGAGAACTCCGTCCCCGGATGCAACAGTTCCTCCAATAGGGCTGATATCTGCGTATTCATACTTAGGCTCGCTCCTCTCTGCTCTAGAGCGTGTTTGAAAATTCATTCCCGCCATCTGCACATCTGACAGAAAGCAATTTTCAAACACGCTCTAGCGTTATTTGTATCGGAAAGTACATTTTTGTAGGAAAGGTATTTTCAACGGACCATTCCTTAGGCAGACCGGATCGATACCCGTTTGCCCTGGAAGCCAAAGCCGTACTTCCGGATCCGTTCCGGAGCAATTCCCCTGGCTTCCAGGTGCATTCCGTATTTTTTCCTCTCAATCTGCGCCAGGGCTTCTGCCGCCGTATCTTCCAGCGTTGTCTCTGCCCTGGGATCACATACCTTGAATTCCAGGATTATGGCATAGTCCCCCTCTTTCCTGGGTTCCATCATGACATCATACCTTCCGAAACCACTCTCCCGGTTCGATGTGACCACATATCTGTCTGCCAGATCCACCATAAGCCCCAGCACAAGGCCATGGTAGAACCGTTCTGGTTCCGACTCCTTTGACGGCTTTGTCCCACTGTCAAAATGACTGACTGTTGCCAGGGCTACCTTGTTCATATAGACATTCATGGCTTCCGTGTCCCCTGCCAGCATGGCCTTCACAAAGTCATTGTATTCCGGAAGGGAATCCTTAAACCACCCGTCAATCATCTGCCCGAACATAAAGCGGACTTCCTGGTTGGTCAGTGCCAGTTCGTAGACAGCCCTGCCCCATGGGCCATCCATATGGTATCTCTTTACCTTGAGATAACCGCTTGCCAGCAAAAGGCTCCACACGGCATCTGTCCTGCCATCCAACTGGTCATACACAATCTGTTCGTCTATCCTGGTCTGTAGGGAACCTCCTTTTAAGAGATTTTCCATCTCCATCTTGATGTCCCGGTTTCCCCTTTTGATCAGCTTATCCACCAGGCTGTTGCTGCTGGTATTTGCCCAGTATAAGTCAAATCTTTTCTTATCGCACAGGTTCAGTATGGACCATGGATTGTAGATATCCTGCCTTCCCCCAAAGGTAAAGCCATCATACCATTCCTTTACCATCTGCCCTTTTTCCGTCAGCCCGTACTCCTCCAGCGCTTCCCATACCTCTTCTCCCGTAAACCCGAAATCCGTCTCATATTTCTCAGATGTGGCAGTCACCACCTCCAGATTATTTAAATCGGAAAAAATGGACTCCTTGCCAATCCTGGTAATCCCTGTCAGGACTGCCCGCTCTAAATGGGGATTCGTCTTAAAAGCGCCGTTCAGCAGTCCCCGGAAGCAGTCCACCATCTCTTTCCAATAGCCGTGGACCCAGGCCTCCTGTAGCGGCGTATCATACTCATCCAGCAAAATGATCACTGGCTTTTTATAGTAACGGTACAGGTATTCAGACAAAGTCCCCAGGGAAGAACAGGCGGCATAGGGATCCATATCCACAGAAATATTCCGATAATATTTCTTTTCCTTTTCCTTTAGGCACTCCCCTTCCAACAGGAAGTCAAATTGGTTGTACAGTTTTTCTATCAGATAGTACAATTCCTTTTTGGCCTCTTGAAAGGAGGAGGCCTTGATGCTGGCAAAGCTTAGGGAGATCACAGGATAGGTTCCCTGCATTGTGCGGTACTTCTCCTCTTTCCATATGGACAATCCTTCAAATAGGGACCCCTGCCCCGCATACTGTATGGAAAAAAAGCGCTCCAGCATATTCATGTTCAAGGTCTTTCCGAATCTCCTGGGGCGGGTGATCAATGTCACGTCATCCTTGTTCTCCCACCACTCCTTAATCAGATTCGTCTTATCAATGTAAAAACAGTTTCCTGTGATTATCTTCTCGAAGCTCTGGATGCCAACCCCCACAGTCCTTGCCATAAGGCATACCTCCCCATGCCGGGAGACCCTTCCCTGTCAGATCATTGTCATGCCCATTTTAGAGCCGTTCCTTGCAGGCAGGTCTCCCCGGATCCAATCCCATGGCTCCATCATAACAGAAATCCAGGCCTGTATCAATAGAAATCCTGCCCCATCTCTGTAACATTGGCAGCATATCTAAATGTCACTCCCTGCTGATCTGGTACAGGGAAGCAAAATAGGCCCCTTTCCCCATCAGGGTATTAAAGTCCCCCTGCTCTGCCACTTGTCCGTTTTTCATTACAATGATCTCATCAAAGCGCTTCAGTGCCTTCTCATCCAGCTTGTGTGTCACCACCAGCCTGGTGACGCCCTTGATGTCCAGCAGGGCATTGGTCACGCTGTCGGAGGTTGCCGCATCCAGGGCAGAGGTTGCCTCATCCACCAGTAGCACGGATACTTCCCTAAGGAGACTCCTGGCAATGGAGATGCGCTGTTTCTCCCCGCCGGATAAATGGGCGCCGTTCTCGCCGCAGTCATAGTCCTCCCCCTTCTCCTCTATGAGCCTGGCCAGACCGGCCCGCTGTATGGCCATATCCAGTCTTCCTTCGTCAAACTCCTTGAACATACAGATGTTCTGCCTGATGGTATCATCGAAGATAAAAACATTCTGCTGGATCACCGACATGGCGTCAAAAATGCTGTCCGGATCGATCTGCCCCAGTTCCGTTCCCCCCAGGGTGATCTGTCCGGTGTACTCCGGATAGCTTCCCATGACCAGGTTCAAGAGGGTGGATTTCCCGGATCCGGAGCCGCCTACAATGGCATAACTCTTTCCTGCCTCGAATTCCAGATTAATATCTTTCAGCACCTCCTTGTCTTCCTCATAGGAGAAGGTAACATGCTGCAGCGCAATTCCCTGTCCACCTTCCTGCAGGCCCTGGAATGGCACAAGGTTCCTGGCATCTTGCCTTGAAACGCCCCCGGACTTCTGTGCTCCCGAAATATCCGGTGATTTCCGGTGGCTTACCCCCTTCTGCCCATCTGCCCCATTCTCCTGCCCGGCCCCATAGGCAGCCATCTTCTCCATGAGACCCAGTGCTGCCTTGCGGTTGGCAAAAAGCTTTGGCAGGGTATTGATGGGGCTTAGGACATAATTCATCATCTGCACAAAGGCGATCACCACGCCTGGGGTAATCTGCCCCCGGATACACAGATATGCCCCGAACACAAATACTCCCATCTGCATGATAAAGCCTGCTGTGGTCGTGATGATGGAGATCATCTCCTCCGTTTTCCTCCGGGTACATTTGACCTGCTCCAGTTGCAGGTTCTTCTCCCGGTACAGGGCTGCAGTCTCCTCCTGGGCCTGGAAACTCTTGATGACAGCAAAGCCGCTTAACAGATCCTTCACCATAGCCATGAAGGAGGCATTTTTCCCGCTGACCGTCTTCTCTATCTGTGTCATCCTGCCGCCCACCGCCATGGCAGCCACAACGGGAAGGGCACACAGGAGAAGCACCACCAGGGTCATGGACCAGCTATACCACAGCATCAGCACAAAGGCCACTGGCGCAAATACCAACTGGGACAGGATGTCAAACTGGGCCAGCAGGTAATTGTTCTCCACAGATGTTACATCGTTGGTCAGCGCAGAAATGTAGTTGCCAGTATTCTCCCTGGAAAATACACTGATACTCTTCCTGGTGATGTCCCCGTAAGCCTTGTTCCGGTATCCCTCCACTGCCCGCTTCACGAAGCGGAATTTAGATTCCCGGCAAATGAGCCACACCGCCACCAGCACAGCCAGGAATACCAGGGAAGTCACCACCAGGTCCAGCAGTTCCCGGATATCTCCCCCTATAGCCACATCTAGCAGTTCTTTTAAAATCACCGCCAGGAGCACACTCAGCATAGCATTCAACGCTGTGGATACCATTGCTACACAGTAAATGATTTTATTGTGATGGTAGAATACCTTCTTGTATTCCCTGACAGACGCCATTGCTGCTTGTGTTGCGGGCGCCTTTTTCCCATGATTCCCTTCTTTTGTGGGCTTCCCTGCATCTGTATTTGTTGGCTTTCCTACTCCTGTTGGTATCCCTGTTTTCTCCATTTTTGCCGTCCCTTTCCTTATATATAGGTGACCTGCAGATGTCCAAAGGAGACCTCCCCCACCACATGAAGGACATTCTCTCCGTCTGGATTGCAGTGTCCGGATTCCTCCACCCCGCCAAAAGAATTGGCTACATTCAGGACTACCTTCCAGTCCGAGGGCACAAAAAGTTCCATATTGCCGAAGGAACATTCCACATACGCGGTAGCCTGATGATCCTTCAGTATGGCTCCGTTAAAGTACACTCCCAGATCCCCGAAAGAGCTTTCCAGGGATACCTGGCCCACCTGACCAGAAATATATTTCACGGCACTGCCAAAGCTGATATCGTAATGTACTTTCTCCCCGCTGAGCACATCATTGCCATCACTCACTGCCCTGGACCCATGTTCCCTCATGTCATGCATGCTCCAGGACTTTGGCCATCTCCTGCGCCTGGGAAATATGAAATTCAGCCCGATGGTTCCCAGGGCTGCTACCCCCAGCACTGTCCAGGGTGTCAAGGCCTCCAGGTGGAGCAGCTTGTCATTGACGATAATCAGGAATGCCAGGGAAAAAAGCATGGTGCCGAAAGACCTTTTGGCGATACCGTCAATGAAGATTCCCAACAAAATCACGGAGAGACACACCGGCCAGAATTTTAGGCCGCTTAAGGTTTCCCCTAGTCCCGCCAGATACCCCAGCTTACCCAGTATCAGTGCCACAGCCCCCAGCAGGAACAACACGCCCCAGATAAACTTTTTGATCCGCTTTGTACTTGTCCATCTATTGCCACCATTTTCTGTATCTACACCCATATGATATACCACCTGTCCCTTTCCCTGTCTGTGTCCCTGCTCCTGTCCGGTCCCTGGCCTTCTGCCTGGTTCCTGTTCCTGTATGGCTTCCACGGTAATCAACTGTTGCTGGTTCTGTTCTATATTCCCACCTTTTACATCCTGTCTTTCCGCATCCTGTGTGGCCGGGTTCTGTTCTTCCCTGTGCTGCATCTCCCAGTCCTGGCCTTCCCTATCCTGCCCTTCCCTGTGCTGCGTTTCCTTGTCCTGGCCTTCCTTATCCTGCATCTCCCAGTCCTGGCCTTCCTTATCCTGCCCTTCCTTGTCCCTGCTTTTATACCCTTCCATTCCTGTCTCCCTTCCGGCATCATACATATGCAAGCTTCTTATGCTTCTCTTCCCGGTTTTCTTCTCCTACTCTTGCAGCTTCCTAACCCGCAGCCGCTCCATCAGTGTCTTGTAGTAGCTTCTGGACACCAGGATCCTCTTGCTGCTTCCGACAAATTCCACCACACTGGAAGCGGTCAGATTCCTGGTGATGGAGTAAATATAATCCAGGTTCACAATGCAGGACTTGGATATCCTCATGAATGAACCTGGCAGCAGTTCCTCCAGTTCATAAAGCTTATAAGAACTGATGAAGATATCCCCTGCCGTATGAGCCCGGATCTCCCGGCCTTCTGTCTCAAAGAAATAGATCTCCTCCAGAGGAATATAATAGTCTGTCTCCCCCTTCCGCAGCGCCAGGCACCGTTTGCCGCTTCCCTGCCTTGATATGTAATTCTGTAGACTGACAATCGTGTCATTCAGACTTCCGCATCTGATGATGACTTCTTCCTCTGCCAGCCCTTCCTCAATCTCTATCTTTACTCTCATACCAATTCCTTTTTGTGTATTGCGCCTTGTCTGTATTCCTCATATATTCTCAGTATAATGCATGGCAGGATTCTGTAAATAGCTTTTGCACAAGCGGTAGAGATCCCTGCCTAACAGGTAAAAAAGCGTCCTAACGGACGCTTCAGGTACGGCAAAGTTTCCTATAAGATAAAAAGCGATAAAGAAATCCTGCCGGCTGGCAGGATTTCTTTGTGTGGAAATTGTCTTAATTATGGAACAATTGTGGCCATAATATTTCTTCTCCCGGGACTATATACATAATCGTGACTCTTTCGGGATCTCCAGACAAACCGCTGTAGTCACTGTCTGGGGAAAGTGATGGTCTCCTCCCTGCAGGGCAAATGAGATAAGACTCCTTCCCCTGAATCGTGACCAGAATAGTGCCGTCTACCCGTTGGTAGATGGACTCTGGCGCATTTCCACTTCCTTTGAGCCAGTCTGGAGGCGGATATCCAGACATATCCTGCATATTTACCGATCCATCTTCCTTCACGATGAACTGATAGTTCGCATACCCATTACGTTCGTCCGTGTACGTCCCCACATATGGGGCAATCAGTTCCAGGCCATCCGGCTCTCCCGTCTCCGATGGGTCAGGTGTTACAATCAGCTCCTCTCCATCTGGACAATAGACAAGAATCTTTACCTCATGATATTTTTCCCGCACGGCCTCATAATCATCGGCGGTATGTCCCCAGCGAAAAGAACTGGCGTAACCATCTTCACCATACGTACTTATGGCACACTCCATGGGACTCCCTTGATGATACTGAAGCCATTCTACCTTCTTCCAGTCTGACCTTTTGCCATCCTTCTGCGCAAGAGATCCGAAATATGTTTCGGCCCCACTCCTATAACTTATGCCATCCTGCTCCCGTATATCTGTGCCGCAGAACCTTAGGAACAAGCGGTTATCAGATTCCACCAGCGAGATGAACGCCCTGTCAAAATCATACACAGAATAGCGTTCGCTGCCTACCTTGGAAGCCCCTTCCGGCTCCTCCCGCCAGATATCGGCATGGATGTTATATTTGCCATTGCCTTCCGGCTCCTCTGGAAGATACACCACCAGCAGTTCCAGGCTGCCGTCTGCCTCGAAGTCAAGCATTTCCGTGTACAGGATTTCTCCCTTGATTTCAGCCAGCACATCCGCATAAGCGATCAGTGGATTTCCCAGCACATCTATGCCGGAATCCTCGAAAATGGCGTGGATCAGTTCTTCATTCTCCTGGATCTCCTTCACCACATAAGCAGGAATCTCTTCCGCGGTAAAGGGGGTCACGGTGATTTCTCCGTCCACCGCCATAGCTGCCTTTTCCCCGGCCTTAACGGCAATGGTCTTCTCCCCGATGCTGCATTCTACCTTGCCTTCCAGCAGATACAGATCCATATGCTCCCCATCCGGTGCCTCCACCCAGCCGCAGGTTCCCCGGATCCCCACTGCCATATTAGAGATATGGATACTCATGGTCTCATCCTCGGCCAGGGGTTCTGTGACATGGAAGAACAGTGATCCTGACTTCACCTCTAGCCTTAAATTCTTTCCTTCCTTTTCAACACGAACCTCACTGTTCCGATCCATTTTGGTCAGCTTGACGTTGTCCAGGTTGATCCAGGCATAACTGGCATCCAGGGTACCCACATTGTAGCCATTGTACAGGCGCAGGTTCTCCTCCAGGGCAATCCCTGCTCCCTCCTCATCGGCCACTTCCACCGTCCCTTCGGTCCGGACCAGCCGCATGGATGCGGCTGTCCCGTTGGAGCCGCAGGCAGAAATCAGCAGACTGGCCATCAGTAACAGGGCAATCAGACAACGAACATGCAGTGATTTTTTCATAACAGTCTTTCCTTTCCGATCAACAACCCTGCAGCAAGCTGCGGGGTATGTGACCCTCGTGGCATTCGCAAAATGTCTGCTTCGCAGCCGCTTGGCTCATTGCCCACGGGAATCATCTCCGATCAAACGTAAATGGGCAGTGGCACCTTTCATTCCACAATAGAATACTGCATCCACTCGTAGAGCAGCTTCGTCCCCTCAGTGGTCTCCGGGGGCAGAAGCGCCCGAGCCACCAGTTTCAACTCTTCAGACGGTTCATCTGTCCTCTTAAGATGAGCGTAATCCCCGTCAATCCCTTCCACAATATACTCAAAACGGTTCATGAAATTCCTCCTCTTCCTTCTGATTCATACCCCGTTGGTGCATTGCCAGATGTATGTGAGCCCCGTATCAAAAGACTAAACGGCAAACAAAGCCGGAAGGAACATGAAATTTCCTCCCTTGCCTTCTGGCATATGAATGAAATGAGACTCGGGATCTGCTGCCATCCAGTCCTCTATGACCCTGGACTCCCCCTCCGGCTCGTTTTTGACATTTACCATGGTCTTCGGCTCCTCAAAATAGGAAAAGAGAATATTCTCATGAAGGGCGATGGACTGGTACCGGTCCCCCATAAGCAGCCCTTCCTCCACAATGGCCTTGTGGAAATACACATAAGAGAACAGCTTGTCTTCCCGCAGAAAGGCGATCCTGCCCCGGCGCATCTTTGGTTTCCTGTCCCGGTTCCAGCTCTCCACATCCTCCGGAATGCTGTGGTAGTAAATATGGTACATATATACCCAGTGTCTGTCCCCCTTCTGCCCGGGCCAGATCTGTAGGAGAGGACACAATGGCACCAGCAGTTCCTCCGGACGGATACAGGTAGTCTGCTTATCCTCCCCGGATTCCGGCAGGAACACCTCCTTCTCCAGGGAAAGGGGTTCTGTCACCGGCAGAGGTTCCCCCAGAGCCTCATAGTAGAAAAACAACATCCTGTCTGCCTGGTACAGGGCCGCCGTCAGAATCCTGCCCTGCCCCTTTGCCTGCTCCGCCAGCCGGACACACTGATCTGTTGCTTCTTGAAGCTGCCCCATTGATACATTGTCCTGTAGCTGCCCCCTGTAGTGCAGGCGGTATATTTTCTCACCCATGACATTTTCCCCTTTCCTGCCACAACATATGCTTGCTGCTTCTATCCTGTCACTGCTTCTGTCTCCAGGGCACGGCCTGCCTTCTACATATCCTTCAGACTCGTCTGCCCTATAGTAAGCTTCCATCCCGGCACCCTCTGGTCACTGAAAGGAAGCTTCCACACCCGTCCTTGTGTATCAGTCAATCCATGACACATACTCTTTTACAGGCATTCCTGCAATGTGAGACAGTATATCATAAGGCAATGTCCTATGTCAAACGCTGCATAGGAAGCTGCGTCAAAACTGCGGCAGAGCAAATCGCTCTGCCGCAGTCCGGTATACACAGTTCAGAATATGGAATCCTTAGGAACCGTTTGGAAATAACTCTTCAAGCGTAACTTCCGGTTCCTTACATCATGCCGCCCATTCCGCCGCCTGCAGGCATAGCCGGTGCCTCTTCCTTGATGTTGGCCACAACGCTCTCGGTGGTAAGCAGGGTGCTGGCCACGCTGGTAGCGTTCTGCAGGGCGCTCCTGGTCACCTTTGCAGGATCCAGGATACCGGCAGCCACCATGTCCACATACTCCTCCTTCAAGGCATCGAAGCCTACACCCACCTCAGACTCACGCACCTTGCTGATGATGACGCTGCCTTCCAGGCCGGCATTGGCCACAATGTGGTACAGAGGGGACTCCAGGGCTTTCAGTACCAGGTTGGCACCTGTCTTCTCATCGCCCTCCAGGGTCTCAGCCATCTTGGCCACATCTTTGGAAGCATGGATATAAGCGGCACCACCGCCACAGATAATACCTTCCTCCACGGCTGCACGGGTTGCTGCCAGGGCATCCTCCATGCGCAGCTTGGCTTCCTTCATCTCCGTCTCGGTAGCAGCACCCACACGGATCACAGCCACACCGCCTGCCAGCTTGGCCAGTCTCTCCTGAAGCTTCTCCCTGTCGAAGTCAGAGGTAGTCTCCTCGATCTGTCCCTTGATCTGGGCAATCCTGCTCTGGATGGCATCCTTGTCCCCTTCGCCGTCCACGATCACGGTATTCTCTTTCTGCACCTTCACGGACTTGGCGCGGCCCAGCATGCTCATATCGGCATCCTTCAGCTCATAGCCAAGCTCGGAACTGATCACGGTACCGCCGGTCAGGATGGCGATATCCTGCAGCATTTCCTTTCTCCTGTCGCCATAGCCGGGAGCCTTCACGGCCACTACATTGAAGGTGCCGCGCAGTTTGTTGACAATGATGGTGGTCAGGGCCTCGCCCTCCACATCCTCGGCAATGATCAGCAGCTTGGAACCGGACTGTACGATCTGCTCCAGAATGGGCAGGACCTCCTGGACATTGGATATCTTCTTGTCAGTGATCAGGATATAAGGATTATCCAGGACAGCTTCCATCTTATCCATATCCGTAGCCATATAAGCAGAGATATACCCTCTGTCAAACTGCATGCCTTCCACCAGATCCAGTTCGGTCTGCATGGTCTTGGACTCCTCGATGGTAATGACACCGTCCCCGCTGACCTTCTCCATGGCATCTGCCACAAGCTGGCCCACTGTCTCATCCCCTGCGGAGATGGCAGCTACCCTGGCGATATGCTCCTTGCCGTTCACTTTCTGGCTCATCCTGGAGATGGCTTCCACGGCACAGTCGGTAGCCTTCTTCATACCTTTTCTCAAAATGATAGGGTTGGCACCTGCTGCCAGGTTCTTCATACCGCCGTTCACCATAGCCTGTGCCAGGACAGTAGCTGTAGTGGTACCGTCACCTGCCACGTCATTGGTCTTGGTAGCCACTTCCTTCACAAGCTGTGCCCCCATGTTCTCAAAGGCATCTGCCAGTTCAATCTCCTTGGCGATGGTCACACCATCGTTGGTGATCAAGGGAGCGCCGAAGGACTTATCCAATACCACATTTCTTCCCTTGGGTCCAAGTGTCACCCTCACGGTGTCAGCCAGCTGGTTCACACCGGACTCTAATGCTGCACGGGCTTCTGCCCCATACTTAATTTCCTTTGCCATGATAATCTGCCTCCATTTATATAATGATAATTTTGTTTCTGCTTCCCTACCAGTGTATGAAGCGAATTCCATTTCCCATGACCTGCCTGGTCATCTGGTCAATACATTCGTGCCTCATTTTCCAATTGGATATAGTGAATTGGGTAATGGAACACTACTGCTCCAGGATAGCCAGGATATCATTCTGCTTCACAATGATATATTCTTCCTCGTCCAGTTTCACTTCATTTCCAGCATACTTGGAATAGATCACCTGGTCGCCGACCTTGACTTCCATCTTCACTTCCTTGCCGTCCACCATGCCGCCGGGTCCTACTGCCACCACTTCGCCCTGCTGGGGTTTCTCTTTGTTCTGGCCAGGGAGCACGATTCCAGATTTGGTGGTCTCTTCTGCTGCCACCTGCTTCAATACGATTCTGTCACCTAACGGTACCAACTTCATGATCATTGCCTCCTAATTCTCTGTTCTTGATTTGTTAGCACTCTGGAATATCGAGTGCTAATTGCTAGAACATATATTAGTTTTATATTTATGTCTTTGCAAACGCATTCATGGAAGTTTATATTTATTTTTCTATATATATCTTCTTTTTTCTCTTATTTACTCTTGTTTTCTTATCATCATTCAGAATGTAAGATTTTATATTTCCTTTATAAATTTTAGACTTTATTTGTAGGCTCTCCTTTGACATCCCCAGGAAGAAATGATAAAGTATAGGAAGAAAAATAAGGAGAACTGCACTCATGGCATATAATCAGAATGACAACAACGAAGAGTGGGACCGCTGGGACAGCAATGCATCCAACAGCAGTTATTACAACCAGCCCACCCACAAGCCCTATGGCCAGGCTTTCATCACCGCATCCTTAGTCTGCGGCTTCCTGTCCATGACCCTTAGCTGTGCCATTCCTTTTGTGGTCAGCGCCCTGGGGATCCTCTTCGCCCTGCTCACCTACCGAAAAGGGAAGAAAATGGTTCATGCTGCCAGGATGGGACTGACTCTCTGTATCATTGGTTTTGCCTTCCAGTTTGTGGTCATTACGGTGAATGTAGTGTCTCTGCTCCGTGACCCGGAGAAATATGAGAACACCTACCGGCAGTATTTTGAAGAGAATACCGGCATAGATTATGACCGGCTGCTTGAGAATTTCAGGAAATCCTTTCCCCATACCGGCCAGGAGTAGGACTACTGTTCCCTCCGTTCACAGCAGCAAAGCAGGAACCGTGGATCTATATATAAGGAGAAACGTCATGACGATAAACCGTATAACAAATCAGAATCCTGCTACAGGCAGGCAGGGTACCAGCGGCATCCAGGAGTCATCCAACGGCCGGGAGCCTTCAAGCCAGGACCCCTCCAGGGAGTGTGAGACCTGCAAACGGCGCAAATACCAGGATGGCTCCGATGAAATGGTATCTTTCAAGAGTCCCTCCCATGTATCCCCGGAAAGGGCTGCCTCTGCCGTGCGTGCCCACGAACAGGAGCATGTGTCCAATGCCTATAAGAAAGCGGCCCGGGAAAACGGCAAGGTGCTCTCTGCCTCTGTCTCCATCCGCACGGCTGTGTATCCGGAATGTGGCAGGACTTACGTGTCCGGCGGCACCACCCGCACCCAGATCAAGTATTACAATGAGGACAATCCCTACCAGAAAGGGCTGAAGATAGCCGACCAGGCCAGATATGCCGGGATGAACCTGGACTATATCCTGTGAAGGATCCAGATCCAAGACATACCCTGGATACCTGTCCGGTGCCGGAAATGAATTCTAGGAAGAACCAAGTCAAGGAGAACCAAATGAGGCAATATAAGAAATATTATGAGTTGAAGAATGCCGCCAAAAACAGTCTGGATGGCAAGTATGGCGAAGCCATGCTGGTCTGCTTCCTAAACTGGGGGATCCCCCTGGCAGCCTCTTTCGTTTTGTCTTTTATTTACAGCATAACGGTGTTTCTGTACGCCGGGGTAAACCCTGTGACCAATTTCACCCTGGATGTATTCACCCTCCTGCTGACGATCTTTTTCGGCATCCTGCATGGGGGACAGACTTATTACTTCCTAAATGTGGCCTGCCACCAGCCCCGGTCCGTGTCCAATCTGTTCTACGGTTTCCGGGCAGATTATAAGAAGATCCTGTTGGTGTCCGGTGCCTCCATCCTCTGCAATGCCCTATACCTCCAGCCCCAGCAGTACCTGGTGGAACGTTACCTGGCCACCATGGAATCCGGCTGGCAACTGGCAGCCCTGCTTTTCACGGCCCTGGGCCTGTGCCTTTACCTTCCCATTTCCCTGGGAATCCAGCTTGCCCTCTATGTGATGCTGGATTTCCCCCAGTATCCAGCCCGGGAAACCCTGGCCCTGTGCTGGCGCATGATGCGGGGACATAAGAGAAGGCTCTTATGGCTGCAATGCAGCTTCCTGCCTATGATGCTCCTGTGTGTATTTACCCTGTTCATAGGCTTCCTGTGGCTGATTCCCTACATGAATATGACTTTCACCTATTTCTATCTTGATCTGATGCAGCAGACCAGTCCCTCCCACAAGCAATGATCCAGGTGTTATACTGATAGAAGCATTTCTGACAACGGCCAAAAAGACAGCACCCCTTAGAAACCTGGTGCTGCCTTTTTCATTTCCTTATACCTGCTCTATTTTTTAATCTGTTCTGTTTTGGGTTCCCAGGATCTACCTTATGCCCGGGCCTTGTACCGGACCCTAAGCCTGGACTGCATCCTTGGTGTTGATCCACTTTAAATATCCATTGATAAAGGGATCCAGGGCACCGTCCAATACCCCATCTGCATTGCCAGTCTCTACCTCTGTGCGCAGGTCTTTCACCAGCTTGTAGGGCTGCAGTACATAGGAACGGATCTGGTTGCCCCAGCCGATATCCTTCACTTCTCCACGGATATCAGACAGCTTCTCCACATTGGCCTCCTGCTTCAGCAGAAACAGCTTGGCCTTCAGCATCTGCATGGCCTTATCCTTGTTCTGGAACTGGCTTCTCTCATTCTGGCACTGGACCACAGTTCCCGTGGGAATGTGGGTGATCCGGATCGCCGAAGAGGTCTTGTTGATATGCTGTCCGCCGGCCCCGCTGCTGCGGTAGGTATCTATGCGCAGATCCTTCTCGTCAATCTCCACGTCCAGGTCTTCCTCAATGTCCGGCATGACATCCAGGGACACGAAGGATGTCTGCCGTTTGCCCTGGGCATTGAATGGGGAGATGCGCACCAGACGGTGTACCCCTTTCTCTGACTTCAAGTACCCATAGGCATTGACGCCGTTTACCTGGAATGTCACCGACTTGATACCCGCCTCATCGCCGTCCAGGTAGTCCAGTACTTCCAGGTCAAAGCCCTTCCGCTCTGCCCACCTGGTGTACATGCGGTAGAGCATGCCGCACCAGTCGCAGCTCTCCGTGCCTCCGGCCCCGGCATTCAGCTTCAGTATGGCATTGTTCTTGTCATACTCCCCGGAGAGCAGGGTACCGATCCTCAGCTCCTCGAACTTGCTCACAAAGTCATCCAGTTCCCCGCGGATCTCCGCCACCATGGAGTCATCGTTTTCCTCATAGCCGAGTTCGATCAGCGTGAGGATGTCCTCCTTCTGGTCGAACAGACCGTTGCACTCTGCCACCGTGTCCTTCAGGTTCTTCAGTTCCTTCATCTTGCTGTTGGAGCGGTCCGGATCATCCCAGAAGCCGGGAGCCTCCATCTCCATCTCCAGTTCTTCTATCCTCTTTGACTTGTTAGCCAGGTCAAAGTGAATCCCTCACTTCCGCTAATGGAGTTTCGTAAGCCAGCACTTCGGCTTTCATCTGATCTAATTCTACCACTTAACGTCACCTTCTTTCTTAAAATGTATTTGATATTTGGGCATCCCAGTTATCTCTTTTTCTCATTCTCTTTTCGTATGGCACCTATGGTTTTATCGCTTCTGGTTTTACGACCGTTTTCATTTCGGATGGTTCCCGGAGGCAGTCCATGATTTTTCTCAAATGTGCCCACCGTGCAGTCACTTCTCGTCTTTCTCATGTATATTCTCCTCCCTTTACCAGACAGCTTCTCGCCATCAAGCCTTCCTGCCACAGCACTGCTTATACTTTCTCCCGCTTCCACAAGGGCAGGGGTCGTTGGGGTATATCTTGGCATTGTCCCGCTTCACCGGAGCCTTCTGTACGCTGTCATCCTTGTTAGTGCCTGTGACCTTGGCCACCTGCTCCCGCTCGACCTTCTGCTCCACCTTGATGTGGAAGAGCAGGCGCACGGTCTCCTCCTTGATGTTCTGGGTCATCTCATCGAACATGTCATAGCCGCTCATCTTGTATTCCACCAGGGGATCCCTCTGGCCATAGGCCTGGAGACCGATGCCCTGCCGCAGCTGCTCCATGTCATCGATATGGTCCATCCACTTCCTGTCAATGACCTTCAGCAGGATCACCCGCTCCAGTTCCCGGATGGCCTCTGAGTTGGGGAACTCCGCTTCCTTGCTCTCATAAAGCTTCACGGCCTCCTCCTTGAGCTGCTGCTTCAGCCCGTTCTTCTTGGGAGTCTTCACCCGTTCCCCTGTCACAGGCTGCAGGGGAATGGTAGGCACCAGCAGTGTGTTCAGTTCATTGAAGTTCCAGTCTTCTACTGCCGCATCCTCATTGATGCTGATATCCACACAGTTCTCTGTGATATCTGTGATCATCTTATAGATAAAGTCCCGCATGCTCTCGCCATTTAAGACCCTGCGGCGCTCCTCGTAGATGATCTCCCTCTGCTCACTCATGACACGGTCATACTCCAGCAGGTTCTTACGGATGCCGAAGTTGTTGTTCTCGATCTTCTTCTGGGCTGTCTCAATGGCACTGGTCAGGGCCTTGTGCTCAATCTCCTGTCCCTCCGGCACACCCAGGGCGTTGAACATGCCGATGAGACGCTCGGAGCCGAACAGCCGCATCAAGTCGTCCTGCAGGGAAATATAGAACTTGGACTCACCAGGGTCTCCCTGGCGGCCGCTTCGCCCGCGCAGCTGGTTGTCAATACGCCTGGACTCATGGCGCTCGGTACCGATAATCTTCAGTCCTCCTGCCGCACGTGCTTCCTCATCCAGCTTGATATCCGTACCACGGCCTGCCATGTTGGTGGCAATGGTGACAGCACCGTGGATACCGGCATCTGCCACGATCTCTGCCTCCAGTTCGTGGAACTTGGCATTCAGTACCTTGTGCTGGATGCCCCTCCTTTTCAGCAGGCCGCTCAGCTCCTCACTGGCTTCAATGGTGATGGTACCTACCAGCACAGGCTGCCCCTTGGCATGAGCCTCCTCCACTGCATCCACAATGGCCCCAAGCTTCTCTGCCCTGGTCTTGTACACGGCATCCTGCTGGTCTATCCTGGCCACAGGCACATTGGTGGGAATCTCCACCACATCCATGCTGTAGATCTCCTCGAACTCCTTGGCCTCGGTCATGGCTGTACCGGTCATGCCACATTTCTTCTCAAACAGGTTGAAGAAATTCTGGAAGGTGATGGTGGCCAGGGTCTTGCTCTCCCGCTTCACCTTCACATGTTCCTTGGCCTCAATGGCCTGATGCAGGCCGTCCGAATAGCGGCGTCCCGGCATGATACGTCCGGTGAACTCATCCACGATCAGCACCTGGTCATCCTTCACCACATAGTCCTGGTCCCGGAACATAAGGTTGTGTGCCCTAAGGGCCAGGATGATATTGTGCTGGATCTCCAGATTCTCAGGATCCGCATAGTTCTCTATGTGGAAGAACTGCTCCACCTTCTTCACACCGGCCTCGGTGAGGTTGATGACCTTATCCTTCTCATTGACGATAAAATCCCCTGTCTCCTCCTGCACCACCCCCATGATGGCATCCATCTTGGTCAGTTCCTGCATGTCCGCACCCCGCTGCATCCGCCTGGCCAGCAGGTCGCACATCTCATACAGGGCCGTGGACTTGCCGCTCTGTCCAGAGATGATAAGGGGCGTCCTGGCTTCATCGATGAGCACCGAGTCCACCTCGTCAATGATACAGTAGTGCAGGTCCCGCAGCACCAACTGTTCCTTGTAGATTACCATATTGTCCCGCAGGTAATCGAATCCCAGTTCATTGTTGGTCACATAAGTGATGTCGCAATTATATGCCTTCTGCCGCTCCTCGCTGGTCATGCTGTTTAGCACAACGCCCACGGACAACCCCAGGAACTCATGGATCTGGCCCATCCACTCTGCGTCACGCTTTGCCAGGTAATCATTGACTGTGACCACATGCACACCCTTTCCCTCCAGGGCATTCAGGTAGGCAGGCAGGGTAGCCACCAGGGTCTTACCTTCACCGGTACGCATCTCCGCGATACGTCCCTGGTGCATGATGATGCCGCCGATAAGCTGTACCCGGAAATGTTCCATATTCAGCACTCGCCTGGCCGCCTCCCTGACAGTGGCAAAGGCATCCGGAAGAATGTCATCCAGGGTCTCTCCCTCCTCCAGGCGTTTCCTGAACTCCTCTGTCCTGGCACGCAGCGCCTCATCCGATAGCTGCTGCATGGCAGGACGAAGGGCCTCGATTTTGTCCACCAGGGGCATGATCCGCTTCAATTCCCGCTGGCTGCGTGTCCCGAAAATCTTATCTATTACCTTCACTTGGATTCCCATACCTTTCCGTGGCCTAAGTATGTCTTGCGCAGATCCCTTTTCATCCTTAAAGAGGGACTGGCTGAACTGTTACGACACATTCCAAGGCACTGTTTCTTAAAACCTATTGCCTATTGTAACAGATTTGTCCGCTTGATTCAACACTTACGGAACGGTAACGCCATATTTTATAAATTTTAAGTCTTCCTTACTTTGCCAATTCCCCAAACAGCAGGAGAATCTCTTCCGGCAACTTTCCCTTCTCCAGATACAGGTAGCCGTTCCTGTCCTCCCTCTCATAATAGAGCCGTATAACGTCTCTCTGATAAATACTGTCTCCGTCATCTTCATAGCTGACAAGCCCCAGAAGGGTACGGATATGGTCGGGATCCGTGATGGTCAGTTCCAGTTCCCCTTCCTTGTAGGATTCCATACTTTCCTGGGACTGGATTTCCCTTCCTTCTTCCTTGGTTTCCTCCCCCTGCACGCCGTCTACCCCGTAGGTCTGTCTGGCCAGGGCCACCAGTTCTTCCCTGGACCAGTCCCGGCCTGCAGGGAAAGATCCCAGGGGCAGTTCAATCCATGCCACCTCTCCCGGATCCAGGTCTGCCACCCAGTCTCCCCACCCTGCTTCCTCCAGGGCTTCTATGGTATGCTGCATACTTTCACAGACAGTCAGATTGAAACCAGGCCTTACATCAGGGGAGAGCAGCCTTATGTCCAGCAGGTTCCTGCCTCCCTCCCCCACCAGAACCCGGGGATCTTCCAGGCAGTCCAGGTTGTATGCCTCCAGAATCTTACAGATCTCCTCCCGGCTGTCTGTGGCAGATATGCTCTTTTCTCCCTTTCCCAGGGCCAGCGCTCCCAGAAGATCCTCAGACACCATTTCCTCTATGTCAAACAGGTAATTCTGTTCCAGGTAGGCCTGGCTGCAGATGATCGGTGCCAGCACCTGTCTGTCCGCCGCAGTTATCTCATAGATCCTGTAATAACTCCTGCCGTTTTTCAAACTGACCCTGACTGTAATCTCGTCCCTGGATCCCTGCACCGGATCTGTCCCGGACTTCTGTCTGGCTGTGACCTGTTCCAGGAAAGCATAGGCTGCCTGGGCATCCTCATATTGCATGTCCCGCAGGACCTCCTCTATCCGGCTGAATGCATGCCGGTTCGTGCGGTTACATAGTTCAGGGTCATAGACTGCCATCTGCACGATATCCTCCTGATCCGGCAGATAAGTGTCATAGCCCATCCAGTCAAAGCAGAAGGCAAAGCTAAGCAGCACCACGACTACCACCGTCCCTGCCATCTGTGCCCAGTGGGCCAGGAATGCCTTGAATTCCATGGAAAATATCATGTCCAGCACTCCCATCACCAGCACGGTAAAGAGCACAGCCCCGAAAATCCCCCAGCCTACTGCCTGGCCGTCCTCTACCAGCAGCACAAACAGGAGCCATCCTCCCATTCCTGCAACGATTCCTGACAGGATCCGCATCAGGGCAGACAGCCATCTGTTCCGGATACCCTGCTCTGCCAGTTCCGAAGGCCGCTTTTTGTAGAGAAGGAAAGCGCACACACCCATGGCCGCCGCTATCAAGGCCTGGTCTGCCATACAATTGATAAAATGGCTCACAGGCTCCCAGGTCCGGTCCACCGCCCTGCCCAGCAGATAAGTAGCCGCCACAAGGGGCGAGGCATAAGCTGCCAGAAGGACATTCTCCCCTGTCTCATAGAAAGTATCCAGGTAGGCTGCCATGAAACCAATTTCCATGCCATAGATGCAGATCACCCCCGTACCCAGTATGCACATACTCACAATGGCATTCAGCACATTGCCGCTGACCATCACGGCTATCAGTACCAGATGATACACCAGCAGAAATACTATGGTGAGGACACACAGGACTGTCCCGGTCTCTTTCGCCACAGCAAAAGCTCCTTCGGCACCTGTCAGGCTATAGACGGTAGCCCCTGCCAGGCCCCCGGTAAGCAGCACGCTCACAAGCATGGGAACGAACCAGATCAGGAAGCCGTCCAGCCAGCATACCCCGTACAGCATGCTGCGCCTGATGGGCAGGCTGTGCCAGGTATCCACATGCCTCTTGTGGAAAATAAAGCGGAATCCGAAGATGCCCACCACCATGGCTCCCAGAATGGCGATCACCCCCCCTGCCACAGTCACATAGTTCCTTATAAACGAAACCATGTTCCTGGCAACTTCCTCTATATCCTTCGTACCATACCAGGAACCTGGATTACTCCTGACAATCAAAAAGGGCACAAAGAGAATCAGAAAATGTCCCAGCACGGACAACGCCAGCATCCACAGACGGTGCCGCATCTCCTCTGCCATGGCTTTAAGAAATAAGCGCTTTGACGTCATATCCCTTCACCTCCGTTTCACTGATAAAGATCTCCTCCAGGGACAGAGGCAGCAGTTCATAGAAGACAGGGGATACTTTCTCCAGGAATGCCTCCACTTCCTCCCGTTTTCCCCGGACAGTGAGGGTATAGAGCGCCCCCCTGTTCTCCATGGCCAGGATGTCCATCCCGGCCTGTAACTGTTCCAGGGTCGTCTTCACCTTGATCACGCACTGTATCTTATGGATATTCAGCTTCATCTCCTCCAGATCCTTCTGGAACAGGATCCCACCCCGGTGCAGCAGCCCCACATGCTCACAGATATCCTCCAGTTCCCGCAGGTTGTGGGAGGCGATGACCGGGGTCAGTCCCCGCTCCTCCATCTCCCGGACAAATATAGCCTTCACCGCCTGGCGCATTACTGGATCCAGCCCGTCAAAGGTCTCATCGCAGAGCAGGTATTTTGCCCCGGCACACACCCCACAGATCACGGATAGCTGCTTCTTCATACCCTTGGAAAAGGTGTTGTTCTTCCGACGGATGTCCAGGCCGAATTTCCCCATCAGCGCCCGCCACTTCTCCTGGTCAAAACCGGGATAATACGTACTGTACAGCCTGCACATGTCCTTCGGCGTACCACTCTTGAAGAAATACTGGTCGTCTGACAGATAAAATATCTTCCCCTTGGCCGAGGGGTTGTCATAGACCTCCTCCCCGTCCACCAGGACACTGCCCTTATCCGGCTTCAGCACACCGCTCATGAGGCGCATCAAGGTGGACTTGCCCGCCCCGTTGGTGCCGATCAGGCCATACACATGTCCCTCCTCAATGGAGGCCGTCACCTGGTCAATGGCCTTTACCTGGTCAAATGACTTACTCACATTCTGGAATTCTATCATCCCTCATACCCCCGTTCATACTTCCTTATAGATCTCTTCCAGCTTCCCAGACAACACCTCCCGGCCCAGGCCCTCCTCCCTGGCCTTTTGCGTAGCCTCCTGCCAGGCCTGCAGTGCTTTCTCCTGCCTGCCCTCCCGCCACTCATTCTCCGCTGTCACGAAGGTACCCCGGCCAGACACGGTGTACAGATACCCCTCCTGTTCCAGCTGGGCATAGGCCCGCTGCACCGTGTTGGGATTCACGGACAGTTCTATAGCCAGGCTGCGCACACTGGGCATCCGGGTCAGCGGCTCTAAGCCACCATTTGCAATCAATTGTTCCAGTTTCTCCACCATCTGTTCGTAGATAGGGCGCTTGTCCCGAAAATCTAGTAATATCACGGTTGTTTCCTTTCCTTTTTACTCCCGCTATTCCTGCGGACAATGAGCCCGGTCAGCAAATATGACTTTTGATACTGCCTGCATCCGGGTGTTAACTATCAGCGTGTTTCGCCTGCTATCATTTAGTGTACCAAGACTCTTAATACACTTATACCCTAGTTTCAGGATTTTGTCAATGGCAAATGGAAATTTCCTTGCTTTTACCCCTCCCTTGTCTTACAATAGTCCTGTATCATACACACAATGGCAACACTTTTAGAAAGAGGAGGGAATCCCATTCATGAAGAGAAAATATACCTACCTTGCAGCCGCCCTGCTGATCCTTGCAACTGCATCCCTGCTCTCTGCCTGCGGCTTGAAGGCCACCACCATGAACCTGGCCAGGGCAGAGGGTTCCGTAGATATCCTGGACGCATCCTTAAAAAGCATAGAACCTGCGGAAGACCTGAAGCTCTACAGCGGCTACCAGATGTCCACCCAGCAGTTCAGCTACGCCTGGATCAACCTGGACAATGTGAAACTGGCCAAGATGGACCAGGCCAGCGATGTACAGATCCAGAAGGAGGGGAAGGACCTGACGCTTCTGCTGAACGCCGGCAGCCTGTATTTCAATGTATCCGAACCCTTGAAGGAAGATGAGACCATGAGCATCCGTTCCTCCAGCATGGCAGTGGGCATCCGCGGCACCAGCGGCTGGGTGGAGACACCTGCCCCGGGCCGGATGCTGGTCCATATCCTGGAAGGCACCGTGCAGTGCCTGGTGGCAGACCCGGCAAGCGGCCAGTCCCAGAGCGCTTCCGTATCTGCGGGGCAGACAGCGGTGATGACCGTAGCAGACGGCCAGGTAAGTCTCACCGTGTCCCAGTTCCGGGAATCTGACATTCCCTCCTTTGTGAAGGCAGAATTGACAGAGGAAGACCTGGTGGCCTTCCGGCCCAATTTGGCACCGGGTGGCAGTGACCGCCCTATGCTGATTCCCACCGGGGCCGATTATACGGAAGTCTCCGTGGAAGCCAGTGTGGGGACCTACACCGTGGAACCGGATCTGAGCAACATTGACAATCTCTGGCAGATCTATATGGAGGAAGGCCAGGCACAGAAGTTTGCCCAGAACGGCTTCGTGGTGGCAGGAAGCGCCGGCAGTGAATTTTTCGAGATCTATGAGTCCAACCGGTATGCCCAGATCCCCAGCTTTGTGACCGTGGATTCCCTGATGCACACTTACCACCTGTATTTTGCCCACTTGCTGAAGAATATTGAGCGGGACTATCTGGCAGACAAGCTCACACAACTGAGTAGACAGATGCTGGAACTGAGCACCCTGCAGTACAGCCAGCTCCAGGGCAGCGAATGGGAGACTGCCGCCCGGCGGAATGTGGCTTATTTCACCATAGGGGCAAGGCTTCTGGACGACAGCGTGACGGTAAACGACTACGTGTCTGATGTGGTATGGCAGGAAATCGAGAAAATAGGCGCCGCCCAGGGGATCCAGGACTGCGCCATCACCGGGAAATTCGAAGATTACTCCCAGTATATCCCCCGGGGCTACTATGAGGGGGATCCCAGACTGGAACAGTATTTCCGGGCCATGATGTGGTATGGCAGGATCCATTTTACCCAGGACGAAGAGGATCTGGACCGCAGTGCCCTGCTCATCACCCAGGCCCTCTATGACAGTCCGGACAGCCTGTCACTTTGGGAATCCATCTACGCTGTGACCTCCTTCTTCGCAGGAGCCAGCGATGATGCCGGGGTGTGCGAGTATATCGGTGTCATCCGCGCCGCCTACGGGGAGGATCTCTCCGTTCAGGGACTGATCGGTACCCCGGATGCCTTCCAGGCTTACCATACCCAGACTGCCACCCTAATGGTACCCCAGATCAACTCCCTGCCTGTGTGGGAAGGGGAGGAGACAGTGATTCCCGGCTTCCGCTTCATGGGACAGCGCTTCTCCATTGACGCTGCCATCATGCAGCGCCTGATCTACAGCAATGTAGGTGCCAACAGTGCAGGGGAGAACCGCATGCTTCCCGATGTGCTGGATGTGCCAGCCGTCCTGGGCAGTGACACCGCCCTGAACATCCTGGAGGCAAACGGTGCCACCGGATATGCAGGCTATTCCGAGAATATGTCCAGGATGCGGCAGGATATGGCCATGGAGAACAGTACCCTCTGGACTGCCAGTCTCTATGCCAACTGGCTGAATACCTTAAGGCCCCTGCTCACACCAAAGGCTGAGGGCTACCCGCCTTTCATGCAGAATGAAGAGTGGCTGAAGAAGAACCTGGAATGTTTTGCAGGCAGCTTCACGGAACTGAAGCATGACACCGTGCTCTATTCCAAGCAGGTGATGGCAGAGATGGGCGGCGGACAGGATGACCATCCGGAACCGGATGACCGCGGATACGTGGAGCCGGAGCCTCTGGTCTATGAGCGCTTCGTACGCCTGGCCGACCTGACAGCCCAGGGGCTTGCGCAATATGGCATGCTCTCTGAGACTGACCAGGAGAATCTCTCCAGGCTCTCCTACCTGGCCGGCCAGCTTCTGGTGATCTCCCAGAAGGAACTGCGGGAGGAGTCCCTGACTGCGGAGGAATATGAACTGATCAAGACCTATGGCGGCAACCTGGAACATTTCTGGCGGGAGAGTGTGAAGGAGCAAAATGACTCCGACTGGCTAAACACCCAGGAATACCCGGCTGCCATTGTGGTGGACATTGCCACTGACCCCAATGGACAGGTGCTGGAAGCTGCCACAGGCAATCCTTCTTCCATCTTTGTGGCCGTGCAGGTGGAAGGCAAACTAAAAATCGCCCGGGGCAGTGTCTTCACCTTCTACCAGTTCCCCTGGCCCATGAGCGACAGGCTTACAGATTCCAAGTGGCGGCAGATGATGGGGCTGCAGGTGGGCGATGACGGGCATTACAATTATGACCGGCCCGTGAAGCAGCCAGAATGGACGGACAGCTACCGGTACCGATATACCTGGGAATAAGGGCCCGTCAAGGATTCCAGTTCCTATGAAGCTTTCGGATTCGGATAAGAGGCTTTTGCAACAGATGCAAAATGTTAAAAGCAGCTTCAAGCGTGTCTTGGAGGTCATACTCACAAAATTCACAAGAAAAATGCTGCTGGCTGTGGCGGGTATTCTGGTCACAGCCGCAGCTGCTGGCTCCGTTCTGTATTTTCTCTGGCAGGACGGAGCTTTTCTGCCTGGCTGGATCACCTGGCAGGAGCGCAATACCTTTGATGCATCCGGCGCTTATGAGATGACCCTGGATAGACGGACCGTGGAGATCCGCTACCAGGATTCCCTGATCTGGACCTCCCCCAAAAAGGTGAAGATCCAGGATGCCCTGTGCTGCGACATAGACAACGATGGAGCGGACGAGCTGGTGCTGCTGTGCTGGAAAATAGGCCGTTACGGGAAATACAGGCCTTTCTGGGTAAAGGAAGATGAAGAAACCTGGTCCCAGCATCTTTTTGTGTACGAATTCACCGGGGATACGATCCGCGCCAAATGGATGTCCTCCTATATGGGGATAGACGTGGCGGACCTGGCTGCCGGGCAGGCGGGGGGTGTCAGTACGAATGCAGACAGTACAGAAACGGATGAAACAGGCACCAGGCCCGCAATGGATCCAACAGACACTACAACAGACAGACAGCCCTATGGAAGCCAGCGCCCTGCTCCCAGGAATCGCCTGCTGCTCACAGACCCCCAGGGAAAGATAAGCTACTGGTACTGGGATTCCTGGGGCTTTGCCAGGGAGGAGACGGAAGTCACCTTTGCTGTCTTCGGGGATAACCTGATCCACGGACAGATCTACCGCTATGGCCTGCGGGAGGATCCTACGTTTGGATTCCTGTACCGGAATATACGGGAGACTCTCCAAAAAACAGATGTGACTGTGATCAACCAGGAGACACCCCTGGTGGACAACCCTGCCCTCTATGGGGACTATCCCAGATTCGGCACCCCGGCCGGGGTGGGGTACGCCATAGCAGATGCAGGCTTCCAGATCGCAACCTGTGCCACGAACCATGCCCTGGACCGGGGAATGGAAGGCATTAACTTTACAAAGGAACTTTTCACCTCCCGGAATGTCCTCTGCCTTGGCATCCAGTCTGAGACGGAGACAGAATATGTACCCTATGAACTGCTGCGGAAAAATAACATCCGCTTTGCCCTGCTCAACTATACCTATGGCACAAACGGGATGCCGCTCCCCTCCGGGCAGCCCCATGCCGTCCACTTACTGGAGGATGAGGCCCGGATCCGGGCAGACATCGCCCAGGCCAGGAAGGCATCCGATTTCGTGATCCTGTTCGTCCACTGGGGCACAGAATATGCAGGGGAACCGGATGCTTTCCAGGAAAAATGGACACAGGTCTTCCTGGAGGCCGGGGTGGATGTGGTGGTAGGCACACATCCCCATGTGCTGCAGCCCTTTACCCTCCTGGAAGATGAGGATGGCCGCCAGATGCTGGTCTATGCTTCCATCGGCAATTACATCAGTGCCCAGGAGGAAACATCCTGTGTGAAAGGTGGCATGGCCCACTTTACCGTCTCTCTCACCCAGGAGGGATTCCAGGTTACAGAATATGGCCTGGAACCCCTGGTGATCACCCGGGAGGAGAATGGGCGCTATACGGTGGATTTTGCACCGCCGGCACAATAGTCCCCTGCCGTTTCCCAGATCCTGCGTGCCTCCCTGGCTGCATACAGGGGCAGATACATACAGGGGCAGATACACCAGACCTTCTTTCTAGGACTGCTCCACATCCACCTGGATCAGCCGGGCGTTCAGGCTCTCCGCAAATCCTTCCGGCATGGTACTGCCTGCCAGTTCGAACAGGGACTGGGGCGTCATGGACTTCATCATGTCCCACATACCGCTGCCGGGAGCCAGGTCGAATCCAGATGCCAGCTTTACAGCCTCAGATACGATTTCCAATGCTTTAGGGGACCTGGCGATCTCCTCCATTCTGTAGCGGATGTTGTATTTTCCCTCCGGGAATTCCATAGGGGCCTGCAAGTCCAGGTTCCCGGAGAGTCTGAACCAGTTGGCTACCCCTTCTGCCCGTTCCTTTACCTGGGGCAGCACATAGATCTCCGGCTCCCGGTCCACCTTTTCCAGGGTCATGCTGTCTGCACATACCGCTGTAGTCCCCGGTACGGCTGGCACAGGTTCCCCACCAGCCGCCACATATCCT
This sequence comes from uncultured Acetatifactor sp., assembly GCA_910586215.1. Lineage (GTDB taxonomy): Bacteria > Bacillota > Clostridia > Lachnospirales > Lachnospiraceae > Acetatifactor. Next base: position 49,488 of record CAJUGH010000007.1, on the reverse strand, counting down.
GCCCTGGCTGGCATACACTCTCCACTGGACGCTGCATATCCTATCCTGGCCGGCGCACACCCTCCACTGGCCACCGCCATGATCTGATTGTATCCCTCTTCCAGGGCCACCTGGAATACAAATACTTTATCCCTGCTCTGTACCCCTGCCAGCTTCCCGTTCACATACAGGGATACCGTCGGCTGGTTGGAATAGACCCGGATATCCGTGTATTCCCCTGCCCGCTGTGCATAGCGCCTGCCGCACAGGTGTACCATGGGCTCCCTGTTCCAGTAGGCTTTATAGATATAGAAGCTATCCTTCTTCGTCAGCCTGTCCATGGTCACAAGCCCCTTATTGTTCCTGCCGGACACACCGCCCTCATCCCTGGCAGCACAGCCGAAATCAAACATATTCCACACATGGCTGGCCCAGATCCAGGGGCGCTCCTGCAGCACCTTTGCCATATGCTCATGATAAAGGGCCTGGTATTCCTCGCTGTAATCCTTGCAGGCAGGATCCGAACCATGATAAGTAAGGATCCCCTCACACCCGTATTCCGAAAGTCCCAGGCAGATCTCGGGATGCGCCTCATGGAACCTGTCCAGCCATGGCCCATTGTCCTCCATCTTCCCGCCATACCACCCGAAATAGTGGTTATAGCCCTCCACATCGGTGATGCCGTGGAGCGGGCTGTCCAGGGGCGTCATGGTCACATGGGCAATGGTGGTAAGGCGGGTAGGATCCAGTTTCTTGCACAGGGCATTTAATTTCCTGTGGTTCTCCACAAGCTGCCCGGAGATTCCCCCGATCAGGATCTCATTGGATATCCCCCAGAAACAGATACAGGGATGATTGTAATTCTGGACTACCAGTTCCTGCAGCTGGGTAATGCAGTTCTCATGGGCCGCCGGATCCGGATTCATGACACTGATAAAAGGAATCTCTGCCCACACGATAAACCCCAGTTCATCACAGGCATCATAGAAATCCTGGGAGTGCTGGTAATGGGCCAGACGGATGGTGTTGGCCCCCAGTTCCTTGATGATCTGGGCATCCCGGTAGTGATCCTCAGAAGTCAGTGCATTGCCCTGGTACAGCAGATCCTGGTGACGGCTGACTCCCCGCAGGGGTGTAGGCATCCCGTTTAAGAGAAAACCCTTGTCCGGATCACAGGCAAAACTCCTGACCCCAGTCCGCACGGTCACCCGGTCATAGGCTTCATTGCGCCGGAGCAATGTGGCTGTCACCGTATACAGATAGGGGTTCCCGCAGTCCCACAGGGTCACACCGGGCACAGACACCGTAACCTTCGGATCTGTGGCAGGACGCACCGCCCCTGCCACCTCCTGCCCTGCTGCATCATAGATATCATACTGTACGGTAAAATCCTCCCCGGCCCCTGTGACCCAGGATTCCAGGGTGAATTCTGCGCCCTGCCCCAGGCTGCACCCCCAGGGCCGGGCCGTCACCTGCACCCCACAGCCGCCCCAGTATTCCAGGTCAAAATGTACAGCCGGGACACTGATCAGATTCACCCCACGGTAGAGTCCCCCGTAAAAAGTGAAGTCCGCAGACTGGGGATACACGTTGCTCTGGTTTGCGTTGCTACAGGCAATCACCAGCAGGTTCTCCCCTGCCCCCGTAGGGGGCAGTGCCTCTGTAGGGGGCAGTGCCTCTGTAGGGGGCAGTGCCTCTGTAGGGGGCAGTGCCTCTGTAAGGGGCAATTCCCCCGGCTGTCTGCAGGCATCCGTGATATCCGCCCGGAAGGTGGAATACCCGCCTTCATGACGGCAGACTTCCTGTCCGTTCACATACACCACGGCCTGCTGCCCTGCCGCCAGCACCTCCAGGAACACCCTTCCCCCGTCCAGGGGCTGGACCGGTGTCCGAAACTGCCTGGCATACCAGCACCGTCCCCTGTAGTAGCTGCCCCTGCCGTCATGACCGTCCACAGCATTCCAGGAATGGGGCAGTTCCACGCTTTCCCACTCCTCCGGATACTGTGCCGGCAGTCCTGCGTCCTGTCTGGTGAATTTCCAGTTGCTGTTCAGATGGATACAATTTCTCATAGATGAAGATGGCTCCTTTTCCCGATTTTAGCATCTGCCGATCTAGAGCGTGTTTGAAAATTCATTCCCGGCATCTGCCTTTGTAGTGGTGCCGCACTTGCAGCGCACCGCCCTTCGGGATGTAGTATGCACCCACCTTCTCCTTCCCATACATGGCCTGCCTGGACATTCTTGCCCATGGGAACGCTGATGCGCATATCCACTTCCTGCCATACATGGATACAACATAAGCCTCCCTGGCTTCCTGCAATGTTCCCTGCCCCTACGCTGTCTCCCTGGTCAGCTTCTTCGCCCAATGGCCGAAATTGCACTTGAGGAACGCAGGCACACACTTGAAGATCTGGTCCAGGTTCAGACACCAGATTACCACAATCGGGGAAGCCTTCACCACAAAAGCCATGATATACGAGAGGGGCAGCACAATACACCAGATGCTGACAAAATCCATCACCATCACATAGCGGGTATCCCCGCCGCCCCGGACAATTCCCAGGTTCGTGGGCATCTGGTAGGACATACCGATGATGATGACGCACAGGATCAGCAGGAATGCGTCAGCCAGCTGCATGGTTTCCGGTTCCAGTTTGTAGAGGGACAGAACCGGCATCCTAATTAGGAATAAGACTCCACTGGAGACCACCCCCACCGCCAAAAACAGCACCTGCATGGTGTGGGCATACTGCTTCACCTTCCCCGGATCCCCTTCCCCCACGGCCTTGCCGATGAAGACAGAGGCAGTGGAACTGGCCCCCACTGCCATGGATTTCACCAGCAGGAACATGGTGGATGCCACACTGTTGGCCGCAATGGCACTGGTGGACATATGGCCCAGGATGGCATTCTGGGCTGCATTGTTCAAGCCCCACAGGATACTGCCCATAAGCACGGGCCACAGCACCTTAAAATAGTCCCTGCGCAAGGTGCCGTCCGTATGCAGGTAGTCTGTCAGTCTCAGATGCAAGTGCCGTTCCTTCTTCACTATATAGAAAAGCAATAACAGCAATTCTGACACCCTGGCCACCAGGGTGCCGATGGCAGCCCCTGTGACACCCAGCCTCGGTGCGCCAAAATGTCCGTAGATCAGTGTATAGTTGATACAACAGTTTACCACCAGGGACCACACGGACAGCCCCAGGGCAATGCGTACTGTCCCGGTACTGCGCAGGGTAGCCAGCAGGATCTGGGTCACTGCGAAAAACAGGTAAGTGTACCGGATCACGGCCAGGTAAGAGACACCTTGTCCTATGATCTCCGGATCCGGTGTGAAAGCAGACACCAGCATCCCTGGCCACAGACACACGGCCACAAACAATCCCACTGCCACAAACAGCGCAAAATGCATAGCGATAGAAGATATCTTCTTCACCGGATCCTTTTGTCCCTTTCCAAAATACTGGGATCCCAGTATCACCACCGCCTCCCCGATCCCCAGCAGGATCTGCTGGTATACGAACTGGATCTGGTTGACCGCCGCCACACCGGCCAGAGCCGGCTCGCTGTAGGCCCCCAGCATGATGTTGTCTGCCAGATTGACGCTTATAGTCACTACATTCTGCAGGATCAATACCACTACCATGGAAAAAAAGGAGCGGTAGAACTTCTTCTCTCTGATCATGTGCCTTGCCTTCCTGTAACAGTGCAGCGCCCTGTGTGAACTGTTACGTTTTATCCCGTTTTACCGGCTCTTCCGACTGGTATCTTCTTCCCACAAAGGAGAAAGCCTCATTTAGTATATTGGATTCCGAAAGATAATGCAATGGATCAGAGAAAATTTTACATGGACTGGCTGGCTAAACCGTGTTACTGTTCACTCCATTCACAGCACGAGTGGACAGTAACTAAACCGTTCCTTCGAACTGACTGTTATACAGCTTCGCGTAGAACCCGCCCTGGGCCAGCAGTCCTTCATGGGTTCCCTGCTCAATGATATCCCCGTCCTTCAGCACCAGGATCAGATCCGCATTCCGGATGGTGGAGAGTCTGTGGGCGATAACAAAGCTGGTGCGCTCCTGTGTCAGCCTGTCCATGGCCCGCTGGGTGATCTGTTCTGTCCTGGTATCCACCGAGGAGGTAGCCTCGTCCAGGATCAGCATGGGGCTGTCCTGGATCATGGCCCTGGCGATGGTGAACAGCTGCTTCTGGCCTGCAGATATGGCAATATTTTCACTGAGCACTGTGTCAAAGCCCTCTGGCAATGTCTCCACAAAATGATAGATACCGCAGGCCCTGCAGGCTGCTTCCAGCTGCCTGTCCGTGACCCCCTCCTTATTGTACACCAGGTTCTCCCGCACGGTTCCCTGGAACATCCAGGTATCCTGGAGGACCATGCCGAACATGTCGTGGATGCCGGATCGTCTGATCTGTGACACCGGCACCCCGTCTATACGGATGGTGCCGCTGTCAATCTCGAAGAATCGCATCAGCAGATTCACCAGTGTGGTCTTACCGGCACCGGTAGGACCCACGATGGCTACCTTCTGGCCAGGCTTCACGTGGGCAGAGAAATCCTTGATAATGACCTTATCCGGATTACTGGGATATGCAAAACGCACATGCTCGAACTCCACTTCCCCGCGGACATTCTCCAGTCCTTCCTGCTTTTCACTTTCATCAGGAAGCTCTTCCTCCTGCAAGAAATCAAATACCCGGTCCCCTGCTGCCGCTGCGGTCTGCATATTGGTCATTCCCTGGGCCAGGGTGGTAAGGGGAGACGTGAACAGCCGCACATACAGGATAAAGGCCACAATGACACCGAAGCTGATCTGGCCGTCCAGCACCAGGGCAGATCCCACCACGCACACTACCACATATCCCAGGTTGCCTATGACGTTCATCAAGGGCTGCATGGCACCGGACAAAAACTGGCTCTTCCAGTTGGCCTCATAGACTGCCTGGTTCAGTTCAGAAAATGTCTGTTCCACTTTCTCTCCTGCCCGGGACAGCCGTATCACGTCATGACCGGAGTACATCTCCTCAATATAGCCGTTCAGCCTGCCCAGGTTCTTCTGCCTGGCAATAAAATGTCTCTGGGAATGTCCCATGATCAGCCCCATGATACCAAAGCCAAGCACTGTCACCAGCACGGCAGAAAGTGCCATCCGCCACTCTGTGACGAACATCATGAACAGGCAGCCCACAAACTGCACAGCGGCACTCATCATATTGGGCAGGCTGTTTGCCAGGGCCTGCTGCAGGGTACTCACATCATTGGTCACACGGCTCAGGATATCCCCGTGGGTGGTAGTACCGAAATATTTCATGGGCACCCGGTTGATCTTCCGGGACAGGTCGCCACGCATCTTTTTGGACAGTCCCAATGTCACCGTAGCCATGATAAAATGTTCCCCATAGCCAAATAGGGCACTGAGTCCATAGAGCACCAGAAGGGCACATCCCACCCTGCCAATGGCCGCCATGTCCATGGTGCCGGACAGGGATTCTGTGATCAGATCCGTGATCCGGCTCAACTGGTCGGGTCCTATGATCGTGAACACCGTGCCAGCCGCCGCCAGCACCAGGGCTATGACCACAGGCAGTTTCATACCTGGTGCGTATTGTAGGAGTTCCCTCAGGATTCCCATCATGCCCCGCTTGCTCTTCTCTGGCACTCCACCCGGGCCGTTTCCCCGCATCCCTGCCCCGTGTCCATGCATTCCCATACCGCCTCCAGCCATTGTCACCCTGCCTCCTTTCCGCTTACAGAACCATCCGTCTCCCCACAATCCCTGCGCAGTTCCTCCGGGGAAAGCTGGGACTGGGCAATCTCCCGGTACACGCTACAGCTTTGCAGCAGTTGTCGGTGTGTACCGATTCCCACTGCCTTTCCCTCGTCCAATACCACAATCTTGTCCGCATTGCGGATAGTGCCGATGCGCTGGGCCACGATCATGCAGGTGGTTCCCTGCAGCTTCTCGGACAGTCCCTTGCGCAGCTTCGCATCGGTCTGGTAGTCCAGGGCAGAGAAAGAGTCATCGAACACCAGGATCTCCGGGTTCCTGGCCAGTGCCCTGGCTATGGACAGACGCTGCTTCTGCCCGCCGGACACATTGGTGCCGCCCTGGGTAATAGGGTAGTGGATCCCACCTTCCAGTTTCTCCACGAATTCCCCTGCCTGGGCCAGTTCAATGGCACGCCCCACCGCTTCCTCACTTCCGTCCCCGCGGCTCTCCCCGAACAGCACATTCTCCCGGATGTCCCCGGCAAAAAGCACTGCCTTCTGGGTCACATAGCCAATGCGGTCATAGAGGGCATCGAAGGAATATTCCTTCACATCCACTCCGTCCAGCAGCACCTGTCCGCTGGTGACATCATAGAACCGGGCCGCCAGGCTCACCAGGGTGGTCTTGCCGCTTCCCGTGGAGCCGATGAATGCAATGGTCTGGCCTTTTTCCACCCGGAAGCTGATGTTCTCCAGCACATCCTTGTGGGAAGAAGGATAATGGAAGGACACATTCCTGAATTCCACAGTCCCCTGCTCCGGGGAATCCTGCCTGGTCCCCTCCTTCAGCTTGATCTGGGTGGACAGTACTTCCTGGATACGCTGGGCAGAAACCTGGGCTGCGGGCAGGAACATCATGATCATCACCAGCATCATCAAGGACATGACCACATAGGTGGCATAGGTGCCGAACACCACTACATTGCTGAAGGTGCCAAGCCTCAAGGCCATGTCAGCCGCTGGAATCTGTCCGATCAAGGCCGCCCCAACCCAGTAGATGGTCAGGGCCAGGGCATTCATGGCAAAATTCACCACAGGCATCAGCACGGCAAATGCCCTCTGGTTGAAGAGCTGGGTCTTCATCAGCACATCGTTTGCCTGGTCGAATTTCTCATTCTGATAGTCTTCCGCATTGAAAGCATGTACCACGTTGATCCCTGTCAGATTCTCCCTGGACACCAGGTTCAAGTCATCCGTAAGCTTCTGCACCCGTTTCATCCGGGGCAGCACGATCTTCACCACCACCAGCATCACAGAGAGGATCGCCACCACAAAACCTGCCGTGATGGCCGACAGTTCCCAGCTCTTATCTATGATCTTGATCACGGCCCACACTGCCATCACCGGGGCCTTCACCAGAATCTGCAGCCCCATGGACACCAGCATCTGGATCTGGGTGATGTCATTGGTAGTGCGGTTGATCAGGCTGGGCACGGAGAATTCCAGCATCTCCTTCTGTCCAAAAGCAGACACCTTCTCAAATACCTGCCTTCTGACCACATAGCTGAACCCGGCCGCCACCCGGGCCGCCAGGTACCCGCAGACAATGGCCAGGACCGCACTGGCCAGGGTACAGCCCAGCATGCTGCCGCCTGTTCTCAGGATATCCCCCACCGTACTGTCCGGGGTATTGACCAGCACCGTGAGATTGCTCATGTAATCCGGCAGCCGCAGGTCAAAATAAATCTGTCCCAGCACCAGTAACATGCATACCAGGGCCATAAGCCATTCTTTTCTACGCATCTTCTTCAACAGACGAATCATGGATACACCTCGTTTTCTCTATTTTTCCATTTCTGTCTATTTTAACCACCAGTCTGCCTGCAATCAAGGAACCTGCCATTAAAAAAATCTGAACTGTTTCTAAACGGGCTGACGCTCCCTCCATCCATATAGATGGCATAAAATTCGTGTAAGCACGATTTTCTGCCATTTACATGGACCGGCTAAACTGTTACAAAAATATTACAAATTTATAACAAATCATGGTAAAACCCATAGACTTTTTGTCTTTTCTGTTGTATATTATGATGTAGGGGGCAAAAGGAGCAGCAAATGCAGCGGGGAGTGCCGAATGGCACGTCAATGTACCGTTTACGGCACTTGCAAATGGGCATGGGCTGAACATAACTTTTAGTCTCACTACTTATCTATTTTAGAAAAGAAATGCCCACAGGAAGATGCATATACACCTCTTTATGGCGGGCATGGAGGCATACACATGAAGCACCGGTTGATGATTATACTTTGCACGGGTCTGACCATTGCAGGCCTATGGGGCATCACCTCCCTGGCCCATTCCCTTAAGGCACAGGCGCACCAGGAGAAGGACAATGCTTCCCCCGCTGACACTTCCGTTTCTGCCGGGGATATATCCGTCACAGATTCTTCCGAGATAACCGCAGCCCTGGCAGATATCCCTGTCTCCAGTGGGGATATGCCCCTGGCAGATGTTTCCCTTTCAGAGGGGGACGCCGCTTCCGCAGAGGTATCTGTCTCCATGGGGGATGCTTTCCCTTCCGGGGATGGAACCCTCCTAAACGGTGGGATCCAGGCCTTTCTGGACAACGGGGATCCCACAGCCGCCCTTTCCCCTAAGACCCTGGCCATCCTGGAGACGGCCTTGACAGAAGAGGCCCAGGAACAGGCCGGGGAATACGCTGACCTGGCCATCGCCAATGTAAGCAGCTATGTGAATGTGCGCTCCCTACCCAGCACAGAAGGGCAGATTGTAGGCAAGATCTATCCTGGCGCCGTAGCCCAGGTTCTGGACACCGCCGGGGAAGGGGAGGAATGGTTCCAGATCATTTCCGGCAATGTGGAAGGTTACATCAAGGCAGAGTACTTCCTGTACGGAGAAGCAGCGGCAGACGCCATTGATGAGTATGTGACCCGGTACGCCGTGGTGATAGCGGACAGGCTCAATGTGCGGAAGGAACCTGACATCAATTCCAGCAGGATCGGCTACATTGACAGCGGGGAGAGGGCCCAGCTTCTGGAAAATCTCGGAGAATGGCTGAAAGTACAGTATACGGAGAACAAAACAGGCTATGTGGCAGCAGAATATGTGACCCTTGCAGAAGAATTTGTTTATGCCAAGACCCTGGAAGAGGAAGCCGCAGAACTGGCTGCAAGACGTGCCCTGGAAGCCAGGGCCGCTGTATCGGAGAGCCAGGCCGCCGAGAACACAGCCATCACAGTGACACCTCCCTCCGGAAACTACAGCACCAATGAGGAACTGCGTTCCTCCATTGTAGACTATGCCATGCAGTTTCTGGGCAATGTGTATATCCACGGGGGGAAGACCCTGGCCGGGGGTACGGACTGTTCCGGCTTCACCAGTCTGATTTACGCGGAATACGGATATTCCCTAAGCCGCACCCCCGGGGGACAGCTTTCCAGCAACGGCAGAAGTATCTCCTATAGCGAAGCCCAGCCCGGCGATATCATCTGCTACGGCAAGAATGGCAAATGCACCCATGTAGCCCTGTACATCGGGGACGGACAGATCATCCACTCTGCCAACCCCAGGAAAGGTGTGGTGATCTACAAGGCAGACTATGACACCATTATCGGCGTGAAAAACGTGATCGACTAATTTCGTTTGCACAGGCCCTGGAGCGTGTCAGATAATTGCTTTCTGACAAATATGGGAATGCGGTTGTTACTGTTCACTGACATTGTGAGTGAACAATAACACGCTGTTTACCGCGGCAGATGGCGGGAATGCATTTTCACACATGCTCCAGGGCAGACGGCTGAAAATTCGGGAGACTTTGGGAAATGATACTGAATACAGGCAGCAGGACCGATATTCCTGCCTATTACAGCAACTGGTTCTACAACCGCATCCGGGAAGGATTCGTGTATGTGCGTAACCCCTTTTCCCCCTCCCAGGTCACTAGCTATCTGCTGGATCCCTGCGTCATCGATGCCTGCGTATTCTGTACGAAGAATCCTGCACCCATGATGGAGAGGCTTTCTTTGCTATCCCCCTTCGACACCTTCTGGTTCGTGACCATCACCCCCTATGGACAGGATGTGGAGCCTTTCGTGCCTCCCACAGACCAGGTGATCCGGACTTTCCGGCAATTGTCTGCCCTGGTCGGCCCAGGGCGCATAAGTTGGCGGTATGATCCCGTCTTCCTGACAGACAAATATTCCCTTTCCTTTCATATGGAGGTGTTTCATCGGATGGCCGGAATGCTGGCCGGGTACACAGATCAGTGCGTGGTCAGTTTTATAGACCTGTATGAGAAGACAAAACGGAATTTCAAGGGCGTGACCGGTGTCACCCCCGAAGAGCAGGACCTGCTGATATCCTCTTTTTCAGAAACGGCTTCCAAATATGGCCTGCAGATCCACTTGTGCTGTGAAAATGCCAACCTTGTGCGAAGCCATGTGGACGCAGGAGGCTGTCTGTCAAAGGCCGTGCTGGAACAAGCCCTGGACTGCCGTCTGGACGTGCCAAAACGGAAAGCTGCCCGCAGCGAATGCACCTGTCTGCTGGGAGCCGACATCGGCGCCTACAATACCTGTAGTCACGGCTGTCTGTACTGTTATGCCAACTATGACCGGGAAACTGTCCTCAGAAACAGAAAGCTTCACAATCCCGGCTCCCCTCTTCTGATCGGGGAGATCCAGGAAGGGGATGTGATAAAGGCGGCAGAGCAGAAATCCTGGAAAAACGGACAGATGGAACTGTCTGACCTGTTGTAGGCCCACACTTTCATCTGCCTCTTCCCTATTTTCCTTTACTCTTCCTTCCCCTGTTCCAGGATATCCCCGGAAGCCATCACCCAGTCCCCGAAGATTTCCCGGCTCCAGTCCTGTAGGTCAGACAGGCGCAGGGTAACGCCGCCATACCCCCGGATTCCGTGGCTGGCGGCCAGTTCCTCTGTATATTCCTCCAGGGTGTACACCCTATCCAGCCGCACCGGGCCACTCCTGTACTGGCACACCAGGGGCAGGACACCGGACTTCTCCTCCGCAATGGACACCCCTTCCTCCGTCACATGGAAAGTGACCCAGGCCATGCCCTCCAGCATACACAGGGCCTGTTTCTGGGTGGACACATAGTTTCCCAGGGAATAGTAGCACAGTGCCTTCCTGCCATTTTCGGCCTCCACCCACTCCACCGGCTGGGGCACATGGGGATGGGTGCCAATGATCAGATCTGCCCCTGCCTGGGCCATCTGCTCTGCAAAGCTGCGCTGGTAACTGGAAGGCACATCCTGGTATTCCGTCCCCCAGTGGGGGCAGACCACCACGATATCTGCCAGCGCCCTGACTTCTTCGATATCTGCAATCACCTGGGGATTCAAGGTGGTGAAGTCAATGGCGCCTGTCTTCTCATTGTAAGCGCAGAGCATGTTCAAGTGCCCTCGCAGATTCGATGGCAGCACCTCCATGTTCGGCCCATAGGTATAATTCAAGATGGCGAATGTCAAGCCTCCCACTTCCAGCAGGGGAATGCTCTCTGTGTCCTCCTCCCCCAGGATCCCCGTCATCATCACCTCCGGGTGCTGCTTCCAGTAGTCCACACAGTGATACAGCCCCTTGATCCCCTGGTCGGCTGCATGGTTGGTGGCGTGCAGCACCACATTGAATCCAGCCTCCACAATGGCATCCCCTACTTCCGTGGGGGAATTGAAATAAGGGAAGCCGGAAAAGCCCAGTTCATTGCCCCCCAGTATGGTCTCCTGGTTGATCATCTTAATGTCTGCCTGCTCCAGATAAGGCAGGATGTCCTGGAACAGAAAGGAATAGTCATAAGTGCCGTCTTCCTGGCGCCCTGTCTGGACGATTCCCATGTGCATCAGATTGTCCCCCAGGGCCATAAGCGTCACATCATATTCCTGAAAAGCATCCTCCGGTTCCCTGGACTCTCCCCCATTCCCTAGTCCATCGCCAGAATCAGCCAGGCCGTTCCCACCCGGGCCATTCTCCTGCTGACTGCCCGGATCCTGTTCCCCACCAGTGCCTTCCTCCATCCCTTGGGCACCAAGGCTCTCCAGGATTGTGTTGTTAGCCTGCTGTTCTCCCAGTGAGGCCACCGGATCTGCCGCCCCTTCGGAATCTTCCAGGAAAAATAGGCCCGATGCCACCAGCCCTATGAGGAGCAGCGTGGGAATCAAGATCATCAGTCCTCTTCTCTTCTTCATAATAATCCCCCATGCCGCCCTTGGCGGCTCAAATAGTTGGCGTGAAACATAGTACTTCTCCGCGAAATGCCCTTTGGCATGAGCGGCTAGAAGTACTTTTCACGCTACTTCCCTGCCTGTCACATTCCATGCAGGCAACGGAACGTATCTATGTCTGTTACGCTTCCGTGTGGGCTTCTTACAAAAGCCTTATGGTTGTATCATAAACCTTTTTCCGGATTTGTCAATCAATAACCCCGCTGCAGGCAGCGGGGTTATTGTCGTTACTGTTCACTCCGCTCACTATGGGCATAATCAAAATCTTATGCAAAATTGCACACGTCTAAATGAATATGCCTTATTTGTGGATCAGATCCGCAGGTATCAAAAGGAAGGCTATTCCACGGACAAGTCTATTGATATGGCTACAAAATACTGCATTGACAATAATATTATGAAAGATATCCTGCTTCCAATGCAGGCAGAGGTAAAAAAGATGCTTTTGACAGAATATGATGAGAAGAAGACCCTAAACTTTCTGCGGGAAGAAGCACGGAAAGAAGGACATGCCGCTGGTCGTATGGATGAGCGCAAGAAGCTGGTCCGTACCATGCTCCAAAATGGTATGTCCCCGGAGCAGATTGCCCAAATGGCAGGTTTGTCCTTACAGGAGGTACTGTCTGTCCGGGAATCCGAAGCAGACAGTTTTGTGTCCTCTATATAGCCCATCCCCATGGACCCTGCCGGAATCCATGGGGGATGGGCAGGGAGGAATTCTCAAACAAATCCCTTTCCCACCAGATAAGTATAACTCATTTTCATGGACAGGAAGGGATCCCGCCTGCAGGTATCCTGTTCTACCAGCGCCCATTTTACCCCGGTTTTTTCACATACCCTGGCAATGTTATCCCAGTTTAAGTTTCCTTCCCCTACCTCGGCCATCTCCGTGGTGTTGTCTGTGTTCACCTTCAGATCCTTAAAATGGACAGCCATGGCCCTGCCTCCCAGCTTTTCCAGGAAAGAAGCCGGATCCATGCCCCCTACCTGGATCCAATAGGTATCCGCAATGAAACGAAAATTGTCCGGATCCGTCTCCTGGAGCAGCCGGTCCATGATATAGGTTCCATCCACCTTCGCAAATTCAAACGCATGGTTATGGTATCCGAAATACAGTCCTTCCTTCCGCAGTCTGGCGGCTATCTGGCCGGCCTCCTTTAGGAATCGTCCCAGGTTCTCCCCGCTTTCCCTGGCCCAGCCGGGCATGGAGCCTATCCCGCAGAGTTCGCAGCCCAGTGTCCGGTTGTAATCCATGATTTCCTCCAGGTTGTCCTGGAAATCGTCAAAGCTTCTATGGGTCGTCACCACCTCCAGGCCGTACGCATCCAGCACCTTTTTCATTTCTGCTGCCCTTAGGGGCGTCCCGGAAATCTGGACGATCTGGTAACCGATATCCCTGACCTTCCGGCAGGTTTCCTCAAAATCAGATATGGTCCTGGTGTATTCCCTCAAGGTATAAAATTGTGCGCCAATCCGTTTATCCATCTGAATCTTCTCCTCCTATTCCCACACATCTTGCCTGCCGCAGCCTCTTATGCATGGCGCTGCGGCCGGTTACTAGATGGTTAATATGTCTTGCTGTTGTCTACAATCACCTGGGATTCCTTCTTCACCACCGTGGAAGTCCGGATCTTCTCCTGCAACAGCTCATAGAACCTGTCATCAGGGAAATGCTTCACATCCACAGTCTCCCCTGTCCAGGCGCTCAGATGGATGGCATTGGAGATAGTCAGCCCCAGCAGGCCTTCTGTTCCCGGTGCCAGAAGCCTGTCTCCATGCAGCACTGCCGCGGCAAAATTGTTCAGGATGCCCACATGCTGGGGTCCTCCGGAAAAATCTGCAGGGACATTGCACTCCCAGCACTCCGGCCTGCCAAAAGGTTCCGTGTTGATCCTGTTGTGCTCCCGTTCCGACAGGACATTCCGGTGGAAGGTAAGGCGGTTATTCTCCACCACCACCTTCCCCATGTCGCAGGCAATCTCCAGTCGGTTGGTGCCAGGTGCTTCCCCGGTGGAGGTAATGTATTCCCCGGTGGTGCCGTTGTCGTATTCCATATAGGCCATCACATCATCTTCCACTTCGATATCATAATATTTGCCGAAGCTGGCCCTGGCATAGATCCGGTCCGGCATGCCGAACAGCCACTGCCACAGATCCAGCTGGTGGGGATTCTGGTTGATCAAGGCACCTCCCCCTTCTGTCTTCCAGGCAGACCTCCAGGTACTGCTGTCATGGTAAGCCTGGGGCCTGTACCAGTCCGTGATGATCCATGTGATTCGCTTGATACACCCCAGGTCCCCCCTGTGGATCATCTGACGCAGCTTCTGGTACACCGGGTTGGTCCGCTGGTTGTACATGATGCCGAAAAGCTTATCGGATGCGGCAGCGGCAGTATTCATCTCCTTCACCTGCCTGGTATAGACCCCGGCCGGCTTCTCCGTGATCACATGCAGGCCATTCTGGAATGCTTCCACTGCCAGGACAGGATGGTCATAGTGGGGTGTAGCAATCAGTACCACATCGCATAGCCCACTCTGGAAAAGCTGGGTGGCGTTTGCGAATACCGGCACCTCCGAATACCGGTGCCTTGCTGCCTCCTGCCTGGCCGGGGCACTGTCACAGATGGCACCCATTGTCATCTCTGGCACCCTTCCCTCCCATACGTTTCTCACATGGCTGGTTCCCATATTTCCAAAACCAATGACACCTAATCTCAATTTCTCCATATTTCCTTCCTTTCCAGGGTTTCCGCTTCTCATCTTATGAACCCTCCCTGCACCGCCATCCCCATGGCACAAACAATCAATGAACTGTTACAAACAAAGCGCAAAACGTGCGCTTGGAAGAATGCCTGCACAAAACGAATATCATTCGCTTGGGCATTCTTCTCGGAATGACTTAGATTTTCTTAGGTCGGGTACTTTCCGGCCTTAGAAAATCTTCATTCCGTTCACACTTATCCTGTCCAGGATCTCCTCCAGTGCCCGGTATGCCAACGTGAAGGTCCCCTCCCCTCCCTGGGGCAGTCCTGCCATCTTGTCATCCAGTTCCAGACCGGCCAGTCCCGCGAAGGTTCCCAGATGGGGTTCCACACTTAAGAACCCGTCATATCTGCCAGATAACAACTCCTGTAGCACATATTCCACATGGCCGTCCCCAGAGCCTGCAGGCACCACCCTGCCATCTTCCATGAGGGCATCCTTGATATGTACATACGCCACATATTCCTTCAGTCGCCGGTAGCCTTCCCTGGTATCCTGCCCACACTGGACGAAATTAGCCGGATCAAATACCATCCGGAAGTGGTCACAGGCCAGTTCCTCCATCAGATCCACACATCGGTCCACCGTGTCCCCGTAGATGTCTTTCTCATTCTCATGGAGCAGCACCACATCCTGCTTTCCCGCATAGGCAATCATCTGTCTAAGGCGTGCCAGCACCTCCTGTCTCTCTGCCTGGCTCCAGTCGGCCCCGCCTTCATGGTAGAAGCTGAACATACGGATATACTTCGCTTCCAGCTTCTTCGCAATCTCCACCACCCGCTTAAACTGTTCAAAATGCTTCCCGAAGTCCTCCTCCAGCTTCACCTTGCCGATGGGAGAGCCTATGGAGGAGACCCGGATTCCCTTTTCCTCCATCTTCTGCCCAAGTCGGGATACTTCCTCCTCAGAAAGATCTGCAATGTTCTTCCCATCCACGCCCCTGGGTTCAAAATACCGGATGCCCAGTTTTCCCAGTACGGCAAACTGTGTGTCCACATCCTCTGCAATTTCATCTGAAAAACCGCTGATTTTTGGATATCTCATCCTACACCTCCACGCCCATTTCAAGAGATTCCCTTTCCTCTCCCGTCATAGCACCGGCCAGGGGTAACAGTCCAATGCCCTGTCTGAACTGTTGCGGTCAGGGTGCCTCTTTTGTTTTCTTTCATCATAGTACATACATTTTCCAAATAATATACCTTTTCTTGCATAAAACATTGCAATTCTTGCCCATTTCCTCTATACTAAATCCATATTTACCCGCCTGTTGCTGGCACCGCACTATCGCTGTCTGGCAGGGACGGCGGGAAATCCAGGAGGGTATTATGGAATCCTGTTATATACTGAATGAGGCCTTTCACCAGGCCCCCACCAATGCCCATTTCCAGCTTCACAACCACAATGACTATGAGATCCTGCTGTTCCTGGAAGGCGATGCCAGGTACCTGGTGGAGGATAAGACTTACGCCCTGGAACCAGGGGATCTCATTGTCATACGCAGGCATGAATTCCATCGGATTTACCACAACAGTCCTGCCCCCTACAGGCGTGTGGTGCTGATGGTTTCCCCTGATTTTTTTAAGAAAAATGCCTGTGCCGGTTACGAGGCACAGTTTCTGGATGCCCCGGCCGGTACAGGCCATAAGATCGCCGCTGGCCTTGTCCATTCCAGCGGCTTGTATGATGCTTTCCTCCGTTACAAAAAGTACTCTGACAACTACCGTCTGCCCCAGGACGCCCCGGTGCTGCGCTCCATTGTCATAGAAATCCTGTATCTGACCAACCAGGTGAACCAGTTTTCTGCCCCGGATCTGGCCAAGACCCCCATAAGGTCCGTGATCCTGTATCTGAACAGCCACTATGCCAGTCCCATCACCCTGGATGCCCTGCAGGAAAAATTCTTTCTCTCCAAGTATTACCTCTGCCGGGAATTCCGCAAGGCCACAGGCATGACCGTCCATACCTATATCTGCCGCAAGCGCCTCACCAGGGTGCGGGAACTCCATGCCCTGGGCAAAAGCATCAGCAGTGCTGCCCTGGAGGCGGGATTTCACGATTACTCCTCTTTCTACCGGGCCTTCCAGAAGGAATACGGGTGTCCCCCCAGGCAGGATCTGGGGTGAGACGCCAACATTTCCACAGCAGGAGGCGGTACCAGGCCTCCGTTCTTACACGGGCTTGATGAAAAAGCTGGTTCTTGCCTGCCCCTCCGGGAAAGCTTCCCCCTTTATAGGCACTTCCCACTGAAGCAGCCACACGTCCCGGCGCACCCCGCCATGGTCATAAAAATCCTGCCGGATACATACGATCTCCACAGGCTCCCCTTCCACCTGGATCTGGCAGCCTGCCTTATCCCCCTGGATCCGTATGGCATTGCCCTGGATCCAAGGCTCCCACTGGGTGATCAGGTTCTCCCGGATGGAACGGATACTCTCCCGGATCCGGAAGCAGTCCTCCACCTGCAATATCCCCTCCCTTTCCTCCCAGTCCAGGGTCCGGACCAGGGATTCCAGGCCGGGATTGCCGTAGGCCCCGGCAAAGCTGAGCACGATTCTGTCAGCCTCCGTCTCAAACCGGTCACAGCCGTATTCCTCTCCGGGAAGCTGCTCTCTGCCGTCTATCAGGGGAACATTGTGTCCCAGGGAGCGGCAGCAAAGATAGGTATACCGCTTTTCCGCAAAATAATCCTTGGTGTACTCCCCGCATCCCAAGTCTGCCAGCAGGAAGTCGTCTCCGTTCAGGTAGAAAAAACTGCCCACATCATTGTGGTTGTGGGGTTCCCCGTTATGTCCCCCTTTGGCTGCCATGCCGGCACCGTTATCACTCTGGCAGATCACCCACTGGGCATCCGGCAGAACCACCTGGCCGCCGGAACCCTGCTGCCCCTTTGTGCAGACATCCCCGCCCTGTCCCAGCCAGTCCAGATACTGCCTGGTCCAGGTCAGGTTCCGGTACAGCCCCATCCAGCGGTAACAGTTGTCCGCGTCCAGTCCTGCTGCCCGGTCCATGGCGGGAATCCCGGCCTCCGGATACTCCATGGCCAGGAAACAGGTCAGCCCTGGCCGGAAGGTATCGCTGGTAAATCCATCTGCAAAACTCACAGTCCTGCCGCTTGTAAAATAGCATTTTGCCTGGAAGGCAGCTATTTTCCCCAGCTTCTCATTCTGGAACAGATCCATTTTTCCTGCCGTAAAAGTGCGGAGCTGTTCCGCGAAACCTGTGAAATATGTCATGCCATATGTGAAATATCCCAGACCTTCCAGGCAGGTGCCATCCTCCGCAAAGCCCGCCAGGTAATATTGCTCCATGCTATGGCAGATCCGGGACAGGATATTATCCAGTTCCGCTCCCCCACACAGGTTCTCCTGCCTTCCCGGACCCTTCTGCCCTTCCGGCTTTTCCTCTGTGCCCAGCTCCTCCCCCAGCAGGTACATGGCGGCACTTCCCACACTGCCGCCGCACACGGCACTCCAGTTATGGGTACTGTACTCCCAGTTCCTGTAAGGTGGCCGGGACCGGGCGAAGGGATCCAGCACCCGGCGCATCACTTCCCTTTTTACCAGACTGGCTGTCTCCCCTGACAACACCCCTTTTAACAGGAACCGGATCTCTGCCAGGGTCTGGGCCGTCTCCGCCGCAAAGAGATCCACACAGATTCTCCAGTCTGCGTCCTCCCTCCGGTTCACATGGGCCGGCAGCGCCCAGCATTCCTCCCCGCAGATATCTGCCATCACTTCCTCCAGCTTCGCCACATCCCGGCTGTCCCTGTCCAGGATGGCCTTCAGCCCGAAGACAGCCAGGAATTTCCTCCGCAGGAAATACACCGCCTCGTAGGTGAGCCGGTTCCCTGTATGCTCAAAAATGGCAAACAACTCCTCCGTGATAGGCGGCATCTCCTGGTCCCGCAGGCGGTCTGCCTCCTGCCGGATGCTTTCGCAATAGTCCTGTAAAAACTGTTTCAGTTCCTGCTGTATATCCACTCTTACACCCCCATGCCCGCCTTTGGCGGGCAATCATTTCCATATTTGCCCTTTGATGACAGACCTTCTGGTCTGTCATTGGAAGTTTCCTTCCAGGCATGCTCTCTTCAGACTACTTCCACAAAGCACTCCTTCCTTCCGTCCACATGGGGAATCCAGGCTTTCCCTTCCATATTCCGTATGGTAATATGGTAATGGCAGCCCCGGAACATGCGATCCACTACCACTTCCTTCCAGTCTCCCGGCAGGCATGGCTCCACCACCAGGCCCTCCCAGACAGGCCGCACCCCCAGAAGGTACTGGGTGGCCGCCAGGTACATCCAGGCTGCAGTCCCGGTGAGCCAGGACACATTGGCCAGGCCGAACCTGTCGCTTTCCGGGCCGAAGATATTGGAAGCATACACATATGGCTCTGCCCGGTATCTTGCTTCCCCGGCTTTTTTCTGTGCCACCATGGGCAGAAGCTGGTGATAATATTTCCAGGCATTCTCCCGGCACCCCAGCATACATTCTGCAATGACTGCCCAGGTGTTGGCATGGCAGAACACACTGCCGTTCTCCCCACAGCCTTTGTTGTAATAGGTCAGCGGATCTTCCTTGGAAGGGTAGCCCTCCATGGCCGGGTGGACCTTGCGGATCCCCAGGTCCGTATCCAGGTAAGTCTTCACACTGTCCATGGCCCTGCGCTGTTTCTCCTCATCCCCCAGGCCGCTGATCACCGCCCAGTTCTGGGTATTCAGCCAGATTTTTGCCTGGCTTTCCTGGGCAGATCCGATCAGGACACCCTCATCCGTAATACACCGTCTGAACCATTCCCCGTCCCAGCCCAGGGTATTGACCAGTTCCTTTTGTCTATCATACAACACCTGGTATCTTCCTGCAAGATCAGATTCCCCTTTCCTCCTGGCCAGTTCTGCCATCATCCGCAGCACGGTGCCGAACTGCATTCCTGTCCAGATACTCTCCCCCCTGCCCTTCCGACACACCTTGTAGAGCATGTCATTCCAGTCCGAAGACAGCATCAGCGGGAATCCGTTTTCCCCCATGTGGTCTTCCGTATAAGCAATGGCATTTTTCAGATGTTCCCATATGGTAATGTTTCCCCCGTCATAACAGGGCACCTGGATTTCCAGGAAATCCAGGCTGCCCTGCTCCACCGCCAGATGATAGGCATCCATCACCAGCCACAGATGGTCATCGGAATGGATCCTGGTGACAGGTTCCCACCCTTCTGTGGGGAAGAAATAGTGGTTGCAGTGGCCGTCCTGGTACTGCTGGGTCAGCAGCAGGCAGAATTTCTCGAAGGCCCTCTCCTGCTGCAGGGGAATCATGGCCAGGATATCCTGGGCTGTATCCCGCATTCCCACCCCCCGGAAGGTACCTGTGGCATAGTAGCTCAGGTTCCGGGAGAACCGGAAGTTCCGCTCTGCCTGGTAGGGATTCCAGATATTGATCATAGTCTGGGCCTCCTTATCCGGGATCTGACACTGGAAGCCGGCAAAGAACGCATCCCACCACCGGGCAAGGGCCTTTTCGGAGGCCTCCACAAATCCCTTCTCCCTACAGGCTGCCACCTCTTTTAGCACCTCTTCCTCTGTCATGGCTGTCCCCAGGAAAACTGCCAGTTCCCGCTCCTGTCCTGCCTTCAGGGACACCGGGATCTGCAGGGCGAAACAGGGATCCCCACCATACATGGTGGAATTCCCCAGCTTGCCCCGCTCCACTCCCTGGGGATTCTCCTCGCTGCGGTAGCTGCCCACGAACATGTCCCTGTCACAGTCAAAGGCACTGATTTCCCCATCCGTAGCAAAATAGACCAGGGGTGTCTCCTCAGGCTTTGGCTGGTCTTCCACACCATAGCGGTAGATCAGGACATCCCCCCTGTTGTAGGCGGCAAGCTGGTGTTTGTTGTAGCACTGCCACTGAAGCTCCCGCATGAACTCCATCATGCCCAGTTCCACATAGGGATAAAGCACCACCTCCCTGTCCTTACCGGAGCATAGTTTCAGCTTCCAGATCATCACATTTTGCAAGGGACTGACCAGGAAGGTCTCCTCCACCTTAAGGCCCTTCCTGTCTGCAGAAAACCTGCTGTATCCCATGCCGTGGGCGGCCTCCCACTTTTCAGGCTTCCTGGCACAGGGTTCACAGGTGGGACACCAGACCTCCTCCCCGTCCCGGATATAGGTATAGAACCCGCTTCTGTCCATAGGCAGATGGAAAAAGCGGTAATGGTTGATCCTCCAGATCTGAGGGGACCTGTGCCATGCCACGCCGCCTCCGGCCTGGGATACCATAGCATGAAAGGTACCATTGGACAGATAATTCATCCAGGGAGTAGGTGTCCTGTAGTCATCCAGGTGCACTTCCCTTTTCTCGTCTTCAAACCAGTACATTTCCCGCTCCTTTCACTGCCCGCAGCCACTCCCTGGCCAGCAGGCCATTTCCCGCCGGGGTCAGATGGATGCCATCCACAGACCAGTGACTGGCCGGCGCCCGCCTGCAGGCTGCGGCGAAGATCTCCCTGCCAGGTACCAGCACGGCCCCATATTTACCGGCCAGTTCCCTCACAATGGCTGCCCGCTCCTGCATATGGCCATCCCAGATCTCCCAGTCTTCGATGATATCCGTGCCATATGTCACTTCCTCACACCGCAGCCTGCACAGGAAGGGTTCACAGAGCACCAGGGCTGCCCCAGGCTTCTCCTTTTTCACCTCATACAGCATCCTGTCATAGATAAAGGCGAATTTCTCCGCATCGGCGCCCTTGTTCATCCGCAGGGCGAATCCCACGTCATTGACGCCACACAGGATACTGAGCACCTGGAAATCCACGTTCAGCGTGTCTTCGATCCAGCGGCTGTACAGATCTATGATACGGTTCCCGTTTACCCCATGGTTCAGTACCCTTATATCCGGGTTCTCGCTCATCAGCACCTGGGCCAGGTGGTTCACATAGCCCACTCCCAGGAACCGGTTGGGATCGTTTCCCGTCAGATCCTTCTCCCTACAGGCATCTGTCAGGGAATCTCCTTGAAATAGTATTGTGGTCATTTTTCTCTCCTCCCTTTTTAGGCCGCTATACGGCAAACATATCTTACCGTCTTTCCTCTTCTCGCCCGGAAGCAGTCTCCAGGCGGCACACCCCGTACATATGGGCAGAAGATCCAGGAATGACGGAGTGGAACAGGGTATAGGGATACCGGTACTTCTCCACTTCCGGCAGCCTGGCCTCTATCTCCAGCCAGAAATGACGCGTACCCGCAGGCAGACCCAGATCTGCGAAGGCAATCCTGCATTCCCCGGTGCCATCTCCGGAAATCTCCACCTTCCTAATCCCCTCCACCTTGGGTTCATTCCGAAAGACCAGGGTGATCTCCAGGGGACACCTTAGCTGGGGGGCCAGTTCCCATCCGGACGTGCGCCACAGCACTGCGGGTACCACACCAAAGTCTGTCTCCTCCACGCTGAAAGCCACTTCCCCTTCCTGGCGGGGAACCGGCCTGGCCCCATATACCACCAGGGTACAATCCTTCCTCTGGAGCAGTCCGGACCGCAGCACAAGCCCCTCTTTTTCCCAGAAGACCTGCACACTGCCCAGCCTGTCCCCGTAGTAATTGACAAAAGACAGGGGGGCGGGAATGGCTGTGTCTGCCCCACACTCCGGCAGCACCCAGTCCAGTTCCAGGAACCTCCAGGCATATCGGACTTCCGGATCCCCAGACTGCAGGGCTATCACATATTTCCCCGGTGGAAGCCGCAGGGGGAAAATACACCTAGCTTCCCCCTTCCCCGGCAGGCAGATCTTCCTGGGATTCCTGTCATAGTCTCCCACATGGGCTGGGGAGACCTGCAGCCAGATCTCCTTCTGACGTTTGCAGGGCCTGGGATTCCTCAGGCAGACCTCCACCACCCCCTCATAGGTTCCATCCTCCAGCCGGTGAAACTCCTGGGAAAATGCCAGATGGCTCTCCACCATGGCAAGCTGTTCTTCCTCCCCTGCCACAAATGCCACTTCACTCACATACTCCATGCACAGCAGGCCGCAGCTGGCTGCATCATGTACCTGCTTTCCCAGGATGGATATCTCTTCAAAAGTCACATTCCGAATATCATGCTCCTTGGAATACCCCTGGAGCCTGGAATCGGACAGAAGCCGGTCAAGTCCCGTCTCCTCCCCCAGCACCTGGATCCTGCGGAAAGTCACATCCCGGATCCTGCCCATCTTCTGGTCCCGGTTCCAGTAGGAGGGAGTGATCCGAATGTCAAAAAGCTGTGCCCCGGGCGCATCCTCAATGCGGATGTCCTCAAACACAATATCTGACACTTCTGCCCGGTCCCCATGGTGGATCCCCATCAGCGGATAGCCCGTAGGGGAATGCAGTACATCAATATCCTGGAACCGGACATGATGTACCCTATCCGCCCGCAGTTCCACCCCTACCTCCATGGGTCTGGCAAAATCATTCCACAGGATACAACTGCGGAAGGTTACATTTTCCACATCCCCGGCATCCAGCCCTTTTACCACCAGGGAGTCATCCCAGACCCTGGTAAACACATGCTGTACCAGCACATTGCGGGAGCCGCAGATGTCCACACCGTCCGAATTGCCCCTGCAGCCTATGATCTTCACATTGTCCACCAGCACGTTTTCGCACCCCAGCACCCGCAGGCTCCAGTCATTGCTGTCCAGGATGGTAATGTCCTGGATACACAGGTCCCTGCAGTACATGGCGTTGATGCACCTCTGGTAGGTGTGCCGCATCTCATAGGGATATTGCTCCATGCTGATGATGCCATAACCGCAGAGTTTCACCCTGTCACAGTGATCCAGGTCGATCTTGCCGTGAATGTAGGCTCCCTCCTCCAGATAGATGGTGGTATCGCTTTCCTTGACGGTGATGACACCCTTATCCTGGACGCCTGGGCCAAAGTAGAGCAGCTTTCCCTCCTGGGCTGATCCTTCCCTGGCAGTTTCCTTCCGGGATGTTCCTTCCTGGGATGTTCCTTTCCGGGATGTTCCTTCCCCAGGTATGCTTTGTCCCGGATCCTGTCCGCGCTCCTTCCAGGACTCCAGGAAATCCCCATACTTGTCTTCCTCAGCCAGTACCAGCAGGTTGTCCCGGGCACTACCGTCAAACTCCAGGGAAAATTTCACGGGCCGGTCTAAGGTGAGCGTGACGGTACCCTGGTCCACCACCGGCACAAGGCCCAGACTTTTTGGGCGGATCCTGGCACTTTTCACCTGGGTCCTGGGAACCACCCTGATACATATGGGAAACTCTGTTGTAAACTGTACGTATTCCATCTCCTGGTTTTGGTGGTACGGGGACGGAAATATGGTGGCCGTCCGTATGGGAAGTTCCCTGCCCTCCAGATACACTTGATACTTTCTATCCATTCTGATACCCCCTGCACCCTTTTCAAAGGGCCATTGCCAGATTCGTCATTGCTTTTCCCCGGATTGGGAAAGGGGAGTGCCATACGCCCTCCCCCTTCTTTCTCCTTATTTCCACCTGTGCAGTTGCAATCCAATCCCAGATGAGCAAAACGCGTAAGCGCAGGTTTTGCGAATGTGGGAGCCAGGTTGGATGCTCCTTAGAACGTCCAGCCACACAGGTGGAACAATTTTTATCTTCCCGACATGCCAGCGCAGCCGACACAAACAATCGGTGAAAGCCTGGGAAGAATCGCTTTAGCGATTCTTCGGGGAATGACTCAGATTTTCTTGGGCCAGGTACTTTCTGGCCTTAGAAAATCTTCATTCCCTTCACACTTTTACCAGGATGTGATATTATTAGCGCTCACATAGGCATCCACCTGGCTCTGAAGTTCCTCCACCAGTTTATCCACACCGGCTGCCTTGCGCTCTGCAATCCACTTGTCCAGGGTCTCTTCCCACTTGTCCCCCGTATAGCCTTTGCGGATCATCTCACCGTATTCTGCATCAATGGCCTGGATGGCAGCACAGATATCCTGCACGGAACTGGTGTCAAAAGCAAAATTGTTGAACGGACTGACAATGGCTGTCTTCTCCTGTTCCAGAAGCTGGTCATAATAGCCAGGAGTGTCTGCCTGCGTCACCAGGGAATTCTTACAGGTACCCACTGTCCATTTCCACAGACCGTAATCAGCCTCGGAATTCCCCTGGGTGCCATAAGGTGTGGTGATGGTGCCATCCCCGTTGTCAGTGTAATGCTCTCCCTCCACCCCGTAGATCAGAAGCTGGTACAGTTCCGGCTGTGTGTATAGGGCATTCAGCACCATCATGGCCCGTTCCGGCTCATCTGCACAGTAGGGAATGGCCATGGCACTGGCATCACCCTTGCTCAAATAACCGTTCTCCTCAATCTGTATGAGAGAGATATCCACACCGCTCTGGGTGCTGTAAATCTTGTTGGTATCCGGTGTCAAAGCATTGTGTACATCGATGACAGTGGTATTAGGTGTAAATTCTCCATTTGTCACAAAGGTCAATGTCCCCTTCTCCAGGGAGGCGATATCGGAACGGATATAGCCCTTTTTGTAGAACTCAGCCATATTCTTTGCAAAGGTGCGGTAGTAGTCCGTATCAATGGCATCGATCACGGTAAAGGTGTTATCCTTATGTACCACGCCTACATTGTTGTTGCGGATCTGCAGGCTGTTCTCGGAAGAGAGGTGGTGGGCATAACACCAGTCATAGAAAATACCTACATTCATGCCTGCGTACAGCTTGTCATTGTCCTGCAATGCCTTGAAGTAGATGTCAAGCTGGTCGAACACTGCCTGGAAATCCTCCGGGGAAGAATAATCATTCCACCACTTGGTGACCACCTTCTGGGTGTCCTCCAGCCAGGTCTCCCCTGCCAGGGTGGCAAACTCTGTGGGCACCTTGATGGCCCGCACATTGCTGTAAAGCCCCTGCCAGCTGATCAGGTAATACAGCTTGTCGTCCTCTGCGTACCGGTGCATATCCAGGATCTCATCCCCCAGTTCCTCCTGGATCCCCTGTCCGTACTGCTCCAGAAGGTCATCCAATTCCATCAAGTTGCCGTCCTTGATATTATCAGCCATGGGACCGGTCATCCAGCTTGCCACCCAGGCCAGGTCAACACCCTCCCTGGCAGCCAGCATCTGGGGAAACTTTTCCTTGTATTCCGCATTGGCCAGACAGGTGATCTCCACTGTGGTGTTGGGCACATATTCCTGGAGTTTCTCGTTAAAAAGCTCCCACACCCTGTCTGAATCCTTCTGCTTGCCAGGTCCTCCGATCCACATCTGGATGGTGACAGGCTCCAGTTCCTCTGCCTTTACCTCCTCCTTGCCCTCTTCCCCACTGTCCTGGCCGGAAGACTCCTGTCCGGATGTCCCCTGGAATACCGGGGTGGAACTCCCGCCATCTCCCCCATCCTGTTTGCCACAGCCGCCCAGGCAGGCCGCTGCCGCCAGAATGGCCGCCAACGTCAGACTTAACTTTCTTCTCATGATACATCCTCCTTGTTTCTTTGATAAAATATATGCTTTGTTACATAATTCCCTATATGGTTTCTTCTCCTACAGAAGTCCTTCTTCCCGTGGGAGTCCTTTCCTGCTATATGTCGTATCCTTCTATCATTCTTACCATTATCCCTTTACGGCCCCAATGGTAAGTCCCTGGGAAAAGTATTTCTGGAAGAAGGGAAACACTGCCAGCATGGGGCCTGCCGCCACCACGCATAATGCGAACTTCAAGGATTCGTTTGGCATTTCTGCCGCGCTCATGGTGATATTCCCCATGGCTGACTGGGAGAGATTCTTTAGGAAAGCCGCCTCCTCCATCAGCCGCTGCAGCAGGTACTGCAGGGTGTACAGGTTCTCATCCCGGATATAAATCATGGATGTGGTATAGTCGTTCCATTTTCCCACCAGGGTCATGAACCCCAGGGAGGCAAACACTGGCGTGGACAGGGGCACCACGATCCGGAAGAAGATGGTCAGTTCCCTGGCACCGTCCAGATGGGCCGATTCAAACAGCGACTCCGGTAATCCCTTGAAGAAGGTACGGAATACCATGGTATTCCAGGCGCCTCCTGCCATGCCCGGCAGGATGTAGACCCAGAACGTATTGCTGATATTATAATATCTGGCATATATGATATAGGTAGGTATCATACCTGCCGAGAACAGCATGGTAAAGAAGATGATGATGGTCACCGGCTTCCGGAACCGGAAATTGCTCCTGGAAAGGGGATATGCCGCCATACCGGCCACCACACAGGCAATCAAGGTTCCCAGGCCCGCCTGGGCAAAAGTCACCAGATAGGCCCGTAACATGCGGGCGCTGTTCTGGAAAGCCGTCCTGTAGGCATCCATGGTAAACTCCTTAGGAACCAGGCTGAACCCCTTCCCCGAAGTCAGCCACCCTTCACTGGTGAAGGAGGCAGATACCACCAGCAGCAGCGGAATCACAAAGCAGGCGCACATTGCAATAAAAAACAGATTCAAGATCAGATCAAAGGGTTTTCTCTTTTTCAGCTTCATATTACCACCTTTTCCTTTTGAAGAATCCGAAATACCATGCCGCTTTAGCGGCACAAACAATCCATGAAACTCTGGGAAGAATTGCCGTAAGGCAGATTCTCAAAGGAATGGCAAAGCCATTCCTTAGGCGAAACTTAGAAAATCTTAGCTTGTGTACTTTGCAAGCTTAGATTTTCTTTTCGCCTTTCACACTTAGAACATGGAATTCTCCGGCGAAATCTTCTTCACGACCAGATTCGTCACCACCACCAGCACCATTCCCACCACCGACTGCACCAGGCCTACCGTGGCGCCCATGGAATATGTGCCGTTTTTCAGTGCCCGGTACACGTAGGTATTCAAGATGTCCGTAGACTCATACAGGATCGTAGAGTTCCGGGGGATAATATAAAACAAGTCAAAATTGCCGTTGATCAAGCTCCCCGCCCCCAGTATGGTGAAAATGCATACCAGCGGAACCAGATGGGGGAGGGATATGTATCTCATCTTCTGGAACCTGCCTGCCCCGTCAATCTCTGCCGCCTCATAAAGGGCTGTGTCAATGCCCATAAGGGAGGCGAAATACATCATGGAACCAATCCCTATCCCCTTCCAGATATTCACGATGGTAAGGATAAACGGCCAGTATCCCGGTTCCATATATACATCCACGCCACTGCCCCCGAACAGGCCGATCACCTGGTTCAGCAGGCCACCCCTGGGGCTTAGGACTGCATAGGCCACATATCCTACAATAACCATGGACATGAAGTTGGGGAATGTAATGATGGTCTGGTAAGTCTTCAGTGCCTTCCTGCTTCTGACTTCAAAGAGCAGAAGGGCGATCACCATGTTGGTCACAGGGCCGATGATCATGAACCAGGCACCATATGCCACCGTATTGCGCAGCACCCTTCCCATGGAAGTGGATGTGAGCATCCATTTGAAGTTCTCCAGGCCTACCCAGTCGCTTCCCAGGATCCCCTTGCTGAATTTGTAGTCCTTAAAGGGAATGGCGATGGCTGCCGCCATGGGGATGTAACTGAACAGGATGTATGCTGCCAGGGCCGGAATGCACAGCAGCAACAGTTCAAAACTGCTTCTGTCCTTCCAGATGCTTTTCTTCCTCACCCTGGGTACTCTTTGCTTCTTCCCTGCTTCTGCCTTCCTTTTCCTGTCCATCCCGATACCCCCTTATGCGCTTCCTTGGGTCTTCCCATATTCCCTGGCCATCATTGTTCGGCTGTCTTCCTGTTTCCTGTAAGTCCTGTTATCCTCTTTTGTGCCCCTTGGCATCTCCATGTATCTATATCTTCATGTCTCTTCCTGGTATCTCTTTCCGACACCCTTTATGTATCTGCTTTGTCCTGTCTTTTCTTCATTATGCACTTCTTTGTCTTTCCCCTCAACCGGGCATGAGGACATACGGGTAGAAAAAGAGGACATCCGAAATATCCGAATGTCCTCTCCCTGTTATGTTACTGTTCATGTTCACTCCGTTCCCAGCAGCAGCTGCACCTGGCACGCTGTATCCACCGCCATTACCTGGGTCCCGGCTCTTTCATATGGTCTTGAAATGGACGATGATCCGAAGCCCCCCTTCCCTGGCGTGCTCCAGGCACAGGCCGTATTCCTCCCCGAAGACCAGTTTCAGTCTCTGGTCCACATTCCGCATCCCGATATGGCGGCTTCCAGTGATGGCAGAGGTTCCCAGCCGCCCGGACAATGCTTCCAGTTCTTCCTGCGTCACCCCCTGGCCATTGTCAGATACATACAGATAATTGTCCTCTCCCCTTTTTTCCCCTTTCAGCCAGATCTCCCCACCGCTGCGCATCCGGGAGAGGCCGTGCTGGATGGCATTCTCAATCAGGGGCTGCAGGGTCAGCTTCACGATCCGCTCACTGCCCATCTCCTCCGGAATCTCCTGGTGCAGGGTGACACGGCCGTGGAACCGGAATTCCACCAGCTTCACATATTGTCTCACATGCTCCAGTTCCTCAGACAGGGGCACCAGGTAATTTTCATTGGACAAGCTGATCCGCATCATCTTCCCCAGGGTATAGATCATCTCTGTGACCTGGTTGTCCCCGTTCATGAGAAGAGCCGCCGCATTGCCAATCGCCTCCAGGGTGTTGAACAGGAAATGGGGATTGATCTGTGTCTGTAAGGCGCAGATCTGGGCATTGTGCAGGCTGACGATCCTCTCCCTGATCTGCTGGTTCAAGTCATCCTTCTCCTGCTTGGCCAGGAGAAGGCTCCGCTGGATGGCTTCCATCTCGTCCACATGTTCCTTCTTATCCCATTCCGTCATCATGGACATGTCCTGCAGGATCCGGAAAGTCTTCTGGATAGGACGGTACACCCATACGGCCAGCAGCCAGGCCAGCAGCAGGCACAGCAATGTCACCAGCACTGTAATGCCCCTAAGCCTGCTATCTTCTGCCCTGGCCTGGGCATCAAATTCTTCCATGCCCGCCAGGTACACATACTTGAACCCGTCCTCCTCCCCGGAGATACCGGACACAACAAAGTTCTGTCCCCAGAGGGAACACACCGTGGAGAATCCTTCCTGCCAGTCCCCCGCCTCCCGCAGGGATGCCAATTCCTCCAGGGTGGCCTGTTTCTCTGCCTCCTGTAGGAGCCTGTACTCATCGCTGTAGACCAGCACTTCCATATCCTTGTCCAGTATCAGCAGCCTGGGGGCATACGCCGTATTGCGGTATTTGCCGCTTCCCATGTAATCCCCCAGCTTCTCCACATCAATATTGATGGCCGTCATTCCCACATTGCTGCTGTTCCTGCTCAGACGTATGGGGTAGAGCACAGTCAGCAGATAGGGATACTGGTGGTTCTTGATCCGGGGCATCATCACTGTCCTGGCTGGCATATCCCTGGAAAAAGCGTCAAATACCTCCTTGTCCTTAAACCCCTCATACCCGGCCATGCCCGCCCCTGTTATGATCTCCCCGGAATTCGGAAAATACAGGTATATGGAGTCAATATAGTCACTGGCCGTCCCCACGATGGCCAGTATGTTGATGACACTGTCCAGGTTCCCTGTGGTATCACTGCCCACCGATGGCCTGGATGCCAGGTACTGGACACTGCTGCCTGTGGAAAGACTGTATGCCAGGTTCCTGACGGACAGGATTGCCGCATTTACACTGCTGTACGCCTGGAGCAGGGATGCCTCATTTCTCTTGAAAATCTCACGCCTGGTATTCTCCCGGGTCTCCCTGCCATACCAGCTGCTCAGCCCCACCACAGGAAGCACCAGGCAGAGAAACAACAACAGGAAATATTTCAGCAGTATACTGCTGAACCGGTGATCCTTCAGATAGCCCATGGTCTGCCGGGCATTGTGGAACATGGTTTTCTTCTGCCTCATGCTATTTCTCCCTGTTATCTCTTTTCTTCCACTGGTATCCTGTCAGCCTGCCCTGTGCCGTATTGCCTGGATCCGCATAAGCCATGGTCAGACATTGTCGTAACGCGCATGCTTCTGTGGCGAAACAGCACAGAAACGTACACAGCAGGCCCACTCCCCGGACTATTCCCCCCGGTTCCTGTGTTGGTACTCCCGCAGGGTGCAGCCCATCTGCTTTTTGAAGATCTGCTGGAAATATTTTTCATCGTGATATCCTACTGCCCCCGGCACATCCACTGCATCCATCCCCGCATCCAGAAGCTTCAAGGCCGCCTCCAGACGTACCCGCACCAGATAGTCCGTGAATGTCTCATTCATCTCGTTGCGGAATCTTCTGATAAAATGCCTGGGACTGAGGTGGACGAACTGCGCCACATCCCGGTAGGTGAAATCGTCCCCCAGATGGTTGCTGATATAATCACATGCCTTGGAAATGCTGTCATCCACCGCAGCCCTCTGTGTCACCGTCAAGTTTCGGGAGACAAGCTGGTCATTGAGCCAGCTCAACAGATCCACCAGGGACTGCCGGGCATCCGTATCCCCGTCTTCCTGCCCTAATAGCCCTGGGTTTTCTTCCCCTGATGTACCCGGCGTCTCCTGACCCTCCCCGCTGGAAAAGGTAAGGTGCCGCAGCCTGTCTGCGAAGTCCTGGGCCAACCCCGGATCCTTGCCCAGAAGACGCCCCTGCAGCTGTTCCAGCAGTCTTTTGGCCAGGATTTCTTTCACTTTTACCGGGGCATTGTTCATCATGGGCTTCAGCCTGGCATAGGCCAGCCAGGTCTCCTCCCCCTCCCCCAGGACAGACCCGGCCACTGCCTTTGTCAGTTCCAGCACCTTGCCATATTCCTCTTCCCCAAAGCTGCGCAGGAGTTGCTCCTCTTGGCCGGCCGCATCCAGTTCCTGGCGGATCCTTCCGAACACAGTCCGCAGGTTCTCATAGTCAATAGGTTTCAGCAGATACTCATACACATGCAGGCGCATGGCTTCCCTGGCATACTCGAATTCCCGGTACCCGGAGAGGAGCACCACCTTCATCCAGGGATACTTCTCCCGGATCATGGCCGCTGTCTCCAGGCCGGATACCTGGTACATACAGATGTCCGTCAGAAGCACATCTGCCCTCTCCCGCTCCAGAAAGGAAAGCACATCGCTGCCGTCCTCCAGCATGGCCGCCACCTCGAACCCCATGGCCGCCCAGTCATTCCGATAGTAAAGTCCGGCCCTGATCATTGGCTCATCATCTGCAATCAACACTTTATACATAACCATACTCCCTGCCTAAGGCTTTTCACCACAGTTCTACCCCATATATACCGGCTTCCCCGCCCCAGCTTCCCAAAACAGTAATCGTAATCCCTGTCACCTGCTTCTCCTCCAGGGCCATCACCACCTGTCTTCTCCAATTGTCCCTGATCCGGATAGTCCGTGATTCCTGTTCCCCCAGATAGGACACCCGGATATCCACATCCCTGGCCAGACATTCCGGCAGCCGGGAAAGGGGTTCCACGGTCAGGTCCGTGTCAAATGTCACGGCCAGGAAGCTGCCCTGTACCGGCTCCCTGGCCGTAAGGGTCATTGTCCAGGGATAGGAACCCTGTCCCAGCCAGAGATTCGGTTCCCCATAGGGCCGTTTACAGGGCGACAGGGCCTTCCAGGGGGCATACAGCCTCTGGGCAGGCTGCAGGTTACAGAAAGCAATATTTTCCTGCCTGTGATAGCGGTGATCCAGATAGAGATATCCTGTGGCCGGATCCAATGGCACGCTGTCATGATTCGCACAGGCACTGCGCCAGGCAGAAGTGCCTGCGGGGTGATCCAACGAATGTCCCGAAGGACAACAGCCCTGCTGCAAGTGGGCAGGTGCCTGGCTGCCTGCATCACGGCAGTCCTTCGGATACAGTCCCATGGTCACAGCCCCCACAGGCCGCACCCTGCCCATGCCAAGGGCCAGGACACCATTGGCCGCAAAAGCCAGGTAGACCTTGCCGTCCGCCCCCCTGCGGGCCTCTACCTGTAGGGGAATCCACCCCCGCTTCCCTGCTTCCACCGTCTTCCTGATCTCCTTCTGGCAGCGTGCCGGCAGGAATGTCTCCCTGTGGTCCCCCTCCAGGATCCGGCATACCAGCACAGTGTCCTCCCCGGACAGGTTCTCCACCCAGACCATCAGGCTGTCCAGTTTTTCTGTCTCCAGCATCAGCGCCAGGGCCAGATCCCTCTCCAGCCTGGAACAGAAGGCAACCTCCCGGTTCTCAAAGGATTTCTCCCGGTCTGCCTCCACTGTAAACCGCCCTGCCATGTCGTCCGGGCCGTGCCACCCTATGATGGTCTGGTCCCTGTGTGCCAGGCGCTCCCGCAGCAACTGGATCTGTTCCCTGTAAAGCGTCCTGGGGCTGATCCCCAGTTCCCTGCAGAGGGCGGCAGCCGTACCCACCGCCTGCCCCATGCAGCCGCAGGTGGCCATAACCCTGGTAGAGCCAAGTGCTATGTGGGTGACACTGACATTCCTCCCGGCAAACAACAGGTTCTCCACCTCCCTGCTGTACAGGCACCGGAACGGTATCTCATAAACACCTGTAACCGGGATGAACTCTGTGGCCGGATCCCTGTCGTAAATCCCTAAGGGGGCATGTACATCCATGGGCCAGCCTCCCATACATACCCCGTCCTCAAATGCCCTCTTTTCCTCTATATCGTTCTGGGTCAGCATATAATCCCCGTGGAACCGTCTGGACTCCCTGGCACCTGACCTGCTGTGGATCCGCTTGAGGGCATAGGTAGCCGCCTCCGGGTACTTCCCACTGTTCTTGATATAGTCCCAGATGCCATACACCAGCCGTCTCAGTTCCAGGTCAATCTCCTCACTGTCATACACTACATCCAGCTGTCCCCCATATTCAAAGGACCAGTGTGCCCCCTTCACGGACAGCCCCCTGTGGTTGCCCGGTTTATGGATCTCCTTTAGGAAAGGCATCTCCTCCACCTTCCTGGCAAAAGCTGGGGGCACATAGGTTACAGCATGTCCACAGTCCACTGTCTCAAAATAGAAGGTATTTCCCATGGTGTAGGCATCCGGCTCCCTGGGTGCTTTCCTCTCCTGGTATTCCCCTGCCCCTTCCCTGCCCATGGAGAAGCTGCATCCTGCCTCATAAGCCAGGACGCCGTTCCCTGTGGCATCAATATAGTAAGGACTTTCCAGTTCATAGACCACATTGCTGGTATGGTGTCGGGCATACGCCAGACAGATCCTGTCCTTTTCCATCTGGCAGGTGTAGATACTTGTATTCAGCAGAAGCGTAATCTTTTCTTCCTCATATACCATATCAAAATAGACTGCGTCCAGCAGCGCAGGCTTCTCATATCCGCCGCCCTCATTATACGCCGCCATCCGCAGTCTCATCTCTTCCACCAGTCCACCCTCCCGGGCATAAATCGCTGCATTCAGCCCCAGGTGGCTGGCACCATTCATGGAAATGCCAATCTCACTGGAAGCATTGCCCCCCAGCACGGATCTGTCGTTTACCAGCACCACCCGGACACCCTCCCGGGCCGCTGCCAGCGCGGCACAGATTCCTGCAATTCCCCCTCCAGCAACTGTCACGTCACACTGGATCCTTTTTACCCTGTCCTCTGGCCTTTCCTCTGGCCTGGCATTCCCCGTAGCTGTCATCCTAAGCCCTCCTGACATCCCCCATTCATCTCACCCTGTCCATAAAAAGATTCCATTTCCAGTATGGGAAAAGAGACCGGATACCGCAACCGGGAAAGAGGACGGAACAGGGGACAAAGAGGACAACCTGCTTCTATCAGACAGATGCCTTCTCCCCAATGGACTCTGAATGCTTTCCATACCTTAACAGGTATTGCCAGGCTACCTGCATGGAAATCTGCATCCTCTTCTGTAGTCTGTCCAGGATATTCTCATCCGACAGGCCAAATTCATAGCCAGAAGCAATGATTTCCTCTGCCCTTCCCTCTGCCCTTCCCTCAATCTTGCCTTCTTTTTTTGCATCCCTTTTCATGTCCCGCAGAGCCTTACACATATCCGTCTCCTCCTCGTCCCCTGCACCTGGCTGAAATTCCAGATACTTCACAATCTCTTTCATGTTGGCATATACACTTATGACATCTGCTGCACTCCTGGGTATCCTGGTGAAAAAATCCCTGTTTTCTTCTATGTACTTCTGGTATCTCTCCCGGGAGCCTGCACATTTCATGATCCCAAGCACATACTTTAAGTCGGATTCCATCTTCTGTAGTTCCTCCTCCGGGATCAGCCGCATAGGAACCAAGTGTACCTTGTAATCCTGGAACAGGTCTGCCAGTTTCCCAGGCAGCTTCTGTCTGTCCACCATGTCCCCCAGAGAACGGGGCTTTTCCCAGGCCTCCCTGCCCCAGTACAGGGTCAGGTTCAGCACAGGTTCCAGTCTGTCACCCTGCCGGTAACGGTATTTAAAATCATCCTTCTTCCCATATTTCACCTTCTGCGCACAGTTGTGCTCCTGGATCTTCGTAATCCCGGCTTCATAGGCCAGGCAGTCCATTTCCATGACCCGAAAAGGGTATATGAGGTTGATAGCATCCTGGTTCTCCAGACCCAGTTGAAAACTGAAATGTCCTGCCTGGATCCTGCGGTGGATGTCTCTCTGCCGAAAAGATACCCTTCCCCCCGGCTTCCGGATGGTATAAAAACCATCCGCTTCGCAGATCCTCCAGTCCCCTGGCAATTTCCCTCCCAGAAAATACTCCAGCACAGATTGGATCCTGTCTGGCTTCTGCATGTAAACCTGTAGTACATTGTTCGCTTCGCCCATAATCTGCCTTTCCGCAGGGTACACAGGTCCCTGGTTCCGACATAGTTGCTTATAAGCTACTGCGTCTGGATCCATGCTGGTATGGCAGACAATAGGATACCTGACCATTGTTCCCTTGATCACATTTCCAAAGAGAAACTATACACGTCTCCGGCCTGCCCCATATCCCCGCTGTTTTGTGGTATCAAGCAGGCAGTGTCTGAATCTGTAGAATGTCAGATATTTGGATCCACAGGCAGTTTTGACTGCCCGTGGATATAGAATATTCCTGCTCAATGAATCCTTACTCTTTTATGTCCTAAGGACACTATAACATGTCTGATTATGGAATGCAATAATTGTTTTTTCGTTAATGGCACACCCTGTGCACTATCTTGCGGATCACTGCCAGCGCTTCCGGGTCTGCCTCCCCATCCCACAGGTCAGAATGGGGCATAAAGGTGTTCTCCTGGATGTCCTTCCCTATGAGCCTCTCATACCATGTGGCTGCCAGGGCATACCTGCCATACAGATAATGCATGTGGAAGCCGTCCCTGCACAGGGACATGCCGCCTTCCCCATACACAAACGGCGGCACCTTGCGAAGGGCCTGGATCACGTCCCCGCTGGGAATCATTCCCACCCCTTCCCTCCTTGCGGCCTCCCCGTAAGCAAGGCTTAAGCGTTCATACATTTCCTCCTGGTTGCAGTGGTATCTGGGGAAGGCCTCATGGTGACTGTCTGTTTCGTAGGCCCAGGTCTTCTGTAACAGAACTGTGGCTTTCGGCATCTTCCCGCGGATATAGGTAAGGATCTGCCCCAGAAAAGGCTCATAGGTATCCATCCACCCGCTGTCGTGGCTGGCCTGCTGGGTGGTCACCACGTCCCATGCCTCTTCCTCCAGGGCTTCCCGGACAGACACCAGACGGTCTGTGGCACTGCCATTTGCCTCATACACATAGGCTGCCTCATCCTCCCGGATATTCTTCCAGTGGCGCTCCAGGCTGCAGCCGCCGATATACAGGTTTACCACCTTGTTTTCCACACCCCCTGCCTCCAGCATCTGATGTAGATAATAGGTGGCATCCTGTGAAAAACTATTTCCGATTGCCAGAATATGTAACAAGATCCTCTTCCTCCTGTCCTCACATTTCCCGTCATGTCGGCAAAGCCGACACAAACAATTCGTAAAATCAAAGCGCAAAATCGCGCTTGGAAGAATTGCCGCAAGGTAAATTCTCAAAGGAATGGCAAAGCCATTCCTTTGGTGAAACTTAGAAAATCTTGGCTTGTGTACAAAAGAGGTGGGCTATGCCCCCCTCTTGCAAGCTTAGATTTTCTTTTCACCTTTCACACTTCCCGTCATAAACAATGGGTGAAAGCCTGGGAAGAATCGCTTTAGCGATTCTTTGGGGAATGACTTAGATTTTCTTAGGTCAGGTTCTTTCTGGCCTTAGAAAATCTTCATTCCCTTCATACTTCTATCTGGCACATCTTCATGGTCAACAGGGCCGCCTGGTGGCTCTCCTGTGTAACCCCCGCACAGCAGGAGGCATCCACCCGGACCACTGCATCTGGCAGAAGGGTCTTCAGCAGCAGGGCATTGGATACCACACAGATATCCGTACACAGGCCCACTACTTCCACACGAAGGTCTGCCTCCCCCTCTGCCAGCTTTTTCACGGTTTCCGCAATCTGAAGCGTTCCAAAGGTGGGCTTTTCCAAAATGACTGCCCCTGACAGGGCATCGGCCACCTCTTTTTGAAGTTCCCAGCCCCAGGTACCCTGGATGCAGTGTTCCACAGGCAGGTATTTTCCTTCCCTGGTCTGCAGGTAATCCTTCTGGTGGGTATCCTGGGTGGCAATGACGGCGTCTGCCGGGTACTGTCTGATCTTCCGGACCACCCTGTCCACAATGCCCTGGGCCTGTGCCGTACCCAGGACACCGTCAATAAAGTCGTTCTGCATGTCTACTACTACGAGAATTTGTTTCATATGAGATTGTCCTCCATTTATGTGATTTATTTCTGTCTCTTTCCCATCCCTCAAGATCCCAGTCTTTTGTCTATGTCCGGATGGTCATCATTGTCCCCCGCTGTCTCCCTGTAAATACTTCTGGTACAGTTCCACATGATCTGCAATACACAGAAAGCTGCTGCCTGCTCCGGCCGTGACGCACAGATATTCTTTCCCGCTCCTGTCCACAGCAAGGCTGGCTGCACAGCTGCCAGACTGGTCCACATACCCGGTCTTGCCACAGAGCACTTCCCCGTGGGTGTCCTTGTCTTCAATCCTACGCAGGAACCAGTTGGAAGCCAGAAGTCCCTCCGGGTGCTGCTTTGTCAGACTGGTATTGTACGTATGGGCTGAGAGCGCCATCCGGCAGAAGGGATTGTCTGCCGCCATCTTCAGGATCACGGCCATATCGTATGCCGTGCTGTAATGGTTTTCGTTGTAAAGTCCCACACAATTGGTAAAATGGGTACTCTCCCCCAGCCCCAGATCCTCCAGCTTCTGGTTCATCCGTTCCACAAAAGCTTCCTGGGAGCCGGACACATAGGCCGCCAGCCCCAGGGCAGCATCTGCACCGGAGGGCAGGATCGTTCCGTAGAACAGATCCCGCACGGTCACCCTCTCTCCCACCTCAAAACCTACCACACTACACTTGTTTACAAAACAATAATCCGTTATTTCTATGGTGATCTCCACCGTGTCCTCCAGTATCGGTTCCTCTCCCGTGCGGATTCCCAGGGCTTCTGCGGCTACCAGGACTGTGAGGATCTTGGTCATGGAGGCCGGGTTCATCCTGGTATAGCCCTCCCGGCAGGCCAGGACCGATCCACTGGAGACATCGATGAAGATGCCGTAGGGACTGACCACATTTTCCGAGAATCCTTCTGTGTCATCATTGCGCTCTGCCTGGAATACCGGCCTGTACTGTTCCGGCAGAAAAGGACCCATACCGCCATATCCCGGATCTGTGCTGCCTACAGTTCCATTCCCTGCCCCAAAGGCTCCTGTGGGCACCTGGTCTGACTGACTGTCGTTGTCAGTTCCCTGGTCAAAGGCATTGCTTTCTCCTCCGATTCCATTCCCGTCCCCGGTTCCTCCCTGGAAGGCGCCACCATTTTCATCCGCAGGCAGCGTTTCGTCCTTAGGCAGATTTTGTACCTGCTCCCCGGGGATCCGGCTCCCCTGCCCTGCCAGGTTCCGAAGCCCCAGGATCCCGAATCCGGCCAGGATTCCCACTGCCATACATACCCCCAGAAAAGCAATCCTGTGCAGAAGGACTGTCTGCTTCTTCCGACGCCGCATCTCCTCTATACGCTGTAATCTCCGCTGTCTGCGGAGTCTCTCTTCCTCATAGTCTTCCTCTTCGTAGTTTGTCTCTTCATAGTAATTTTCTGCCATTTCCCCGTCCACATTCTTTCCTTCTGTCTGTTTCCCATGGATAACGATTTCCAACTGTGTGGTTGCAATGCAGGCGGACGATTGGATGAGCACAGTTGGAACTATTTATATGCATGTCATTTCCAGGCTACACCTAAGGTCCGCACTATCATCCTCTCAGTACGTGTTTCACATTTTCGCTGACCTTCCCCAGCAATTCCCGCAGATGTGCCTTCTCCACCTCCTGCAGGCCCTTGTACTGCGCTTCCAGGAAGTCTTCCCTTGCCAGTTCCAGATCACGGAACACCGGGGAAGCCGCAGGGAGTACCTTTATCAAGCCCTTTCGTCCTGCTGTCCTATTCTGCCTGGCTGCCTTTTCCTGTTCCCTTTTAGCCGCTTTTTCCTGCTTCGTTGTCCTTTCCTTCTTTGCGGTTTTTTCCTGTTTTGTAATCTTTTCCTGCTTCTCCTGCTCTTCCCGCCAGGGCAGCCTCCTTACCATCTCCCGTTTCTCCAGCTTCTGAAGGGCTGTTCCCACAGCCCGCTTTGTCAGTCCGGATAGGTCAGACAGTTCCCGAAGGCCCCTGACAGATACTCCCTGGTTCAGATACAGAAGCACCTCCACCTCCTGCAGGGACATATCGTTCTTAATGGCAACCGTCTCGCAATACCTTCCCCACAGCTTCCGGTAGCGGTAATATTCCAAGGCAATTCCATCCCCTTCCACCGCCTCCGGAATGGGGACAGACTGCCGCTCCTGTCCCAGCTTCCTGCTGCCGGACAGGGGTGCGGGTGGCACGAACCCATCCTTGGCATAGGTCACAAAAAAGCGGTAGAGCTGGAGCCGGATGTCCTCATAACTCTCCTCTCCATATACTTCCCGGTAAAACTTGTGATAATATTCAAACACATTCAGCTTCATGCGGATGGTATTGTTGATATTGGCCCCCTGGCTGTTCACCAGGCTTCCCTTTGTCTTCACATAATAGTAGACCGGCACCTGCAGGGCATAAATGGTATGGCAGTGCCGGATATATTCCAGGTTAAAGATGAAATCCTCACACCAACTGATATCTTCGTCCATGCGAAGACCATGTTTTGCAATGATCCCCCTGCGGTAAAGCTTATTCCATAACACCCCATAATAAAAATCTGCCGGATCCTCCATCATGAAATTGGCAAATTCCTGTCTGGTAAGCAGCCCCTCTTTCTCAATGTCACCCTTGTGGGACAGCTTCTCCCCCACCACTCTGTAAAAATCTGCAATGACCATGTCACAGCCGCTTGTCTGGGCACTGCGGACAAATTGTCTGGTGGCATCCATTGTCAGCCAGTCATCGCTGTCCAGAAACTGCACATATTCCCCTGCTGCCAGCTCCAGGGCCAGGTTCCTGCTGTGGGACACGCCGCCATTCTCCTTGTGGATCACACGCACCCTTTTGTCCCGTGCCCCATACTGGTCACACAATGCAGCTGATCCGTCCGTGCTCCCATCATCCACCAGCAGCAATTCAAGATTCGTATATTCCTGGGCCAGCACGCTGTCCACACAGCGCTCCAGGGTAGCCTGGGCATTGTATACTGGCACAATGACGGATACCAATGGTTCCATATAGATCTCAGACCTTTCTCCTTGTGTTTTTCTGCTACTCTCTGTCTGCCATCCTTCCTGTAACCGTCTTATGGTTAACTGTCTGCCGTTTCCATCCGGCCCATTTACCATATCATCTATCCATTTTGCAAATAGGAAAGCGCCTGTTCCATCCGCTCCCCGAACTGTCCATAGAAATCCCTTTCCGGATCATACCCTGTCAGGTAAAAGGACTGTAGCAGAAGCATATTCAGCCGCTTCGCCCCTTCCTCCCCGCCTGCTGCCATTTCACCTTCCAGACGTTTCAGGAAGTCATGCCAGACGCACAGGAAATCGTGATATTTTCCTCGTTCCGGCGTATCAATCCATTTCCCTACCTTCACCTTGGAACGGTTCTTCTCCCGGCATTCCCCGGTCTGTAGGAAGTACTTGAAGTCCCCTTCCTCATAATACCTCCCCAGTGGAAACAGGCGGCAGACCCCCGGACGGCTCCCGTGGATGCTGCATCGCCCCTGTAGATCCAGGAAAAAGCACCGTTCCCCTTTCCCTTCCATGACCAGACTGGGCAGGATACACCCATCCACCACATGAAGCTGCACTGCCCCTTCTTCCAGAAGTGCTGCCAGCCCCCTGCCCAGACCGGCCTGGAACCGGTACATGTCATAGGGATCCAGGATCACGGAATCCCCCATCCCCGTACAGCACTGGAAACAGTCCCTGCATCCATGGCAGTCTGCCTTTACCATATCATTTTCCCCATATAAACGCCCATCTGATATGTCAGACAGATTCACCTGCCGCCTCATGGTCCGCCACTCTCCTTCTGTCCCTTGGATTCCTCAGTCCGGCAAAACTACTACTACCAGCCATATAATGCCTGCCTCAGATGCCCTCCTGCAAAAGGGTACCTCTGTAAACATTTCCTGGCTGCAAGCACACACTCTCCTGCAAAAAGTTGCCTCTGCAAGTCTCTTCTTCCGATGTTCAGCCACAATGTATCCTGGAAGAGGTTCCCGGAAACCGTTCTGCCAGTCTCCTGTATTCCTCCTCTGTTACCAGTATAACCCCTCCATGCCTCTTTTTTGTATCACCCATGTGAAATTCTTCCTCTTTTAGGATCCGGAATTCACCACTGGCCAGGTCATCTGTCACCATGGGCAGATAACCCTTCCCTTCTGCAAACCGGTCCACCACCAGACACCACTCATGCCTGTCATGGAAGGGAAAGATCTCCGGCCCCTCCACGCCGGACAGGTCTGCCAGTGTCTTCGAAGGAAGCTCCTTAAAATCCTCCGGCCGCAATGTGCTGGAAAAATCCACACAGATGCGCTTGGTGGTCTCATCCTTGGTATACCGGTAATATCCTTCCGGCCTGCACAAAATGGTGCTGTCAATTACATGGTTCTCCTTCTCCAGAAATAAGAAAGGTGTGCCAAATTCCTTGAAATCCTTCGTATAGGCAGCATAAATCCTCTGCTTTCCCTCCACCATGGAAGCCCAGAACACCAGGATGGCATCCTCTGTCACATCATAGACTGCCTCCGGCGCCCAGACGCAACCTGCCTCCTCTATGCCTACGGTATGGGCCACAGGTCCCTGCCAGTCCGTGAGATTGTCTGACTCCCACACCAGGATATCCCTGCTCCCGGCATACTGGGCCACTTCCCAGCCTTTGCCTGCCTGGATACGCAGATCCGTGGCAATCAGATAATATCTGCTGTTCCCGTCCTCCCCCTGCCAGGGAGAACGGATCAGATAGGGATCCCTGGCTCCCATCTCCCCGGTTCTGCTGTACAACACCGGTTTTCCCCCGTTTAAGTCCTGCCAGTGCAGCCCGTCACGGCTCAAGGAAAAATAGATCTGCTCCCCATCCTCCTGTTCCCCTGTAAAGTGGGCAAACAGATAGCCTGTGTAGGTTTCTTCTCTTTGTGCTGCGTCCGGGCAGCGCTTCTCCCCTGTCCCTTCCATATCCTTCCTCTCTTTCCCTTCTGCCACATACGCCGCCTTATCCTTCCGGCATCGCGCAAATGATGATCCCGTCATCCAGTTATGTGTATTCCGCCTAGAAAACAACAGCAGGTCGCTATTTGCGGATTCCGTTATAGGTAGCCCGTTCTGCCTTCTCCATGATCTGTCCCAGGCTTTCCCCAAAAGGTGCCCTGGCGATCCCATACTCCGTGACTATCCCTGCGATCAATTCATGATCCGTCACATCGAAGGCCGGATTATACACCTTCACGCCCTCTGGCGCCATGGGTTCCCGGTACCACATATCCGTCACCTCCGCAGCCGGACGCTCCTCAATCCGGATGGAAGCTCCGTTGGGGGTATCCAGGTCAATGGTGGAAGTGGGTGCACACACATACACCGGCACTCTATAATATTTCGCCACCATGGCCACCACGGACGTGCCAATCTTATTGGCTGTATCCCCGTTTGCCGCCACCCTGTCACAGCCTACGAAGACCGCCTGTACCATTCCTTTGGCCATCACACTTCCGGACATGTTGTCACAGATCAGAGTCACGTCCACCCCTGCCTTAGACAGTTCAAAAGCTGTGAGCCTGGCCCCCTGAAGCAGGGGCCTGGTCTCATCGGCAAACACATGGAAACGATACTCTCTTTCCTGCCCCAGGTAGATGGGGGCCGTGGCTGTGCCATACCGGACCGTTGCCAGGCTCCCCGCATTACAGTGGGTCAAGATCCCGTCCCCGGGCTGCACCAGGGTAAGTCCGTATTCCCCGATTTGGTGACATACCCGGATATCCTCCTCCCGAATCTCCAGCGCCTCCTGCCGCAGAGCCTGCCTGATCTCCTCCACGGGCTGTCCCTGCTCCTTTCCCTTTTCCAGGACCACCCGCTCCATCCTCTTTAAAGCCCAGGAGAGATTCACCGCCGTGGGCCTGGCGGAATCCAGATATTCCTTATATGTGACAAATTCCTTGTAAAATACCTCAAAATCCTCTGTACGGATTCCCTTTGCCAGCAGATAGATTCCCAGCGCCGCCGTGACCCCGATGGCCGGGGCGCCCCGCACCTTCAGCAGATAAATGGCATTCCAGATTTCCTCTGCCGTCCGCAGGCAGATCCGCTCCATTCTGCCCGGCAGCAGGGTCTGGTCGATAATAACCACTGCGCCCTGTTCCTCGTCCAGGGCAACTGTGTCATACTCCATGATATTTCCTGTTTCCTGCAAAGCTGCCTCCTCCTGTGCTTCCTTCCCTTCTGCATTTATCCCGCATCGTTTTCCTGCACGCACTTCCGCTCCCGGTTCCCGCATCTTCCGGACCGGACTTCCTCTTACCGTCATCCTCCCAGCCGTCAGCATACGGCTATACACTCTATAAAACTCCGCTTTCCAGAACAGAAAGCCTAACCCCCTCGCCCCTCCCGGTGCACTATCCATCCCCTTTTTATCACAACTTTTTCGTAAAGCAGATGACCCTGTTTGCCTCCGCAAACCCGACTGCCCTGTGGAAGCGGAAACTCTCCTCATTGTCCACCTCACAGTCACTGGCGAATTCCACACAGCCTTTCTTTCTGGCCCATTTTTCACATGCTGCCAGAAGCTCCCTGGCATATCCCCTGCGGCGGTATCCTTCCTTTATCAGAATTCCTTCCAGA
The DNA here is from genome assembly GCA_910586215.1 of uncultured Acetatifactor sp. Lineage (GTDB taxonomy): Bacteria > Bacillota > Clostridia > Lachnospirales > Lachnospiraceae > Acetatifactor. Next base: position 5,474 of record CAJUGH010000007.1, on the reverse strand, counting down.
TATCCCACAGGGGAAGTGTCAGTACCCTCCACATAGTCATGCCGCAGCTGGCACTGGGCGAACCCCACCGGGAGATTACCCTCATAGCATAAGAAAAAGACAGCATCCTCCCGCTGCATGGTATCCAGAAAATTGGCTTCCAGCTCCTCCGGCGTATGGGCCTGCCACATCTGGATAGCCAGGCAGGCAAGATGTCCCACGTCACTTTCCTTCGCCTTCTCAATCATACTTACTGTTCCTTTCCACTATACGGCTGTGAGGCTTATCCGGATTCCCCCTGTCATAATTACCCCCGCCAGCAGGATTTGGCCCGCATACCCTTCCAGGGCCTGTACATACCTTACGGGGACAACCTTCCGATAAATTTCCAAGCCCCTTCCTCCAGGATCCAACACCTCAAATCCCAGGAAGCGATTCGTTCATCACCTTTTTGCATGACACAGCAGAATGCTTTATGGGCGGGTTCTTACCACATCCGCAAACTCTGCCCCGGCTGCCCTGGCAAGGTCTTTGGGAGATAGCTCCAACTGGGAACCGATCCGGCCTCCACTGACAATGATCTTCTCCTGGCTCCTGGCTGAAATGTCTATCCTGGTCATATACTGCTTCTTCATACCCACAGCCGTGCAGCCGCCCCGGATATAGCCGGTGACTTTGTTGATATCCTTCACATGGATCATCTCCAGGCTCTTCTCCCCCACACTCTTGGCCGCCGCCTTCAGATCCAGTTCGCAGGCGATAGGGATCACGAATACGAAATAATCCTTGCTGTTGCCTACTGTCACCAGTGTCTTATATACCTTCTCATAGGGCAGGGACAGCAGATCCGCGATCTGCAGCCCGTCTACAAACTCATCACATTCGTATGTCATATGTGTATACGGAATCTTCATAGATTCCAGGATACGCATGGCATTTGTCTTGACTTCCTTTTGCTTAGCCACTCTGGCCCTCTCCTTATCTTTTTCCCTTTCAATCCAGCACTGCCGGAACCGCCCCCATAGGCAGAATGAGATCCAGACCTCCCAGTCCGAAACCTGGCCTGCCCCGGTCCCTCACCCCATCAAGGCATACAGCCACTGCCCGGCCTCATAGGCCTGCCGCAGAAACACTGCCGCCTCTTCCTTTTCCGGTTTCATCACCTCCAACACCAGTGGCGCCTCATAGGCAGATTCCTTCATCACTTCCATCAGTTCCTGCCAGGGAAAATCCGGATCCCCCGGAATTCTGTGGGCATCCCCGCATCCCGGCTCCTGCCCCCATCCCTTATTGTCATGGAAATGGACGGAATAAATTCTGTCCTTAAAAGGACGCACCAGCTTCTCCACAAAATCTCTTCCCCACACCAGGTTGGCATGTCCTGTATCCAGGCACAGTCCCAGAAAGTCAGCCGGATACCGAGCAAACAGCCGGGAAAACTGCTCGATCTGCAGCTCTCCTGGAGCCTCATACAGATTCTCCAGACAGATCCGCACCTGCCGTTCCAGGCAATAAGGCATCAGCTCATCCAGAGAACGACACACCTGTCTGTAGAAGATCTCCTTGTACTCTGGCCTCTTTGTGAATTCCTCATAGGGAAGATACATATGCAGCACAATTTCAGTGGTCCCCAGCATATGGGCCAGATCCACCCGGTTCTTTATTAGCTCCACCCCGGCAATACGGTTGGGTTCCAGTTCTGAAGTATAATCCTTGCGGTAATGGCCATTCACGCAGCCATCCTCCCCCCGCTTGTTACTGCCCTTGCTGGCATGGAGAGACTTTGGCTGCAGGCCGTATCCCACCATCCAGTCCCTGATCTGCTCCATCTCCGACACCGCATAGATATAATCACCGTCCCACTCATAGCACCAGTGCATGTGGGTAAATCCTGCGGCAGCGATCTGCTCTAAGCTGCGCTTTATGTCCTCGATTCTCACATATTCCCGTTCAAAGTCCGTGCTGATTGCCAGTTCCATGTGTCTGTCCTCCTTGTCTCTTTCTATTGTCTGCCCGTTTGGGTTCTGTTGTTCCTGTGGGTTATCCTCCGTTTGAGTCCTGTTGTTCTTGTCGGTTATTCTTCGTCCTGCCCCTTGCGCAGCACCATTGCCCGTCTAATGTTTTCCCTAAACTGATCCACTGCCTTCTCTTCCCCTTCCATCAGCACCTGCGGTGTGTAGAACTCCCAGTCCGGCCTGCCCTTCACATCCTCTGTCCTGCCCTTATAGTCTGCCAGCACAAGCAGCCCGAAAGCATTGCTCTTCCCATAATAATAGGTGGCAACCGGAACCGGGCACTGGGGCACATCTATCTCGATCTGATACTTTTCCCGGTAGCCTTCCACACAGGCCCCCTGCCAGTCCCTGGCCCCAGCGCCAAGGATCCGTTTCAGGCATCCGAACTCATATCCCCGCTCCGGGTCCTTATGTACCAGAATCCTGCCCTCCCTGTCAAAAATCATGCAGGCCACATGGAATTCCTGCTTCTTCTCGATATGCTCCGAGATGACTTCCATATCTGGACTCTCTTTCAGATTCCTGTACAGCTTCTCGGCTTCTGTGTCTTTATGCACATTTCTCAGAATATCATCAATGCTGCCTATCTCAAAACGGCTGTCCTTCAGGAAATTGCCGAGGCCTGCCTCCCTTACATTTGCATAGGTTTCCAGATCCGTCTCATCATACTCCAACACATGCCCGAATTCATCGAAGGGCTGGTGGAACATGACCACCGGAACCTTCCTGCCCCGCCAGACTCCCTTCATCCGCGCAAAGGCCGTGATCCGGAAATTGGCTTTCACAATATTCTCCCGATCCTTGTCCCCCTGGGCATCCTTCCAGATCATCCAGGCTAAGAGCGGGGACAGAATCATCTTGTTCTTCACTGCATATTCCGCGATCCGGAACCCTTCGTCAATCTCCTTTCCCAGGAAATCAATCCGCTTCTCGCCAGTAGCAGTGGTGGGATAATAGATGATATTCGGGACATTGGCTGCCTCCCCGTCATGGCACTGGGCCAGCCAGGCAGTGGCCTTGATCCCCAGAACAGAGAGGATCACCTCCCTGACATCCCGGCAGTGCCTGACGGGGCAGGTTCCCTCCACCAGTGCCTCCTCCACCTTGTCCGCAATCCTCTCCATCATGGAAGACAGCGCCTTGCTGACACTGGTGATCTGGGTGTATAGCTGGCCCGGGTGCAGGATCCGCACATAGATCAGGATCTCGTCCCCGATCAGCTTCCACAGCTTTCTCACACAGGCAGAGTCATCATCCCCGTCATCCGGCGACTTATAGTCCTCCACCCCCAGTCCCTCTAACACCTGGCTGTAGAAACAGGTGAACACACTGGCCCACAGGGACGGATGCTCTGCCTTGAAGACCGTGGACTCTGCCAGGTCAAAAGAGAAAAACAAAAAGACCCCTCCATCGGAAAGATCGGGGCCTTGTCTGTCATTCTGTGACTGCTTCGTGATATCGCAGATACTCTCTCCCAGCGTCTGTAATACTCTCATGCCTGCCATAATCCTATCACATTTCCTCTCACGGTTGCCGCCTGGACTGACACATGGAAATATTCCGCCACCTTTGTCAAGTTGATCCGATTCTGCTTCCTGTATTCCCGGCATTTGTCCACGAATTCCTCCTCCGGCATCAGAAGTGCCGCAGCAAATTCATTGGCCTCCAGCTCCTGCCTGGTCTGGGCCATGTCCCGCTGGCATACCGCCCCGGTCCGAAGACGCCCGTCCTTTTCCAGCAGATGCAGGAAAAGGTGCCCCAGCTCGTGGGATATGGAGAACAACTTCCGGGTATCCGGCCTTCCCTCCAGGAAATGGATCTCAAAGCTTTCCTCTCCCAGAGTAACAATCTGCGCATCCACCCCCAGTTCCTGCTCTGACTTGGGGACACATCTGCCGGGAAGCTTTCCAGATACTGCCGCAAGCAGGGAATCCAATGTCATGGGAACCTGCAATCCCAGGGTATTTCGCACCATATCAGCCACCTTGTCCACATAATCCCTGTTCACACCCATGGAGGTCCCTCCCTTTCTCTTTTTATCTCTCTTCTTTTTCTTTCTCTTGCTTTATGATATGCATCATATCATAATTTTATAAATGCCGTCAAGTAGCCAAAACACCTCGCGGTGGCACCTGTGAACAGTAACTGAAAAGTAACCACCAGTACAGTAACTTACTTGTTACAATTGTTCCAGGCAGGCCTGGATTTCAGCACATACGGCGCGGTCGTTTTCAAATGCCTTCGCAAACAGGCGTTTCAGCGTCTCCTGGGTCTCCTTTTGTAAAATCAAGGCCGCAGACTGTCCAGTGATATCATATCCGGTCTCAGGACCCACACCAAGTGCGCCCCATATCTGCCACCCGATGCCATGTGTCTCCTCATTTCCTTCCTTGAGATATTGTGCGAAAAGAATATCCCCAAGCCGCCTATGTACTTCTCTATTTGTGCACATATTGCATAGCATTTTTTCGGCTCCGCAAAAGCTTTCCGCTGCATGCCACCTTGCTTCAATCGGCACACCATTGATGCCGCACATCATGCCGGCAATGTCCATGGCATTTTCCGCTGTCACATGATCCAGTGCATCCATAATCACACTTTCCAGTGCCCCATGCTCCTCATAGGACAGGGCAGATACGATGCGTTCCAGGAATTCCCTGTAGGACATACTTGGTGTAGTGTGGCCGGTGATCACAATAGCATCACGCAGCATGGAATGCCAGTGGCCGGGCAAAGCATGGGACTGTGAGTCCAGGCCATACACCGTGTCTTCCTCATAGCCCACTGCCAGGATCCATTCTAATTCGTTTTCCAGCCGCAGCAGGGTGGGAAAACCGGCATCCAGGGAACTCTTCATCGCAAAGAGCACCTCTTCCCGTGGACTGGTACCGTCAAAGCGCAGCCAGGAAAATCCTGCAAACCGTGCCAGTGCATCCACAAAACCGTCATCCCAGCGCCAGCCTTTGGAAAATCCCGGCAGGGTATGGGGATCTACAGTGTCGTCCCAGGGATAATCGAAGCCAAATGCCAGCGTGGATGCTGTCAGAAGGCTGTGGTAGATCGATGTCTGATGGCGTTCCAATGGATGATCCCCACAGGGGCGGCAGTGGATGCAATAGCAGCGGTTCCGGGTACACCAGTAGGGTGTTTCTTCCGTATATCCGTTCACAATGACCAGGGCAGATGCAAGGGCCGCCGTGAAGTTGTCCGACTCCGCATCTATGGGAAAGGGTACTTGATGTTCTAATATTTTTTTCATATCGTCCTAACCGAAGCCTTTTCCTGTATAGCGTTCCAAAGATGTGTTCCCTACTCCTGTTGCTTGTTGTCAAGGACTTTTTAATACAGTTCACAGAATATTCAAAAATTGACACAGCAAAAGCCGGGGGCCAAACGGCTCCCGGCCTGCTCATGCACTCTTGCGTCATCATCTGGCGGACTTCCTCGCGGAGCATACGCTTGATTTTGTCCTCCATCGTT
>CAJUGH010000006.1 GCA_910586215.1 uncultured Acetatifactor sp. | reverse complement strand
CATATATATCTAATTAAAATAGAGATGTAGTGAAAATGTATAGCGATGGAAGCGCTTTTTAAAAGCGCGCTTTCATAAAGACAAACAAAATTTTGACTTGTGATGTCCCGGGATGTATAATAAAATTGTTTGTCCCATCTTTGATGGCACTGACGCCAGATGCGGCATGTCTGGAAGTATATAAAAGCAGATGCGAGGGCAGTGATAATGAAAATATATCTGATGAGGCATGGGGAGACGGTGTGGAACAAAGAGCGGAGACTTCAGGGGCAGAGTGACATTCCCTTGAACGAATATGGAAGGAAACTGGCAGAAGAGACAGCGGAGGCACTTCTGGGAGTGACATTTGACAGGGCCTTTTGTTCTCCCCTTGCCAGGGCGTATGAGACGGCCCGGATCCTGGTAGGGGGAAGGCGGATTCCTCTGGTTGCAGATGGCAGGCTGAAGGAGATCCATTTTGGCAGTCATGAAGGGATCTGTTTTGACCAGGCGAAGCGGGATCCCGGGGATCCGCTTCACAATTTTTTCATGGCGCCGGCTTCTTATGTACCGCCGGAAGGTGCAGAGTCTTTTGGACAGGTGCTGGACAGGGGGTGGGCCTTTTTTAGGGAGGAGATCCTGCCATTGGAAGGAATCTGTGACAATGTGCTGGTGGTGGCCCATGGGGCCTTCAACAGAAGCCTGCTCAACAGTATCCTGCAGATACCGGTGGAGGAGTTCTGGAGGATATCCCTGCCCAATTGCGCCGTGTCCATCCTGTCCCTGGAACAGGGCCGGCTCTCGGTGCTGGAGGAAAGCAGAACGTATTATAGCCACCCGGTCAATGGAAGGCCTTGAGGAATCAAAAAGCAACACATCACTTGATATGAATCCAGATGCCCACATCCCGCATCACGGAATCGGGAACACTCTTATAGAAGCGTTGTGCCACGCCTTGATGTCTGCTGCTTTTTATTACGCAGATCCAGTCAAGATACGCCCTTTTTGACCCGTCAAAGCGGCTTGCAATGAGAGAAGCGTCAATCCTTCCAACAACTGCAGCCTCATCATATGCCAACAGGGAAATGGCATCGTCAAAACTCCTGTCATCAAAGCTCCTTTCAACAGCGCTGACATAAGTCTGATCGATCTCCCATCGTATTTACAATGTATTTATACAGTAGGTACCAAAAATGTATCCAATACTGGAAAAGTAGTTGACAAGTTGGTTTACATGATGTAAACTAAATACAACAAGTTTACAATTTGTAAACTGATCTGGAAAGTGCAAGATTCGTTGCTGAGAACGGGAGTGAACAGTAACCGAGATTCCATGTAGTATAATGATTGAACAGTGCTATTTATTGAGTGGCAATGCTGCCTAAAAGAGCGAGAAGGAGGAGACAGGTATGGATGAGATCAGGCTGGCTGAGACAGAGAGTCGTTTTGTGGAACTGGTATGGCAGAGGGAGCCGATCACTTCCGGAGAACTGGTGGTGCTGTGCGAGGGAGAACTAAACTGGAAGAAGTCCACTACTTACACAGTACTGCGGAGACTGTGCCAGAAGGGGATCCTGCAGAACGAGGATGCAGTGGTGACTTCCCGGATCAAGAAAGAGGAGTATATGGCCCTGTGCAGTGAGCAGGCGCTGGAGGGGGTGTTCGAAGGCTCCCTGCCCCAGTTTGTGGCTGCTTTCATGAGCCGGAAGAAGCTGAACCGGAAGCAGATTGAGGAGATCCAGGCGCTGATTGACAATTACAGGGGAGACTGAACAGAAGCAAGAACACCAAGGCGGCTTGTACATAAGGGACGATCCGGTGCGGAGGGAAAGAGAGGTATCATATGGGGATTTCATTATTGTGGATGGAGGTCCAGGTGGGGATAGCTGTTGTGGCGGTTCTGCTGCTGCGGCTGTGCATGAAGAAATTGCCGAAGATATATGCATATATGTTGTGGCTCCTGGTGTTTGTGAGGCTGCTCTGCCCGGTGACACTGGAGAGCCGGTTCGGCTTCCTGCCCTCAGAGGAAGAGGGCAATGCCTGGGTGGAACAGAGACTATGGGGGTCAGCAGAAGGAAGCCAGAAGGACAAGGACTGGACTTCGGGTCTGCCGGCGGGGGGAGCCAGTGGGGAACTGGACATGGCAGATGGCTGGGGAAATGCGGGACAGGTGAAGGGCAGTATGGCTGGCCAGGGAGATCCCTTGGGGAATCCTGGCAGCCAGGTAGACTTCCAGGCAAGGAAGGACGATGCTGCCGGGCAGGTAAGGGGCCTTCCCTGGAGTGACGGCTGGGGGAAGGAAACGGGGGCAGGGAACAATCTTCCGTGGCTGCTTCTGGGCATCTGGACGTTGGGATTCCTGGGAATCCTGGGCTGTAATGGCGTAGCACTGATCCGGGTGCGCCAGAAGCTGAAGAAGGCCAGCCACCAGGGAGGGAATCTCTATACCAGCAGCCAGATCAGTGCCCCTTTTACCCTGGGCCTGGTCCGGCCAAGGATCTATCTGCCGGAAGGTCTTGGGCAGGCCCGGCAGGCATATATTCTCTGCCATGAGCGGGTTCATATCCATAGGCGGGATTATCTGGTGAAGGACATTGCCTTTCTGCTGACGGCCATACATTGGTTCAATCCTTTTGTGTGGATCGCGTTTTTCTTCCTGGGCAGGGATATGGAAATGTCCTGTGATGAGAAGGTGATACGGCTCATGGGTGCGGATATCAAGCGCAGCTATTCCCAGTCCCTGCTTGATTTTGCCACAGGGAAGCAGGGGATGGCCCTGACACCTCTTACCTTTGGGGCAAACGGGGTAAAACAGCGGGTGAAAAATGTGCTTTCCTATCATAAGACAAGGCGTCTGGGCATAGGGTGCGGCATCCTGGTGCTGGCGCTGGCAGGTGTCATGCTGTTTACTACCCGGGTCCAGGGGGAAGGGAAGCCTGGTGGAACTGATAGCCAGGGCCAGGCTCCGGGAGGGCTGTCAGAAGGAGATGTTTCCGGGGCCGGCAGCAGCCAGACAGATGTCGGGGCAGACAGGAACGGCACTGACGGCCAGGGGAACGGCGAGGATGCTGTGAACCAGGCCTGGGAAGGACAGGATCTTGCGCAGTACCAGGAAAGCGGGGAGAAGATCCTGGACCGCTGGGCACAGGCTTTTGTGGACCGGGACGGGGAAACCCTTTTTACATTGGCACATGACAAGGAAAGGTTCCTGGACTGGGATATGGTAGGAGGACGTAAAGCAGGGGAGATTACGTTTGGACAGTCCAGTCCCTGGCCCTGGCACAGCGGATATGCCGTTTACTACCAGGAAGGGAGCAGCAGCGCCATAATTCGCTATTATATGGATACTTCCGTACCGGAAGTCTATATTGTGGACGAGACGGTAGATCTGGTCCAGGAAGGTGGACTATACTATGTGGAACACCAGAAACTGGCAGAGTATTACACCATAGAGAACAAGGAGCAGTTCGAGACCCTCTACGGACAGGAGGGAAAGTATGACTTTGGATGGGAGAATACAGGCTATAGCCTGGATTTCTACCAGGCACTTTTCAGACACCTGGTAAATGGTACGAACCCGAAAGCTTATGAGGCATACACGGATCCGGTGACAGCGGCTGTCAGTCTGCTGCATCTGGGACCCGGGGAGGGAAAGGTGCGTATTATCCCCGTGAAGACAGAAGGGATGGAACCCTGGATGAAACTGATGCAACAGAATCCTGGGGAGGGTAGCCAGGCGGTGGTGTCGTATACATTTTTCCAGGACGGCTCCACAGTGGAGATCCCCATGGAACTGGCAGAGGGAAGTACCGGACTCTGGGCCATAGGGGATACCGGAATGGGCAGGCAGGTATACAGGACATTGGAAGAGACAGATCCTGTTGTGGCGGAAGCCTTCGGATGGTCACCGGAGGAGGTCTTCTACATCCAGACCAGCCAGTATGGCATCTACAGGCTGGATCATGATGGCCGGCTGACTTGTATCTATCCCTATTATGTGGCACCGGACACGGTATGGGCATTGAAGGACGGGCTGCTGTATTTCTGGATGGATTCCCAGTACCAGGAGGGCGGTCTGGACTATGACCCGGATACCATCGGCATCCTGGATGTACGGACAGGAGAGTTTGACGGGGAGACCCTGCGGGTTCCGGAGGAAGTGCGGGGAGAATTGTTGCCAGCCAGATGGATCTCGGTATATGGTGGATTCATCCATCTGTACGGGGAGAATGAGGAATATGCCCTTCCCCTGGTCAACACAGGAACCACCAACCTGACAGCAGGCCATATGTGGAAGGGGCTGCCAGTGGCAGGACTGCAGGAAGGGGGACGGGATGCCTACGGAAAAGATGTGAGGCAGCGCCTTCTGGGGCATCCGGGACGTCTGCTGGAACTGGGGAACCGGGCCATGACGGAGACCTATACCTATATTGACCTGGATGGGGACGGCAGGGCAGAGAGAATCGCCCTTTCCAGGAACCCGGATGAGGAAGAAGTACGTCTGGCTCCCTATGACAACTATCTGTTCCAGGCGGGGGAAAGCCAGGCCATAGGGAGTGCGGAGAACCTGTGCAACGGGATCTGGGCATTCTCCCTGGACGGACAGGAGATCCTGCTGGCCCTGTACGAGGACGGACCCAGCGGGGATCCCTTCACCTATGTCTTCGCCTACAGGGAAGGAGAACTGGTATCTGTGGGCAGTTTTGGGGCAGATATTCGTGACTGCACCCTGGAAAAGGGCAGGATCAGCGGAACCCGGAGGCAGGATGTGCTCCAGACAGACTGTGTGGAGGTATCCTGGCAGGTAGGGCTGGACGGTATGCTACAGGAGGTCAGCCAGGAGACCTATGATTTCTGCTACCTAAATGAGATTACGCTTCTACAGGAACTGCCCGTACACCAGGAGCCGGAGGACACATCACCGGTCCGCATTGTCCTGGATCCACAGAAAGTCCGGTTCTTGAAGACGGACAGTTCCTTCCAGTGGATCTACGTGGAGGGGGAAGATAAGAGGGGAGGATGGTTCCAGGTAGACCCGGGTGGAGTGAAGATAGAAGGGATAGGACTGGATTATATGGAGGTATTTGAAGGGCTGAACATGGCAGACTGAGGAAACGACAGATGAAAGCGATAGTATAAAAACAGTACAATGGTTTTTAAGGATGCCCTGTGGATGATCCCACAGGGCATCCTTGTCATATAAGGAAGTTCCTCCTATAGGACGAAACCCTCTGAAGGATGCGTATGCAAACCCATGGGATATTTGCCGCGAAGAATCCCTCTTGCAGGATTCTTTCTTTTTATACTTGACTTAGAGTGAACTCCATAGATTACAATAAGAAAGTTCCAGCTGTGCGGTTGGACGCTCTTTTGAGCATCCAACCTAACTCCCACATTCGCAAAACCCGCGCTTACACGCTTCTGCGTCTGCTGAGCATCCGCGTTTTGCTCATTTGGTAGTGGGTTGCTAATCCAATCGTTCGCCTGCATCGCAATAAATTGCATGCAGGCAAGCCATTGGATTGCAACCGCACAGTTGGAAAAAGTTCCCAGGCTGGCATGGATTGCGGGACATAAGAGCCATGCCAGGATGAACCATGTGAACGGGAATGTACAAGTGTGCGCTTCAGACAGGAAAGGGATAAGGAACCAGCAGAAAGGAAGAAAAGGTCATGACCATCAAAGAGGTAAGTGAACAATACAGGATTTCCCAGGACACTTTGCGTTATTATGAACGGGTGGGAATGATTCCGGCGGTTGCACGGACGGCAGCGGGAAACCGGGATTACGGGAAGGAGGATCTGGACTGGATCAAACTGATCCTGTGCATGCGGGGGGGCCGGACTTCCCATAGAGAGCATCCGCAGGTATGTGGAACTGTGCCAGCAGGGTGAGTCCACCATATCGGACAGGCTGCAGCTTCTGAAGGACCAGTACCAGGTGCTGGCAGGCCAGAGGCAGCAGATTGACACCATGCTGGAGAGGCTGGAGTACAAGATAGGCCGGTATGCGGCTGCTGTGGAAAGCGGCGAACTGGTGTGGGAGGAGTCCGGGGAAGAAGGGGATACATAGGATTACAGGGAAGATGCGGCAGACTAGTTCGCATTCTGGGGAAATAGCAGGATGGAGCAAAAAGGAAAAGATAGCTGGGGTAAGAAGATAGAAGGTAACTGTGCATCTGCTGCTTTGAATGACGATGCCGTGAAAAGTAACGGATGGAAGATCTGATGTTCCTTGTGGCATAGGATATGACTTGATGAGACAGGCATTTTGTGTTACAGTGGTATTTGCATGGGATACGGGGAAACAGGAAAGAATACAAAAAGAGCATACAATTGCATCTAGCCGGTCCTGGACTACATATACCAATTGGCCAGGGAATCGGACTGTATGTTACAGGCTACAAAGGAAGGTGATGTTGCTACCATGAAAAAGATCCTGCTCATTGCTACCGGGGGCACCATTGCCTCCGGCTATACGAAAGAGGGACTGTCCCCTAAGATCGAAGCCGGGGACCTGCTACAGTATGTGGATGGTTACCAGGATTTCTGCCAGGTGGACGTGGTGCAGCCCTTCCACTTAGACAGCACAAATGTCCGGGGGGAACACTGGCTGAAGCTGGCAGAGGTGATCGAAGGGAAGTATGGGGATTATGATGGCTTTGTGATCTGCCATGGAACGGATACCATGGCTTTTACGGCGGCAGCTCTCTCCTATCTGATACAGAGCGCGGCAAAACCCATTGTGGTCACAGGGGCACAGAAGCCTATCGACCTGCCGGTGACGGATGCAAGGACGAACCTAATGGACAGCCTGCGCTTTGCCTCCCACAGGAAAGCCCACGGGGTGAACATTGTGTTTGGCGGCAATGCCATAGCCGGAACCAGGGCCAAGAAGGAGCGTTCTAAGAGCTACAATGCCTTCTCCAGCATCAATTTCCCCGCAGTGGCTGTGATCCAGGATGGGCGGGTACTTTTCTATATTGACGACAAGAGGGAAGACGGAGACGGGGATCCGGTGGTCTTCTATCACGGGCTGAATGAGAGGATCCTGCTGCTGAAGCTTGTGCCAGGCATGGATGGCAGCATGCTGCACAGGCTTTTTCCCTATTATGATGGTGTGATCATGGAATCCTTCGGTGTTGGAGGTCTGCCGGAGTATGGAGAGGTGCCTTTTTATCCGGAGATCCGCAGATGGACGGATGCGGGAAAGATGGTGCTTATGGCCACCCAGGTGACACATGAGGGCAGCGACATGGAAGTCTACCGGGTAGGAAAGGTCATTAAGGAAGACTTCAAACTGATGGAGGCTTACGACATGACCTTGGAGGCCACTGTGACAAAGGCTATGTGGGCGCTGGGGCAGACGAAGGATTCGGAGGAACTCCGCCGCCTGTTCTACCGGACAGTGAACCATGACATCCTGCTGGCGCCGGAGGAGTGGAAGGAATGATTACTTTCTATACAGATTCTGTCACTTTCTATCATCCCGGCTGTAGGATTTGACCATGCAGAAATATTGTGCTACATTACTAATGTAAGAAGTACAGGGAAGCCGTCGGCTTCGGAATGCGCATCAAGGGGATGCAGGCCGGAAGCTGGCGGGGGAGTGAGAGATGTCTGCAAAGGATAAGATAATGGCAAATAGCAGAACGAATATCTTCATACGGGTGATGGTCAGCTTCCTGTTGATCATTCTGGTGCCTACTGTGATCATGGGCCTTGTGTGGTACTGGGATATCCGGGAGAAGAACCATGGGGACATGATGGAGAAGGAGCGCCGGGGCCTGGTGGAGGTGCAGGAGGCATACAGGCGCATGACCAGCCTGGTGGAACAGGATCTGGTGGGCATGGTCTATGGTACCAGTTTCCAGAATTATGTGACTACCAAGAAGCCAGAACATATGGTGCAGGTAATGAGGGAAGGATACAGGGCCATCAATCGGAATGCAGCCCTGTATTCCATCTATCTGTGTGACATGGGGACTGGTAAAATCTGGGATTCCAGCTCGAAGCAGCAGAGCCTGGAATCTTTTTATGATACGGAATGGCTGGGACAGAGAAAGCAGTCGGTGAGTACCCAGTGGCTACCTATCCGGCAGAATATGGATGCAGACTTTTATGCCAGGATGACCTTGTATGGCATGGCATCCTTTTACCCGGTGAAACATGTGCGTACCATGATCACGCCACAGGTCATGCATGCAGTGCTTGTGGGGAATATGGATATGGAGGCCATGGGATGGGAATTTGTAGCACAGTTTGCCCATACGGGAACACAGGTCTGTCTGTACCTGGGGGAGGAACTGCTCTTTGACTCCCTGGCTGAAGGAGAGAGTCTGGCAGGTATGGGGGATCTGCACTGGGAGGAGCAGGAAGGCTTCTATGCCGCAAAGGGAGAGGAGCGGTACTATTTTGTCTGTGTGCTGGAGGACAAGGTGGGGGCTGGTATTTTGGCAGAGGGCGGCGTGGCTGGCGATGTGGATTTGTACTATATGGAGTCCGTCCCCCTTAAGGAACTTTACAGCAGTAGTATCGGGTATGGTGCTTATATAGTCCGGGTGGGAGGAATCGTCCTGGCCGCCATGGTATTGCTGGCTTTCCTCATGGCGGCGCGGATCTATCGTCCTCTGGACGAACTATACAATGTGGTCAGCACATACCAGAGGAAGGCCGGGCAGGCAGAACCGAAAGGGGAGAATATGCAGGTTATCCAGGAGGCAGAAGGGTATGCCATCAAGAAGGCATTCTCCCACATGAAAAATGCAGGGAAGACGGAGGCAGATGCCCGTATTCTGGATGCCTTTGTCAGTGCGGCCAAGCTGCGCATGCTCTTTGACGGCATTCTTTCCCAGGAGCATTTCTTCCAGGAGACTGCGGCCATCTTCGGCACAGGGGAGAAGGAACTGTGTTCCCTTCTGCTGTGCAGGCTGCGGGAGAACTTGGAAAGCCAGGAGAGGGAAACACGCAACAGACGGCTTCAGGAGACCCTGGATGTCTATCTGGGGGCCCGGCTAGAGGGGATCCTGTCGGAGACCTCCACTGGAGACTTTGCCGTACTTTTCAGTGGAAATACACAGGAGGAGATTTGGCGGGCAGAGCAGTTCCTGGTGCGGATTTTCAATGAACTGACCGGGGATGTCAATTATTTTGCCTCCAGCAGGGCCTTCCCGGCAGAAAGTTCCATCCAGGAGCAGTACAGGCTCTGTAGGAACAGCCTGGAGAACAAAGCCTTTTTCCAGAAAAAGGAGGCAGAAGGGGGACTGGTATATCCTCTGGCAGAGGAGAATTACAATTACAAGAGCATGCTGGTCTATGCACCTTCCTTGATCCGGGCCGTTGTCACCGGAGAATCCCGTCTCCTGGAAGAGAAGCTGGAAGAATTACAGCAGGAGATCTGCAAGGTAGGCAGGAAAGATTATGCACAGAACCTCTGTGCCAGGATTCTGGGGGAGATTGACAGGGAACTGGTGCTGGATCCCCTGGAGGGCAGTCACAGGGATCTGCTCCGGGAGGTATATGAGATGCAGCCCCTGGATCAACTTATGATGTATATGCAGCAGATCCTACAGAGACGTCTGCAGTCCATGAATAACCAGGAGAGTCACCAGCAGGAGAATACCTATTACAGGAATGCCATTGCGTTTATCCAGGAAAATTACTGGAAAAATATCAATGTGACGGAGGTAGCAGATGCCATTGGCATCAGTTATGTGTATCTGAACAAGGTATTCAAGGCCCAACATGGGAAGGAAGAGAAGCTTATCGATTACTTGAACCGGACCAGGATCCAGAAGGCATCGGAACTTCTGCTGCAGACAGAGGAAACCCTGGCAGTGATCGCTCAGAAGGTGGGGTACAACAATGACCAGAGTTTCTCTCGGTTCTTCAAGAAATACAAAGGAATGACCCCTGGGGAGTGGAAGCGGAAATACAGGGGAATGTCTTCTGCCGGTGGACAGGAGGAAACCTTGCAGGCTGTAGCCGCGCCGGATGGGATATGGCAGGCGGCAGAGAGGCAGAACCCAGAGAAATAGATTGCGGATGGCCGGACAAAGAGAGTCCTGGGCAGGGAAGAATCACATAGGGCAGAAGGGAGTAGGTGCAATTGGCAGGGAAAAGCAGGCAGGGAATATTTCGGTCAAAATGGATTACCACAGACAGGTTCCGTGTTCTGGAGCCTCTGGAAGTGTTCCATAAGGAACTGGATGGCAGGATGATAGGGAAAAGCCCGGTACAGAATGACCATGTGCATTTTCGGAAGAAATTCCATCTGAAGGACTGCCAGGAAGTTCGAATACGGATTTCCGCAGATGATTATTACAAGTTGTATGTGAATGGTATATATGTGTGCCAAGGGCCAGCACCAGGGTATGCGGATGCATACCGCTATAACGAGGTGGATCTTACTTCTTATGTGAAGAAGGGGGAAAACATCCTGGCCGTCCATGTCTATTATCAGGGACTGGTCAACAGGGTCTGGAACAGCGGTGACAACAGACAGGGGATGATAGCGGATCTGTTCCAGGGCAGGGAATATCTGGGAGGTACGGATCATAGCTGGGTGTATGGCCAGGCCATGGAATATACAGGGGAACCCATTGGCTATGAGACGGCCTTTGCAGAGCATATAGACTTTATCAAAAAGGAAAGAGACTGGAAGGAGACATCTTTTGATGATTCCCATTACCGTCCGGCGGTGGAACTGGATGGGGATGACCATGTCTTCGAAGACAATCCTACGGAATGCATTACAGTATATCAGGTAAAGCCATTAAAGATCATGAAGAAAAACGGGACAGGGTATCTGCTGGATTTCGGCAGGGAATATGTGGGTCAGTTTTCCATGGTCTGCCAGGGGGAGAAGGGACAGAAAGTGCGGATACAGTGTGGAGAGGAACTGGACGAAGGAAACCCACAGGCAGTCCGTTATGACATGAGGTGCAATTGCAGGTACCAGGAGGAGTGTATTCTGTCCGGGGGACGGGATGAATTAGAATATTATGACTATAAAGCCTTCCGGTATGTGAACATAGTCACGGACCGGGACAATCTGGATCCGGACAGTTTCTGCCTCCTGGCCCGCAATCACAGGTTCCGGCAGCGGTGTTTCCTGGAGACGGATATCCCCCATCTCCAGGAAATATGGGAATTGTGCGTACATACTTTGCGGTGTGGTGTCCAGGAGGGGTTCCTGGACTGCCCTACCAGGGAGAAAGGCCAGTACCTGGGGGATTTCACTGTGAGTGGTCTGGCTTATCTGTACCTTACAGGGGACAGGGAAATCTATCGGAAGACATTGGTGGATTTTGCCAGGTCCGGAAAGGTGTGCAAGGGACTTCTGGCAGTTGCCCCGGGAAGCTTCATGCAGGAGATTGCAGATTTCTCCCTGCAATATCCGCTACAGGTATGGCACTACTATAGGTATACGGGAGATCGGGATACGCTGGAGGAACTATATCCCACGGTCTGCGGGGTCATGGAATATTTTGCAGACTATGAGCGGGAGGATGGACTTCTTGTGGCAGTAGATGAGAAGTGGAATCTGGTAGACTGGCCTAAGAACCTGCGGGATGACTATGAGATCGGCGGGGAGGACCGGGAGACGCCCAATCCCTGCCACAATGTGCTGAATGCTTTCTATATTGGGGCCATTCAAGCCTTTGACCAGATTAGGCAGGTATTGGGAATGCCTGCTTGTGGCAAGGAGAAACGTGTGACGGCAGCGTATCTGTCAGCTTTCTACGACAGCAGGAAGCGCCTGTTTGCGGATACGCAGCAGAAAAATCATTTTGCCCTGCATTCCAATGTGCTGCCTGCGGTTTTTAGGATTGCACCTGTGGAATCCCTGGAGAACATCAAGGACATGATCCTGGAAAAAGGCCTGTGCTGTGGCACACAGTTTTCCTATTTCGTGCTGAAGGCCCTGGCAGCCGTGGGGGCATATGAGGAGGAACTGGAGTTACTTGTCAACGAGACGGAACATTCCTGGGTGAATATGCTGCGCCAGGGAGCAACTACCTGCTTTGAGACCTGGGGCAAGGAGCAGAAGTGGAATACAAGTCTCTGCCACCCATGGTCCTGTGCACCAGTTATCGTCATCCTGGAAGATATGGCCGGGGTAGGATCGGAAGAACGGAAGGGAGGAGAGGCTTCCTGGAAAGGGAGGAGAGGAAGCCTGAAGATTGTGTTCAGGTAAGGGGTATCAGATGCAGGAAGGTAAGGAAGCTGGAAGGATGACATCCTATACAGCTTCTTTTATTATCTATAAACAGGCAGATTCTCTATAGAAAGTGATGGGAAAAGGGGAGAAACACACGATTGTCATGTATGGAATTCCTACCTATAATGAACCTGTGGACGGGCCGCATGTAAGGCGCCGGCTGTGGTACGGACACGACAGGACTAACAAGGCTGAAGACTCCACAGGAGATAAAATGCCATACGATGGTAGGAAGGAGGTATGGAGTGAAGAAGAAAAGAGGAGCGCTCTATTATCTGAAACGTGATTTCTGGCTTTACCTGTGTGTGCTCCCGGTAATTGTGTACTATGTTGTCTTTAAATACCTGCCAATGGCAGGAATCGTGATGGCTTTCCAGGACTACAATATTTTTAAGGGAGTCCTGGGGTCCGAATTCGTGGGAATGGAGAATTTCGTCAAGATCTGGAAGAACCAGCAGTTCTGGAATTCTATCCGCAACACCCTGGTGCTGAACCTGGCGACCCTGGCAGCCAGTTTTCCACTGACCATTGCCCTGGCCTTGATGCTCAATGAACTACGGGCTGTCAAGTTCAAGAGAATCTCCCAGTCCCTGCTCTATCTGCCCCACTTTATATCCTGGGTGGTGGTAGCAGGTATCGCACAGAATCTGTTCAATATGTCTAATGGGACTGTGAACAAAGTACTGGAAGGCATAGGTGTTGGTCCGGTTCCTTTCCTAAGCCATAATGGCTGGTGGGTTTTTACGTACATTCTGTGTAATATCTGGAAAGAGATCGGCTGGGGAACCATCATCTACCTGGCAGCGTTGACGGGTGTGGATGAGAGTCTCTATGAGGCGGCATACCTGGACGGAGCTACCAGGCTCCAGCGGATCCGCTATATCACACTGCCCATGATTAAGTCTGTGGCTGTGACCATGCTGATCCTGAATGTGAGTAAGATGATGAGTATTGGCCTGGATGCACCATTGCTGCTGGGCAATACTAAGGTGATGGCCATCTCGGAGGTAATTAGTACTTATGTGTACCGGCTGGGTATCGAGAAGGCACAGTATGACCTGGCTACGGCCATTGGCCTGTTCCAGTCCCTGGTGAATATCATTATCCTGGTGATGGTGGACCGGATTGCGAAATGGATGGGAGAGGAGGGGATCTTATGATAAGGAAGAAGAAAAAGCTGTCAGCAGCCGAGGTCCTGCTGTATGGCATTGTCACCCTCATTGTCATTGTGTGTACCTATCCATTTGTGAATGTTCTGGCCTGTTCCGTCAGTGGAAAGGCGGCTGTACTGGGTGGGAAGGTGACGTTCTACCCCATTGATTTCCAGTTGGACTCTTACAGGGAGATTTTCAGACAGCAGTCAATCTGGCTGTCCATGCGGGTATCCTTTGTTGTGACCTTGAGCGGAACCGCACTGGGACTACTGTTGACCATAGCGGCTGCCTATGCATTGTCCAAGGAGAAACTGAAGGGCAGGAAGATAATCAGTGGATTTTTGCTGTTTACCATGTATTTTGGGGGAGGTATCATTCCTACTTTTATCGTGGTACATGGACTTGGCATGTATGACACTTATGCAGCATTGGTGGTGCCCTCTGCCATGAGTGTGTTTAATTTCATTGTCATGCGGACTTTTTTCCGGGAACTGCCTAAGGAACTGGAGGAGGCAGCCTTGATTGATGGGGCCGGGGACTTGAAAGTGTTGTTTCAGATCGCACTGCCTTTGTCCGTGCCGATCATTGCAACAATCGGCTTGTTTTACGCAGTGGGATATTGGAATGACTATTTTAGTTCCTTGATTTATATCCAGTCCGGGGAGAAATTTTCCCTGCAGCTTCGTCTGCGGCAGATGCTTTTTGCCAATGAACTGAATGCAGCGTCCATGGCAGCTGAGGGTATAGGGAACCAGGCCATGTCGGAATCCTTGAAGATGGCTACTATTGTGTTTGCTACCCTGCCCATTATTGTGGTATATCCCTGGCTACAGAAGTATTTTGTAAAAGGTGTCATGCTGGGATCAGTGAAGGGCTAAGTGTGAAAGGCGAAAAGAAAATCTATACTTGTTAGGCAGTGATATCGTACGCTGCCAGTGAGAAATGTTAGCCGCCATACATCGCGGCAGAATGGAGAAGGTTATGATGTTAAAAAAGAGAAAAGGATTTGGTACAGCCCTGCTGGCTACTGTATTGGCGGGAAGTATGCTTCTGGCGGGATGCGGCCAGAAGGAGGATGGCGGGACATCATCTGCTGGCACAGGAACTCAGCCAAGTACACCGGGAGGTAGTTCCCAGGCAGCTTCCGGGGAGCAGACGGAAGGAAAAGAAGCAGGGGAGGAGGCCGGCGGATATCAGACCACCTATGGAGACAAGCAGTTTGACGATGTGACCATTACAGTAGAGATCTTTGACCGTAGCAATGCGCCGGACGGCTCTACTGCCATAGAGAATAAATGGACGGAGTATATTAACCAGGAGATGAATAAGGTAGGGATCACAGTGGAATTTGTAGCCGTACCCAGAAGCGAGGAAGTGACGAAGCTCCAGACCATGATGGCCACGGGTACTTCCCCGGATCTGACATTTATCTACAATATAGAAGTGGCAAAATCCTACTATGAAGATGGCGGCACATACAACCTCAGTGAATATATTGACGGGGATGGACAGGCCAGGAACCTAAAGGCATATGTGACGGAGGATGTACTGGATTACGGACGTAATGAAGATGGGGACTTATTCGCCGTCACAGCCAGAAGGGCCAGTGGTGCCATGATGGAAACATTCGTCCGTAAAGACTGGCTGGATGCCCTGGAGATGGACATTCCTACTACTGTGGAGGAGTTGCATGCTGTGC
The DNA here is from genome assembly GCA_910586215.1 of uncultured Acetatifactor sp. Classification (GTDB taxonomy): domain Bacteria; phylum Bacillota; class Clostridia; order Lachnospirales; family Lachnospiraceae; genus Acetatifactor. The sequence goes on along the minus strand of CAJUGH010000006.1, from coordinate 155,589 downwards.
TGAAGGCGTTTAAGGAAGAACATCCGGATTGTGTTCCTTATTATTCCGCACAGTTTGGCTCTTATGCCCTGGCACCGCTGGCATATTCCTTCCTGGAAACCGTGTCAGATGAAAAAACATATAATAAGAATTTTTGGAACCTGGCATACAAGGATGACGGTGCTGTAGAGTATCTGAGATTCCTTAATACCATATACAATGAAGGCCTGGTGGAAGCAGAATATTATACGGCAGCAGATGGAGAACTTGGAAAGCTGGTGGTAAACGGCCAGGTGGGTGTCTTTGAGGCAAATGTGAATACGAATGTGGCGACAGACAGAGGATCCCTGCTACAGACGCTGAAGGAAACCGAACCGGATGCCGAATATGTCTCCATCCTGCCCTTAAAAAATGTAAATGACGGGCAACTGTATAATCCCGGCTATGCCTTGAACGGCATGTCCATATTCGTTCCCAAGACAGCAAAAAATGTGGAAGCCTGCATCACCTATCTGGACTGGCTGGCTACCCAGGAGGGTGGATTTACCCTGTATCATGGTTTCGAGGGAGAGCACTTTGAGTACGAGGATGGTGTGCCTGTAGTCAAGGACATGGATTACAATGCCAAGGATAAGGACTGGATCTGCAATGATCTGTTCCTGGTAGGAAACAGTGGATACTTTATGTCCCAGGAAGACTTTATGGAATCAACGGCCCAGGGGTATGGCCAGTGGAAAGAGTATGTGCTGGACAACTATGTGAATGCTACCGCCGGGACGGTGAGAAGCCAGACTGTGTGGGTATCGCCTACACACAGCGAGAATTCCACGGAGTTAGGGCTGGCGGGGGATGAGTATCTGGTGAAGTGTATCACCTGTGCACCGGGAGAATTTGATGCCAATATCGAAGCTTACCGGGCAGCCTTGAAGGAAGCTGGTGCAGATGAGATCCAGAAAGAGTATGAAGACTACTACGATTCTTTTCAGTAATACTCACATTAATGGAAAAAGCACTGACATAAGAGGAATGACGAACGAAAGGGATGGTTAGTTCTGATAAGGTAATGCTGATCTGAAAAGGAGAGAGACTGTTGTGCAGACAACTATGTATACAGTGCAACAGTCTCTGCTTTTCTGGTGTGGATTGTTGTCTGCTGACGCAGGCGGGAGAATACAAAGATGGACAGAAAATGGCTGGATATACTGGAGGGAAAAAGTCCTTTTCCAGAAGGGAAGCGCACCTCCTCTGGGGAAAGTTACTGCTTTCCTTTTTTCTGGCTCCGCCAGGGAAGAAGGGAGGAACTGCCGGGCCGTATACAGGAAGTGCAGGAAAGCGGGTGCATGGCTCTCTGTGTGGAATCAAGAACCCATGAGGATTTCTGTGGGCCGCAGTGGTGGAAGGATCTGGAGGTGATTTTGGAGGAGGCCGGGAAGCGAGGGATGAAAGTCTGGATCCTGGATGACAGGCATTTTCCTACAGGGTACGCCAATGGTGCGTTGGAGAAATGTGGGAAAGAACCCGAGGAAAAAGCGTCCGGCAGGGAGGAGGGCGGTGAAGGAAAGGCCGCAGACAGAGGGTTGCCTGAGAGGGAGAGCAGGAACAAGGACAGGCGGTGGTTCCTGCGGGAACATCATGTGGACGTGACAGGTCCTATGCTGGAAGCAGCGGTACTGTGGCCCGGGTTGGAAACAGGTGAGGAAGTACTGGCAGTTGTGGCTTACAGGAGGACGGGCAGGGGAGAGGAACTGTCCGGCAGGGGGATTGAACTGACTGCATGTGGACAAGCTGGATTTCTCTACTGGGATATTCCGGAAGGGTATTACAGGATCTTTTTCCTGATCAAGACTTTCCGGGGAAGATTGCAGCAGCAGGATGCCTATATCAGTGGTCTGAGCAGGAGTTCAGGGGAGAGACTGATCCAGGCAGTATATGAACCACATTATACGCATTTTGCCCGATATTTTGGAACGGTTCTGGAAGGATTTTTCTCTGATGAACCAGGGCTGTACAGTCAGCAGGTGGGACACTGGGGAGCAGATGCAGGACAGTACTACCGCACACTGGGGCAGCCGGGCCTGGCTCTTCCGTGGGAGGAAGAACTGGTGCCTGCCATGCAGGAGAGGCTGGAGGAGGAAGAGATGTATCTTGAAAAGCGTGAAATATACAGTCTGCTGCCTCTGCTCTGGTATTCTTCCCAGGGTCTGTCTCCCCAGGTCAGGCTCGCGTATATGGATGGGGTTACGAAGCTCTGGTCGCACCATTTTTCATGGCAGATAGGAAACTGGTGCAGATCTCATGGCGTGAAATATACGGGGCATATCATTGAGGATATGGGAGCGCACATGCGGCTGGGGGCTGGAGCGGGGCACTATTTTAGGGCCTTGGACGGCCAGGACATTAGTGGAATTGATATTGTATTGCAGCAGGTATTGCCAGGATATGCCGGCTATGATGCTGCCTCTATTGTGGCGGGGGGTGTGGCAGGTAGTGACTTCTTCCACTATGTGTTACCCAAACTGGCGGTCTCCCTGGCACGGCTGCATCCTGGAATGGGGGGAAGGGCCATGTGTGAGGTGTTCGGGGCTTATGGCTGGGCTGAAGGGGCAGACTGCATGAAATGGCTGATGGACTTCCTGCTTGTCAGGGGAATCAATCGGTTTGTTCCACATGCCTTTACAGACAGGTTCCCGGATCCGGATTGTCCGCCTCATTTTGGGGCAGGGGGAAATGATCCGCAGTTTCCAGGCTTCGCCTGTTTGATCCGTTATGTGACCCAGGTCTGCCACCTGTTAGAGGGAGCCAGTCTGCAGGCAGAGGGAGCGCTATTGTATCCGGCAGAGGGGGAGTGGATGAGCACCCCGGAATATTGTACCCCGGACAGCATTGCAAGGATGCTGTATGACGGTCATGTTGACTTCGATATTCTTTCCCTGGACTATCTGGAGCAAGGGCAGGTGCAAGAGGGCAGGCTGGTAGTGAATGGATATGGTCATACTTTTTTGGTGATTCCTTATGCCAGACAGTATCCTAAAAAATTGTACCAGATACTCCAGAAAATGGAAAATCAAGGTTTCCCGGTATTCTGGCAGGAAGCCCCGGGAGTTGTGGGTGCATTTCCAGGGAAGCTGGTCCGTGAAATCATGGACAGAAATCTGGCCTGGCAGTATGGGGATGTACCTGCCGGTCTGCGGATCGGGTGGTTTCAAAGGGAAAATGCCAGATTCTTTTTCCTGTTCTGGGAAGAAACCAGGACAAACTGCGATTGTGTGGTGGAACTGCCGTGTTCGGGAACCTGCCTGCGGATAGATCTAATGGGAGAGAGGATAGTACGTGCGGAGGTGCCAGAGGGAAGGATCCGAATCATGCTTACTCCTTATCAGTCGGAATTACTTTGGTTTGATGATTTTACGGAAGAATTTTTAAGCGGAATGGAGACAGAGAAGCACTGGGAGAAGACACAGACGCAGGATCTCTTATGGGAGATCAGCCTTCTGGAACAAGGCAGGGAAACAGTTTTCAGAAAAGTGAGGGAGGCTTCCCCGCTGTTTGCCATCACAGGACGGAAGGGATGGCCGGACTTCTCCGGGAGGATCCGTTATCGTACAACACTTACGCTTGCTGGTGCGAAAGCCTGGAAAATTGACCTGGGATACGTGGGAGTTACGGCACGGCTTGCAGTAAATGGCAGGGATCTGGGCATGCGGATCTGTACACCATACCAGTGGGATATTACCGAAGCTGTAACGGAAGGGGACAATATCCTGGAGATAGAAGTGGCGAATACCCTGGTACATCGGATCAGGGACAGGCTCTCGGAATTCATGCAGATTGGACCGGGTGGAATGCTGGGACCAGTGGAGATATTCCGGGAAAGAATCGGAGGGTAAGACTGGTAAGCCAGCCAATACCCTCCTTGCAGACCATACAGATTCGGACTCCATGTTACTGTTCACTCCGTTCACAGCAACATATGCACACAAAACGCCAAATGCAGGCGTTTTGGCGCAGGTTGTCTCGGGTTTGCCACGCTGGAAGCGCGTGACAACACCTGGCGGTGGCACCTGTGAACAGTAATATCAGTATTCCAGTATCCGCAGATCCCCGCTGGTGGTAGACACGGACATGTTCCAGGCAGGGTCTGATCCGTACTGTCCTTTGGCCTGGTTTCCTTTTTTGTTGAAGGAGAGTGCTTCATCGAAGAAAGTACTGCAGTCCCCGCTGACGGATTTGAATTCCAGGGAGAGGGAGGTATCTCCCGGCAGTTTGCAGTCCACATACCCGCTGGTGGTAGATATCGCCAGATCCCCGTTCAGTTCCTGCAGGCAGATGCGGATATCCCCGGATACGGAGCCAGCCTTTCCACAGCCCTTACCGTCTAGCAGGGAGAGGGTGCCGCTGGTGGTATTCAGCTGGAAGTCCCCGTCCAGATAATCAGACCGGACATCCCCGGATACCGTGGAAGCATGCAAGTGGCCGGTTCCACCCTGGAGGGAAATATCTCCGCTGGTAGAGGAAAGGGACATCTGCCCTTCCAGGGTGCCAAGATCCATATCCCCGCTGGTGGAGGAGACAGTTGTATCCCCTTTTGCCTTAGACAAGGTGATCTCTCCGCTGGTAGTGGAACATTTGACAGTTCCTGCTGTCTGTTCCAGGAGGATATCCCCACTGGTGGTAGTAAGGGAGAGGGTATCTGCCTCTATGGATTGAAAATAGATATCCCCACTGGTGGAGGTGGCCTGGAAGGTACCGGCCATGACTGTGGGGAAGGTGATATCCCCGCTGGTGGAAGTGGCCTGGAAACGATCCTGCAGGGGGAAGGGGACTTCGGAGCGGATCTGCCCGCTTACCGTTTTCACCCAGAGGGATTCCAGGGCATATTCCGGCAGGTCTGGCAGGTAGATTTCCACATAACCGTCCTGAGACTGGAAAGAGAAGAGGGAGAAAGAGAAAAATCCCTGTCTCTTTCCACGGATGACCAGTTCCTTGCTTTCCAAGGCCACGGTGGAAAGCTGCCCTTCATCTGGAGTGTAATTCAGATATTCCCGGATCACCAGGGCATCGCTGTCCCCCTGATAGAAATACACATCATGGGAATTCATGCCAAAATCAATATGGATTTCTTTAAGGACATCTTCAATATCCGCTATTGGTATCTCTTTCTCCTGTACCAGGGAATATCTGCCAGGGGTGCTGCTTCCTTCCCGGTTATGTAGGAACCAGCCCGAGCCGCTGCCGGAGGCCAGGGCTATACCCAGCATACTACATAGGAAAAGAGTGAAACAGCTTAAGAATACGATCATTACAATCTTCAAATTTTTCATGGGAATGCCTCTTTGCTGTTACTATATTTTTTAGTTTCTGCGCCGTAAGCTGTAGACAAGCGTCACAATGGCCTGTATGCAGCCTCCGATCAGAAATATGACCCAGGTCACATGCCAGCCTCCGCTGGTAAAGCTGATGAGGAAGTAAAGTGCCAGGGTCAGAAGCCAGATAATGGAACTGATGGAGGTCATGACGGCTTTCTCCCGGTTGCCGGAGTAGCGGCTTTCTTTGTATTGCTCCACCAGGCTCTCCTCCCGCTTGGTGTAGTCGGGGTACATGTAGGAGGCGTAGACCAGCATGCAGGTGGGCGGGATGCACACCAGGCCTGCCAGCACAAGGGCCAGTGTATTGTTTATGGCATAGTAGTCTGCCAGGAGGGTGGTGCCGAACAGGACAACTCCTGCGAAGATATACAGGCCTACGGCGATGGCGGTCAGCAGGGCTTTCTTGCGCCGGTCTGCCTCGGAGAGGGTCAGCAGGTTCTTCTCCTCCAGATCCCCAAACAGTTCCGTCACATCCCCGATGGAACCGATCACGTTCTGATAAGCGGCATCTTCCTGGTAACCTTCGCTGATGAGATCCTGGTACTTGTCGATGGTGTTGCGGGTCATTTCTTCTTTCAGTTCCATGGCCTTTCTGGTCTTCGGTGCATCTGCAAACAATTCGTCCAGATGCTGTTTGATTTTCTCCTGCATTAGAATGGTTTCCTTTCATGTTGATATAGTCTGGATAGAATATCATGTGAGTAACTGGTCGATGGTGGCCTTGGCTTCTTCCCAGTCCCTCTTGTAGGACTGATAGGCCCGGTGCCCTTCCTCCGTGATAGAGTAGTAGCGGCGTCTGGCCCCCACGGTCTCATCTCCCCAGTAGGTGCGGATATAACCAGCCTGTTCCAGCCGACGGAAAGCAGAATACAGCGTAGCTTCCTTCAATTCACACCGGTTATCCGTTTTCTTCATGATGTCCTTATTAATCTGGTAGCCATAACTGTCCTGTTCCAACAGGTGGGATAGGATGATGGCCTCCGTATGTCCCCGCAGAATGTCGGATGTAATGGACATGAACAGCCTCCTTTCCTTGAAATATAGGAAGACACTTCTCCTAATTTGTATCTGGCAGGTTGGTTATACTATACATCAATATACCTCGCCTGTCAATGTATATATTTGAATAAAATATATATGACAGAAAATGCGGTACGGTTCATTCCGGTTACTGGTTATGGTTCACTCAGCAGCAGAAATATCGTACATTTTGTTGTATTTTGTCTCTTTCTGTGGTAAATTGAAAAATGAATTGGAAAAAATTGGAAAATTCGGTATCTACATGTATGGAACCAATGCATGGAAAAAGACATGACACAGATACTCTGGAAGGCAACTGACAACGAGGGAATGACATGCTGAGAGAATACGGAGAGAAAAATGTGTATGAGACTTTCCAGGACAGGATGAAGCTGCTGTTCGAGGAATTTGACAATATATACATATCTTTTTCAGGAGGAAAGGACAGTGGCCTGCTGCTGAACCTGGTGCTGGACTACCGGAACAGATGGTATCCGGACAGGATGGTGGGGGTGTTTCACCAGGATTTTGAGGCCCAGTATACTGTGACCACCGAGTATATCGAGAGAACCTTCGAGCGGGTGAAACACCAGGTGGAAGCCTATTGGGTGTGCCTGCCCATGGCCACCCGGACGGCCCTGAGCAGCTATGAGATGTACTGGTATCCCTGGGATGACACCAGGCGGGAAGCCTGGGTCCGCCCTATGCCGGAGAAGGAATACGTGATCAACCTGGAGAACAATCCCATCTCCACTTACCGCTACCGGATGCACCAGGAGGACCTGGCCAAACAGTTTGGCAGGTGGTACAGGACGGAACACGGGATGAAGAAGACCGTGTGCCTGCTGGGTATGCGGGCAGAGGAATCCCTCCAGAGATACAGCGGCTTTCTGAACAAGAAGTACGGATATAAGGGGGAATGCTGGATCAGCAAACAGTTCAAGGACGTGTGGTGTGCATCCCCCATCTACGACTGGTCCTTAAGTGATGTGTGGCATGCCAATTATCTCTTTGGATATGACTACAACCGTCTCTATGACCTCTACTACATGGCCGGGCTGAAGGTATCCCAGATGCGGGTGGCTTCCCCTTTCAATGATTATTCCAAGGATTCCTTGAACCTGTACCGGGTCATAGACCCGGAGATCTGGGTGAAGCTGGTGGGAAGGGTGCGGGGGGCTAATTTTGCCTGTATCTATGGCAGGACCAGGGCCATGGGATATCGGAATGTGACCCTGCCGGAGGGACATACCTGGGAGTCCTATACCCGGTTCCTGCTGGATACCCTGCCCAAGCGCCTCCGGAACAATTATGCCAAGAAATTCAACACCTCCATCATATTCTGGCACAACACCGGGGGCGGACTGGACGAGGACACCATACAGGAACTGCTGGACCATGGCTACCAGATACGGCGCAACGGGGTATCCAATTACACTTTGAACCGGAAGTCCAGGATTATCTTCGTGGGAAAGATTCCGGACCATACGGACGACATCAAGACCACCAAGGATGTGCCAAGCTGGAAGCGCATGTGTTTCTGCATCTTGAAAAATGACCATAACTGCCGGTTCATGGGTTTTGGCATGTCCAGGCAGCAACAGAAATATGTAGATGCAATTCGCCGCAAATACCAGGCGGTAGAGGAGATGGAATATGGAATATAAAAGCCCTGTATACAAGGTAATCCCGGTCCCGGTGGATAAGATCAAGGCCAACACCTACAATCCCAACAAGGTGGCCCCGCCGGAGATGCGTCTGCTGTATGAGAGCATCCGGGCAGACGGCTATACCATGCCCATTGTCTGCTATTATGCGGAGGACAAGGACCAGTATATCATCGTGGACGGTTTCCACCGCTACCGGGTAATGCTGGAACACAAGGATATCTATGAGCGGGAAGGGGGAATGCTGCCGGTCTCCGTCATCGATAAGCCCATTGACCAGAGGATGGCCAGCACCATACGCCATAACCGGGCCAGGGGTACCCACCATGTGGAACTGATGAGCAGCATTGTGAAGGAACTGCATGAACTGGGCCGTTCTGATGCGTGGATCTCCAAGCACCTGGGCATGGACATGGATGAGATCCTGCGGCTGAAACAGATCACGGGCCTGGCAGCGCTGTTCAAGGATGTGAAATTCGGCAAGGCGTGGAAACCGGTAGAGGATGGGGAAGAGTAAACCGGGAAGAAATAAGACCATGGTAAAAAGGCTGTTTGGCGTATTGTAAAAATGTGCCGAATGGCTTTTGTGTTTATAGGAAACGGCAGGGTATCGAAGCACCGGACATTTGCTGACACAAAGCCATCTTTTTCCTGTGCCGTATTGACAGACGGCCATATTTCTGTATATAATATAGAAAACGAGAGGATCAAACAATCCAATTCTGACTATTTGCAACTATTCACAAATCTTATATTCATTTTTGAAGTTACTTGAATCTTAATCAAAGTTACACAAAGCCTAGGCTGGTTTAAGTTTCTGGTGGAATGACTCATTCCAGCAAGAAATGACCAACACCCCGAAATAAAGGAAGAAACAGGATGGAGAAGATACGAAAGGTATTTTCCTGGATGAAAAAGATGTCATCCAATGTATTACAGAAAGCAGGGACTTTCCTGGGGAAAGCATTGTTGCGGAGAGGCAAAAGCGCCAGCTGGTTTAATATTGCCTCGTTGCTTACTGGCTTTGCGGCTTTTGAAGTATACCGTTCCCTTAGTCTTGCAGATGCCGAGTATCAAGGAGAAATGTTTTTGTATTATTTTTCCAAGGTGGCTCCTGTTATCATTTGGAGCGTGATTTTCTGTGAATTTTTGGGCGTGATTGGTGCAAAACGTTGGAAGGGTCTCGGTATCCGCATACGGGAGACATGGAAGAAAGCAGTGTGTTTCTGGGATGCATTATCTTCGAAGATGAAGATGGTATGTCTGTGTGGTGGTATCGGTGTGACGGCAGTGGCGGGCCTGGCATTGTATGTCTATTTTAATAAATGCGATACAGAATACTATGAAGCGGTTATAGAGTTTTATGGGATACCGGATGGAGTTGGAGAACCTTTGTCTTCAGAGGACTTGGTCGGCAGGGCCGGATACTGGCGGATTGACGACTATCCCCGGAAACATCGTATGACATTGACTTATGTTGATGCATATGGCCAGCTGGAGCTTATGCGGCAATACTCTTCTGCCTATGGAATGGCGTTGTTTCAGCCTTCTGCCCGCATTGAGTACTGTTACCGGGAGAATAAAGAGAAATTTCATTCCTATGGGCAGGAATGTTATGAGCAGGCAAAAAGACATGGCTGCCGGGAACCGGAAAAGGTGACTTATTATGCCAGCAACGGAAAGGTTCTGTTGGAACTAAGCGGGGATGGGTATGAAAGGCTTAAAATAGATACTTATTCCTCAAAAGAAGTTCCGCAGTTGTTATCCTCCACCCTTCTGCGTCTTCCGGATGGACAGACTATGGAAAGCGGCGCAAATTACTGGCAGATAGAAAACAGTTATGATTCTAATGGAATGCCGACAATGCGCAGGCTGGCCTCCAATGTCTGTAACCCATATGGTATCAACGGGGAAAGATATACCTACGATCCGGAGAATCGGATAGAGTCTATTTGTTATCTGGATGTAAATGGGAGGCCTGTCTGTAATAAGCAGGGAATCATGTTGATTACGTTTCAATATGATGAAGATGGAAGATGTCAGATTTCATATTACAGTGATGAGAACGGAACAGAAAGGACAGAAGGGTTTTATGGTGTCTGCTGCGAAGAAATAAAATTTGATCCGAAGGGAAATATAATAGAGCGCCGGCAGAAGGATAAAGGGAACAGATGGTGCTGCGATGTCAACGGGGTCTACTGCTACGTCTACGGATATAATGATGAGGGACGTCTGCTATCTGAAGCTTATCGCGGGGTGGATGAACTACCGGTCCGTAATAAGCAGTTGGACAGCCAGTCTGTCTTCTTTTCCTTGAAGATGGATGGGGATGAGGAGATCATCGAGGTTACCCTGGATGCGAAAGAAACTGTCCGGTTATCTTCAGGGGCGTCAGGGACTTTGGGATTCACATCTTCTAAAGATGGTTACCGGACACAGGAATCGCTCTCTCAAAACGCAGACTGGGAGAAGGAGGAGAAAAATATCTGGGTGGAACAGCCCGGACTGGGGAGGCAGAACATAGATAAAGCCAATAAATTCGATGATCCACGATATGACGGGAATCGTCTGATAAAGGAGCAGGACAGGAAACGTAATTATACGTTGATTAGAAATACCATTACAAATGAATACACATTGATAGAATATTGCGATGAAAATGGCAATGCTATCATAAATGAAAAGGGATATGCTGCACAAAAAACAGTGTATGATGACAAGAAGAGGGTTATAGAAGAGACTTACCTGGGGCTGGACGGGAAACTTTGCCCCATTGAGGATGGTTATGCCCAGGTAAGAACATTATACCGTCCGGAAGATGATAAAATTAAGAGCATTGAATACATAGGCATGGACGAAGACCGGATCACAAACAAAAAGGAAGGATATTCTTCTGTGCAGTTCCGATATAGAAGGCAGGGAGAGAGTGATGTGGTATCGAAGTCCTATTATGATTCCATGGGAGAACCGGTTTATCTTCCGGGACTGGGGTATGCAGCAGTAGATTATTTATATAACAAAAACGGTGCATTGATACAGGAAACATATCGTGATATAGACGATACCATAACATGCAGAAGTGACTATGCAGTGGCAGAAATTTTATATGAATATGCAGATGACGGCAATGTGAGCCGTATATGGTATAAGGATGCGGATGAAAAGCCCACAAACCGTCTGGACACAGGATATGCTGTCATCTACCAGGAGTTTGAGGCGGGACAGCTGGTCCGTCAGCACTATGAGGGGTATCGGAACCAGGTGTTATGTGCTGTTGTGGATAAAACAACGGGGATATGTGATACAGCCTATTATTATGAAAAAGGATTCAAACAGCAGGAATGGTACTTTGATACGAAAGGTCATCCTGCCCTGCGCAGTGATATTGGCTGCGCATCTATCTGCTATGATTATGACGATAACGGGAATGTTTCGAGGCAGCAATATTATGGCCTGGACGGTAATCTGGTTTTATGTAAGGATACCGGATATGCGGTGATACAATTTGAGTACAACGAGGAAGAACAGTATAAGCTCTTCCGGTTCCTCGGAGTGGACGGACAGCCGGTTATCAGTTCCAAATATCAATGTGCAGGCATAAAAACATTCTATGATGAAAAAGGGAATGAAATTGAAATCCAGTATCTGGATTTTGATGACCATTTGCTGAATGTAAGCAAATATGGCTTTGCCCAGGTACGTAGGACATATGACAATTTGGGGAAGCTGATAACAGAAGCTTATTTTGATGCCGCAGACGCTCATGCGGTTTACAAAGGGTATGGCTATGCCATGTATGAAAATTTATATAATAGTGATGGCACCTTGAAGGAATGCAGGTATTATGATTTTCAGGAAGACCAAGAAAGATTGGCAATGCGTACGGATACAGGGTATGCAGTCATCCGATATGAATACGATGAAGAAGGGAACCGAATTTCACAGGCTTATTTTGACACGGAGGAACAGCCGGTCATTAGTTCAAAATATCATTGTGCAAAAATCTTGTCAAAATATGATGATTACGGGAATGAGATTGAAACGCAGTACCTTGGCCCGGATGGGCACTTATGGAACAGGGACGACTATGGTTTTGCAAAAGTCTACAGGGTATATGATCCCAGAACCTGTAAGCTTTTGCAGGAGTCTTACTTTGTTGCTAAGACAGATGATGAGGCAGATGATGTGACAGAACCTGTAGTGCGCAAGGGATATGGGTATGCTTCTTTCGAACAGGACTATGATGAGCGCGGAAACTGGGTGGAGGCCAGGTATAAGGATATAGAGGGAAAGCTGACCTTGCGCGAGGATGCAGACTATGCTATGATACGCAATGTATACAACGAATGGGATGAGTTGAAGGCACAATATTTTTATGGGGAAAACGGGGAGCGGGTGATCGGGACGGAATATCACTGTGCAGGTTTCTTGTTCACCTATGACAAAAGGGGGCTGCGGATACAGACCAGCTATTTGGGAATCGATGGGAATCCGGCAGCCCGAAGCGATTATGGCTGCGCCCATGTGCGTAAGCAATATGACGAGGCGGGGAGGCTGGTCTGTGAATCCTACTTTGGCGCGGATGGAAGGCCGGTTATACGGAAAGACGTTGGCTATGCTTCCTATGAAGATACGTATGTAGAAGGCAGGATGGCAGAGCGGCGATATTATGGCCTGCAGAAAGAGCTGGTTCCGGATAAAGAGACCGGTTGCGCCATAAAGAGATGGAGCTATCATACATATGGAAAGGAGGAAGGATGCTTCTTCTTCGGGGTAGACAAAAGGCCGGTGATCAGTTCCAAATACCAATGCGCTGGCATAAAAACTTTCTATGATGAGAAAGGAAATGAAACCAGAATCCAGTATCTGGATTTTGATGGCGGGCTGATGAACCGGGCCGATTACGGTTGTGCGGAGATATGTAAGGAATATGATGGCAGGGGCAATCTTGTAAAAGCTTCCTACTTTGATGCCAAGGGGCAGCCAGTGATTCGAAAGGACAGCGGTTGCGCCTCCTATGAAAACATTTATGATGAAAAAACAGGCAGATGGAGCGAGAGCAGATATTATGGTACTGATGAAAAACTCACCTGGAGGAAAGAGTATGGATATGCCATCGCAAGGCTGGAGTACGATACCTACGGAAGGGCTAAGCTCTATACGTATTATGGAATTGATGAACAGCCGGTTATAAGCACCTACTATTGTTGCGCCGGGATGGAATACCTTTATGATGAAAAAGGGAACCGTAAGGAAATACGCTACCTGTCTGCGGATGGAAGTCTGATGACCCGGATAGATTTCGGGTTTGCACAGATCGTTCAGACATATAGTGATTCGGGACGGCTGATTGGGGAAGCTTACCTGGATCCGGAGGATCAGCCGGCGGTGTGGAAGGAGAAGGGGTATGCATCCTACGAAGAGGTATTCGCTGAAAACGGCATGCTGCTGGAAAGCAGATATTATGGCCTGGATGGCAGCCTGGTGCTGCGGAAGGATATGGGGTATGCCATAGTGAAATACGAATACGATGCGTATGGGAGGATGACTTCACAGGCTTTTTATGGAACAGATGGGAAAGCCATTATCAGTACGGAACATGACTGTGCAATGATTACATATCACTATGAAAACGGAAATATGGCAGAAATCTGCTACTATGGGATGGATGGACAGCCCATAAACCGGGCGGATTATGGCTGTGCGCAGATCCGGGAGGAGTATGATGATTTCGGATCTGTTATCAAAGAATCTTATTTTGATGCAAAAGGACAGCCTGTGTACCGAAAGGATGTGGGCTATGCCTCCTGGGAAAAGGTCTTTGATTCCTACCACCGGTGTTTGGAAATCAGATATTACGATATACAGGATGCCCTTATGCTGGACTGGGAAACCGGTACAGCCGTACTGAAACTCGACTATGATGCCTATGGGCGGGAGGCCCGGTACCGGTATTTGGACAGGGACGGACAGCCGGTCCTGAATACAAAATATCTTTGTTATGGCATGCAGTATACCTATGATGAACTGGGGAATCATACAGGAATCCAGTATCTGGATTCAGATGGGGGAATGATTACCAGGAAGGATTATGGCTGCGCACAGATCAAGAAAGAATATGATGCCATGGGACAAGTGATAAAAGAGTCTTATTGTGATAAGGATGAAGAACTTGTAATAAGGGCAGATTCTGGCTATGCGGTATATGTGGTAACGTATGAAAATGGTAAGGAGAAGGAAAAGCAATATTGGGATACAGAAAGGAAACCGATTACAAGGCCGGATGCGGGATATGCAATGATAAAGTATAGGTATAATGAAAAAGGGCAGTGCATATCAGAATCTTACTATGATGAGGAAGGGCAGCCCGTTATAAGCAGAAAGGAAAAATGTGCAGAATATCAATATGCATATGATGAAAGAGGGAACTGTACTTATATTTGGTATTGCGGATTGGACGGGAGAGAATCAATCCGCAAGGATTATGGGGCCATATTAAATTTTATGGCATATGATGAATATGACCATATGATATGGGATGCATATTATATCAATGGCGGATCGGAATATCAGCCAGTGATTCGAAAGGATGTGGGATATTTCGCGATTCGATATACCTATAACGAGCAGGGTACTTTGGAACGGAAGCAGTATCTGGATACAGATAGAAATCCTGTGATGCATAAGCAGAATGGCTATGCGGAATGTGAATGGTCTTACAATGAGAAAGGGCAGTTGGAATATGTGCGCTATTGGGATGAGGACCAGGAGCCTGTCAATATACCAGGAGGATACGCAGAAATAGAATATATCTATGATGCATCTGGAAACAATATAGATTGGACATATTACGACAGTTCTGGAAATGAATTTGAGTTAAAATAAGGAATGGATTCCAAAGGATACAGAGTTTTCATAATATACTGATATGCAAAAAGGAGGGCACCAGATGCAGACATTTTCAATAGATTTACCCTTTCCTACACATCCTCCGAAAATGCTCCTCTTCGACTATGGCCAGACCTTGATCAACCAGGCAAAATTTGATGGGATCAAGGGAACCCAGGCGGTACTCCAGTATGCTACCAGGAACAAGTACAACCGGACAGCAGCCCAGGTCCAGGCAGAGGCGGATGCCATCAACCGGGAACTGGGAAGGGCAGATAAGAGTACCAGGCACCAGTTCCAGGTGGAGGTGCCCAACCATATGTTTACCTCTTATTTATATACTTCCCAGGGAATCGAACTGTCCATAGATGCGGACGCGGTGGACCGGGTGTTCTGGGATGCGGCCTCTCCCGGCAGGGCCACTGAGGGAATCGGGAGGTTCCTGCAGTATCTGGCCGGGACGGGAATCCGTACCGGCGTGGTCAGCAACCTGGCCTTTTCCGGGAAAGCGCTTAGGGAGCGGATCTGGGCCTGTATCCCGGAGCACACATTTGAGTTTATCCTGGCCACCAGTGAGTATCTGTACCGGAAGCCTAATCGGAGGATCTTCGAACTGGCCCTGGAGATGGCAGACCTGTCCCCGGAGGAAGTGTGGTATGTGGGGGATGATTATGAATGCGACATTGTGGGGGCATCTAATGCGGGTATCTTCCCTGTGTGGTACCTGGGGGCCATAGATATGCCTTATGAGCGGAAGGAAGGGATTCTGACAGTGGAGGGCTGGGCAGAACTGGAGGATATACTGGAGGGACTTCGGATGCCGGAAGGGGAAGTGGAAGATATCCGGAAAAGGATTTGAAATGCCCGGCGTCCAGAAACCGGAGGAGGCCTGCCTCCTCCGGTTTCTGGGCGGGAATGGGACGGGTACTTACGTTTCATTTCTCCTTCCGCGTCAGGAAAACTCCAATCACTGCCCCTATAAGGAGAATCGGTGCCAATCTGACAAACAGATATTCAAACACGTGAAAGGCTGCCCCGAAGACGGCAGTTTCAGGGTCATGATAATCCCAGCCTAAGTAGGGGCTGTTTGATGCGATTAGGGCTGCAAAAACTGCTGTTATGGCCGCACACAGCGAGATGCACAGCCAGTGAAGGATTCTTCTTCTCGCAGCTTTCCTCTGTGCAAGCTGTAAGTTTATCACCTCAAGTTTCTCGGAAATCGCTTTTAAATCATCCGCTTTCGTTTCCACAACAGTTTCCCCAAGCAAAGTGCTTACAGGTGTTTCCAGTATTTCAGACAGGGAGATTAGCATATCGGAATCCGGAACGGATAATCCGTTTTCCCATTTAGAAATGGTTTGCCGCACCACATGCAGCTTGATGGCCAGTTCTTCTTGGGAAAGACCTTTTGATGTTCTGATGGTTTTCATATTCTCGTTTAGCATTAGGCATACCTTCTTTCTTTCTGAATTGTTACCATTATTATAGGCGTAGCGTCCCGTTGCCACAAGCAACGCATCATAACATGTATAAAATCTTTAGCCAGTGGGAAGGATATAGGTGGGGTCCGGACGTAATTTTCGAAAAAAGGATACCCCTGGTTTATCTCTTGTTTAGAAATCCTTTATAAATTCGTTAGCACTCACCTGTTGACAGTGCTAACAATATGTGTTATATTACATCTAGAACAAAGGAAACAAAGAAAAACATGCAACCCGCGTTCCGGTAGCTAAAAACATGTAATCATAGAGCAGACGTATGGTCTGGAGAAGGAGGATGTCTTATGTTGATGCCTAGTATTTTTGGAGAGAATCTGTTTGATAATTTTGTGGAAAGTGCTTTTTCGGGATTTGGCGATATCGACAGGAACCTATATGGGAAGCACGCCAAGAACATGATGAAGACCGATGTGAAGGAGACAGAGGGAGCTTACCAGGTGGCCATCGAATTGCCCGGCTTCGACAAGAGCGAGATCTCGGCAGAGTTGCAGAACGGGTACCTGACTGTTACCGCCACAAAGGGCCTGGACAAGGATGAGCAGGATGCGGATGGCAAGTATATCCGCAGGGAGCGCTATGCAGGGAGTATGCAGAGAAGCTTCTATGTAGGCGAAGGTGTGCAGCAGGAGGATATCAAGGCGAAGTACGAGAGCGGTGTCTTGAAGCTGGAAGTACCCAAGACGGATGTGAAAGCCATCGAGCGCAACAAATACATTGCCATTGAAGGCTGAGGCAGATACGCTGTTGCTGTGAACGGCAGGGCCGTGAACAGTAACGATATTCTTTGACAGAAGATGACAGTTTGTTTATAATAGATGTGGGAAAGTGAAGCCCTCGGGTATATCCCGGGGGCTTTTTAAAGTCCGGCACAAGACGGACATGGAATCAGGAAGGCGAAATTGTTCGCTTTTTTACGGCAAGGAGGCATCTGGCATCTATGGAGAAAGCATCGATCTTAAAAAACAAGCTGTTTTTATATGTGACGGAATTTTTCGCGGGCATGTCCGTGATGGCGGTGGAACTGGGAGCCAGCAGATTGCTGGCTCCGTATTTCAGTTCCTCCCAGATTGTGTGGACCATTATCATTGGCACCATCATGATCGCCATGGCCCTGGGCAATGTCTACGGGGGCAGGAGCGCAGATAAGAATCCCAGCCCGGACAGGCTCTATGGCAGGATCCTGGTGGCCGCCATATGGATCGCCTCCATCCCGGTACTGGGGAAATATGTGGTCCTGGGGATCTCGGCGGTGGTCATCTTCACGGTGGATACCAATTTTCTGATCTGGGCAGCCTTCGCAGCCTGCATGGTAATCTTCGTGTTTCCCCTGTTCCTGTTAGGAACCGTGACGCCTTCCCTGGCAAAGTATTCTGTGGACAGCTTAGAGGACAGTGGCCGCATTGTGGGAACCCTGGGGGCCTTTAACACCATCGGCAGCATCATCGGCACCTTTGTGCCCACCTTTGTGACCATACCGGCGGTGGGGACATCCATTACCTTTCTGCTGTTTGCAGGGATCCTTCTGGTACTGGGACTGCTGTATTTTGTGAGCAGGAGAAAAGGGGCGGTGAAAAGTGCAGTGGCAGCAGCCCTTTTCCTGGCCTGCTGCGTCCTGGGCCGCTCCAACAGTTTTGCCTTCTGGGAGCAGGGACTTTCCTACGAGGGGGAATCGGTGTATAATTACCTGCAGGTGAAGGAAGATGGCAGCAGGGTAATCCTGTCCACAAATGTGCTGTTTGGCGTCCAGTCGGTGCTGATGAAGGAGACAGGACTTACGGGTATGTACTACGATTATGCCATGGCTGCACCGCTGATGACAGGGCTGGAAGAGCCTGGAGACTGTGAGATGCTGATCCTGGGGATGGGCACGGGAACCTATGCTACCCAGTGCAGGCGGTATTTCGGGGATATGGATGTGGAAGGGGTGGAGATTGATGACAGGATCACGGACCTGGCCAGGGAATATTTCGAACTGCCAGGGGATGTGAAGGTGACGACTTATGACGGCAGGGCATTCTTGAATGTGGTTGACAGGCAGTACGACGTGATCATGGTGGATGCCTACCAGGATATCACGATCCCGTTCCAGATGTCTTCCGTGGAATTCTTCACCCTGGTGAAGGAACATCTGAAGGAAGACGGGGTCATGGTGGTGAACATGAATATGCGGGGCAGCAGGGAAGGGAACATCAACCAGTACCTGGCAGATACCATTGCCACCGTGTTTGGCCAGGTGTACACAGTGGATGTGTCCGGATCCACCAACCGGGAACTTTTTGCCTCGGATAACCCGGCCATGACGGATAACCTGGCGGCAGCCCTGGGGAAGCTGCCACAGGGAAGTCTGGCAGACCTGATGGGAAGGGTTTCCCAGGGTCTGGAGGCCTACGCGGCAGGCAGCCATGTGATGACGGATGACAAGGCACCGGTGGAACTGCTTGGCATGCAGGTGATCGATGAACTGATCAAGGAGGAGGTGGCTTATTACAAAGGGATCTATGAGAGGGACGGCATCAAGGGACTGCTGGACAGCTTCTGACCAGGCAGACAATGAAACAGGTTTATACTATGTGTTTCGCAGGGACGAAAAATACGGGAGGCTTTCCTTCCTTGCCTGATGAAGAGGGAAAGTCCGTAGTACTCCTCCCGTAGGTTCCGATATATGAGGGAAACGGGCACAAAAGAAAACGGGCACAAAAGAAAACGGACACAAAAGAAAACAGACACAGAAGGCGGGACATGGCCATGACAGAGGAATTATTGCGGGAACTGAAGAAGATCACACCGGAGGAAAAGCGGCTCTTAACGGGCAGCCAGGGGATTGAGAAACAGCTATACATGTCTTCCGAGACGGATATCATAGATGCCACAAGGCTTCTGGAGGACGGCAAGATGATCCAGGTGCGGCCCCACACCAGGTTTGTCCATTTCCCGAAACATACGCACAATTACATAGAAGTGATCTATATGTGTTCCGGCAGTACCAGGCACATTGTGAACGGGGAGGAAGTGATCCTGCGGCAGGGGGAGCTTCTGTTCTTAAGCCAGAAGGCCACCCAGGAGATCTATCCTGCCGGGGAGGATGACATAGCCGTGAACTTCATTGTGCTTCCCGAATTTTTCCAGTATGGCCTGGATATGATGGAGCCGGAGGAGAACCTGCTCAGGAGCTTTGTTATCGACTGCCTTAGGGGGGAGAAGGAGAACGGGGGGTATCTGCATTTCAAGGTAGCGGATGTGCTGCCTGTGCAGAACCTGGTGGAGAACCTGATCTGGACCATCTGGAACAGACAGCCCAACAGGCGCCGGACCAACCAGGCCACTATGGGACTTCTGTTCCTGCAGCTGATGAACTGCATGGACAGGCTGGAGACAGACGAGCATGTGGGACAGCAGAAGCTGGTGATCCTGGTACTCAGCTATATAGAGAATCATTATCGGGACGGGGGGCTGGCCAGGCTGGCCCAGGATCTGCATTATGATGTGAGCTGGCTTTCCAGGGAGATCCGGCGGCAGACAGGAAGGACCTACACGGAACTGCTCCAGGCCAGGCGCCTGGGCCAGGCAGCCTACCTGTTGTCTACCACCGCCATGTCGGTTGCGGATGTGGCAGTGGAGGTAGGGTATGACAACATCAGTTATTTCCACAGGATTTTCCAGAAGAGATTCGGGATGACCCCCAGGAAGTACCGGGTGGGGGGCGGTAATCACATGGAACTGGATAAAAGCTGACGGGGCAAGGGCTGACGCTTAAGGCCGATGGAAAATTTTCATCCTACAATGTAATTTATAGTTGGTATTTTGCGGATAGTGTGATAAAATAAATGTATTCATGGCAAGATTACATACATATGGAGGTATATCTGGATGGATATCAAAGAATTTGCGGATATGAATGAATTTGAGGGACTGATGGCGGACTGGGCAGCGGCCACAGGGCTGGCAGCAGTTGCGGTGGGCAGTGATGGGGAATATATCTCCAAATGTTACAATTTTACAGACTTTTGTATCAAGCTTACCAGGGGAAGCAGCATTGGCTGTGCCAGGTGTGAAAAGTGCGACAGGGAAGGCAAGGGTGTGTACCGCTGCCATGCAGGTTTGATTGACTTCGCAATTCCTCTTGTGGTGAACGGGGAACAGGTGGGATCCGTGATCGGCGGCCAGGTGTTGCCCAAGCAGCCGGATGAGGAGAAGTTCCGCCAGGTAGCCAGGGAGATTGATGTAGATGAGGATGCGTACATACAGGCCCTTCAGAAGGTGAATGTCCGCACGGAAGATGCGATCCGGGCTTCTGCGGGACTTCTGGGCAAGGTGATGAACTATTTTATCAATGCGGAATATGCCAAGAAAAAGAGGGGTATTAACCTGGAGAAACTGGCCGAGGGCGTGGCCAATACCCACGAACTGGTAGGGCAGATCACCAGGAAGACAGGGGAGTTGAAGGCCCTGCAGAGCAAGCAGAAGATCCTGGCCCTGAACGCCAGCATTGAGGCCGCCAGGACAGGGGAGCAGGGTGCGGGCTTTGCAGTTGTGGCCAAGGAAGTGGGTAAGCTCTCTGAGCAGAGTTCCCTGGTGAATAAGGAAGTAGAGGATATCGTCCAGAAGATTTCCCAGGCCGTGGAAGAGATGAAGGGCTGAGGAAAAGGGCTGTGGTGAGAGACTAAGGCAAGGCATGTCGGGCGCGAGAACCCGATGTGCCTTTTATCATGCACAGACCCGTGCAGATGAAATATGCCGCCGATAAGGCGGCGCACGAGTTGCGCACGGGCAGGGGAAGATGGCGCTTCCCTGCCCGGTTGGAATGATTTTTTCCTACCTTACGAAAACGTAAGGAATCACTCCAAAATGTAAGGGCAATCTATGGCAGCCTTTCCTCCTTTTTTGTATGATGATATCCATACAGGACAGTGCTGCCAAAGGCAGCATGTGTGCATGGGACTAAGTGTAGCGAATTGCTACATGGAACATGAATGGAAGAAACGAGGAGGAATAAAATGGCACTTTTGGAAGTGAAGAATCTGAGGAAAATATATACCACCCGGCTGGGTGGGCAGAAGGTACAGGCCTTGAGCGATGTGAATTTCTCTGTGGAGCAGGGGGAATACGTGGCCATCATGGGGGAGTCCGGTTCGGGCAAGACCACATTGTTAAATATCATGGCATCCCTGGATAAACCCACAGGAGGCCAGGTGATCCTGGCAGGGAAGAACATGGCAGATATCCGGCACAAGGAACTGTGTGCCTTCCGCAGGGACAATCTGGGATTCGTATTCCAGGATTTTAACCTGCTGGATTCCCTTTCCCTGCGGGATAATATTTTCCTGCCCCTGGTGCTGGCAGGCTGTCATTATGACCAGATGGAGGAGCGGCTGGCACCACTGGCAGCCAAGCTGCACATTGCGGATCTGCTGCCCAAGTACCCTTATGAGGTGTCCGGTGGGCAGAAACAGCGGGCAGCGGTGGCCAGGGCCCTTATCACCCACCCCCAGATCGTGTTGGCAGACGAACCCACCGGAGCACTGGATTCCAAGGCCTCTGACAGGCTGCTTAGGATCTTCGCTGATGTGAACCAGGACGGCCAGACCATTCTGATGGTGACCCACAGCATCCAGGCAGCCAGCCGGGCAGAGCGTGTATTGTTCATCAAGGACGGCTGTGTGTTCAACCAGATCTACAGGGGAGGCCTGGACGATGAGGAGATGTACCGCAAGATATCGGATACGCTTACTGTACTGCAGACAGAGAAGTTACAGGCAGGCGCCGGTATGGGAAGGGAGGAAGACTAGATGAACCAGAAGAGATTCCTGTTGCCGAAGATGGCGGCTGATAATATCCGCAAGAATGGTTCTACGTATTTTCCGTATGTGGGAATCAGCATCTTTGCCATGTTCACCTACTTTGTGTTTGACTTGATCCTGAAGAATGATATCATGCGCACCCTGCCAAAAGGGACGTATGCCTTGGTCCTGGTGGAGATCGGTTTTGTCCTTCTGGGGATTATCATGATACCTTTTCTCTACTATACCAACAGTTTCCTCATCAAGAGAAGGAAACGGGAACTGGGCCTGTACAGTATCCTGGGGATGGAGAAGAAGCATATCGGCATCATGATGTTCTGGGAGAGTGTAGTGTTGTATGTGGCAGTGATGATAAGCGCCATCCTCTTAGGGCTGCTGTTCTCCAGGCTGATCTTCCTGCTGCTTCTGAACCTGGCCAGGATGCCAGTGGACGTGTCCTTTGCCGTCAATCCGGGGGCTGTGGTGGATGCCCTGGTGTTCTACGCCTTTATCTCGGTTCTGAACCTGCTGGTGAACCTGGTGCAGGTGGGGAAGGCCAACCCGGTGGAACTGATGGGGGATGCCCGGAAGGGGGAGAAGGAACCACGGCATATAGGACTGTGGAGTATCCTGGGCCTGGCAGCGGTGGGATATGGCTACTATATGGCCATTACGGCCAAGGTGGATTCCATGATTTTTTTTGGATTTTTCGGGGCGGTTTTCCTGGTGGTGATTGGCACCTATTTCCTGTTTACCTCTGGCAGCATCTCTTTCCTGCGGCTGGTGAAGCGCAATAAGGCTCTTTACTACAGGGCAGAGAATTTTATAACTGTGTCTGGTATGCTCTACCGGATGAAGAAGAGTGCAGCAAGTCTCTCCAATATCTGCATTTTCTCCACCATGGTGATCATCACGGTGGTGTGTTCTGTATCGGTGTATCTGGGGACGGATTCCATTGTGAGATCCTTTTATCCCAAGGATTTCCAGGTGGACTTCGTGGGACATGAAGTGGTGGACCGTGATGGGCTGCAGGAGCAGATCGTATCCCTGGCCAGGGATGCCCGTGTGGAAGTATCTGACTATGTGGATTATGCCTATGTGGAATGTACGGCACATTTGCAGGAGGGGGAATTCAGCATTGACCATGCACTTGACTGGGACTATGAGAACTGGTACCGTACCCGTCTGATGACCCTGGCAGAGTATAACCGCATGGAAGGTGCCCAGGAGACCCTGGGGGTAGGGGAAGTGCTGCTGTACAGCACGGGACTGGACTTTGGCCGGGATAGGGTGAGTTTTGCAGGGGAGGACTTCGCTGTCAAGGAGGAACTGATGGAATGCCGGATTGCCAGGAAAGTGAACATGGGCAGCTTCGATGCATCCTATGTGGTGGTGGCCGCAGATGAAGCTGAACTGGAGCGGATTGCCGGACTGCTGGGGATAGACGCGGTCAGTTCCTGGTCTTACCGCTGCCGGTTCAACCACCAGGGGGAGACGGCAGACGTGGATCGGTTTTCGGAAAGCCTAAGGGCCTATGTGTCTTCCCTGCCGGGCTTTGCCCAGTACCGGGACAACAGGGAGGATATGAAAGATGCCGTGAGTATGTATGGCAGCCTGCTGTTCATCGGGATCTTCTTCGGCAGTATCTTCCTGATCTGCCTGCTGGTGATCATGTATTACAAGCAGATCACGGAAGGGTATGAGGATCGGAAGAATTTCGAGATCATGCAGAAAGTGGGCATGAGCGATGAGGAGATCCGCCGCACCATCGGTACCCAGGTGCGTATGGTATTCCTGCTGCCCCTGTTTGGTGCCCTGCTGCACTCGGCAGTTGGAATGAAGATGGTGCTAATGCTGCTTGGCTCCATCCAGTTCCATGAGCCGGGTCTGCTATTTACCTGTGCCCTGGTGACGGGACTTGTGTTCGCAGTGCTGTACGGGATCTGTTACAAGCGCACATCTGCCGTTTATTACAGGATTGTGAAAAGGGCATAGGGATTCTGCCTGCATTATGGTTCCAGGTACCAGGTGTCTGCTTCCGGGGAGGCAGAGGTTCCAAGAGACCATGTAATGAACTGACATTGGGAGGGAGCAGTAACGAATTCTTCGTCTTTTTCATAGGAATTGAAACGCAGAGGTTGCAACGGATAGGCGTATATGTTATCTTGGATGCGTGGGAAGTATCTTTGCAGATCCATGCATCCAGTTAGTCACGTAAAAGTGCGTGAAGATACCTCACAGTGTCGCTAGTGAACAGTAACTGTGTGAGTTCGTTTCTGACAGGGTATGGGAGGTGTGGAAATGGGATGTCTGGGTAATATTTTGTGGTTTTTGTGCGGCGGGTTTTTCAGTGGGCTTGGCTGGTTCCTGGCAGGGTGTCTGTGGTGCATAACAATCATCGGGATTCCCTGGGGAAAACAGTGTTTTAAGTTCGCCTCCCTGTCCTTTTTTCCCTTTGGAAAAGAGGTGGAGTATGGGGGCGGGGCGGTATCCCTGATTGCCAATGTGATCTGGCTGGTACTGTCCGGGATTCCCATGGCAGTCTGCTCCCTGGTGATGGGGTGTCTGCTGTGCATCACGGTGATCGGGGTCCCTTTCGGACTGCAGCATTTTAAGCTGGCGAAGCTGGCGCTGATGCCGTTTGGAGCCAGAATCAGGTAGAAGGTGTGTCAGAAAAGGTGTATCAGAATGGGAAAAAAAGTAGTGGTGGGTATGTCGGGAGGGGTGGATTCTTCTGTGGCAGCCCTTCTTTTGAAAGAACAGGGTTATGAGGTGATCGGGGTCACCATGCAGATCTGGCAGGATATGGAAAGCGGTACCGGCAGTGTCCTTCCTGGGGCGGTTTCTTGGCAGAAAGGTCCTCGGGGCGGTGCAGAAGAGCAGCATGGAGAGGGCAGCCCTGCCAGGCCGGAGGGATCCTGCTGTGGCCTGTCCGCAGTAGAGGACGCCAGGCAGGTGGCAGAGCATCTGGATATTCCCTATTATGTGATGAATTTCCGCAGGGAGTTCAAGGAGCATGTGATTGACTATTTTGTGGGGGAATACCTAAGGGGGCGTACCCCCAATCCCTGCATTGCCTGCAACCGTTATGTAAAGTGGGAGTCTCTCCTGCACAGGAGCCTGGAGATCGGGGCAGATTATATTGCCACCGGCCATTATGCCAAGACCAGGCGGCTGCCCAATGGCCGGTATGTGGTAGCAGATTCCGTCACCGCAGCCAAGGATCAGACCTATGCCCTCTATAACCTGACCCAGGAACAGTTGTCACGCACACTGATGCCAGTAGGGGAATACACCAAGGAACAGATCCGGGAGATGGCGTCACAGGCAGGACTACCTGTGGCCAGGAAAGCAGACAGCCAGGAGATCTGCTTTGTTCCGGATAAGGATTATGCCGGATTCATAGACCGGGCAGCCGCCGGCCAGGTGCCAGGCCCGGGGGAATTTGTGGATGCACGGGGGCAGATCCTGGGAACCCACAAGGGAATCACCCATTACACGGTGGGCCAGCGGCGGGGGCTGGACCTGCCCATGGGAGAGCGGGTGTTCGTAACCCAGATCAGGCCACAGGCCAACCAGGTGGTGGTGGGCAGGAATGAGGATACTTTCACCAGGGAGGTGCTCTGCAGCCAGGTGAATTTCATGGCTGTGGAAGGCCTGCAGGGTCCCCTTCCCGTGAAAGCCAAGATCCGTTATAACCATCAGGGAGAGTACGGTGTCATCGAAGAGGCCGGGGATGGATATGTCAGGTGCCGGTTCCAGCGTCCGGTCAGGGCAGCCACGCCGGGACAGGCCATTGTGTTCTATGAGAATGATTATGTGCTGGGAGGCGGGATCATTGAGCCAGGGAAGGAGTAGAAGAGAGATTTTACAGACAACAGCCATGGAGGATAGGCACATGGGAACCTTTTGTGGCATAGGATAGGGTAATGACAGGCAGCACAGTCTTTGTCCGGGTTTTCCAGGAATGGCTGTGCCAGGGATAGGAAGTATAGAAGGAGTTTCGATGGACTTTCAATTTGGAAATGGGAATATCTCCGTAAGAAGAAGCCGGTTTGGTTCCGTCACCGGGATGATTGTGGATCTGATGCCCGCCAGGATGGGCAGCCGCCGTGCAGAGGGGTGTGTGATATTTGTCACAGTGGAGGACCAGGATGGCAACACAGTGAATTTTACCATGGGTCCGGCCACTTATGTGGTGGATTTTGATACTCTTTCCGTGGGGATGACATGTACGTTCTGGTATGAACTGGATGCCCCGGCCCCCCTTATCTATCCCCCCCAGTACAGTGCTGTGGTGGCCGCACAGGAGAAAAGGGAAAGAATGGTTGACGTGGACTATTATGATGCGGGGCTGCTGAATGAAGCCCATACTTTACAGGTGAACCTGGACGGATCCGTAGAGGTGCGCACCACCAACAACCAGCTTTTCCAGGGAAGCCCCGGGGGGCACAACCTGGTGGTGATATATGACAGTTCCACCAGGAGTATTCCGGCCCAGACCACGCCGAAACAGATTGTAGTGTTGTGCTGAGCATCCGGTTCAGCGCACCTTGAGATGGGGCTCCCCCAGGCCATAGAAATGGTGTAAATTTCGTGTCAGCACGATTTACACCATTTTTGTGGTCTGGCTCACCTGTTGCTGCATCTCCGATTTTTTGATAAGAGACTTGCGGACTGGGCAGTTTCTGTGGTATTATGGTAGAAATATGTCAGAAAAAAGAAGTCTGGGAAGGATATTGTCGGTAAAGTCATGGAAAGGGCAGCAGAGGCATCCACACAGGATGCCCGTAGGAAAAAGCGAAAGAAAATAGTCCTGGTATCTGCCGCAGGCCTGGTATTCCTGGTCCTTCTGGCAGCAGGTGGCTGGCTCTATGTGGATAGCCTGGCATACAGGACCGTGCGGGTGGAGGCAGGGGTGGCGGTGACGGCGTCCGATTTCCTTAAGAAAGCAGATGGGGAAGCGGTCTTTGCGAAGGAGAGCCAGCCCTTTGACATTGCGGTGCCGGGAGTATACCAGGTGGCTGTGAAAAGTGGCCTTTTTACACATGCCTGTACCCTGGTCATAGAGGATTCCATTGCCCCCAGGGCCGTTGCAGTACCGGTGCAGCGCAGGGTGGGGGATGCCTGCGGGGCAGAGTGTTTTGTGGAACAGGTGGAAGATGCCACCCAGGTGACGATAACATATGGCGTGGAGCCGGATTTTGAGAAGGACGGTGCCCAGGAGGTACAGGTGATTCTCACGGACCGGGGCGGGAACCAGACGACTCTGGAAGCAGAACTGTATGTGATACGGCTGGCAGAGGAAGTCACGGTGGAGGCCGGAGGAAAGCCTCCTGCCCTGGATCAGTTTGTGTACACGGCGAGGGAAGCTTCTTTCCTTACCCAGGTGAAGGATATTGATTATGGATGTGTGGGAGATCATGAGATTCTGCTGGACATCGGCGGGGAAACTTACTGTTCCACCCTGCATGTGGTGGATACGGTTCCTCCCAGGATAGAAGTCCAGGATCTGGAGGGCTTTGCTTTTTCTCCCAGAAGGGCAGAAGAGTTCGTCACAGAGTCCCAGGATGCCACACAATTGGCTTTTTCCTTCCGGAGAGAACCCGACCTGTCCCTGGTCGGCACCCAGGAAGTGGAGATCGTGGCCACGGACCAGGGAGGGAATGAAACTGTGAAGAAGGCAGTGCTGACCCTGCGGGAGGACAAGACACCCCCGCTGATACGGGGCGCCATAAATCTTCATTATTTTATGGGAGAGAGCATATCTTACAGAAAGCATGTGCTGGTGGAGGACAACACTGGAGACCAGATTCCTCTGGAGGTGGATACTTCCCAGGTGGACTTAGGGACGCAAGGGGTGTATCCCGTGACCTACACGGCCAGGGACTTCGCAGGCAACGAGACCAGCATTACGGTGAACCTCACAGTGGGCAGCCGGATGTATACCGAGGAAGAACTGAATGTCCTTGCAGATGCCGTGGTGGAGGAGATCCTGACACCGGACATGGATCTGGAGGAGAGGACACGGGCCATCTATAATTATGTGCGCAGCCATGTGTCTTTTACCGGGCATTCAGAGAAGGGGGACTGGATCCGGGCGGCCTACGAGGGTCTGGCAGAAGGGAAGGGAGACTGCTACGTGTTCGCCTGTACCATGAAAGTGCTGCTTACCAGGGCAGGGATCCCCAATATGGATATTGCAAAGATTCCTTCCCGCACGGAGCATTACTGGAATCTGGTGGATCTGGGGGAAGGATGGCTCCATGTGGATGCCACCCCCAGAAAAGACCATGTGTCCATCTTCCTGTGGACAGACAAGGAACTGATGTCCTATTCTGCCCGGAATTACCGTTCCCACAATTATGACCATGCCCTGTATCCGGAGGTAAACGGAAGAGAATAAGTCTCCATTATTGCTGCTTGGTAGATAAGAGGAGTGAAGAACAGACATGCAGAACAATGTACTGGACTATCTGAATCATATTGTGACGGTCAAGCCGGACAAGGTAGCTTTTTCCGACGGCACCCTGTCCTTGAGTTTCCGGGAGGTTCACCGGATGAGCAGGCGCATTGGAAGCTTCCTGCACCGGAAGGGAATCTACAGGAAGCCGGTGGTGGTCTTCATGAACAAATCCCCCCGGGAGGTGGCGGCCTTCTTCGGGGTGGTGGCCGGTGGGGATTTCTATGTGCCCATAGATGAGGAGATGCCGGGAGGCCGGATCCAGCTCATTCTGGACAATGTGCAGCCGCCCCTTGTGATCTGTGACGGGGATACCAGGGAGGCGGCAGAGACATTCCGGCTGGACCAGGGGGAGATTGTCCTCTTTGAGGAGATGGTGCGGGAGGAAGCAGACGACCTGGCCCTGCAGGAGATCCATAGGAGAGCCATAGACACGGATCCTGTCTATATTGTATTTACTTCCGGTTCCACCGGGATTCCCAAGGGGGTGGCGGCCTGCCATAGGTCGGTGATAGACTATGTGGAGCAGCTCTCCCAGGCATTGGAGTTTGGGCCGGATACTGTCTTCGGCAACCAGTCCCCCCTCTATTTTGATGCCTGTCTGAAGGAGCTTTATCCCACCATCAAGTTCGGCGCAACCACCTACCTGATTCCCAGGAATCTCTTTTCCATGCCGGTGAAACTGGTGGAATATTTGAACCTGCATAGAATCAATACCATCTGCTGGGTAGTCTCCGCGCTGACCATGGTCAGTGCCTTTGGCACATTCGACACCGTGACACCGGCCTATCTGCACACCGTTGCTTTCGGCAGTGAGGTTTTCCCCATCAAACAGTTTCATATCTGGAAAAAAGCTCTGCCGGAAGCTTCCTTCACCAATCTGTATGGTCCCACAGAGAGCACAGGGATGTGCTGCTATTACAGGGTGGAGCGGGAGTTTAGGGAAGATGAGAGGATTCCCATCGGGCATCCTTTTCCCAACCGGGAGATCCTGCTGATGACCCCGGAGGGAAAACTGGCCGGGGAAGGAGAAGCGGGGGAGATCTGTATCCGGGGCACGGCCCTGACCCTGGGATATTACAATGACCCGGAGCGCACGGCGGAAGTATTCGTCCAGAATCCGCTGCATACATCCTATCCGGAGCGTATCTACCGGACAGGGGATATAGGACGTTACAATGAGAGGGGAGAACTGGAGTTCGTATCCCGCAGGGACTACCAGATCAAGCATATGGGACACCGCATTGAACTGGGGGAGATCGAGGCCAATGTCGCCATGCTGCCGCCAGTCCGTATGGCCGCCTGTATCTACGACACGAAGAAGGCAAGGATCGTGCTGTATTATGTGGGGGAGACCGGGGAGAAGGAACTTGCGGCAGCACTGCGGGACAGGCTGCCCCGCTATATGATGCCCAACCGGATCCTGCGGACAGAGGAACTGCCCTTTACGGCCAATGGGAAGATAGACAGGATTGCCTTGAAAAAGCAGTATGAGGGATAGAGAGGAGAAAACCATGGAAGAATTATTGGAGATTTTAGGGGAGTTGCACCCGGATGTGGATTACGAGGTGGAGGAGGCTCTGATAGACGACAAGATCCTGGATTCTTTTGACATTGTGAGTCTGATCGCTGAGATCAATGATACCTTCGATGTGGCCATTACCGCCAAGGACATTGTCCCGGAGAATTTCAACTCCGCGAAAGCCCTGTATGCCCTGATCCAGAGACTGGAGGAGGAAGCTTGAGGACGGAAGGCGGCAGCCTCCGCAGGCCTTGAGGGAAGCAGTCATGTTATTTACATCGTATGGATTTTTGGGATTTATTGCCATCGTTTTTGTGCTGTATTATTTGATTCCGCGGAAGTGCCAGTGGGGGCTTCTGCTGGCGGCCAGTTATCTTTTTTATTTTTTTGCAGGGCCGGAATATCTGCCCTATATCCTTGTGACCACAGTCACGGTGTATATTGCCGCCCTCCGGATCGGAAAAAACGAGGAGGCGCAGGCTGTATACTTAAAGGCACACAAGGCAGACCTGTCCAGGGAGGAGAAGAAGGCTTACAAGGAGACACAGAAAAAGATACGCCGCAGGTGGATCCTTGCAGCAATCCTTCTCAATATGGGGATCCTGGCCGTGGTGAAGTATACCAATTTTGCCATTGCCAATGTGAACAGTCTCCTGGGAGCACTGGGCCGGGAAGGCCGCCTGTCCTTCCTGGATCTTGCCCTGCCCCTGGGGATCTCCTTTTATACCTTCCAGGCGGTGGGGTACCTCATTGACGTGTACCGGGGAACCGTACAGGTGGAGCGGAACCTGTTCCGGTTTGCCCTGTTTGTATCCTTTTTCCCACAGCTTGTCCAGGGACCTATCAGCCGGTTCGGCGATCTGTCAGAGACCCTGTACAAAGAACACCCTTTTGAGGGCAGGACGGTGAGTTATGGCCTGCAGCGCATGCTGTTTGGGTATTTTAAGAAAATGGTCATCGCAGACAGGATCCTGGTGGGGGTCAACGCCATCATAGGGGATACAGGGCAGTATGCCGGCGCTTATGTACTGGTGGGGATGCTGTTCTATGCCCTGGAACTGTATGCAGATTTTACAGGGGGTATTGACATTACCATCGGGATCGCCGAGACCCTGGGGATCCGTCTTACGGAGAACTTTGAGAGGCCGTATTCCTCCAGGTCATTAAAGGAGTTCTGGCGCAGGTGGCATATTACCATGGGTACCTGGTTCCGGGATTATATCTTCTATCCCTTGTCCGTATCGAGGCCTATGCAGAAATTCACCAGGTTCTCCAGAAGCCACCTGGGGGAGACGGTGGGGAAGCGGCTGCCGGTGTATCTGGCTTCCTTCACGGTATGGTTTGCCACAGGCATCTGGCATGGAGCCAGCTGGAATTTTGTGGTCTGGGGGCTGGGGAACTGGCTGGTGCTGATGGTTTCCGAGAGCCTGGAACCGGTATATGAGCGTTTTCACAGACGGTTCGGGGCAGGGGGGAAGTGTTATCACCTGTTTGAGGTGGTGAGGACCTTCCTGCTGGTGGCCTGTCTACGGCTCTTTGACTGTTACCGGTCAGTGCCGGTGACTTTCCAGATGTTCGGTTCCCTGCTTTCAGCCCGCAACTGGAATATCCTGTGGGACGGCTCCCTGCTGGCCCTGGGCCTTTCTGCGCTGGATTATGGGATATTGGCCCTGGGGGCGGTGGCGCTGGTGTCGGTGAGTCTACTGGGGCGGCGGGGCAGTGTCCGGGACCGGATCGCCAGGAAGCCTTACCCGGTGCGGTTTGTAGTCTGGTACGGGCTGTTCCTGGTGGTGCTCCTTATGGGGGCTTATGGCATCGGGTATGACGCCAGCCAGTTTATCTATAACCAGTTCTGACAAATGGGACAAGGGAGCGCAAGAATAAGATGGAGCGCAAGGAAAAGATGCGGAAAATCATAAAAATAGCAGGATCTGCCCTGGTGGTACTGGTGACTCTGTGGCTCTTACAGAGACTTCTGATCCCCAAATATGTGGATGATGTGGTGGAGGGTGCTTTCATTGCCGAATATTATGGGGAAGAGAAGGACTTTGATGTAATATTTATCGGGGACTGTGAGGTGTATGAGAATTTCTCGCCGGCAGTGCTCTGGCAGGAATATGGCATCAACAGTTACATCCGGGGCAGTGCCCAGCAATATATCTGGCAGTCCTATTACCTGCTGGAGGACACCCTGCGCTATGAGGTGCCTGAGGTATTGGTGTTCAACGTGCTGTCCCTGCAGTACAATGAGTCCCAGAGGGAAGCGTACAACCGTATGACCCTGGAGGGAATGGAGTGGTCCCTGCCCAAGGTGAAGGCCATACTGGCTTCCATGAAGCCGGAGGAGGAATTCCTAGACTATGTGTTCCCCATCCTGCGGTACCACAGCCGCTGGAGTGAACTGACCGGGGCAGATGTGCAGTATCTGTTTGACAAAAAGCAGGTGTCCCACAATGGCTATTACATGCGGGTGGATGTGAAGGCGGCCGGGGATGTGCCAGGAGGACGTGTACTGGGAGACTACAATTTCGGGGAGAAAGCCTGGGAATACCTGGACAAGATGCGGAAGCTTTGTGACGAGAAAGGAATCCAGCTTGTGCTGGTGAAGGCTCCCAGCATCTACCCATACTGGTACCCGGAGTGGGAGGACCAGGTGGAGGAGTATGCGGCAGAACACGGGCTGCGCTATCTGAATTTCCTGGAACTTAGGGAGGAGACAGGTATTGACTATGACACGGACACTTATGACGGCGGACTGCACATGAATCTGTCCGGGGCGGAGAAGCTCTCCCGCTATCTGGGACGTATGCTTTCGGAGGAACTGGGGGTGCCGGACCGCAGGGGGGAGGAAGCCCTGGCAGGACGCTGGGAGGCGAAACTGGCGGCCTACGAAGCGGAGAAGCAGGCCCAGTATGCCTATTATGACATGGAGGAGCCGTAGGGATGTAAAATAGGATGGAAGCATTTTGGATTGCTGTGAACGAAGTAAGCGGTAATCTTTTTAAGGGGCAATACGGGTAAAAAGCATAGCCCTTGCGGCGGCTTTCGGTAACAGTTCAGACAGGGCACTGAACGGTGCGCGGTTCGCCTATAGGGCAGATTTCAAGTCTGAGGAGGCAGGGAGTGAAGATATATATTATCGGTGGAAGTGGTTCTGGAAAGACATATCTGGCTGACAAACTGTCAGAGGAACATCATATAGAACATTATGACCTGGATGACCTGCAATGGGATAACAAGGCAGAATCTTATGGCGTGAAGAGAAATCCGGAAGAACGGCAGGTAATGCTACAGGAGATTCTGGAAAAAGAAGAGTGGATCATAGAAGGCGTCTACTACAAGTGGTGTAAACAGTGTTTTGCCGATGCGGACCAGATTTATCTGCTGGAAGTACCAAGACGTACCTATAGATACCGCATCATAAGGAGATTCCTTCGAAGGAAACTGGGACTGGAGAAGGGGAAAAAGGAGACTTTGAAATCACTGATAAGTCTGTTGAAATGGTCTGACTCCTATCAGGAGAAAGATATGCCTGAAATAAAGAAGCTGATAGAACCATACGGGGATAAGGTGGTCAGTACCGCGAAGTGTTATCACGCAGGATAATATGACTGGCCGTATGGGAATCTGGTAAGGGAAGGGAGAGAAAAAGATGACAGGGGAAATGAGGAACCAGGCAGGGAGAACAGAAGGAATAGTAGGAGCAGAAAGGGCGGTAGGAAGGATATCCTACAGGGGAAGAGGCGCAGGGCTTAGGATAGCGGGCAGCGCATCCTTATTTGCCGCGTGCCTGTTCCTTGTCACAGCCTGCAGCCAGGAAGAAAAAGTGGTAAATGGAAGCGTGCAGAACCTCCCGGCAGAGGAAGGTTCCGGGGAGGAGATAGGAACTGCCAATATGGCCGGGGGCGGGGACAATGCAGATGACGGACAGGCGGTAGATGGCACAGGAACAGATGGCGGGGAGACAGCCGCAGACAGCGGGAAAGGTTATACCTTTGTCTATCAAGGCGTGACAGTGGAGATAGATGCGGACGCAGCGCCCATCCTGGATCAGCTTGGGGAGCCGGTGTCTTATTTTGAGGCGGCAAGCTGTGCCTTTGACGGGCTGGATAAGATGTATACCTACCATGGATTTGAACTGGACACCTACCCGGACGGGGATAAGGATTATGTGTCTGGCGTCATCCTGAAGGATGATTCTGTGCTGACAGCGGAGGGCATCGGCATCGGGGATACCAGGGAGGAACTGGAGCAGGCTTATCCCGGGGAGGGTGCCGGTGCAGGCCAGGAGGAAAACGGCATGCTGGTGTATGAGAAGGACGGCATGAAACTCTGCTTTATCCTCCAGGAGGATGAGATCATTTCCATTGAATATAGAAGTACCGTGCTGGAGGATTAAGACATCCTGTGTTCAGTGTAAGGTTATGCATGCTAGAGCGTGTTTTGAAATTCGTTCCCGCCATCTGCCGCGGTAAACCGCGTTTCCGCATTTGCGGTATATTTGGCCCTCATTCGGTGGTTCGGGAAGGAAGTACTGTAGGGGTTCCTGGCCCCGGTCCTGCCGGTTACGACAACAAAGATCATAGCTGGCAGAACCGGGGTTTTCTGCCCTCATAAACCGTATAATACCGGAAACCGCAGGCTTCCAGCACAGCCGCAGCCCTGGAAAAGGAGGTGGCCACATGCTCCGGGGAGTGGGCATCACTGCCGATGGTGAGAATCTCTCCGCCCAGTTCCCGGTAACGCCGTAGAACGGCAGTGCAGGGATGGACATCCCGCATGCCTGCTTTCAGTCCCCCGGTGTTCAGTTCGATTCCCTTTCCTTTTTCGATCAGAAGTCTTAGGATTGCATCAAAAATATCCCGGTAGGTCTCATAGGTGTAATTTCTGTCCCGGTCCGGGCCGTACCGGACCGCATAATCCAGATGGCCATACACATCAAAAGCAGAAAAAAGCTGTATATTTTCCAGGATACTCTCAAAATATTCCAGATAGGCCTCTTCCTGTCTGCGGCCTTGGTAAAAGGAGGGGTAGTAGGGATCCCGGCCATGGCAGACATGGGAGGA
The DNA here is from genome assembly GCA_910586215.1 of uncultured Acetatifactor sp. GTDB lineage: Bacteria > Bacillota > Clostridia > Lachnospirales > Lachnospiraceae > Acetatifactor. The sequence continues at coordinate 120,342 of CAJUGH010000006.1, read as the reverse complement.
GCCAATGATGAAATCAAAGGGATAGGAGGCGGCATAGGCCTGGATGGCTTCGGCATAGTCTGCCTGTAGTCCCAGTTCCACGCCGGACAGCAGAAGGATCTGGTCCTGGAAGTCTGCCTTGAACTGTGCTGCCTGGCCCAGGTAAGCCTCTGTGTCTAACAGGAAGATACTGCCAGGGCCCTCTGGGGAATCCGGAAAGCCGATGTCCATGTGCTCCGTGAAGCACATGGCAGAAAGACCCTGGCGGATCCCTGCCTGGATCATATCCTCCATGGGCGTGTCAGAATCCCCGGAGTGGATGGAATGCAGATGGCAGTCGGCTGTAATTGGCATGATGTTCTCCTCTGGAAATGATTCCCGCTTGTATCTGTATGGGGAATAGCATAAGGCAGAAACTGGAATCTGTCAACAGGGCTGAAATCTAAATAATCCATTAAATTTCCAGGGAATGTCAATTATTTTATAATTGCATCTTGAATTCTGGGGGGTAATCGGGTACAATAAGGCTGTTGATAATATTTTGACAATTGGACATGCACGCCGATTGTCAAAAGGGATATCTTGTTGGACGACAGTGGTCCAATAGGCAAAATATTATATATCAGGAGGGAACTAAAATGGCAGTAAGAGTTGCAATTAATGGTTTTGGCCGTATCGGTCGTCTGGCATTCAGACAGATGTTTGATGCTGAGGGGTATGAGGTAGTGGCGATCAACGATCTGACCAGCCCTAAGATGCTGGCACACCTGTTGAAGTACGACTCTTCCCAGGGCAAGTACAAATATGCTGATTCTGTTGTGGCAGGCGAAGACAACATCACCGTGAACGGCAAGACCATCACCATCTACAAAGAAGCTGACGCTTCCAAGCTTCCCTGGGGTGAGTTGAAGGTGGACGTAGTTCTGGAGTGTACCGGTTTCTACACCTCCAAGGAGAAGGCCAGCGCACATGTTACAGCCGGTGCCCGCAAGGTTGTGATCTCTGCTCCTGCAGGAAATGACCTTCCCACCATCGTATACAATGTGAACCATGACACCTTGAAGCCCGAAGATACCGTTATCTCCGCCGCTTCCTGCACCACCAACTGCCTGGCTCCCATGGCGAAGGCCTTGAATGATTTCGCTGCCATCCAGAGCGGTATCATGACCACTGTCCATGCTTACACCGGCGACCAGATGATTCTGGACGGACCTCAGAGGAAAGGAGATCTGAGAAGAAGCCGTGCAGGTGCCTGCAATATTGTTCCCAACTCCACCGGTGCTGCCAAGGCTATCGGCCTGGTTATTCCCGAACTGAACGGCAAACTGATCGGCTCCGCACAGCGTGTACCTACCCCCACCGGCTCCACCACTATCCTGGTAGCAGTTGTGAAGGGCGAGGTGACCAAGGAAGGCATCAATGCTGCCATGAAGGCTGCCGCTACCGAGTCCTTCGGTTACAACGAGGATGAGATCGTATCCTCCGATGTGATCGGAAGCACCTACGGATCCATTTTCGATGCAACCCAGACCATGGTTTCCAAGATGGAAGACGGCAATTCCCTGGTACAGGTGGTGTCCTGGTATGACAATGAGAACAGCTATACCTCTCAGATGGTTCGTACCATCAAGTACTTCAGCGAGCTGGGCTAAACTTCCGGGTTTTCGCGGATCGTACAACAAGTCTTTTACACATGGAAGGGTGCAGTTGCTGCTTCCTTTCGGAAGTGACGACCTTAGGGGTCCGGTCTTATGGACCGGATCCCTTTTAGCAGTATAATGAAAATGGAGGTTTTCTAATAATGGGTTTGAACAAGAAATCTGTAGATGACATCAACGCGAAGGGCAAGAGGGTCCTGGTGAGATGTGACTTCAATGTGCCCCTCAAGAACGGTGAGATCACCGATGAAACCAGGATCGTGGCGGCCCTGCCTACTATTCAGAAGCTGATTGATGACGGTGGCAAGGTGATTCTCTGCTCCCATCTGGGCAAGGTGAAGGAAGGACCCAACGAGAAGGAATCCCTGGCCCCCGTGGCCAAGAGGCTGTCCGAGAAGCTGGGCAAGGATGTGGTGTTCGTGAATGACTACAATGTGACCGGCGAAGCCGCTACCGAGGCAGTGGAAGCCATGAAGGAAGGGGACGTGGTGTTGCTCCAGAATACCCGTTTCCGCGGCAAGGAAGAGACCAAGAACGGCGAAGCGTTCAGCAAGGAACTGGCTGACCTGGCTGACCTGTATGTATGTGATGCCTTCGGCTCCTCCCACAGGGCACATGCCTCTGTTGAGGGTGTTACCAAGTGCATCACTGCCAAGGGCGGCGAGAATGCCGTGGGCTACCTGATGCAGAAGGAGATCAACTTCCTGGGCAACGCCGTAGAGAATCCTGTGAGACCTTTCGTGGCTATCCTGGGTGGCGCCAAGGTTGCCGACAAACTGAACGTGATCTCCAACCTGCTGGAGAAATGCGATACCTTGATCATCGGTGGCGGTATGGCCTATACTTTCTTGAAGGCAAAGGGCTATGAGATCGGTAATTCCCTGGTGGACAATGAGAAGATCGACTACTGCAAGGAGATGATGGAGAAGGCCGAGAAGCTGGGCAAGAAGCTGCTGCTTCCCGTGGATTCCGTGACCGTGACCGGATTCCCCAATCCCATTGATGCCCCGGTAGAGGTAGAAGTGTATGATGTGGAGAATATGCCTGCGGACAGAGAGGGTTGCGATATTGGCCCTAAGACTGCGGCTATGTATGCGGACGCTGTGAAGAGCGCCAAGACCGTGGTGTGGAACGGGCCTATGGGCGTGTTCGAGAATCCCACCCTGGCAGCAGGTACCATTGCAGTGGCAAAGGCCCTGGCTGAGACAGATGCCACCACCATCATCGGCGGCGGTGATTCTGCAGCGGCTGTGAACCAGCTTGGATTTGGTGACAAGATGAGCCATATCTCCACCGGCGGCGGCGCATCCCTGGAATTCCTGGAAGGCAAAGTACTTCCCGGCGTGGCAGCAGCAGATGATAAGTAAGTGAAATCTGGAAACTGCCACGCCGTGCGTAAGGCCTGAAGAAAATCTAAGCCAGCAAAGTACGCAGGCTAAGATTTTCTAAGTCAGGCCTGGGAGAATGCCTAAGAGACGGCATTCTTCTGGCGTTGCGGATGACAAATAGGAGAGACGGCATTCTTCCGCTATTGCAGCAAGAAGGGCAGACAGGATATGGAAGACTTTACAGTCAATGAAATGCTGGAAATGCAGAAGAAACTGCAGGAAAACTATAAAAACAGGTGGGAGCCGATCAATCCGGAGACAGGGAAGAACAAGCTGCTCTGGATGATCGGGGAGATTGGAGAAGTCATTGACATCATAAAGAAAAACAGGGCTCATATAGTCATGGAGGACAGGGAGCTTCGGAAGGATTTTGTGGAGGAGATGACGGATGTTCTCATGTATTACGGCGATGTCATGTTGTGCTATGGTATAACGCCGGAGGAATTGAAACGGGCTTATACCGAAAAGTTCGAGAGAAATATGACGCGTTGGAAAAATAATTAAAATCATACAGAAAATAGAGGATTGTATCATGGCAAGAAGAAAGATTATAGCTGGCAACTGGAAGATGAACATGACTCCCAGTGAAGCCGTAAAGCTGTGCGCGGACTTGAAGGATCTTGTAAAGACAGATGAGGCAGATGTGGTGTATTGCGTTCCCGCCATTGACATTGTTCCCGTTGTGGAGGCAGTCAAGGGAACCAATGTGGCAGTTGGCGCTGAAAATATGTATTTTGAGGAAAAGGGCGCTTACACGGGCGAAATCTCAGCAGCCATGCTGAAGGATGCGGGTGTGCAGTATGTCATTATCGGGCATTCTGAGAGAAGGGATTATTTCAAGGAAGACGATGCACTGCTGAACAAGAAGGTGAAGAAGGCAATTGAAGCAGGACTGACCCCGATCCTTTGCTGCGGAGAGACTTTGGAGCAGCGGGAGCTGGGCGTGACCATGGACTGGATCCGGCTGCAGATCAAATCCGACCTGGTGGATGTGACTGCGGACCAGGTGAAGGAGATGGTCATTGCCTATGAGCCTATCTGGGCCATTGGCACCGGCAAGACCGCGACCACCCAGCAGGCCCAGGAGGTATGCAAGGGAATCAGGGATTGTATCGCTGAAATGTATGATGGCGCCACTGCGGCGGCGGTACGCATCCAGTACGGTGGTTCCGTGAACGCAGGAAATGCTGCGGAATTGTTTGCCCAGCCGGATATTGATGGCGGCCTGGTAGGCGGCGCTTCCCTGAAGGCTGATTTCGGGAAGATCGTCAATTATAAGTAATCAGATTTTTATAAAAACGGATAGTTAGAGAGTACAGTAAAATAGGGGTATCCAAGGAAATAAATCCTTTGGTATCCCTTTTTTATTCTGTCCACTTGACATTTGCAAGGATAGGTGTAAAACTGAAATAGAGCCGCTATATTTCAAACGGCAATACGGGCAGAAAGCGATGCGTCTGCGGGCAGTCTGCCCCGGCATACAGGAACTGGTGCTGGGAGTAATCCCGCGGGAGAAGGGTGTGCTGTGGATGTTGTGTGGATCTGGAATCTGATAGAGGAGATAGTCAAATGAATCCTGGTGTGGTATGTGGCTGGATGCCTGTCCTGGGCAGTGCAGATGGCCCTACAGCGGTATTCCTGGCAGGGGAACTAGGTTTTTCCTGGAACTGGATCAATGTATTCGGACTGGTTACAGTTGTCTTGCTGCTGATTCCCAATCTGGTTTTTGCATGGAGGCGAAAAGGGGCAGGAAGCCAGAGCCGGAACAGGTGCTTGAACCTTTGCGAACAGATCGGGCGGTATGGCTCTATGATATTCCTGGTATTTTGCATCTGGAGGGATGGATTTGGCTTTCCTTCTGTGATCTCCCTTCTCCTTTACCTTTTCGGAAATGGGATCCTGCTGGTGGCCTACTGGACTGCATGGGGTATCTATTTCTGGATGACCCATACCGGGGTGTGGACGGGAACCTGGATCTCTAAGTCCCAGGGGCCAACGGCGGTATTCATAGCCGGTAAAACAAAGGTGATGAAGGCAGTGGGGGTGCAGATGGCCCTGGCTGTGATTCCTTCCCTGCTTTTTTTGCTGGATGGGCTGGTCTTGCGGTATATTCCGCTGCTTGTCTGTGGTATTTTGTTTGCGGTAGCGCATATTTATATAACCTGGGAGAACTGTAGGATGAAATGAGAAGAGGCAGATACCACAGGGCAATGAAGAGGAGTAAGTGCCGGTGACATGGACACGGGGGTATAAATATGATATTCAAATGTAAAAACTGTGGGGGGAATGTGGTATACAGTCCGGAATTACACGCCATGTATTGCCCCTACTGCGAAGCAAAAGGCAGTGAAGAGCGGCAGGAGGGCAGTCTGGGTGCCTTGACCATATGCCCCAACTGTGGCGGGGAGGTACCAGTAGAAGCACATACTTCTGCCACACAATGTCCCTACTGTGACTGTCATCTGATCTTCAACGAGCGAGTGGAGGGCAGGTATCAGCCAAAGCGGATCATTCCTTTCCAGATGGGAAAAGAGACCTGTAAGAAATCCATCCGGGAGAAATTCAAGAAGTGCCTGTTCGCTCCCATTGATTTCCTGTCAGAGGTGCGCCTGGACAGTATGCAGGGGATCTATGTGCCCTACTGGTTCTTCGACTATGATACCCAGTGCGAATTCCAGGGGGAGGGCACTAAGGTCAAGGTCTGGCGGAGCGGCAATACGGAGTATACGGAGACATCCGTCTACCATATCCACAGGGTTCTGGAGATTGCCTTCCAGAAGATTCCGGTGGACGCTTCCATCCAGATGCCGGATCGGGTGATGGACCTGATGGCCCCCTTTGACTATGGACAGCTTGTGGAATTCGCTCCGGAGTATATGTCCGGGTTCTACGGGGAGAAATATAATATGGACGCAGGGGAAGTGGAAGAGCGGGCCAGGGGACGGATGCGACAGGATGCGGAAAGGATGCTCCGGGAGAGTTACGGAGGGTATGGAACCGTGCGTACCCTGCAACAGGATATCCGCGTGAACCGCAGGGAGGCGAATTTCTGCCTGCTGCCCATCTGGCACTATCTGTATACATACAAAGGCCAGGAGTACCCTTTCTATGTGAATGGGCAGACCGGGAAGATCGTAGGGACAGCCCCCCTGTCTAAGGGCAGGGTGTGGGCCTATGCGGGAACTTTCGGGGGCTGTGTGATGGCCACGCTGCTGCTGTTGCTGCTTCTGACATGCTGGCTGTAAGGGATCTGGTTGCCTTGGCATAGGCGAGGCAGGAGGGGATGAAATGGGAGAAGATCTGAAGAAGGAAGCCAGACGGCAGTATCTGAAATACTTCCGTGTCTGGTTCGTGGTCATTGGGATCCTGGTTCTGGTGAATATGGGGCTGTGGCTCTATCGCACTGCCCTGGACAGGGTACCCCGTGCCAACAGGGAGGCCCCTGCAGAGCGGGTCTATGATTATGGGGATATGCTCACTGTGGAGCAGGAGGAAGAACTTCGGGCGTATATTGCCCGGAAGGAGAAGCGTTACAAGATTGATATTGTGCTGGTGACTATGCGGCAGCCGGTGGAAGGCCGGGAAGCACAGGAGGAATACGGTTACCGTTCCCCGTACTGGGAGCAGAACATGCAGGATCTGGCAGATGACTTCTGGGACGAACACCGGTATGGCTATAACAAGGGATTCGAGGGGGATGGTGCCCTTCTGCTGGATAACCGTTATGAGGGGCAGAGAGGAGAGCACTTAAGCACCAGCGGGAAGGTGGAATATGCTTTTGATGTGGAGGATGTGAATGATGTGCTGGACGGGGTTGACAGGTACTATGACACAGACCCCTTAAAGGCCTACAAAGCCTATGTGGACGGTGTATGTGGGAAGATGGGACACAGCATGATGTCCCCTGGTTCCATCCTGTTGTGCCTGGTGAGCACACTGGTGGCAACCTTGGTCTATGCGGCCAGCCACATGAGTCCCCGGTTGGCAGAGGATACCACCAGGGTGAACACCTATGTGGAAGGGGGAAAACCAGAACTGAAGCACAAGTCAGACAATTTTGTCCGCAAGTCCCTAACCAAGCGTCATATTGAGACATCCAGCAGTGGCAGTAGCAGCAGTGGAAGAAGCGGCGGGGGTGGCGGACACCATCGCAGTAGCAGCGGGGCCAGCCATGGGGGTGGGAGCCGCCGGCACTGAACACACCTGCACGGAACAGGGGACGCCTCCTGTCTCTCCTGGGGCTTTCTGCATAACAACATACATAACAAAAGAAGACTTCCTGTGTGACGGTGCAGGAGGTCTTCTTTGTATAATCCTTATATGATATGGAAATCGGATAACTTAAGCCATCTTATTTACAGCCTTGCTGATGCTGGAAACCTTGCGGGCTGCGTTATTCTTGTGGTAAATGCCCTTGCTGGCAGCCATCTCGATGGTCTTGGTTGCAGCCTTAAGCTGGGTGGTTGCAGCAGCCTTGTCGCCAGACTCGATCGCGGCATATACCTTCTTGATCGCAGTCTTGACACCGGACCTTATGGACTTATTCCGTTCGGCCCTGGTGCGGCTTACCAGAATTCTCTTCTTCGCAGATTTAATGTTAGCCAAGTCGTACACCTCCAATTTTATACAATCTGATCAATTGTTTTCTGTTTAGTTGTTTCGCCTTAGCCAGACACGGAGAGCTAATGCAAACACACTTCTGTAGTTTAGTAAATATTTGAAATTTTGTCAATACATAATCCGGGATTTTTTGCAAAAAATATGAAAAAAGTTTACTGTTTACCTGGTGCCGCCGAGAGGTGTTTATACGCGCCTTATGCGTCAGAGATAGATGTCATGGGCCGGGCACGGTAAGCGCGCACAGCGAGGAATGTGAGGGATATGGGAAATTTTCAGGCGAGAACAGACCTGGCACTGGAAGCCAGGGAGAGCATCAGTGAAGCGGAAAGTGAACTGCGGGGCGTCCGGGTGGAAGAATCCTACCACAAGGAAGAGGATGTCAGGGTCACGAAGGTGATGATCGACACCAGGAATGCCGCGAAGATCATGGGAAAACCCATGGGAATCTATGTGACCATGGAGGCACCCGCCCTGGTGGAACCGGATGAGGATTACCACAGGGAGATATCTGCATGCCTGGCGGGGGAACTGAAGGAACTGCTGCCGGAATCGGAAGGGGAACAGTCCATCCTGGTGGTGGGGCTGGGCAACAGGGAAGTCACTGCGGATGCCCTTGGCCCCAGGGCGGTGGACAACCTCCAGGTGACCAGACACATCGTTAGGGAGTATGGTGCAGCCGCCTACAACTGTGAGAAGATGAACCAGGTCAGTGCCCTGGAACCAGGTGTTATGGCTAAGACAGGCATGGAGACGGCAGAGATCGTAAAGGGTGTGGTCGGTGAGACAAGCCCGGATGTGATCATTGTCATAGATGCCCTGGCTGCCCGCAGCACCAGACGGCTGAACCGTACCATACAGATCACCAACACAGGAATCCAGCCGGGATCCGGGGTTGGCAACCACAGGAATGCCTTGACGAAAGAGAGCCTTGGGGTGCCGGTGGTAGCCATCGGGATCCCCACGGTGGTGGATGCCGCCACCATTGTGTGTGATGCCCTGGAGAAGCTTCTGGAAGGGGAGGAGGATCTGGATGTGGTGAAATACATGAGCAGGCAGCAGCCTGGCTTCCCAGAACTGTACAATATGTATATGACTGGAAAGGACATAGATGCGGTGATCAAGAGAATCAGCTTCACGGTGTCTGAGGGCATCAATATGGCCCTGGGCTGTAGCAGTCTGTAAAATTTTCGTGCTGTTGTTTCTTCCCGGACAGTATACCGGGGATATGAAGATGCCGGGGCAGATGTGCGGGAGTATCCTTGCAGGCAGATAACCTTGCCAGGATAGATGTTAATGTGCCGGGGACGGGCCAGTCTGTATACCTGGAGGACATAAGGTGAGGCGCAGGGAAGATTCTGCATGGAATGGCACAGACAGGCATATATTGTTACAGTTATGGCAGACAATAAGCAGGAAGGGAAGTGTGTTTCCGTAGAGATTGTGAACACAGCAGGCAGACTGGCGAAGAAAGCTGTCATCCCGGCGGTCCTGTTCCTGGGAATACTGGCAGCAGTTGCAGGATGCAGCGGGCAGGACGGGAAGGGCGCAGGTGCCAGGGATACCCTTGGGATGGCAATGCTTGTGGAACTGGCAGGGGAAGCCGCGGATGCCTTATATGATACTTTTGTCCCCTGCTTCTCTTATGTCCGGGAAGGCAGCCATGAGACATACTGGATCCTACAGCAACAGGTGGAGAGCCTGTTACCCTTCTACGGTTATCTGTCCGGGGAAGTCCGGGAGGAAGCCAGGACGATTCTGCTGGAGGAGGCCAGGGAAGGGGAAGAAACTACCCTGGGGATTCTTGTGTGGGGGGAGGAAGGGAATGCCCAGACTGACAGCCATGGGAGCAATGCCCAGGCAGATGGCGCAGGAAGTGGCATGGCAGATGGCCTGGGAGATGGAACCGGGGAAAACGGGGAAGCAGGGGTATCCGGGACAGACCATTCCCTGGCAGATCTGCTGCGCACGGAGAATGAGGCAGCCATGCAGATGTGGCAGGGAAATGGGAGCCTTTTTATCCCCCACAGCCAGGTGCGGCAGGTGGACCTGGAATCCCTTAGGGATTATGAGACGCTGGTAAAAACCTTCTACACGGTGGATTCCAACACCATGGCAGGAAGTGACCAGCTAAATGTGGAGAAACTGCTTGCCAGGGATATGACCCTTGTCAAGGATGATACAGCAGGACCCCAGATCCTTATCTACCATACCCACTCCCAGGAGGCCTTTGCAGACTCCGTGCCCGGGGACCGCAATTCTTCCATTGTGGGGGTGGGAGAACGGCTTACAAGGATCCTCACGGACACCTACGGTTACCAGGTAATGCACCACACGGGAGAGTACGATGTGGGTTCCAGGAATGATGCCTATGCCAGATCCCTGCCGGAGATTGAGAGGATCCTGGAGGAGAATCCTTCCATAGAAGTGGTGATCGACTTACATAGGGATGCCATGCCGGAGGGCACCAGGCTGGTGGTGGACTTAGACGGCAGGCCCACTGCCCGGTTCATGTTCTTCAATGGTCTGAGCCGTACCAGGAAGACGGGGAATATCTCCTACCTGTACAATGAGAACCTTTCAGATAATCTGGCCTTTTCTTTCCAGATGGAGAAGAAGGCAATGGAATACTATCCGGGGCTGACCCGGAAGATCTATTTAAAAGGATACCGCTACAACATGCATCTTGCGCCCAGGTACCTGCTCATTGAACTGGGTGCCCAGAACAATACTGTGGAGGAGGCCATGAACGCCTGCGATCCCCTTGCCCACATACTGGATCTGGTATTATCTGGACAATAGGGAAGATTTCTGCTACAATCATACTGTCCACAGGGGAGGTAGCCTGGTGCCGCGTGAAAGGCCGGCAGGGAAGATGGAGGGCAACCGGGTACAAGGTACTGGCTGGCCAGGAGATTCCTGCAATCGGGTATCAGGGACCTGTGGAGTTGTGGCAACGGATTGTTTGAACTGCCAAAGGCAGCATGTCTGGAAGTGAGGAAGAACAAATGGCAACCCTGGATCAGAGTAAAATCCGCAATTTTTGCATTGTTGCACATATAGATCACGGCAAATCTACCCTGGCAGACCGTATCATTGAGCACACAGGTCTGCTCACCAGCAGGGAGATGCAGGCCCAGGTGCTGGACAATATGGATCTGGAGAGGGAGAGGGGCATCACCATCAAGGCCCAGGCTGTCCGCACTGTGTACAAGGCCCGCAACGGGGAGGAATATATCTTCAACTTGATTGACACCCCGGGCCATGTAGACTTTAACTATGAGGTAAGCCGTTCCCTGGCTGCCTGTGACGGTGCCATCCTGGTGGTGGACGCCGCCCAGGGCATTGAGGCCCAGACCCTGGCCAATGTGTACCTGGCCCTGGACCATAACCTGGACGTGTTCCCGGTGATCAACAAGATCGACCTGCCCAGTGCCCAGCCCGAGCATGTGATTGAGGAGATTGAGGACGTGATTGGCATCGAGGCCCAGGACGCCCCCTTGATCTCTGCTAAAAACGGCATTGGCATAGAAGAGGTACTGGAACAGATTGTGACGAAGATTCCGGCACCCGGCGGGGATCCGGGGGCACCCCTGCAGGCGTTGATCTTCGATTGTGTGTATGATTCCTACAAGGGGGTCATCATTTTCTGCCGCATCATGGAAGGAAGTGTGAGGAAGGGAACCCGGATCCATATGATGGCCACAGGCTCCACGGAAGAAGTGGTGGAAGTGGGATATTTCGGGGCAGGGCAGTTTATCCCCTGTGAGGAACTGTCTGCCGGGATGGTGGGTTATATCACTGCCTCTATCAAAAATGTGAAGGATACCGCAGTGGGGGATACGGTGACGGATGCAGACCGGCCCTGTGCCCAGGCCCTGCCGGGATATAAGAAAGTGCAGTCCATGGTCTACTGCGGCATGTATCCGGCAGACGGTGCCAGGTACCCGGATCTCAGGGATGCCCTGGAAAAACTTCAGCTAAATGATGCTTCCCTGCAGTATGAGCCGGAGACTTCCATAGCCCTTGGCTTTGGCTTCCGCTGTGGCTTCCTGGGATTGCTGCATCTGGAGATCATCGAGGAGCGCCTGGAGCGGGAATATAACCTGGATCTGGTGACTACGGCACCCGGTGTGGTGTACAAGGTGTACAAGCAAAACGGCGAGGTGGTGGAACTGACCAATCCCTCCAACCTGCCGGATCCCTCGGAGATCGAGCATATGGAGGAGCCTATTGTCAGTGCGGAGATCATGGTGACAAATGAATTCATCGGCTCCATCATGGAACTGTGCCAGGAGAGAAGGGGACGTTACCTGGGGATGGAATACATGGAAGGAACCAGGGCACTCTTAAAATATGAACTGCCTTTGAATGAGATCATCTACGACTTTTTCGATGCCTTGAAGTCCCGTTCCAGGGGATATGCCTCCTTTGACTATGACATCAAGGGATATGAGGTATCGAAACTGGTGAAGCTGGACATCCTGATCAACCGGGAGGAGGTGGATGCCCTTTCCTTTATTGTCCATGCGGATACTGCCTATGAGCGGGGCAGGAAGATGTGTGAGAAACTCAAGGATGAGATTCCCAGACATCTGTTCGAGATCCCCATCCAGGCGGCTGTGGGTGGCAAGATTATAGCCCGGGAAACCGTGAAGGCCATGCGCAAGGATGTGCTGGCAAAATGTTACGGTGGCGACATCACCCGCAAGAAGAAGCTGCTGGAGAAACAGAAAGAAGGGAAGAAGCGCATGCGCCAGGTGGGCAATGTGGAGATTCCCCAGAAGGCGTTTATGAGTGTACTGAAGCTGGATGACAGATGAGGCATGACAGGGGAAATCAGATGAACGAAACTGGCGAACTGGAATTGTATTTTCATATCCCTTTTTGCATAAGGAAATGTATCTACTGCGACTTTCCCTCTGCCCCGGCAGATGAAGATACCAGGGCCAGGTACCTGGAAGCGTTGCTCACAGAGACAAAGATGCGTGCGGAGGCATACCGGCAGTATACGGTATCCTCCGTTTTTATCGGAGGCGGTACCCCTTCCCTGCTTGAGGGCAGACAGATAGTCCGGCTGCTGGATGGGGTGCGGGAACATTACCGGCTTGCAGAAGAGGCGGAGGTCACCCTGGAGATGAATCCAGGCACTGTGGACAGGGAGAAGCTTGCCGCCTACAGACAGGCGGGGATCAACAGGCTCAGCATAGGACTGCAGTCGGCAGACAATGGGGAACTGGCCTTCCTGGGACGGATCCACACCTATGAGGATTTCCTGGACACCTACGAGGCCGCCAGGGCAGCCGGATTCCATAATCTCAATGTGGATGTGATGGCTGCCCTGCCAGGGCAGTCCCTGGAGGGTTATCTATCTACCCTTAGGAAGGTACTGGCTCTGGAACCGGAACATATCTCTGCCTACAGCCTTATCCTGGAAGAGGGGACGCCTCTCCTAAAAATGGTGGACCAGGGACTGGTCCAGGCTGTGGATGAGGACACGGACAGATCCATGTACCAGGAGACGAAACAACTTCTCCAAACGGCAGGGTACCATCGGTACGAGGTCTCCAATTATGCCAGGGAAGGTTATGCCTGCAGGCATAACCTGGGTTACTGGCAGAGGAAAAATTACCTGGGCCTGGGCCTGTCTGCAGCTTCCCTGGTGGAGAACATCCGGTGCCGGAACGGCCATACCCTGGGCGCCTATCTGAGGGATCCCCTGGGATGCCGCGAGGAGCACCATATGCTCACCAGGCAGGAGCAGATGGAGGAATTCTTCTTCCTGGGCCTGCGCATGACGGAGGGGGTGGAACTTGGGGCATTTGAACGATTCTTCGGATGCCGGGCAGAGGCAGTCTATGGGGAAGTGATCCGCAGGAATGTGCAGGATGGGCTTCTTAGGCGCTTTTTTCCCGGAGGGTGTGCAGGGGAGTGGCTTGCCTTGACGGAAAGGGGGCTGGACCTAAGTAATTATGTGTCGGCACAGTTTTTATTGACGTGACAGGCACCGCGGATAAGACCGGAACATAAACTATGAAGAAGAGTTTATCCGCGGGGGTACGCTTTGAAGACTTTTCAAAAACCACTGACCCAGGGAGAGGAAGCCGAATATATTCGTCTGCTTCGGGAGGGAACCCCGGCAGAGGCCAGGGGGGCCAAGGGGATTCTGATAGAGAGAAATCTGCGGCTGGTGGCACATATCGCCAAGAAATACCAGAATTCGGATGAGGACATGGAAGACCTTATATCCATTGGCTGTATCGGTCTGATCAAGGCCATTGATACCTTTGATGACAGAAAAGGCAGGCTGGCTACCTATGCCTGCAGGTGTATTGACAACGAACTGCTGATGCTGCTTAGGGGAAAGAAGAAGATTTCCAGGGAAGTGTCCCTGTTTGAACCCATCGGTCAGGACAAAGAGGGAAATGAGATCCACCTGGTGGATGTGATCGAACAGCAGCAGCCGGATATCATAGAGAACATGGAACTGTCGGGAAATATCAGGAAGCTTTTTGTGCTGATGGAGGAAAGCCTGACGGACAGGGAGAGGGAGATCCTGGTGATGCGCTACGGGCTGCGGGGGAAGAAGGAAGCCACCCAGAGCGAGATCGGATCCATGCTGGGGATATCCAGAAGCTATGTGAGCCGGATCGAGAAGAAGGCACTGGGGAAATTAAGGGAGAAGTTCGAGCAGGGGTAGACGGGAAAGTACGATTTGATACTTTTTTCATTTTCATATAATAGAAATTTTATTTGTAATCTGGAAAAAAAGGATATATAATGAGGGAACAACAAACCTCTGATATATCCTTTTTATCTTGCCATATTGTTCTATCTTGTATTCCAGTTTCTGGATTTATCGCAGGATTTGCTTTCTGACTTTGTCTGTAGACTGTATTCCAGGGTCTATGTGTTATGACTTCGGCCCATTTTCTGACAGAATGGTTCTGACGGGAAGGTGTACGAATCCGTGTGGGCCTAATTCCCGTGGGCAATGGTCCGTAGCGTCAGTGGCGCTTGTTTGGGACGGATCAAAGCGGGGAACACATACCCCGCTATCTGTAGCGATGGTCTGGCTCATTGCCTGTGGAAACAAATATTGCGCGAAGGAGGATGTTTATGTATAGTGCAATCTATTCTGGCGCCTTACAGGGAATCACGGCCTACCTTGTCCTGGTGGAGGTGGACATCGCCCAGGGCCTGCCTGCCTTTTCCATGGTGGGTTCCCTGGGCAGCGAGGTGCGGGAATCCAGGGAACGGGTCTGCGTGGCCTTGAAGAATGCAGGATTGGAACTACCTCCAAAACATATCACAGTGAACCTGGCCCCGGCAGACAGACGCAAGGAAGGGACGGCTTTTGACCTGCCCATTGCAGTAGGGGTGCTGGAAGGGCTTGCCTACATTCCGGAAGGGGCAGGGGCAGACAGGCTTTTTCTGGGGGAACTGGGGCTGAATGGCGAAGTAAAGCGGGTAAGGGGGGTGTTGCCTATTGTCCGGGAGGCGGCGGCCAGGGGAGTGAAGGAGTGCATTGTCCCGGCAGAGAATGCCAGGGAGGGATCCGCGGTGTCCGGCATCACGGTCCGGGGAGTGGCAGATGTGGGGCAGCTTCTGGCTTTCCTGCAGGCATCTTCCCTGGAGGAACAGGAGAAAATTCTGCCCAGGCAGGATATGGCAGCAGGGGATTCCTGGTTAGGGGACTTAGGCGCGGGGGAACCGGATTTTGGGGAGGTGGCCGGGCAGGAGACAGCCAGGCGGGCGGCAGAGATCGCGGCAGCAGGATTCCACAACCTTCTGCTGGTGGGGCCTCCCGGTGCGGGGAAATCCATGATTGCCAGAAGAATTCCTGGGATTATGCCTGCCCTTACCCTGTCGGAGAGCCAGGAAGTCACATCCATTGCCAGTGTGGCAGGGCTTATGGAAGAAGAGAAGATGCTGGTGACCAGGAGGCCTTTTTGCAGTCCGCATCATACGATTACCCAGACAGCCCTGGTGGGCGGCAGCCATGTCCCCAGGCCCGGGGTGGTTTCTTTGGCCCACAGGGGAGTGCTGTTTTTGGATGAATTGCCGGAATTCAAGAGAGAAGCCCTGGACAGTCTTCGACAGCCATTGGAGGAGCACCAGGTGCATATTGCAAGAATAGGAGGAAATGTCACGTATCCCAGTGATTTCATGCTGGTGTGTGCCATGAACCCTTGTCCCTGTGGCTATTATCCGGATCGAAACCGGTGCCGGTGTACCACCGCGCAGGTAAAGCAATATATGGGAAAGGTGTCCGGCCCAATCCTGGACCGCATCGACCTGTGTGTGGAATTACAGCCTGTGGAACTGGACAGCTTGCAAAGAAGGTGTGGGGCAGAGGACAGTCATGGGATCAGAAAACGGGTGCAGAAGGCAAGGATGCGGCAGGAGATACGCTTTGCGGGAACAGGATGCCGTTTTAACGGGGATATCGAATCCGGGCAGATAGACAGATATTGTCCTCTGGGCACAGAAGAAGAGGCCTGTATGGGACAGTTGTATCAGACCTTGCATCTCAGTGTCCGGGCCTTCCACCGTATCTTGAAGGTAGCCAGGACCATTGCGGATCTGGAGGATGCAGAAGAGATCCAGGTAGAGCATCTGCTGGAAGCTTCCTATTACAGACCCACACAGGAATATTGGCAGCCATGAGTCAAGGGATAGGAAGGCTATGGAAAGATTATGGGAAAATGTGTTTTTGGAAAAGCAGATCTGGGATAAGGGATTGGGCCATTCTGTAAGAGAAGATGGGGGCATCCCTATGATACAGACACTTGGCGGATGGCCAAAGGGCGAGGAGGCATGGGAGATGTGAGACAGTCTGATGGGTACAGGCAGCAGGAGAAAATATATGAATTGTGGCTCTGTAGCTTTCCGGGCATGGGGAATAAGGGCAGGTGCAGGCTGGCAGAGCATTGCGGCGGGGCCTATGGGGCATATTCTGCCTCCTGGGAAAAATGGGGGGAAGTATTGTCTTCCAGGCAGGTGGGGGAACTGAAAACATTCACGGCGGCGTGGAAGCCACAGAGAGCATATAGGGAGATGGAGGAGCAGGGGATATCCCTGGTTACAAGGGGAGAAGAGGCATATCCCAAGCGGCTGGCCGGCATTCCCGATGCACCTTACGGACTTTTTGTCCGGGGAAGCCTGGAAGGAACGGAGCAGCCCACGGTAGCGGTGATCGGTGCCAGGGACTGTTCCCAGTATGGGGCTTACGTGGCAGAGCGGCTTGGGGCGTTGCTGGGCAGCCGGGGAATCACCGTAGTCAGCGGCATGGCAAGGGGGATAGACGGTATCAGTCAGATAGCAGCCTTGACGGCAGGAGGATGTTCCTGGGGTGTGCTGGGCAGTGGTGTGGACGTATGCTATCCGGCAGGACACAAGGTTCTCTATGGAAAACTGGTGGAACGGGGTGCGGTGATTTCAGAATACCCCATGGGAACCCCGGCCCGTCCGCAGAACTTCCCGCCCAGGAACCGCATTGTCAGCGGCCTGGCAGATGTGGTTGTGGTGGTGGAGGCCAGGGAGAGGAGCGGTACCTTGATTACGGTGGACACTGCCCTGGAACAGGGAAGGGAGGTCTATGCAGTTCCAGGACGGATCACAGACCGGCTTAGTGATGGCTGTAACAGGCTGATCAGACAGGGGGCTGGTCTGTTGATGACACCGGAAGAATTTCTCATGGAACTGGAAGAACTGGTGGGACAGCACAGGAATGGGGAACAGTCTGTCCTGGCCCACCAGATCCACAAGGGGAAAGCGCAGCAGGGCATGGAACAAGGAAAAGAGGGAGACACGCGGCAGGAAGAAGAGCAGAAATGGGAGGCAGGGAAAGAGCAGGAAGAGAAAGAGCAGGAAGAGTGGAAACTCGGGACACCTGCCCCGGTTAAGAATCTGCCGCCACAACTGGAGGCAGTTTACCAGGTATTGGATCTTTGTCCCAGGTCATCAGTCCAGATCAAGGCAGAACTAACCAGACAGGATCCGGAAGGATGGGCTGGGAAACACATTCCCGCCCTGCTGATGCGGCTTTGTATGGAAAACCTGGCAGAACAGGTTAGCCCGGGGTATTTCTGCCGGAAGCGGGATTGAAGGTATACCCGGGGAAAGATGGTGGCAGACTTAAGAAAATGTAGTGGAATTGCATGTGTGCTTGTGGTAAGATGGCAGTGATACTAACATTTCAATAACCCGCCACAGGGCATAGCCCACTATAGTGTACAGGCATGAGATCTGATCCTGAAGTCCATTTCACCTGTTTGGCGCATTGCCTGTGGGAAGAATTGATTTGCCCGGAGGAGTCATTGTTATGGTTCACTTGTGCCACCGCGAAGAGTTTTCATGGGGGGTTGCGTGAAGAAACCGAGGCTGCCATGCAGTGCACAGTTGCTGTGAATGGAGGGAACCGTAACGAGTCATCCGAAAGGCATTTGGGGGAAGGGAGAATTCCATGCATAGACAGAATACGAAATCCATTCAGATCGGCAACAGGACCATAGGAGGGGGTGCCCCCATTCTGATCCAGTCCATGACAAACACCCGGACGGAGGACGTGGAGGCAACAGTTGCCCAGATCCTGGCCTTGGAACAGGCGGGCTGTGAGATTATCCGTGCCACGGTGCCTACCCAGGAAGCAGCCCGGGCCTTTTCGAAGATCAAGGCCCGGATCCATATTCCCCTGGTAGCAGACATTCATTTTGATTACAAACTTGCCATTGCCGCCATGGAGAATGGTGCAGATAAGATCCGCATCAATCCTGGCAATATAGGCGGCCCGGATAAGGTAAAGGCAGTGGTGGATGTGGCCAGGGAGCGGGGGATCCCTATCCGTGTGGGCGTTAACAGCGGTTCCCTGGAGAAGGAACTGGTGGAGAAATATGGCGGTGTCACTGCCCAGGGTATTGTGGAGAGTGCCCTGGACAAGGTACATATGATAGAGGAGTCCGGGTATGACAATCTGGTGATCAGTATCAAGTCTTCGGATGTGCTCATGTGTGTGGAGGCCCATAAGCTGCTGGCAGCCCAGACCATGTACCCTCTTCATGTGGGGATCACAGAGTCCGGCACCCTGTGGAGTGGCAATATCAAGTCTGCCCTGGGACTGGGGATCATTTTGCACGAAGGAATCGGGGATACGGTCCGGGTCTCCCTGACTGGGGACCCGGTGGAGGAAGTCCGGACAGCCAGACTGATCCTGCGCACTCTGGGGCTGCGTCAGGGGGGGATCGAGGTGGTATCCTGTCCCACCTGCGGCCGGACCAGGATTGACTTGATCGGCCTGGCATCAAAAGTAGAGGAACTGGCAGCGGACTATCCTCTGGACATCAAGGTGGCTGTGATGGGATGTGCGGTGAATGGCCCTGGGGAGGCCAGGGAAGCAGATCTGGGAGTAGCCGGGGGCCAGGGGGAAGGACTGTTGTTTAAGAAGGGGGAAATTGTCCGCAAGGTGCCGGAAGGGGAACTTCTGGCAGCATTAAAAGAGGAATTGGACAACTGGGTAGCACTATGACAAAACCGTTTTTTGAAGTATTTCCTACATTAAAAATGGAGAATCCGCTGCGGGACCGGCTGGGACAGACAGATGTGGAAAGGGTGTCTGCCACCAAGGCCAGGGATACTTTGCATGTGTATCTGCACAGCACAAGACTGATCGGGAAGGAGGATATCTGGGCAGCAGAGTCAGAGATCTGCAGACAGTTATTTCCGGGAAATGCCATGTCCATCAGGATACATGAACGATTTGAACTGTCTGCCCAGTATACACCCCAGAACCTGATGGAGTTATACCGGGACAGCATCCTGGCAGAACTGCAGCAGTATAGCCATATTGTATACAATGCCTTCCGGACGGCCCAGATTACCTATCCGGAGCCGGACAGGATATGTCTTACCATTGAAGACACGGTTCCCAACAGAAGCAAGGAACAGGAACTGTTAAGAGTGTTGGAGAAGATCCTTGTGGAACGCTGCGGCCTCCAGACAGGGATCCTGATGGAGTACAGGGAAGCACAGACGGGAAAATATGCCCGGGAGGAAGAACAGAAGATCCGGTTGAAGGTAAATGAAATCTACAGGAGGGTAAAGGGGGCAGCATCCCAGGGAGATAGCACATCCCAGGGAGATAGCACATCCCAGGGAGAAAACACATCCCGGGGAGATAGCACAGACAAGGCTGGTGCCCCGGATGCCACTGGCCAGGGATATCAGGACTGGGATCACCAGGGTAAGGATGTCCGGCATCTGGGAGGCCAGGCAGGGGCTTTTTCTGGGAACCGGGGAAGCAGACAGGAAACGGATACAGAAGGCAAAAGAACTGGTGCCAGACTGGGGGAGGGTGTCAATGGTGCCAAGGGGTCTGAGGCCGGACCAGGCAGTGGAAAGGAACCAGTGAAAATGGCAGGGGGCAGTACGCCGGATCGGATTGCCGGGGGAGTTCCTGGCTCCACGGACAGCTTCCGGGGACAGGGCGACAGGTTCCGGGGAGATTTCCGCAAAGGGGAATTCCGCCGGGGCGGCCTGGGCATGAACCGGCCCTTGAAACAGTCAGATGATCCGGATGTGGTCTATGGGCGTGACTTCCAGGATGAAGCCATGGCCATAGAGGATATCATTGGTGAGATCGGGGAAGTGACCATCCGGGGGAAGGTGCTGAAGCTGGACAGCCGGGAGATCCGCAATGAGAAGACCATTGTAATGTTCGATATCACGGACTTTACAGATACCATGACGGTAAAGCTCTTCGTGAGGAATGACCAGGCCAAGGAACTGATGGGGGACTTGAAACCGGGGACTTTCCTAAAGGTGAAAGGGCTAACCATGCATGATAAATTTGACCATGAACTGACCATCGGCTCCCTCACGGGTATCCGGAAGATCACGGACTTTACGGACAACAGGATGGATACCTATCCCCATAAGAGGGTGGAGTTGCACTGCCACACCAAGATGAGTGACATGGACGGGGTATCCGAGGCCAAGGACATTGTGAAGCGGGCTTATAAGTGGGGACACAGGGCCATAGCCATCACGGACCATGGCGTGGTACAGAGTTTTACGGACGCCAACCATGTGTGGGAGGATCTGTGGAAGGAGGAGAAGAAAAAGCGCACTGAGGCAGGGGAAGAGAATCCGGATAAGCAGGATTTCTTCAAGATTCTCTATGGGGTGGAGGCCTACCTGGTGGACGACCTGAAGGAGATCGTCACAGGAGAGAAGGGGCAGCACCTTGCGGAGGATTTTGTGGTGTTCGATATAGAGACCACAGGTTTTTCCCCAGTGAACAACAGGATCATTGAGATCGGTGCAGTGAAAGTCTGTGCCGGCCAGGTGACGGACCGTTTTTCCACCTTTGTCAATCCCAAGGTGCCCATTCCTTTTGAGATAGAGAAGCTTACCGGAATCCGGGATGACCTGGTGGTGGATGCACCGCTGATTGAGACAGTACTGCCGGAGTTCCTGGATTTCTGCAAAGGGTGTGTGCTGGTGGCACACAATGCCAATTTTGATATGAGCTTTATCATGGAGAATGCCAGAAGACTGGGACTGCCCACAGAGTATACCTACGTAGACACGGTGGGAATCGCCAGGGTGCTTCTGCCCGGCCAGTCCAAACATACCCTGGATGCGGTGGCGAAGACTTTGGGAATATCCCTGGAGAACCATCATCGGGCAGTGGACGATGCTGAATGTACAGCCTGGATCTTCGTGAAATTCATCCAGATGCTGAAGGAGAGGGAGATTGTTACCCTAAGCCAGCTCAATGCCCTGGGGGCATCCAGTGTGGAACTGGTGAAGAAGCAGCCCTCTTACCATGCTATCATCCTGGCCAAGAATGACATGGGACGTATCAATCTTTACAGACTGGTATCAGAGTCCCATCTCACTTATTTTTCCCGGCATCCCCGGATCCCCAAGAGCCTGGTGGAGAAATACAGGGAGGGACTGATATTGGGAAGCGCCTGTGAGGCAGGGGAGTTGTACCGGGCCTTGCTGGATGGCCAGAGCGACATGCAGATTGCCAGGCTGGTGAAGTTCTATGACTACCTGGAGATCCAGCCCCAGGGCAACAATAAATTCATGATTGCCTCAGAGAAGATACGCAGTGTGAATTCCTTCCAGGATATCCAGGAACTGAACAGGCGCATTGTAAAGCTGGGAGAGCAGTTCCACAAGCCTGTGGTGGCTACCTGTGATGTCCATTTCCTGGATCCGGCAGACGAGGTCTACCGCAGGATCATCATGGCGGGAAAAGGATTCGAGGATGCAGATGAACAAGCCCCCCTTTTCCTGCATACCACAGAGGAGATGCTGGAGGAATTTTCCTATCTGGGCAGTGAGAAAGCCTATGAGGTGGTGGTGAGGAATACCAACCTGATCGCGGACATGATTGAGACCATAGCCCCGGTGAGGCCGGACAAATGTCCCCCTGTCATTGCGGACAGCGACAAGACCTTGACGAAGATCTGCTATGACCGGGCACATGAGATCTATGGACCAAAGCTGCCCCAGATTGTAGAGGCCCGGCTGGAGAGGGAACTGAATTCTATTATTAAAAACGGCTTTGCAGTGATGTATATCATTGCCCAGAAGCTGGTGTGGAAGTCGGTGGAGGACGGCTACCTGGTGGGTTCCAGGGGGAGCGTGGGAAGTTCTTTTGTGGCCACCATGGCGGGGATCACGGAGGTCAACCCCTTAAGTCCCCATTATTACTGCAGTGAATGCCATTATGTGGACTTTGACAGTGATGAGGTGAAGGCCTATGCCGGCAAGGCCGGTATCGACATGCCGGATCGGACCTGTCCGGTATGCGGGGCATCCCTGCACAAGGAGGGATTTGACATTCCCTTCGAGACCTTCCTGGGATTCAAGGGGGACAAAGAGCCGGATATCGACTTGAATTTCTCCGGGGAATACCAGTCCAAGGCCCACAAATATACAGAGGTGATCTTCGGTGCAGGACAGACCTTCCGGGCCGGTACCATTGCCACCCTGGCAGACAAGACGGCTTTCGGCTATGTGAAGCGGTACTTTGAGGAGAAGGGTATCCACAAGCGTGGCAGTGAGATAGACAGGATCGCCTCGGGCTGTACCGGGGTCAGGCGCAGTACCGGCCAGCATCCGGGAGGGATCGTGGTGCTGCCCATAGGCCAGGATATTAACTCCTTCACCCCGGTGCAGCATCCGGCCAATGATATGACCACGGATACGGTTACCACCCATTTTGATTACCACTCCATTGACCATAACCTGCTGAAGCTTGACATACTGGGACACGATGATCCCACCATGATCCGTATGCTCCAGGATCTCACGGGGGTGGATCCCACCACCATTCCCTTAGACGGGGCGGATGTGATGAGTCTGTTCCAGAATACGGAAGCCCTGGGGATTACTCCCAGGGATATCGGCGGCACACAGCTTGGGGCCTTGGGGATCCCGGAGTTCGGAACGGATTTTGCCATGCAGATGGTAATCGATGCCAAGCCCAAGGCCTTTTCTGACCTGGTGCGGATCTCCGGACTCTCCCATGGCACCAATGTGTGGCTGGGCAATGCCCAGGACCTGATCATGAGCGGCGTGGCCACCATCTCCACAGCCATCTGTACCCGTGACGATATTATGACCTACCTGATCCAGATGGGGGTGGAGTCGGAGAAATCCTTCAAGATTATGGAGGCGGTGCGCAAGGGCATGGTGGCCAAGGGGAAATGCGCCCAGTGGCAGGAGTGGAAGCAGGACATGCTGGACCATAAGGTTCCCCAGTGGTATGTGGAGTCCTGCCAGAAGATAGAGTACATGTTTCCCAAGGCCCATGCTGCAGCCTATGTGATGATGGCCTGGCGCATTGCCTACTGCAAGATACACTATCCCCTGGCCTATTACGGTGCCTTTTTCAGCATCCGGGCCAAGGCTTTTTCCTATGAACTGATGTGCCAGGGCAAGGCACACCTGGAGAATGTGATGAAGGAGTATAAACGCCGGATGGATGCGGCTGCCAATAAGGAGGCAGGGGCAGTGCCTCTGTCCAACAAGGAGGAACTGGCCTACGGGGATATGCGGGTGGTACAGGAGATGTATGCCAGGGGATTTTCCTTCGAACCCATTGATATCTTCCGGGCGCAGTCCCGTTCCTTCCAGATCGTGGGAGACAAGCTTATGCCTTCCTTGAACAGTATTGACGGACTGGGGGAGAAGGCGGCAGATGCCATCGTGGAGGCGGCCAAGGACGGCCCTTTCCTGTCCAAGGATGATTTCCGGGAGAGAACCCGTGTATCCAAGACAGTGGTGGATATGATGGATTCTTTGAAACTGTTGGGAGACCTGCCGGAATCCAACCAGTTGAGCCTGTTTGATTTTAGCTGACAATAACACCAAATTAAAAAAAATAAAAAAAGTACTTGCTTTTTTCCTTCGGATGTATTATTATTAGCAAGTACCGCAGATGTGGTACTTGCAGATGGCTGATTGGTCAAGCGGTCAAGACGCCGCCCTCTCACGGCGGAAACAGGGGTTCGATTCCCCTATCAGCTGTTGGAATAACCTTGAAGATTCTGATACAGGATTTTCAAGGTTTTTTTGTTTTATAAAAGCAGTTGTGAAAAAAATATAAAATCCTTGCATCCCCGCATTTTTTAGTGTATAGTGGTTCACGATTACATCTGGGAAGGAAAATAGGAATATATATTCACAGAATCATTTCTGACAGAAAACAGATTTTCACATACAGGATTCATCTGACAGAAAAACCTTGATTATAGAAGAAATGCAAAAAGGGAGTAGAAAATGGCAAAATATCTGGTTATTGTAGAGTCACCTGCAAAGGTGAAAACCATTAAGAAATTTCTGGGGAGCAATTATGAGGTGGCAGCCAGCAACGGACATGTCAGGGACCTGCCCAAGAGTTCCCTGGGCATTGATGTGGAACACGATTATGAGCCGAAGTACATTACCATCCGGGGGAAGGGAGACCTGCTGGCAGCGCTGCGCAAGGAAGTGAAAAAGGCAGAGAAGATTTATCTGGCAACTGACCCGGACCGGGAGGGGGAAGCCATCTCCTGGCATCTGTACTTTGCCTTGAAGCTGGAAGACAAGAAGGTATACCGCATCACTTTTAATGAGATCACAAAGAATGCGGTGAAGGAATCCTTGAAGAATGCCAGGGAGATCAATATGAACCTGGTGGATGCCCAACAGGCCCGGCGCGTGCTGGACCGCATGGTGGGATACCGGATCTCTCCCCTGTTATGGGAGAAGATCAAGAGGGGACTGAGCGCA
Source organism: uncultured Acetatifactor sp. (assembly GCA_910586215.1). Taxonomy (GTDB): domain Bacteria; phylum Bacillota; class Clostridia; order Lachnospirales; family Lachnospiraceae; genus Acetatifactor. The sequence continues at coordinate 95,408 of CAJUGH010000006.1, read as the reverse complement.
GGGCGGGTGCAGTCTGTGGCCCTGCGCATCATCTGTGACAGGGAGGATGAGATCAATGCCTTTGTACCGGAGGAATACTGGTCCCTGGACGTGAACCTGCAGGTAAAAGGAGAGAAAAAGCCCATTACTGCCCGGTATTACGGTACAGCCGGTGAGAAAGAGAACATTACCGGACAGACACAGGCAGAGGAGATCATGGCTTCCCTAAAGGGGGCAGATTACAGAGTGTCCGATGTGAGGAAGGGAGAGCGGCAGAAGAATCCTCCCTTGCCTTTTACTACCTCCACCCTGCAGCAGGAAGCCAGCAAGACATTGAATTTCTCCACCCAGAAGACCATGCGCCTGGCCCAGCAGCTCTACGAGGGTGTGGACATCAAGGGGGAAGGCACCGTGGGGCTGATCACCTATCTTAGAACCGATTCCACCCGCGTGTCCGAGGAGGCAGAGACGGCAGCTGCCGCATTCATTGATTCCCACTATGGGAAAGAGTATCTGGCTTCCCAGACCGGGGAGAAGAAAGGCGGGCAGAAGATCCAGGATGCCCATGAAGCCATCCGTCCCACGGATTTGAACCGGATTCCGCTTCAGGTCAAGGAGGAACTACCCAGAGATCTGTTCAGGCTCTACCAACTGATCTGGAAGCGTTTTGTGGCCAGTCGTATGAGTCCGGCAAAATACGCCACTACCTCCGTGAAAATCCAGGCGGCAGACCGCATTTTCACCTTGTCGGCATCCTCCAGGAAGTTTGACGGGTACATGAGCGTCTATTCCACAGAGGAGGACAAAGAGGAGGAAAATTCCCTCTCCGGGGAACTTGGAAGGGACAGTGTCCTCACCTTCCAGTCCTTCGACCCGAAGCAGCATTTTACCCAGCCGCCGGCCCATTACACAGAGGCTACCCTGGTGCGGGCACTGGAGGAACTTGGCATCGGGCGTCCCAGTACCTATGCCCCCACCATCACTACCATCCTGGCCAGGCGCTATGTGGCAAAAGAGAACAGGAACCTCTATGTCACAGAACTGGGGGAAGTGGTGAACCATATGATGAAAGAGGCATTTCCCAGCATTGTGGATGTTAATTTCACAGCCAATATGGAAGCACTGCTGGACGGTGTGGAAGAGGGCAGCGTCAAGTGGAAGACCATTGTGTCCAATTTCTATCCAGACCTGGACGAAGCAGTGAAGAAGGCAGAACAGGACCTGGCAGAAGTGACCATTGCAGACGAGGTCAGCGATGAGGTCTGTGAACTGTGTGGGAGGCAGATGGTGATCAAGTACGGACCCCACGGCAGGTTCCTGGCCTGTCCCGGATTCCCTGAGTGCCGCAACACAAAACCCTATTTTGAGAAGATCGGGGTGGCCTGCCCTAAATGTGGCAAGGATATCGTGCTGAAGAAGACGAAGAAAGGCAGGAAGTATTATGGCTGCATAGACAATCCCCAGTGTGATTTCATGGTCTGGCAGAAGCCGTCCGGGGAGAAATGTCCCAGATGCGGTTCTGTCCTGCTGGTCAAGGGGAACAGGCTTGTGTGCGCACAGGAACAATGCGGATATGCCGTACAGGCCAATGCTGAAAAGTAACAAAGCCCGGTAAAACCAGGTAAAATAGCCGTTTATGCAGTTGTAATCTGATCTCTTTTGTGATATGATAAGGTTGCATGGAAAACAAAAGACACCAAAATGCCCTGCACAGGCAGACATGGGCAGGGTGGGAGCTGACAGCAGAATCTTTGATCTTACGTGGCGGGCGGCGGCAAACGGAGGAGCGGGCATGAGTAGTGTACAGCTTTTGGATAAGACCAGGAAGATCGGTAAACTGTTGCATAATAACAATTCCAGCAAGGTGGTGTTTAATGACATCTGCCAGGTGATGCGCGAGATACTTGGTTCCAATGTGCTTGTGATCAGCCGGAAAGGGAAAGTCTTAGGGGTGGGCCGGGCTGAGGGAGTGGCGCCCATCACGGAACTGATCCACGAGAATGTGGGAGGGTTTATTGATGCCATGCTCAATGAGCGGCTTCTCGGGGTGTTATCGACTAAGGAGAATGTGAACCTGGAGACACTGGGATTCGAGAACCCGGAGACCAAGCAGTTCCAGGCCATCATTACCCCCATAGAGATTGCCGGAGAGCGGCTGGGGACACTGTTCATCTATAGGTGCGACCTTCCATATGAGATAGACGATATCATTCTGTGTGAATATGGCTCCACGGTGGTGGGGCTGGAGATGCTCCGTGCCGTGAATGAGGAGAACGCGGAGGAGAACCGCAAGATTGCAGTGGTGAAGTCTGCCATCAGCACCCTGTCTTTCTCAGAGATGGAGGCGATTACCCATATCTTTGATGAACTGAATGGCATGGAGGGGATCCTTGTGGCCAGCAAGATTGCAGACAGGGTGGGTATTACACGTTCCGTGATTGTCAATGCCCTGCGGAAATTCGAGAGTGCGGGCGTCATCGAATCTCGTTCTTCAGGTATGAAGGGTACTTATATTAAGGTATTAAATGATGTGGTCTTCGATGAGATTGAGGAGTTGAAGCGTCAGAATAAGGGATGACACAGATCCTGTCCTGCAAGCCGGCAGGAACTGTATGCAAGGCAGAACCAGGAACGGAAGAAGGCACCAGAAAATACCAAGGAATTACCAGGGAACACCAAAAGAATGTCTGCAGGAAGAAAGTACCAGTTCCATAAAGTGGGAATGTCCGGCAAATGGATTTGACGGCAAATGCTGATGGTAAAGGGATTTATTGAGTAGGCGATAAGTCTCTTTTTTTATGTTTTATATAGGGCAGCTTATATTTTGAACAAAAAGCTACAAAATGTATTGTTTTTTTGGTGAAATTCATTATAATGAAATAGTGTGGGTAAAATATCTGCCTGGCCGGGATCTGGGTCCGGCTGCGTGAAAGGAGAATGACATGTTTCAGTCGAACGTATTTGATTACGTGAGGATACTTGACAAGGCAGCAGATGCAAGCTGGTCGCGGAATCAGGCGATCTCCAATAACCTTGCCAATGTAGATACGCCCGGTTATAAGAGACAGGATGTGGCTTTTGAATCCGTGCTGAAGGAGGCGCTGAACAGGAGTTATTATGAGGACACGGACCAGAAGGTGGCAGATGCCCTGGAGAACAGCAGCCTGAAGGCAAAACCGTACATAGATTATGGAACTTTTTCCTATCGTCTGGACAAAAACAATGTGGACGTGGACAACGAGAATGTGATGCTGGTGGAGAACCAGATTAAGTACCAGGGGCTGATGACTTGCATCAACCATGAGTTTTCCTGCCTGCAGATGGTCATGAGGACATAACGGGAAGTGGGAATAAGAATGTTATAGAATGATATAGATTGAAGTGACCCCGGTGAAAGGGGCAGGAGGATATCGACATGAGTATGTTTGCTGCGTTTAATGTGAATGCTTCCGGTCTGACGGCCCAGAGATATCGTATGGACGTGATATCAGAGAATGTGGCCAACGCCAACAGCACCAGGACGGCAGATGGTTCGCCCTACCGCAGGAAAGTAGTGGTCTTCCAGGAGAAAGCCGGACAGACTACCTTCAGTCATGTTCTGGGGCAGGCATCCCATAGGTATGGTACCACAGGGCATGGTGTCAAGGTCAGCGGTGTCTATAAGGATTATGAGACAGAGATGAATATGGTATATGATCCCTCTCATCCGGATGCAGATGAGAACGGTTACGTCACCGGGCCGAATGTAAATATCATCACGGAGATGGTGGACATGATTGATGCCAGCCGTGCTTATGAGGCCAATTCTACCGCCTTCAACGCCAGCAAAGCCATGGTACAGAGAGGATTGGAACTGGCACAGCAGGGATAATTGCTGGTCTGGTATTTTTTTGCATGGATGCAGCATAGAAGAATAATGGATAAGAGGAGTACATAGTATGGACTTAGCATCAATTCCAGGATTGTCCCGGGTATCTGGGACTTCAAACCTGGATCCCAGCACGATTCTGGGAACGGTCACGCAGGAAAAAGAGAAGACGGATGGGGTGCTGTTCGATACCTTTTTGAACACAGCCATTGACAATATCAAGGAGACCAACAACTACTTGTCCAAGGCAGAGGACGAGAAAATCAAGTTCGCCCTGGGGGAGACGGATAACGCCCATGACCTGGGGATAGCGCTGCAGAAGGCATCTTCTGCCCTGCAGTACACGATAGCGGTTCGTGATAAATTAATGGAAGCATATAGGGAACTGATGCAGATGCAGATATAACTCTGGGGCAGTTGGGAATGGGGATGCTTACTAAGAAATAAGGGAGAGATACCATGGCTGACAAGCTGAAAGGAATACCTGCAAAAATTCTGGAGTGGTGGAAGAAATTTACCTCCAGGCAGAGGACTATCATCATTGCCATGGCGGCGGTGGTGATTTTTACCTTTGTGATTGTAATTTATACATTTACGAGACCGCAATATGTCCAATTGATTAGGTGTGAGAGTACAACCCAGTCTGCGGAGGTCATTGACATCCTGAACGGAGCGGGGATTCCCCACAGGGACTCCACGGACACTCTCACCATACAGGTGGAGGAGAGCGATCAGGCCAGGGCGAATTATGCCCTGGCTTCTGCCGGATTTGTACCGGATGAACTGAAGATGACAGATTTCGTGCAGAGCGGCATGACAGTCACCTCTGCTGACAAGGAGAAGCAATGGCAGGAGTATAACACGGCGAAGCTGACACGGATGTTCAGCACCATAGGGGCGGTGGAAAGTGTCGATATCATGCTGAATGTGCCGGATCAGGTGGGATCCCTGCTGGGTCTGGAGCAGGAGGGCAGTGCTTACATCCAGTTGACGCTGAAGGATTCTTTCAGTGCGGCCCAGGCTGCGGGCATGGCCCGTGCAGCGGCAACCGCCCTGGGTAATGCCACTACGGCCAACATTACCATTGTGGACCAGAATAGCAATGTTCTGTTCTCTGGTGGTGATGACTACATGAATTCTGATTCCCCCACCAACTCCCAGGAACTGCGGGAACAGGCGGAGGCTATGGTGGCCAACCAGCTAAAGCGGGTGTTGCTTGGCACGAACCAGTTTGACAATGTGGAGGTGGCGAGCCGCCTGTCCATTGATTTCGCGGAATATGAGAGGACTGTGAAGGAATATTCCGTGGCTGCCGGCAGGGACGAAGGGTACCTGGCAGAGCGGGACCAGTTTAATTCCGATAGTACCAATGGAATTATGGGAGTTCCGGGCACCACCTCCAATGATGGGAATGATAATAATACCTATGTGAATCCGGACAATGGCAATGGGGAATCTTCCACTTCAGAGATACATGAGAAGTTCCTGCCCAATGAGATGATAGAGCACCAGACGATTTTGGCGGGGGGCATCAATTATGAGGAGTCTTCCATGGGTATCACCATGGTGTCCTACCGGGATTACCATGAGGAGTCTGTGAAACGCCAGGGCCTCCTGGAAGGGATCACCTGGGAAGAGTTCAAGAGCAACAACGAACAGGATGTGAAGCTGGAGGTAGACGAAGACTACTACAGGCTGGCTGCCAATGCCACAGGCATCAGTCAGGACCGGATCACCATCATCGCCTATGAATCTCCCCGTTTCTTCGACAAGCCGGGGCTTCCAGTCAGTGGCACGGATGTCATGAGTATCGTGATGATCCTGCTGATCTTAGGGGTGCTGGCATTCGTGGTGCTGCGTACCATGCGGACCAAAAAGGAGGCAGCACAAGAGGAACAGCAGGAGGAACTGCCTGTGGAGAGTATGCTCCAGTCTACGCCTGAGGCCGCCATAGAGACTTTTGATGTGGAGACCAAGTCTGAACAACGCAAGATGATAGAGCAGTTTGTAGATGACAATCCAGAAGCAGTAGCCAGCCTGCTGCGCAACTGGCTGAATGAAGAGTGGAATTAAAGAAAGAGGTGCCATATGCCTAACAATGCAGCAGGGGAAGAACTGAATTTAAAAGGATTGCAGAAGGCGGCTGTGCTGTTGATTGCCTTAGGGCCGGAGCGGTCTTCCCAGATATTCAAGCACCTAAAGGAAGATGAGATTGAAGAACTGACCCTGGAGATTGCCAATACCAGGAGCGTGACGCCCCAGATGAAGGAGCAGGTCATCAATGAGTTCTATGAGGTCTGCCTGGCGCAGCAGTATATAGCAGAAGGCGGTATCGGTTATGCCAGGGATCTGCTGGAGAAGGCCCTGGGGGCAGAGAAGGCCATGGATGTCATTGGCAAGCTGACAGCATCCCTGCAGGTAAAACCTTTCGAATTTGTGCGTAAGACAGATGCCAGCCAGTTGATCAACTTTATCCAGGATGAGCATCCCCAGACCATTGCGCTGATCCTGTCCTATCTGTCGCCTGGCCAGGCAGCCATGGTAATGGGGGCCCTGCCTCCTGACAGACAGGCAGACGTGGCCAGAAGGATTGCTGTCATGGACCGGACCAGCCCGGATGTGATCAAGGAAGTGGAGAAAGTGCTGGAATCCAAGCTGGCAAGTCTGGTGAACCAGGATTACACCATTATCGGCGGTGTGGACGCTGTGGTAGAGATCCTGAATACTGTAGACCGGACAACAGAGCGCCACATCATGGAGACCCTGGAGATCGAAGTGCCGGAACTGGCAGAAGAGATCCGGAAGAAGATGTTTGTGTTCGAGGATGTACTGCTGCTGGACGACAGGGCTATCCAGCGTGTGCTGCGTGACGTGGATAACAGTGACCTGGCATTGGCACTGAAGAATACAAATGAGGAAGTGCAGAATGCTATCTTCAATAACCTGTCAAAACGTCTCGCTGTGATGATCAAGGAGGATATGGACTTCATGGGTCCTGTCCGTATGAAGGATGTGGAAGAGGCACAGCAGAAGATTGTAAACGTGATCAGAAAGCTGGAGGATGCCGGTGAAATCGTGATCTCCAGAGGCGGAGGTGACGAAATCGTTGTCTAATAGTAATCTGTTTAAGCAAATGTTTACCGTAGTGCAGGAAGATGACAAGCGGATCATTGACACCAACCGGGTGATTAGGAGCCGCCTGGAGGAGATGGCCAGGAAGACCCTGGAGGAACAGGGCCAGGGAGGATTTCTGGCAGGTCTTGGTGCGGAGCGGATAGAGATACCGAAGGAGGATCCTGCTGCCCAGGCAGAGAAACTGCGGGCAGAGGCAGAGGAACTGTTAGAACAGGCGAAGACAGAGTCCCAGATCATACGCACAGAGTCCCAGGCAGAGGCAGAACGGGTTAAAAGCCTTGCCAGGTCCCAGGCAGAAGCAGAGAGGGAACGGATCCGGGAGGAGGCCAGGAGAGAGGGCCATGACCAGGGAATGGAACAGGCGAGGGCCCGGGAAGAACGCCTGGAGGCCCAGTACCGGGAGAAAGAGAAGGAGTTGGAAGCTTTTTATGAGCAGCAGCTTGCAGAACTGGAGCCGAAGCTGGTAGATACCATCACAGGTATCTATGAACAGATCTTCCATGTGGAACTGGACTCTTACAGGGAGATACTGACCCATCTGATTGCCACGACCCTGCGGAAGCTGGAGGGCAGCAGGGAATATGTGATCCATGTGTCCGGGGAGGACTACCCTTATGTGAGCATGCAGAAGAAGCAGCTTGCCGCAGCGGTCACCAGTGACAGCCTGGATGTAGTGGAAGACATGGCCTTACATAAGAATGACTGTCTGATCGAGACAGAGGGTGGGATCTTTGACTGTGGCCTTGACACGGAGCTGACGGAATTAAGACAACGGCTCCAGCTATTATCCTGGGCAAAGGAGGAATAAGGTGCAGGCACTTTCCATTCAACTTGAAAAGTATGCTAAGGTCCTGGAACAGACCCTTTACCGAAAGCTGGGTAAGGTGGTGAATGTGGTGGGACTGACCATAGAATCTTCGGGGCCTGACGCAAAACTGGGGGACATCTGTCTGATATATCCCGAAGTGGAGCAGGGAGGCAGGCGTCTCTCTATCCTGGCAGAGGTGGTGGGATTCCGGGACAAGAAGACCCTGCTGATGCCTTATGACCCGGTGGACGGGATCGGACTGGGCTGTATGGTGGAGAATACAGGACATCCCCTGCAGGTGCTGGTAAACGACAGTCTGCTGGGCAAGACCCTGGATGGCCTGGGACGGCCAGTGGATGGCAGTCCGGTGGAAGGGCATCCATACCTGGTGGAAGCAGCACCACCTGATCCCATGAGCAGGGAGATCATTGATGAGGTACTGCCTCTGGGGGTGAAGGCGGTGGACGGACTCCTTACGGTGGGCAAGGGACAGAGAATCGGAATCTTTGCAGGTTCCGGCGTGGGAAAATCTACCCTTATGGGAATGTTTGCCCGCAATACCAGGGCAGACATCAATGTGATAGCCTTAATCGGGGAGCGGGGACGTGAAGTCCGGGAATTTATCGAGAGAGACCTGGGAGAGGAAGGCATGAGGCGGTCCGTGGTGGTGGTATCCACTTCTGACAGGCCGGCCTTGGAGAGGAATAAGGCAGCGAAGACGGCTACGGCCATTGCAGAATATTTTCGGGATCAGGGCAGGGATGTTTTGTTGATGATGGATTCCCTGACCCGTTTTTCTATGGCCCAGAGGGAGATCGGACTGGCCAGCGGGGAGCCGCCTGTGAGCCGGGGATATCCCCCCAGTGTCTACTCAGAGATGCCGAAGCTCCTGGAGCGGGCAGGAAGGGCCTCCCGGGGGTCCATCACGGGACTGTATACTGTGCTGGTGGACGGTGATGACTTCAACGAGCCGATAACCGATACAGCCAGAAGTATCCTGGACGGCCACATCATGCTGAGCAGGAAGCTGGGCCATAAGAACCATTACCCGGCCATTGATGTGCAGCAGAGTATTTCCAGGTGCATGAGCCAGATCGCAGCCAAAGAACATAAGCAGGCGGCAAACAAGCTGAAAAACGTGCTGGCCACCTACAATGAAGCGGAAGACCTTATCAATATCGGTGCCTACAAGAACGGCAGCAATCCTTCCATCGACTATGCCATAACAAAGATTGACACGGTGAATGGTTTCCTTTGCCAGGAGACGGATGAGAAGTTCCAGTTCGAAGAGAGTGTGGCTATGCTGCAAGATATTTTTGCAGACTAAAGAAACCGTGGAAAGTGGCCGAGGATCCTGGACAGGGTGTGGAGGGCCAGAGGGCAATCCGGCAGTTCTGTAGGAACCGTGGATGGGCAGACCAATAGGGGGAATAGGGAGGACGGAGAATCGTATGGCGCGTTTTCGGTATTCCATGCAGAGTATACTGGATATCAAGCTGAAGATGGAGACCCAGGAGAAACAGGGGTTCTCCGCAGCCAGGAGCGCCCTGGATGTGGAGGAGGAGAGGCTGGAAGTCCTCTGTGACAGGAAGAAGGACTATGAGGAGGAAGCCACAAGACTGCGGATGGGGGTCTTAGACCGGCTGGAACTGGAGACCAACAGGACAGCCATCCTGCGTATGGAGAATTATATAGAAGACCAGAAGGAACAGGTGGCAGTGGCAGAGAGGAACCTGGAGGCGGCCAGGGAAAGGCTTACCCAGGTGATGAAAGAACGCAAGATCCATGAGACCCTGCGGGAGAAAGCCTTCGGGATCTTCCTGGTGGAGGAGAACCGGCGGGAGGGCAAGGAAGTGGATGAACTGACAAGCTACACCTATGGGAAGAGAAGTAAGGAGGAAGCGGGCAGCCGTGCCTGATGGACGGCTGCCTGGGAAACGGACCGGAGACAGGGATTAGGTTAGGAGACAGATATGGCGAAAGAAGTGGAAGTGCAGGCGGTACCCCAGGCAGACCAGGAGGGGCTGGAAAGGGAGCGGCTGAAGGAAGAAAAACGGCAGCTGAAGGCCCAGAAGAAGGAGGCGAAACGCCGTGCCAGGGAAATTGCCAGACAGGAGGATGAACTGGATGAGAATGAGGGTGGAGGAAACGGACTTGTGACTTTCGGTGCCACGCTCCTGATTGTCCTGCTTTGGATTGCTGTGATCTGTGTGGTGGTGAAGCTGGATATCGGTGGGTTTGGAAGTTCTGTGCTGACACCGATCCTGAAGGACGTACCAGTGCTCAATAGGATACTGCCCAGTTCCAACCTGGCAGATTCATCAGACCAGGGGGGAACCGGCGGATATTCCAGCCTGGAGGAGGCGGTGGCCTATATCAAGCAGCTGGAACTGGAACTGGAACGGTACCAGACAGCATCCAATGCCAAGGATGCTGACCTGGAGACCCAGAGGGCTGAGATAGAGAGACTGCAGGAATTTGAGGACAGACAGGTGGAATTCCAGCGGATCACCCAGGAATTCTATGACGAGGTCATCTACTCGGACAAAGGTCCCGGGCCGGAAGAATACAGGAAATACTATGAGACCATGGATCCTGTGATGGCAGAATACTACTATAAGCAAGTGATCAACCAGCAGGAGGAGAGTAAGGAGATACAGGATTTTGTGAAGACCTACACGGAGATGAAGGCCAAGGATGCGGCGAAGATCTTCGAGGAAATGACAGACAATCTCAATCTGGTGGCGCGGATCCTTGGTTCCATGAGTGCCAAGCAGAGAGGGGATATCCTGGGGGCCATGGACGCGGAGATCGCGGCGAAACTCACCAAGATTATGGATCCGGAGTCTTAAGGGACGGGACGGATATGCCGATACAGATATGAAGGGATTTTCCGGGATGGTATCCGGGTTACTGTTCACAGGTGCCACCGCCAGGTGTTTTCACGCATTCTTTGCGTGAAAATCCGAGACTATCGTGCGCATAGAGTTCTGCAAACTCATTAAGCGCCTGCATTTGGCGTTTTGTGTGCATATGTTGCTGTGAGCGGAGTGAACAGTAACGATCTGTCCGGGGAGATCCATGCTTCATATATTTATCAAATAAGAAAGGAGGTAGGAGATGACAAGCACACCTGTAAAAGATGTGGGAGTGGTCCCAGGAATCCTGCAGACAGCCCAGGCAGTGGGCAGTAAGGGCCTGCAGGCTGGCGGTTTCCAGTCAGTGCTCAATGGCAGGACGGGACAGGGGACAGTAGACAGTAAGGCAGCAGACAGCAAGGCAGCCGTGAAGAAGACTCCCGGGGATTCCCTGAAGGCCAGGGATGCCCACAGACAGAGGCTGGAGGAGCGGGAGAATCCTGTATCTGAGGATAGCCAGGAAGAGATGTCCCCTGAGAAACTGGAAGAACTGATGGCAGTGCTGGGAACAGCAGCACAGGACATGATCCAGCAGATTGCTGACACCTTCGGCATGAGCGTCCAGGAAGTAGAGGGTTTCATGGACCAGATGGGCCTTGAGGCATTGGATGTGCTGGAAGCCGGTAAGCTGGGAGAACTGATCCTGAGTCTTGGGGGAGCCAGCGATTCCTATGCACTGCTTACCAATGGAGAACTGTACAGCCAGTATCAGCAACTGATGCAGCAGCTTAACGGGATCCTGGAAGAAGGCGGGGAAGAACTTGGCCTTACCGGGGAACAGATGGAAAAAATCATGGGACAGCTTGAGGGGCTGCTTGCAGACCAGGCAGGGGAACCAGAGATTCCCATCACAGTCACCGTGGAGGATGAGAGGGATGCCGGGAACCTGTCAGAGGGGAAACATCCCGGGGAAGCAGATCCTGGCCAGACTGTGGCAGGAGAAGGCCAGGACACCCAGGTGGCAGGAACTGCGGAAAAGGAACATGCAGGCCGTGAGGCAAAGCGTGATCAGGAGGGAAGCGACAGGAGCGGACAGGAGAACCCTTTCGCACAGGACTTCCGCACACAGCAGTATGAGGCAGAACTGCAGCGCACCGAAGGACCGAATAAGGCCTGGCAGGCAGACACCCAGGACATTATGCGGCAGATCATGGATTACATGAAGATCACCTTGAAGGCAGACACTTCCAGCCTGGAGATGCAGCTTCATCCGGCAAGCCTGGGGACATTGCAGATTCAGATCGCGTCCAAGGGCGGTGTGGTGACAGCTAATTTTATCACCCAGAATGAGGCGGTGAAGGCAGCGCTGGAGAGCCAGATGGTCAGGCTCCAGGAGAGTTTTGAGGAGCAGGGCGTAAAGGTGGAGGCCATTGAGGTCACAGTCCAGACCCATGAGTTCGAGAGGAACTTAGACCAGGGACGGGGCAGGAACCAGGGCGAATCTTCCAGAAGGAACCGTACCAGGAGAATCCAGCTGAACGATACCCTTCCCCTGGAAGACCTTGCTGAGGAAGACACGCTGACCGCGCAGATGATGGCGGCAGAGGGCACTACCATGGATATCACCGTATAGGTATCCGAAAATGTAAGAAGCAGAGACAAGAGAAAGGAGTATGTGTACATGAGCAGCAACTTGATGGCACCGGTGGAGAATGGGCAGTTTGTGGAGACAGAAACCCAGGCATCCTTGAAGAATAAGAGCAAGACCGGTATGCAGAGCGGCATGGACAAGGAGGCGTTTCTACAGCTTCTGGTGGCACAGATGCAGTACCAGGATCCTCTGCAACCCACCTCCAACACAGAGTATATTTCCCAATATGCACAGTTCTCCCAGGTAGAGCAGATCCAGAACATGGCTGCCAACACGGAATTGTCAAGGGCCAGTTCCCTGGTGGGCAAGGAGGTCTGGGTGAAGACCACTTCCTCTTCGGGAGCAACCAACAGTATCCAGGGCAGGGTGGATTATGTGGTATATGAGAATGGGAAAGCCTATCTGGCAATCAACGAATCCCTGTATTCCCTGGACGACCTGGATACAGTAGTGGACGGCACATACCTGGCTGCCTACAACAAGGCATACGACTTTACAAAAGACCTGAATAAGCTTCCTGTGCTGGCAGGGGTGGATCTCACAGATGCGGAGAACATCGACAAGCTGGAGGCTACCTACAATGAGATGAATGACTACGAGAAGAGTTTCCTGGCGAAGGATACCGTGGAACGGCTGAAGCAGTACATCGAGAAGCTGAAGGAAGTCCGTCATGCGGCAGAGGCAGGAGATGATGAAAACGGGGACGATGACAATAAGACCGAAGGCCCGTCAGAGGAAGGAACCACACCGGAAGGAACTGCACCGGAGGGAACCGGGGGAAGCGGCCAGGCGTAAGACAGGAGGCTTGAAGGTTGAATATTCAGCAAAGCGGATATCTCTCCATTGGACAACTGACGGAACAGTATCTGGGTAAGGCAAGGAAGCAGGACACCCAAGAAAAGGCAGGCGGACTTTCCTTCCAGGAGATCCTGGAACAGAAGAACCTGCAGGAGAGCGGGGGTCTGCTGAAATTCTCCAAGCACGCACTGGGACGGCTCAGTGACCGGAATATAGAATTGAGCCAGGCACAGATGCAGCGGCTGGAAAACGGGGCAGTGAAGGCCGGACAGAAAGGAATCCGGGATTCCCTGGTAATCGTAGACCAGCTGGCATTTATTGTGAATGTGCCGAATCAGACAGTTGTCACGGCAATGGACAGCACAGAAACAGATGGGAACATATTTACAAATATCAACGGAGCGGTGATCATGTAACCGGACCTTCCAAGGAGGTTACCAGTCTCCCCGAATGACAGAGGGGAGGCGCGCTCCAGATCAGGAGGAATAAGAACTATGATGAGATCTCTTTATTCTGGTGTGGCAGGACTGCGTACCCACCAGACCAAGATGGATGTTATCGGTAATAACATTTCAAACGTCAATACCACGGCTTACAAAGCCAGTTCCATTGTGTTCAGCGAACTGATGAGCCAGACCACCCAGAAGGCCAGCGGCCCTAACGCACAGATGGGGACCGGCGGTACCAATGCCAGGCAGATTGGTCTGGGCGTGAGAAGCGGCGCCATCAATATCAACATCACCGGACAGGGTTCCAGCCAGTCTACCGGCAACCCTTTTGACATTATGATCAACGGGGAGAATTTTTTCGTGGTGAATAACGGCCTGGAGAATTTCTTTACCCGTGACGGTTCCTTCTATGTGGACGGCGCAGGCAACCTGGCCATGACCAGCACTGGATACAATGTGATGGGCTGGCAGGTGGATGAGGAGACTGGCGGCATCAAGCAGGACACCGTGTCTGCCCTGCGGATCATGAGTGCCGTGAATATGACCTATCCCCCTGAAGCAACTACCCTGGCTAATTTCTCCGGTATCCTGGATAAGAATAACAAGGATGTGACAAGTGCCAAGGGCAAGTCCGTGAACCTGAATTTCTTCGATGCCCTGGGATACAGCTACACGGCGAAATTCGTGTTCAAGCAGTCCGGGGATGTGAACGAGTACAGCTTAGAGCTTGACAAGATCCTGGATTCCACCGGAAAGGAAGTGGTCAGCGGGGAAGCAGCCAAGGCTTTGTTCGGGGATCAGAACCTGACCCAGTACAAGGAAGGAAAGATTGCATTTGGGGCAGATTACGCCTGGAATGGCACAAAATTGGAGATGGGGAATCCAAAGGTGGCAGTGGCGGATGTGGCAGCACTTCTGAATGCAGATGGTTCCTGGAAAGCGGGAGATGAGGAAGTGCCAGATCCCGCAGATCCTGCAAAGACAGTAACGGTATCAGAGCAGTTGGAAGCCATTGCAAAGGCTTATGGATATGAGGGATCCGTGCAGGATTTCTTTGCCCAGATCTACAAGGAGCCGGACCCTGCCGTTCATGCGGGGGCTACCGCGGGCGCGGATTATACCATGGAATCCATGTTGAAGAAACTGGGGGGTGCCGCTGGTGTGGCGACGGATGTTCCTTCCCTGTCTGACTTGATAGCACCTGGTGATACCATTGATACAGCAGGCCGTATCTTTAATGGTGTGAAGATCAATTTTGATGGTAAAAAGGGTAATTTTGCGGGAGTGAACGGACAGCCCACGGCTTCCACGGCCATGCTGAACCTGTCTGCCCTGAATGGGGCGAATGGGATAGGTGAGGCCTTTGAGGACATCAAGATTGATTTCTCTCAGACCTCCATGTATGACAACAAGGGTACTTCCACCATTGGCGCCGACAAGGGAGGTGTGGACGATGAGGACGGACTAGGCACGGGGCGCCGCCTGGGTGACATGATCGGTGTATCCATCCAGCAGGACGGCATGATCTACGCCGCTTATGACAACGGCATGACCAGGCTTCTTGGACAGATTGCCACTGCAAGCTTCGCCAATGCTTCCGGACTGGAGAAGAAGGGGGATAATCTCTATTCTGCTACCTTGAACTCCGGTGAATTTGACGGGATCGGCACGGACATTACGGCAAACGGCGGTTCCATGTCCACAGGCCAGTTGGAGATGAGTAACGTGGACCTGTCTGCGGAATTCACGGAGATGATTACCACCCAGAGAGGTTTCCAGGCCAACAGCCGTATTATCACGGTGTCTGACACGCTGCTGGAAGAATTAACTAATTTGAAACGCTAATTTTTTGAATATTTGTCTCGCATTATTTGAATAGGTGTGGTACAATGTAAGGGCGGTTAAATTTCCGCCCTTTACTTTTGGGATGTCAAAGGAGGCGTGTATGGTTGAAGTGACAAAGCTTAATGGTGTGAAGATCCTGGTGAATCCTCATCTGTTTGAGATCGTGGAAGAGACACCTGACACAGTGATCACTCTCACCACAGGGAAGAAAATAATTGTAAAAGAAAGTAGACAAGAGATAAAAAATCTAGTAAAATTGTACAGAAAGGGTATTTTTGCAGAATAATTTCCAAAATGCAGAAGGTTAGGTGGTTCCCGTGGATATTGCATCATTGCTTGGTATTATAATCGGCTTGGTAATGTTGGTATATGGTATTATTGATAACGCTGGCGTCTCTGGCGCCGTTCACTATCTGGATCCGGCATCTGCTATCATCACATTCGGCGGCGCGTTCTCGGCGACACTGGCTTCCCATAGCCTGCAGGATTTTATCAATGGATTGAAGAGTTTTGCGCTGGTATTCAAGGTACCTGCCCTGAATACGGCAGACATGATCAAGAAAATAATCGATTTGTCCAACGTGGCCAGGAAGGAAGGTCTCCTTTCCCTGGAGGAAGCGGCTGCGGAGATGGATGAAGCATTTTTGAAGAAAGGGATTCTGCTGATCGTAGACGGTACGGATCCTGATTTAGTGCGTGCAATTATGGAGACGGAACTGGTGAGTCTCGAAGACAGGCATAAAGGCTGCATTGGTTTCTGGGATACCCTGGGGGCCATGGGTCCTGCCTGGGGTATGATTGGTACCCTGGTAGGTCTGGTCAACATGCTGTATAACATGGCAGACCCTTCTGCACTGGGACCTGCCATGGCTGTGGCCCTGATCACCACCTTGTATGGATCCCTGCTTGCCAACTGGATCTGTACACCTGTATCAAATAAACTGAAGGCTGATAATGCCAGTGAGATGCTGCTCAAGGAAGTCATGATTGAGGGCCTTCTGTCCATACAGGCTGGCGAGAATCCCCGGGTAATCGAGGAGAAACTGAAATCCTTCCTGGCTCCCAAGGACAGAACCTTCGGCGATGAGGACGGGGGAGGTGAAGCTTAATGGCAAAGCGCAAGGAGGATACACCTCCGGCTGGTGCGCCAGCCTGGATGGCTACCTTCAGTGACTTGATGAATCTGCTGTTGTGCTTCTTCGTTATGCTGTTCTCCATGTCCAACCTGGAGGAATCCAAACTGGCCGAACTTGTAGCTTCCATGAATAATACGATCAGCATCTTCGATGGAGGTGCCACTGCCATAGGCGACGGTATCTTGATCAGCAGCGGTGTGAGCCAGTTGAATGAACTGGATGAGTATATCAACAGCACAGGTAAGACGGCAGACAGTAAGGTGGACGGTGAGAACCTGGATGCCTATGAGTCCGGGGAACTGGAACAGTACCTGGAGGAGAAGGATCTCCAGACCAATGAAGAGATCGCTGAGATTGTGGAGGAGACGCTGAAGGAATACAATATCGGCGACCAGGTGGATGTGAGTTTTACATCCCAATATGTGCAACTGACCATGAACGGTGCCCTACTCTTTGACTCTGGAAGGGCTGAACTGAAGGGGGATGTCTCCTCGGTCTTAGACCGGGTTGGCATTGTACTGGAACGATACAGCAGCGGCACGGGTACCATTGAGATCCTGGGGCATACGGACAATGTGCCCATGAGCAGTGCCCGGTATGCCAGCAATGAAGAACTCAGTGATGCCAGGGCACTTTCCGTATTCTACTATCTGCAGGAGAACACGGCCCTGGATGTGCGCAGCCTGAAGCATGCCGGCATGGGGGAGCGTGATCCCATAGCAGACAACTCCACTCCGGAGGGAAGAAGCAGGAATAGAAGAGTTGAGATCAGAATATATAATCCATCACAGGGGTGAGGGGAAAGAACGGGGATGTAGAAAATGAAGAAGAACTTATTGAGTGTGCTGATTCTGGCACTGCTGGTGGTAAATATTGTACTGACGACCATCATGATGCTCACGGTTACGAAGACAAATGCTGCTACGGCTAAACTGGTGAACAGTGTGCTGGCGGTGATGAACCTGGAGTTGTATGCCCCGGGTGGCGTCAGTTCCACGGATGTGGCCCTGGAAGACACGGAGACCTTCAATTTCCAGGGGGCCATGACCATTCCGCTGAAGATGAGCGATGGAGACGAGAAGCAGCATTACATTATATTTGAACTGTCCCTGTATATTAATACCAAGCATGAGGACTACAAGACATATGGCGGCGATAAGATGACAGAATATGAGAGCCGTATCAAGACAGAGGTCAATGAACTGGTGAGCAGTTATACCATAGAGGAATGTGAGAACGGCGGCTTCGAGGAGAATGTACGCCCGGAGATCCTGCGGAAGATCCAGCAGTTGTTCCAGTCGGATTTCGTTTACAAGATAGGTGTCAGTGAGATCAAGTACGGCTGATGGCCGGGCGGGGATGTGTGCCGGAGCAGTATCTGGGTATTTTCCCTGGAATCCGGTGTTGTGAAGTTGAAAACATAAGTATGATGGGAGGTGAGTCTTTGTGGGCGAAGTTCTGTCCCAAGGTGAAATAGATAGTTTGCTTGCCGGGCTGCTCTCTGGCGACCTGGATGCTGACCGGATGCAGGAAGAAGGCAGGCAGGTCAAGAACTATGATTTTAACCGCCCTACAAAGTTCTCCAAGGAGCACTTAAGGACCCTTGAGATTATATTCGAACATTACAGCCGTCTAATCTCCACGAACCTGCCTGTATATCTGCGCAAGAATGTACAGGTGGCAGTTGCAAGTTCCGAGACGATAACATTTAGTGAGTACTCCAATTCCCTGCCGAATCCTGTGATTCTGGGGATTATCAATTTCCTTCCCTTAAATGGTCCCATTGTCATGCATCTTGGCACCAGCCTGGGGTATGTGATCCTAGACAGGCTTCTGGGAGGAGATGGAGTTCCGCTTGAGAAGAGCAGGGAATTTTCCGAGATAGAACTGGCGATTATCCAGAAGATCCTGGTGATGTTCACGCAGCTCCTCAGGGATCCCTGGAAGAATGTGGTAGACATATCGCCAGTGCTGGGCCGGATTGAAACAAATCCGCAGTTTGCCCAGGTAATGGCTCCCAATGACATGGTGGCCGTTGTGACCTTGAATATCAAGATCGGCGAAGTAGAGGGGCTTCTGAGCCTTTGTCTTCCATTCTTTACGCTGGAAGATGTCATGGACAAACTGAATACAAAGTATTGGTATTCATCCATGCAGAATAACCGTAGTGAGGATGATGAGCAGTATATTGAGTCTTTGATCCGCAAGGTAGACATTCCGATTAGGGCGGTGCTTGGCAAGAGTACCATTTCCGTGAGTGATTTCATGAACCTGCAGGTAGGGGATTGTATCCGTCTGGATTCCAAAGTGGATGAGGACATGAATATATTTGTGGGGAACTTGAAAAAATTTACTGCATTGCCTGGCGCCGAAAAGGACGCTTATGCGGTTCAGATTACATCGGTGGTCAGAGAGGAGGAGTAGGAAATGGGTGGAATGCTGTCTCAAGATGAGATAAATGCGCTGCTCAGTGGCATGGATCTGTCCGATGAAGGGGATCAGAATGTTGCGGGGGTGTCCGGCGGGTCACAGGGAGGCAAAGTCTCCGCATTGAAAATAGAAGATCTGCTCACGGAGACGGAGAAGGATGCCATAGGTGAAGTGGCCAATATCAGTATGGGTTCTTCAGCCACGGCCTTGTATTCCCTTGTAAACAGGAAAGTCAACATTACCACGCCTGTGGTGGAAGCTGCCACATGGGGAACCCTCTCTGGGGAATACGAGAGACCTTGTGTGTTTATCCAGATTAAGTATACCATGGGACTTGACGGTACCAATATCCTGGTGCTGCGGGAACATGATGTGAAGATCATCACCGACCTGATGATGGGAGGGGATGGAACCAATACAGAGGGGGAACTGGGGGAACTGCAGCTTAGTGCGATCTCAGAAGCCATGAACCAGATGATGGGTTCAGCGGCAACAGCCCTTTCCACACTGCTGAAGACTACCCTGGATATTAGTCCGCCAGAAGCTTCCCTTCTGGATCTGACCCAGGTCAAGAACAGTGAGGATATCTCTCCATTCCTGGCAGATACTTTTGTGAAGGTATCGTTCCGGATGCAGATTGAAGACCTGGTGGATAGTTCCATTATGCAGCTTTATCCAGTAAGCTTTGCCAAACATCTTGTGGATACCTTTATTAAGACCAAGCCGGAGAGTGAGACAAAGGCTTCCAAGGAAGCAGCCCAGGGGGCAGATCCCAATGGTGATATGTCACAGGGCCAGATGGGAATGAATATGATGGGGATGAACCCACAGATGATGGGGATGAATCCGCAGATGATGGGAATGGGAATGATGGGAATGAATCCGCAGATGATGGGGATGAACCCACAGATGATGGGAATGAACCCACAAATGATGGGGATGAGCCAACAGACAAATATGCAGAATGTGAACATCCAGCCGGCGCAGTTCCAGAATTTCTCCGCAGACGGGCGGGGAATCATGGGACAGGAAAACATTGGATTGATCATGGATGTCCCCCTGGAAGTCACCGTGGAACTTGGACGGACCACCAAATCCATTTCAGAAATCCTTAACTTTGGCCCTGGCACAGTGATTGAACTGGACAGGATAGCGGGTGAACCGATAGATGTTCTGGTAAACGGCAAGTTTGTTGCCAAGGGTGAAGTGGTAGTGATTGAAGAAAGTTTTGGAATCAGGGTAACTGAGATTATCAAGTAGGAGGATAGGAATATGGCTAACATTTTGATTTGCGATGATGCAGCGTTCATGAGGATGATGATCAAGGACATCCTCTCCAAAAACGGCTACACCGTTGCAGGTGAAGCAGAGAACGGGGCGATGGCCGTGGAGAAGTACAAGGAGCTGAGTCCCGACCTGGTGCTGATGGACATCACTATGCCGGAGATGGACGGCATCCAGGCCCTCAAGGAGATCAGAAAGGCAAATGGCACTGCCAAGGTAATTATGTGTTCCGCCATGGGACAGCAGGCCATGGTTATCGAGTCCATCCAGGCAGGTGCCAAGGATTTCATCGTAAAGCCTTTCCAGGCGGAACGTGTGCTGGAAGCAGTGAAGAAGGTCGTGGGCTAAATGATCCTGCTGACCGGGAAGACGGATGGATATGTACAACTCATTACTGTCCTGCTGCTGTTTGTGGTAGTGCTGGGTGTGACAGCATTTACAACCAGGTGGATTGCCAGTTACCAGAGGCAGCAGAATGTGGGCGGCCATGTGGAGGTGGTGGAGACCACCCGCATAGCCGGGGGAAAATATATCCAGATTCTGCGGGTAGGGGAGACCTATATGGTGATCGCTGTCTGCAAGGATACGGTGACAATGCTGGGAGAGATAACGAGAGAACAGTTGGGAGAAGGAAAGGAACAGCAGGTTTTCAGTTTCAAGGAACTTTTTGACAGGACTGTTAGGAAGCATTCAGCCCAGGTCACCAGACCAGAGGGAAACCAGGTAGATGAGGAACGTTAAGCTGATAAGAAAGCGAATAATAGCAATAATATGCCTGCTGGTTACGGTGGGCATATTGTTCGTGCAAGACAATATGTGTGTCCATGCCATGGAGCAGCCGGTGGCGGAGGAAGAGGAAGATAGGACTTCCACCATACTGGATCCGGCAGGGACAGCCAATACGCCAGAGGACTTGAACAAACTGAATACGGGCAATATTTTCACCATTACCATGGATGAGGATGGGAACGGACAGCTGAATGGTAATCTGCGTATCTTGATTACGTTGACGCTGATCGCACTGTTGCCTACCATATTGATGATGATGACCTCCTTTACCCGCATCATCATTGTGCTTCATTTCACCAGGGCGGCCTTGAATACCCAGACGGCGCCTCCCAACCAGGTACTGATCGGACTGGCACTGATCCTGACTTTCTTCATCATGGGACCTACTGTCACCCGGATCAATGAGGAGGCCATACAGCCTTTTGAGGCTGGGGAGATTACCCAGGAAGAATTCTTTGAGGCCGGGGTGAAGCCTTTGCGGGATTTCATGTATCCCCAGACACAGGTCCAGGATGTGCAGTTGTTCATGAATATTTCGGGACAGACCTGGGATGGCAGGGATCTGGAACAGATTCCCCTGTCAGTGCTCCTGCCAAGCTTTGTCCTCAGTGAACTGAGGATGGCGTTCTGGATCGGATTTATGATTTATATTCCTTTTATTGTGATAGATATGGTTGTGGCATCTACCTTGATGAGTATGGGTATGATGATGCTGCCGCCTACTACGATATCCATGCCCTTTAAGATCCTGCTGTTCGTGCTGGCAGACGGATGGGGGCTGGTGATCGGCAACCTGGTTGAGACATTTTACCATTGATGTCTGCAATTGTCAGAGGAAAGGAGAGACGGATGTCCATTGAGGCTGTATCAGATATTACCAGCGAGGCGCTGTTCCTGATCATAAAAGTATCCATGCCGGTTCTGCTGGTATCCCTGTGCGTGGGCCTGGTCATCAGTATCTTCCAGACAGTTACGTCCATCCAGGAGCAGACCCTTACTTTTGTGCCTAAGATTGTCTGCGTGTTCCTGGCCCTGGTGCTGCTGGGCAACTGGATGATGAATTCCATGGTAGAGTTCATGGTGAACCTGTGGTCTGGTTTCAGCCAGTACAGGTAGGGTGTATGGAAGATGGGGGCTTTGGAATTTTAAGAAGGAGGGGCTATGATAAATTATGCTTTCTCCATATATGACCTGGAATATTTCCTGCTGATCCTGGTGAGGGTGTCCTGTTTTGTATTTATTGCCCCGTTTTTCAGTATGAGCAATACACCCAGGAGGATCCGGGCAGCGTTCAGTATATGTACCGCACTGTTGCTCTACCAGGCGTTGACACCTGGGGAGGTGGTGGCTTATGAGACCACCCTGGAGTATGCGGTGATTGTGGTAAAGGAAGCCGTCACAGGGCTTCTGATCGGATTTAGTGCCAATGTCTGTACGGCGGTGGTGAATTTTGCGGGTTCCATAGCGGATATGGAGACAGGGCTGTCCATGGTGACGCTGATGGATCCTACCACCAGGGAGAATACCAGTATCACAGGGGTGTTGTACCAGTATGTGCTGATGATGATGTTGATTGCCTCGGGCATGTACCGTTATCTCTTCGGGGCGCTGGCAGATTCTTTTGTGCTGATTCCCATAAATGGGGCCGTGTTTAGGGGGGAATCCCTGCTGAAGGTGGTAGTGGCATTCTTAGGGGATTATGTGATTCTTGGATTTCGAATTGTTTTGCCTATATTCTGTGTGATCCTGCTGCTGAATGCAGTCCTGGGGATACTGGCCAAGGTTTCTCCCCAGATGAATATGTTTGCAGTGGGTATGCAGCTGAAGATATTGGTAGGATTGTCAGTGCTTTTTCTCACGGCAGGGATGCTGCCAGGCATGGCTGACATGGTTTTTCAAGAGATACGGGATTTGACCGCTGCTTTTGTGGGAGCAATGAGATGATTTTGGAAGTAAACCTGCAGTTTTTTGCAAAAGAAGGAATGGGTGGCGAGAAGACAGAACCTGCTACCCAGAAAAAACTGACAGATGCCCGCAAGGAAGGGCAGGTGGCCAAAAGCCGTGAGATTGCTAATGGCATGGGGCTGCTGGTATTGTTCCTTATATTGAAGTTCTGGGTGGGGAATATGGGAATACAATTGATGGAACTGTTCCCATCCTTCTATGACTGGATCCCACAGGCGGCCACCTACTGGCATGGAACCATGCCCCAGGCTGACACCAACATGGTGTTCCAGGAGATGATGTTCCAGGTCCTTAGGATCATGGCACCGATTCTGCTGCTGGGGGTGGTGGTAGCTTTTGTCTGTGATGTGGCCCAGGTGAAATGGCGTCCCACCATGAAGCCCCTACAGCCGAAGTTCAGCAAGCTGAATCCCATCAACGGGTTTAAAAAGCTTTTTTCGCCCAACTCCCTGGTGGAACTGGTGAAGTCCCTTGCCAAGATTGGGCTGATACTATATATCTGTTACACATACTTGAAAGATAAATGGGTGATCCTGTTCAATCTCTATGATTTGTCATTGATGGATGCCCTGGGGATTGCGGCCCGGACAGTGACAGACTTAGGGATCCGCATCTCAGCACTGTATATGATCATTGCCCTTGCCGACTTTATTTACCAGAAGTTGAAATTCAAGAATGACATGAAGATGACCAAACAGGAGATCAAGGAAGAATTCAAGCAGCAGGAAGGCGATCCCCAGATCAAAGGTAAGATCCGGCAGAAGATGCGGGAAGCTTCCATGCGGCGTATGATGCAGGACCTGCCCCAGGCAGATGTGGTCATCACCAACCCTACCCACTATGCAGTAGCCATCAAGTATGACCCGGAGGTGGCAGATGCCCCCCTGGTGATAGCAAAAGGGGAGGCTCATCTGGCAGCCCGGATCAAGGAAGTGGCAAAAGAGAATGGCATAGAGATTGTGGAGAACAAGCCCCTGGCCAGAATGCTCTACGCCAACGTGGAAGTAGGCCAGGCAGTGCCGCCGGAACTGTACCAGGCGGTGGCAGAGGTGCTGGCATTTGTGTATCATTTGCAGGGGAAAGTGTGAAGGGAATGAAGATTTTCTAAGGCCCGAAAGTACCTGGCCCAAGAAAATCTAAGTCATTCCCCGAAGAATCCGCTTGCGGATTCTTCCCGGGCGTTCCCGGATTGTTTGTGCCGCTGAAAGCTTTATTTTTCGGGATGATCCATAAACAGGCCTGATTAGGAAAGGAGGTATGGTTTATGAACGCAAGACTGGCTAAGACAGATACCATTGTGGCGATTTATATCTTGATTGCATTTATCATGTTCATCGTACCTCTTCCGGCATTGGTGCTGGATGTTTTCATGGCATTCAACATTGCCATAGCATTTACGATTTTGTTTGTATGTATGTTTTCCAAGGAAGTGCTGGATCTGTCTTATTTTCCAACGATCCTGCTGTTTACCACCATATTCCGGATCGCCATGAATGTGTCGTCCACCAGGCTGATCCTGACCACAGGTACATCCGGCAATGTGGTGAAGACTTTTGGCCAGTTTGTGGGCGGCGGTGATATCATTATCGGTGCCATTATCTTTATCATCCTGATCCTGATCCAGTTTCTGGTGATTAACAAAGGATCTGAGCGTGTGGCAGAGGTGACGGCAAGATTCACACTGGATGCCATGCCCGGTAAACAGATGGCCATTGACGCAGACTTGAATACCGGTGCCATTGATGATGCGGAAGCCAAGGCCCGTCGTGACAAGATCCAGCAGGAGTCCAGTTTCTTTGGTTCCATGGACGGTGCCGTGAAATATGTAAAGGGGGATGCTGTGGCAGGACTTCTGCTGACAGTGATCAACCTGGTAGGCGGAATGGCCATGGGTATGCTGCGGAATGGCATGGAGGCAAGTGCTGCCATTGACAATTACGGGATCCTTACCATCGGTGACGGACTGGTGAGCCAGATTCCTTCCCTGCTGATCTCCCTGTCCACAGGCGTGCTGGTCACAAAGGGGGGTAAGGAGGCAGACTTCGGTCCGGTGATCTTGAAACAGCTCTTTGGTGTTCCTAAGGTCATGTACCTGGTAGGGGGCACCCTGGCTTTCCTGGGTGTTGCCACAGAACTGAATACCATTCTCTTTGTGGGAATGGGGATGCTGTTTGTCATCGGTGGCAGAATGATAGCAGGCAGCCTGGAGGTTGCCCAGATTGAGCAGGAAGTGGACACGGAGGAGGCAGCGGCTGATGAGATCAGACAGCCGGAGAACGTGAACAGTCTCCTGCAGGTAGACCCCATAGAACTGGAATTCGGCTATGGCATCATTCCCCTGGCAGATGTGAACCAGGGAGGAGACCTGCTGGACCGTGTGGTCATGATCAGAAGACAGATCGCCCAGGAACTTGGTACGGTGGTGCCCATTATCCGTCTGCGGGACAATATCCAGCTTAATCCCAACCAGTATATCATAAAGATCAAGGGTATCCAGGTCAGCGAGGGGGAGATCCTCTTTGATCATTATATGGCCATGAACCCGGGGTATGTAGAGGAGGAGATCGCAGGCATCCCTACCTTCGAACCATCCTTCAACCTGCCAGCCATCTGGATCACGGAAGGCCAGAGGGAGCGGGCAGAGAGCCTGGGCTATACGGTGGTAGACCCGCCGTCCATCATTGCCACCCATCTGACAGAGATCATCCGGCAGCATATAGCCGAACTGCTCACCCGCCAGGATGTACAGAATCTGGTGAACAATATGAAGGAGACCAATCCTTCCGTGGTGGAAGAACTGGTGCCAAAGCTGCTGGGCCTTGGCGAACTACAGAAGGTGCTGCAGAACCTGCTCCGGGAGGGAATCTCCATCCGGGATCTGCTGACGGTGATGGAGACCCTGGCGGACTATGCACCTACCACCAGGGACACGGATATCTTGACGGAATATGTACGGCAGAGCCTGAAACGGGCCATTTCCACGAAGTATTTTCCGCCTCACGAGACAACCAGCGTGGTGACCCTGGATCCCAAGATTGAGCAGGAGATCATGGCCAGTATCAAACAGACGGAGAGTGGAGCTTTCCTGAACCTGGATCCTGGCAGGTCCAGGGCTATCATAGATTCGGTGGGAAGGGAGACCCAGAAACTGGAGAACCTGGGGAAAAGCCCTATTATCATTACTTCCCCCATTGTGCGTATGTATTTCAGGCGCCTGACAGAAGACTATTACAGGGACCTTGTGGTGGTGTCTTATAATGAAGTGGAATCCAATGTGGAATTACAGTCAGTGGGGATGGTGACGGCATAATGATTATCAAGAAATTTACAGGCAGGACAGAAGAAGATGCAGTGCAGAATGCCAGGAGGGAGCTGGGAGCGGGCATTGTCATCATGAATGTGAAGACCGTGAAGAAGAAAGGACTGGCAGGGATATTTGGGGGGAAACTCATGGAAGTGACAGTGGCCCTGGAAGAGGAGGGCGAGGCCTTGAAGAAGCCCCGCCGGGAGACAACGCCCTCCCAGGATACGGCTCCATCCTCCCAGGGTCACCTGGAGAAGGACGTGCTGGCGGCCAGGACGGCCATGAACCTGATGAATGAAAATTCCCAGAGTATAGAGAAGAAGCTGGACAGCCTGCAGA
Organism: uncultured Acetatifactor sp.; assembly: GCA_910586215.1. Taxonomy (GTDB): domain Bacteria; phylum Bacillota; class Clostridia; order Lachnospirales; family Lachnospiraceae; genus Acetatifactor. Next base: position 68,770 of record CAJUGH010000006.1, on the reverse strand, counting down.
GTCTGCTGCTTAGCAGGATCGGACAGGAGGATGCTGTAAAGAAGGAAGAGGCCGACACGGAGAGGGAATGTCAGGAAGCTGTCCAGGAACCTACAGAGCAGGAGAAGTTCATCCGGCTGCTATACAACACCATGCTGGAGAATGAAGTAGATGAAAAGTATGTGAACCAGGTTATTGACGATGTGGACAAATCCAGGAATGCCAATCTTCCTCTGGACTATATCCTGGAAAATGTGTACCAGAAGCTGATCTTGAAATTCGGCAAGGCGGAAGGGATCAGGCCCGGGGAAAACGGACCAAGGGTGGTGGTGTTCATGGGGCCTACAGGTGTGGGAAAGACCACCACCATAGCCAAAATTGCCAGTGCCATAGCCATGCAGGAAAAAAAGCGGATTGTGATGCTGACGGCAGATACCTACCGGATCGCCGCTGCGGAACAGTTACGGACTTATGCCAGTATCCTGGAGGCTCCCTTCCGGGTAGTCTATACAGAGGAGGACGTCCAGGCAGCCCTCCAGAATTACAGGGAGTATGATTATGTATTCCTGGACACTGCAGGACATTCCCATCAGAATGAAGAGCAGCTTCAGAATCTGAAGAAACTTCTTACCACAGTGTCAGCCATGGCAGAGTGCCAGAATTTCCTGGTACTGTCTGCAACTACCAAATATAAAGACCTGCTAAGGATTGCTTCCTGTTACATGGAGGTGACGGATTTCCAGCTTATTCTTACAAAACTGGACGAGACCATGTCTCTGGGAAACCTTCTGAATGTGAAACTGTTCACGGATACGGAAATTGCTTTTGTGACATACGGACAGAATGTACCGGAGGACATTGAGAGGTTCAATCCCCAGAAGACGGTGAGACAATTACTGACTACAAAGCATTAGGGAGAGGAGGTGCGTTATGGATCAGGCAGAACAGTTGCGGATTATCAAGGCGGGTATGCAGCCCAAGCCCCTGGCCCGGGTGATTACAGTGACCAGTGGGAAAGGCGGTGTAGGTAAGTCCAACACTTCCATCAACCTGGCTGTGCAATTCCGGAAAATGGACAAAAAAGTCATTATCCTGGATGCAGATTTCGGACTGGCGAATATTGAGATTATGTTCGGGGCTGTGCCAAAGCACAACCTGCACGATTTGATCTACCAGGGCAAGAGTATCACGGAGATCATTACCTGGGGGCCGGCGGAGGTGGGATTCATCTCCGGAGGCAGTGGAATTGCAGGAATGTCCAATCTGAGCCGGGATTATCTGGCATATATTATCCAGAACCTGGCACAATTGGATTCCATTGCAGATATTATCATTGTGGACACAGGGGCAGGTATATCCGATGCAGTACTGGAATTCCTGGTAGCCAGCGGGGAGATCCTGCTGGTGACAACGCCAGAACCTACATCCATCACAGATTCCTATTCTCTGTTAAAAGCGCTGTACAGGCACCCCAGGTTTGATGAGAACGCATCCAAGGTGAAGATGATTGCCAACAGGGTGGGAAATGAGAAGGAAGGGGAAATCCTGTTTGGCAAGCTGAATGCAGTGGTGGAGAGGTACTTGAAGATACCCATGTCTTATCTGGGGGGGATCCCGGAGGACGCGAATCTGTCCAGGTCGGTCATGCAGCAGATGCCAGTTTCCTTACAGCATCCTGAGGCAAAGTCAACGGCTGCTTATGAGAAGATAGCCTTGAGGCTTCTGGACAGGAAAGAGGCGCAGCGCCAGCCCAAACGCGGCATGGCAGCCTTCTTTTCCCATATTATAACAGGAAAGAATATAAGATAAAGGGGGATTGTTATGCTTTCAGAACTGATAAGATCCGGAGACCGTATCGAACTGCAGGCCATAGAGCACACGGAGGACGGGGAGACGGTGACGAAGAAGAAAGTGTACCAGAGCAGGGTCTGTGAGATCCTCACAGAGGATACCCTGGAGATTACCATACCCATGGAGAAGACGAAGCTGGTATTGCTCCCTACGGACCTGGAATACGATATGGTGTTCTACGGGGAGAATAACAACCTGTATCAGTGCCTTGGACGGATCATTGACAGATATAAAAGCAATAATGTCTATATGCAGGTGATGGAGCTTACCACCAACCTGCGCAAATACCAGCGAAGGGAATACTACCGTTTTGCCTGTGCCCTGGAGATGAAGGCCAGGAACCTGCGGGAGGAGGAGATTACAGCCATTGACCAGAACATGCCCTATGCGCTGACTCCCGGGCTGCCCTTGAAACAGAGTGTCATAGTGGACATCAGTGGAGGGGGCCTGCGCTTCGTGTCTTCCCAGCGCTATGAACCGGAAAGCATTCTCTACATCAGTTATCACTTGATGAAAGGGGAGGAACAGAAGAAATACGAAGTGGTGGGAAAGGTACTCAGTGCCAGGGAGATGGAGAACAAACCCGGCATCTTCGAACACAGGGTACAGTATTATGATATTGATGAGGACGTGAGGGAAGAAATTATTAAATACATATTTGAAGAAGAGCGAAGGGGTCGTAGAAAGGGGCGCTTGTAATGGCGAAAAAAATTCTCGTAGTCGATGATTCTGCACTCATGAGAAGAGTGATCTGTGATATAATTAACAGCGATGAGAGATTTCAGGTTACTGGCAGGGCCGTGGATGGCCTGCAGGCTTTTGACCTGTTGAGCAGGCATTCGTATGATGCAGTGGTGCTGGATGTGAACATGCCCAGGATGACAGGGCTGGAACTACTGAAGGAACTGCGCAAGTACAGGATTCCAGCCAGGGTCATGATGGCCAGCACGGACACCAGGGAAGGGGCCAAGACGACACTGGATGCATTGGAACTGGGGGCACTGGATTTTATACATAAGCCGGACAATGCAGCCCAGTGCCGGGAGGGTTCATTTCCGGATCATCTGCTCCGCATCCTGGATGCGGTGTCAGGCAGCAGTGTATCCGTTCTGGAGACAGAGCCGGCAAAGAGCAGGGAGAGCGCCCAGACGACTTCCAAGGTAGTGGAACTGGTTAAGAAGTCCCCGTCCAGGACGGCAGGATCCAAGGTAGTGGCGATCGCAAGTTCCACAGGAGGCCCTAAGGCCCTGCAATCCGTGATTCCGAAACTTCCTGCACAGTTGGATGCACCGGTGCTTCTGGTGCAGCATATGCCAAAAGGCTTCACGGCCTCCCTGGCTGAGCGTCTCAATGAATTAAGTGAGATTACCGTGAAGGAGGCAGCCGAGGGGGATGAATTGCAGAAGGGTGTGGTCTATGTGTCCACTGGTGGTATGCACATGAATGTCGTGTACACAGGCGGCCGTCATGTGGTCCACTACACGGATGAACCCCACAGGGAGGGTGTGAAACCCTGTGCCAACTATATGTACGAATCCTTGTCAGAGAGCCGGTACGACAAAGTAGTGTGTGTGGTCCTGACAGGTATGGGTGCAGATGGCACGGAAGGCATCAAGAACCTGGAATCCTCCAAGAAGATCCACGTGATTACCCAGGACCAGGCAAGCTGTGTGGTGTATGGCATGCCCAGGAGTGTGGTCAACGCCGGAATCCCGGCCCAGGTAGTACCATTGGAGCAGATTGCCCAGGAGGTCATCCTTGGTGTGGGAGTGAGGTCATAAGAGGGATCGGTTCGTGCCGCCAGGGGCGGCAGGACGGGAAGGCTGAAAGAAGAGAGGCTGTATAAGCTTCCGAAGAAAGGGTGGGATAAGTATGGATGTAAGTCAATATCTCGAAATTTTCCTTGATGAGACCAAGGAACATCTACAGAATCTGAATACGCAGATTCTGGAACTGGAGTCAGATGCAGAAAACATGGACACGATCAATGAAATCTTCCGCGCAGCACATTCCTTAAAGGGTATGGCTGGAACCATGGGATTCAAGCGGATGCAGAATCTGACCCATGACATGGAAAATGTATTTTCTGAGGTGCGGACGGGTAATATTAAGGTACAGCCGGAGATGATTGATGTGCTGTTCCAGTGCCTGGATGCCCTGGAAGAGTACACGGACAATATCCAGACCTCTGCCAACGAAGGAACCAATGACAATGAGATCCTAATCAAACAGTTAAATGATATACTGGACGGAGGCAGCACAAAGGAACAGGCTACAGAGGCAGCAGGGTCCAAAGCAGCAGCGGAAGGAACCGTGGGCGGCGAGAAGTGGAAGGATATTGTGCTGGAAGACAGCCAGGTGGCTGTCCTGCAGGAAGCGAAGAAGCAGGGCAGGAAAGTATATGGACTGAATGTAGTGGTGGAGGCAAACTGTGTCTTGAAGGCAGCCAGGGCGTTCCTGGTGTTCAAGGCCGTGGAGGAGATTGCAGAGATCATAGTATCCTCTCCCAGTGCCCAGGAGGTTGAAGAAGAGAAGTTCGACAGGGACTTCACCTTGATCGTGCTGTCCCAGGCAAGCCTGGAAGAACTCATCAAGGCCGGGGAGAGCGTGTCTGAAATAGAGAAGGTTATAGGCGGCGAGATTGACCTGGATCATCTTAAATCCCAGGATGCGGCAAAAGAACAAGAGGCAACCCAGGAACAGGCCCAGGAGAAGGAGACAGAGACGGCCTCTCAGGCTGTGGCTCCTGCAACGCAGGCGCCACAGCCTGCGGCAGCCGCAAAACAGGCACCTGCAGCAGGCAGGAAACAGGCACCTGCAAAGCCGGTGGTGAATCGTACTGTCCGTGTGGATATCGAGAAACTGGATTCCCTGATGAACCTGGTGAGTGAACTGATTATTGCCAAGAATTCCCTGGTATCAGCATCCAGCCAGGACCAGACCAAGATGAACGGCAGTTTCAATGAGCATATTGAGTATCTGGAGAGTGTGACCACTAACCTGCACGAGTCTGTGATGAAAGTGCGTATGGTGCCAATTGAGAGCGTGGTTCAGAAGTTCCCCAGAATGATCCGTGACCTGTCTAAGAAGCTGGATAAGAAGATGGAACTGTATATGACAGGTGAGGAGACGGAACTGGACCGCACTGTGGTGGATGAGATCGGGGATCCCTTGATGCACCTGCTTCGCAATTCCGCTGACCACGGGCTGGAATCAGCGGAGATCCGGGCCCAGAGGGGCAAGGATCCGGTGGGATCCATCTTCCTGGATGCCTACCAGGATGGCAATAACGTAGTGATTGAAGTGCGGGATGACGGCAATGGCATTGATGTGGAAAAGGTTAGGGCCAAGGCTATTGAGAGGGGAACGGTGACACCGGCACAGGCAGCAGCCATGTCTGACAAGGAGATCATCAACCTCCTGTTCCTGCCCAGCTTTTCCACCGCAAAAGAAGTCACGGACGTGTCCGGGCGTGGTGTGGGCCTGGACGTGGTGAAGTCCAAGATTGAGTCTTTGAGCGGCGAGGTGGAGGTGAAGTCCACCCTGGGCGAAGGCAGCACCTGGACCATCCGCCTTCCCCTTACGCTGGCAATTATCCAGGCACTGATGGTGGTGGTAGGAGATGAGAAATATGCTATCTCCCTGGGCTGTATCCAGATCCTGGAAGACCTCTCTCCCAGCGATATCAAGCTGGTACAGAATAAGGAAGTGATCCACCTGCGTGGCACCGTGATCCCGCTGATCCGCCTCAATGAAGTGCTGGATGTGGAAAGTTCCAGATCCCAGGACGAGAACTTAATTGTAGTGATCGTCAAGAAAGGGGACCAGCAGGTAGGACTGGTGGTAGATGAACTGATCGGCCAGCAGGAGATCGTGATTAAGCCCCTGGGCAAATACATGAAGCAGTGTAAGTTTATCAGCGGCGCAACAATTCTGGGAGATGGCGAGATTGCCTTGATCCTGGATACAAACGCCTTAATATAAGGGAGGAGAGCGGACGTATATGATGGAGCTGAACACAACAAACGAAGCTGGAATTACGCAGGATGAGCGCAAGAAGGTGTATGAGACGATCCAGTATATCGTGATCCGGCTGGGAGATGAACAGTACGGCATTGATATCCGCAACATTGATAATATCGTAAGGATGCAGCATATCACCCGTGTGCCCAAGATGCCGGCCTACTTAAAAGGCGTGATCAATATGCGGGGGGAAGTGATTCCTGTCATGAGCATGCGTCTGATGATGAACCTGGCTGACGACGAAGTGACCAAGACGACCCGGATCATTGTTCTGAAGCTGGAACAGGAAGGCAATGTAGGCTTTATCGTGGATGAAGTGAAGGAAGTGGTGAGCCTGTCGGTGAATAACATTGAGAAGGTGAATAACAATTCCAAGGATGAGAAGACGGATCTGATCAGTGCGGTGGGCAAGCATAACGGAGAACTGATTTCCCTGGTTGACCTGAGTGCCATCAATTTCGATGACAATTGACAGCCCGGAAGGAGAGGTGTCCTATGGGAGAAATGAGCGCAGAGCATGTTTCTGAGAATTATTATGATGTATTAAAGGAGCTTGGCAATATCGGGGCGGGTAATGCAATGACTGCATTGTCACAGATGCTGCAGTGCAAGATCGACATGCAGGTGCCCCAGGTCAGGCTGTTGGAATTTTCGAGGGTAGGGGAAGTAGTAGGCGGTGAAGAGCAGATCCTGGCCAGTGTGTTCCTGGGGGTAAGCGGGGATATCTCCGGAAGCATGATGTTCATGGTGGATGAAGACAGCGCACGCCATCTGATCCAGAAGATGACCATGGGCATGCTGCCGCCGGGAAGTGAGTTTGAAGACATGGGACTGTCTGCCCTGCAGGAGGTGGGAAATATCATCACAGGGGCCTATCTGAATTCCCTGTCTTCCATGACGAATCTGACCATTATTCCTACACCGCCGGCGGTGTCCATAGATATGGCAGGAGCTATCCTCAGTGTCCCGGCCATACAGTTTGGCATCTATGGGGATAAGATCCTGCTGATCCAGTCACAGTTCCGTGATGATATAGAACTGGACGGTTATTTTATCCTGGTTCCCGACCTGGAATCTTACTCCAAAATTCTGACAGCCCTGGGGCTGCCTATCTTGTAAGGAACTGTTGGGAATGAGCCATGCATACAGTTCCTTACGGAAAGCGCATACAGTTCCTAAGGAAGCATGTTGTGGATAAGACTGGTAGAAGGATATGGGAAGCGATTCATGAGTGAGATAATCAAAGTGGGAATGGCAGACTTGAAGACTTGTGTAAGCCCTAACGGTGTGACAACGCTGGGGCTGGGTTCCTGTGTGGGGATTGCAGTGCGGGATCCCGCAACGAAGATAGGTGGACTTGCACACATTATGCTGCCGGATAGTACTGCCATCAAGAATGGACAGCAGAATATTGCTAAATTTGCAGATACCGGGATCGTGGAGCTTGTAAGGCAGATGGAGAAGCTGGGAGCCAAACGTAATCGTATGGTGGCTAAGATTGCAGGGGGAGCCACCATGTTCACCTTCCAGGGTAATGTCTCCTCCACGGTAGGGCAAGTGGGACTTAGGAACGTGGAGGCTACCAAGGCGAAGCTAAAAGAACTGGCGATACCGATTCTGGCAGAAGATACCGGTAAAAATTATGGTAGGACTGTTGTATTCTATCCGGAAACGGGGGACTTCCATATACGTGCTGTCGGAAAGCCAGAGACAGTTATCTAGAAGGAAGGTTAGGGAGACATGAACAGGAGAAACATGCCCTTGATCCTGATGCTGATAGCAGGGGTCATCACGTGTATTATCACCTATGTGCGGGGTTATTCTGTGCTTGCAAAGCTTACAGCCCTGCTTGTTGTCCTGCTTATCTTCTGGTTCCTGGGAAGTGTCTTGAAATGGACTTTGGACTATTTTGACATGCAGAATGAGGAGAAACGGAAGGAAGAGGAGGAAGATACCAGGGAAGGGACGGAATCTGCCCAGGAGGACCAGGAAGCAGGTGAAGACGGGCCGGAGGAAGTGTGAAAGGTGAAAAGAAAAAATTAGGATAACGGAGATGGGAAAGGAGCGGGGTTTCATGGATGAGACGGGAAGAAAAAAACTGCTTGAGGAATATGCCAGAACCAGATCATCAGAAGCCAGGGAGAAGATTATCTTAGAATACGCTCCTCTCGTTAAGGTAGTAGCAGGAAGACTTGGCATGTATCTGGGGTATAATGTGGAGTACGAGGACCTGGTGAGTTATGGCATCTTCGGACTGATAGATGCCATTGATAAATTTGACCACATGAAGGAGGTCAAATTTGAGACATATGCCAGCCTGCGTATCCGCGGGGCCATTCTGGACCAGATACGGAAGATGGACTGGATTCCCAGGACAATCAGGCAGAAGCAGAAGAAGATAGAGGCAGTCATGCGCCAGGTCGAGCAGAGCACGGGACATGGGGCCACTGATGAGGAGGTTGCACGGGGACTTGGGATCTCCAATGAAGAGTACCTGGACTGGCAGTCCCAGATGAAGATTACAGGGCTGGTATCCCTCAACGAATACATGGAGCAGGGCAGTGATGTGCCCCGGGACTATGGGGAATATACCACATCTGCCTTCGAGGCCCCGGAGGAGAAGGTGGAGAAGGAAGAACTGGCGAGGGTTCTGGGGGAAGCACTGCTGTTGCTCACGGAAAAGGAACAGAAGGTCATTACCCTGTATTATTATGAGGATCTGACGCTGAAGGAGATCAGCAATATCCTGGAGGTGTCCGAATCCAGGGTATCCCAGCTCCACACAAGAGCCCTGCAGAAGATGCGGGGAAAGATGGGCAGCTATATGGGATTTTTGACGGACAACTAAAGGAAGCCACAGGCGGAAGGAGGGCATGGGTATGGCATTTGGATCCATAGAACTGACAACTGTATCAAGGGCACAGGATTATTCTGCCATCAAGCACAATGAGGACAGCAAACCCATGGCGGACCAGAACGTCATTGGCCAGCAGATGCAGAAGACGACCCAGCAGCGTATCCGGGAGGTGCATACCAGCGATAACGCAGACTGGTATGAGAAGAAGCCGGACGCAAAGGAGAAGGGGAACGGGACATATGCCGGGGACGGCGGGAAAAAACGCAGGAAGCCCCAGCAGAAGGGCCAGGTGGTGGTCAAGGGACAGGGTGGTTTTGACATGAAAATCTGATGGCAGGTAGTGCATAGGGAACAGTAACCGGGCCAGGGACTGGTGTGATGTTGATAGGCCGGGGAGAGCCTGCCGGGAAAATAGAGGATTGGAAACAGATAGAAGATGGGCGTGACGGAAATTGTCCTGCTTATAGTGGGAGGTATCATATTTATATTGAGTTTCTTGATTCCTGCCAGGGGGGAAGGGGCGCAGCTGTCTGCTGAGGCAGAAAAAGCCCAGGCGAGGGAGTTGTTGGAACAGGAACTGGCCACTGTCCGGGGACAGGCAGAAGAGATGGCCGGTGAGGCAGTGTCGGAGGCCCTGGAGAAGGTACAGCGCACCCTGGAACGTCTGTCTAATGAGAAGATCATGGCTGTAAGTGAATATTCTGACACAGTGCTGGCACAGATCCACAAGGATCACGAGGAGGCCATGTTTCTCTATGACATGCTGAACAACAAGCAGGTTGCCTTGAAGAATGCCATGGCAGAACTGAACCGTACCATGAAGGATGCGCAAGGTGCCATTGATGACTTACAAAAGTGGACGGCCAGGGGAGAGGGTGAAGCCCTGGAGGGCATTGCGGATATCCTGACCGATGCGGGCAGGGAAGTACCCCAGGAGCAGGCGCAGGGAATACAGCCTGTCCCAGGGAACCAGACAGCTTCCCTGTGGGAGGAGACAGGGGAGGGAGAGACTGCGGATATTTCCGGGGAGGAAAATGACAGGGGCAATTCCAACGGGGAGATCCTGGCATTGTACAGGCAGGGCATGTCCGAGGTGGCGATAGCCAGGAAACTGGGCCTGGGAGTGGGTGTGGTACAATTGGTGTGTAATCTGTACAGGGAGCGTACGCCTTGAAGGAGTTGCGATGAAATTAAGATATTATATGCGCGGGCTGGGCATCGGTATGGTAGTCACTGCCCTGGTCATGGGGATTGCAACCAAGGAGGGGCTTCCCTTGACGGATGCGGAGATCAAGGCCAAGGCGCTGGCCCTGGGCATGGTGGAAGAGGATTCTATACGGTTGTCGGATATCCAGTCTTCCCCGGATCCGGGCGTCCATGGGGAAGAAACTGGGGAGACAGGGGAAGGCCTGGACGGCACTGCCGGGGAAGAAGGACTGGATTCCATGGAGGACGAATCCGGGACAGCCAGTGTAGGGACGGAAGGTGCCGGAACGGATGGGGCTGGGACAGAAGACGCAGGAACGGAAGACATGGGAGTATCCGGGCAGGCACCGGGCCAGGACGGTACATCCGCTGGGGAAGGTGCGCCGGCAGATGGTATGCCTTCGGTTATCACCATCGTAGTGGAGGACGGGGCAGGCTCCTACAGGGTCTGTGAGCAGCTGGAGGAGGCCGGCCTGGTAGAGGATGCCTGGGAATATGACAAATATTTGATTGATAATGGCTGTTCCAAGAAGGTACATGCCGGCACCCACCAGATCCCCGCGGGGGCCGGGTGGGAAGAGATCATGGGAATCATTACGAGAACAGGAAATTAAGCGAAAATCCCCTTGCCAAAAGAGGGATTTTTGTGTTATAATCCACTCGTTGTGATAAAAAACACGCCTTCCAGTTCGGCGATGGTGCTTTCCAGACAGGAGAGTAGTCGCAGGAATCACCTGGATATTGACGCAGATCCAGGTGCCAGGTCAGGAACCCTGTTTTAAGGAAATATACTGCCTGGAAGGAAGAGCGGAAGCAATCAACCAAATGGAGGTAAGAACATGAGCGTTATTTCTATGAAACAGTTGCTGGAGGCAGGTGTACATTTCGGACATCAGACCAGGAGATGGAATCCTAAGATGGCTCCTTACATTTTCACGGAGAGAAACGGAATCCACATCATTGACCTGCAGAAGTCCGTGGGCAAGGTGGACGAGGCGTACAGGGCCGTGTCCGAGATCGCAGCCCAGGGAGGTACCATTCTCTTCGTGGGTACGAAGAAGCAGGCCCAGGATGCCGTGAAGACAGAGGCAGAGCGCTGCGGTATGTACTATGTGAACGAGAGATGGCTGGGCGGCATGCTCACCAACTTTAAGACCATCCAGTCCCGTGTAGCCAGACTTCGTACCATTGAGAGAATGTCCCAGGACGGAACCTTTGATGTGCTTCCCAAGAAGGAAGTCATTGCCCTTAGGAAAGAATGGGAGAAGCTGGAGAAGAATCTGGGCGGTATTAGGGAGATGAACCGTATTCCCGATGCCATCTTCGTGGTGGATCCCAAGAAGGAGAGAATCTGTGTCCAGGAAGCCCATTCCCTGGGAATCACCTTGATCGGAATCGGCGATACCAACTGCGATCCCGAGGAACTGGATTACATCATCCCTGGCAATGACGATGCCATCAGGGCCGTGAAGCTGATCGTGTCCAAGATGGCAGATGCTGTCATTGAGGCCAACCAGGGCGAGGCAGTTTACAGCCAGGAGGAAGTCGCCGCAGAGGAAGCGACAGACATTGAGGAAGTGGCAGAAGCAGAGGCAGAATAAGGATTTGCCCCAGGGCATATCCTGGGAATATATGGGACAGGAAAGTGTTGCAGTGCGTCTGGGAGGAATATCCCAGGACGCTTTCCTGGAATGGAGGGAACAGAGATGGCAGAGATTACTGCAGCAATGGTAAAGGAACTGCGCGAGCAGACCGGCGCAGGTATGATGGATTGTAAGAAGGCTTTGAACGAGACTGGCGGCAATATGGAAGAGGCCGTGGAGGTGCTTAGGAAGAACGGACAGGCTAAGGCTGTGAAGAAGGAAGGCAGGATCGCGGCAGAAGGTATCTGCCGTATCGCCTCAAAGGGTGACACCGTTGCCGCTGTGGTGGAGGTGAATTCGGAGACTGATTTTGTAGCCAAGAACGAAACCTTCCAGCAGTTCGTGGAGGCAGTTGCCGCCCAGGCAGTGGAATCCACTTCTGTGGACATGGATGCGTTCCTGGCAGAGAACTGGATGGAGGATACTACCAAGACCGTACAGGAAGCCCTGGTTGACAAGATTGCTGTGATCGGGGAGAAACTTAGCATTAGGAGATTTGAGAAAGTAGAGGCCAGGGAAGGCTGTGTGGTGTCCTACGTACATGGCGGGGGCCGTATCGGCGTTATCGTGGAAGCGAAGACGGACGTAGTGAATGATGCCGTGAAGGAAGCCCTGACCAACCTGGCTATGCAGGTTGCAGCCCTGAATCCTAAGTATATTGCTACATCTGATGTGTCCGAGGAGTTCAAGGCACATGAGAAGGAGATCATTGCAGCCCAGATTGCCCAGGATCCCAAGATGGCAGGCAAGCCAGAGAAGGTGATCGAAGGTGCTGTTACCGGGCGTCTCAACAAGGAACTGAAAGAGGTATGCCTGTTAGAGCAGGTGTATGTGAAGGCTGAGGATGGAAAACAGACCGTGGCACAATACCTGGCACAGGTTGCCAAGGAGAATGGTGCGCAGTTGTCCATCGCAAAATTCGTACGGTTTGAGACAGGTGAAGGCCTGGAGAAGAAGAGTGAGGATTTTGCTGCTGAGGTTGCAGCACAGATGGCTGGAAACTAAATGGAATTTCAAAATTGGATAAAACGCTGGAAGTCTGAACGGCTTCCAGCGTTTTTTTGCAGGATACCTGGAATATCTATGTACAATTCATTATCGCTATGAAAATGTATTGTCAACACCAGTGCAGTAGGTGTATAATCACAGAGAAGATGATAAGCAATTGCATATCATGTTTCACATCCCGGGAAAAGTTCCAGCAAGGAGTAAAACGATGGAAAAAATATTGATTGTGGATGACAGTCTCCTACATGCAACCCAGTTAAAGGATATTTTGAAGGATGAATATGACATAACCATTGCCAGGACGGCAGAAGAGGGGATCTGCCGGGCCAGTGCCGAGAACTTTTCCTTGATCCTGTTGGATGTGGTCATGCCGGGCATGGACGGTTTTTCCCTGCTGAAATTGTTGCAGGAGGAGTTGATTACCCAGAGTATTCCGGTGATTATGATCACGAGCCTGTCCAACGCGGAGGATGAGCAGAGGGGATTCATACTGGGGGCTGTTGACTATATCACGAAACCGTTCAATCCGCTTGTGGTAAAGGCCAGGGTGAATACCCATATCAAATTGTACAATTACCGGAAGCAGGTGGAATACCAGTCCAGGACAGACCAGCTGACCGGGATCGCCAACCGGCGGCAGTATGACAGGGTGAGCCTGGTGAAATGGAAGGAGGCAGCCCGGCTGCAGGTACCTTTCTCCGTGTGCATGCTGGACATAGACCGCTTTAAGATTTATAATGACACCTTCGGGCATCCTGCCGGTGACAAGGTGATTACATCCGTTGCCAGGACAGTATCTTCCTATCTGTGCCGCAACACGGACTTTTTTGCCCGGTATGGCGGGGAGGAATTCGTGGCATGTCTTCTAGGGGACAGTGGGGATAAGGCGTTTGCCTATTTGAAGACGATCCGGCAGGCGGTGGAGGCTATGCACATTCCCCATAATCCATCCGTATCCCAATGGGTTACAGTCAGTATTGGCGGGATCACAGTGGTTCCTCCATTGGATGGTTCCTATGATGTGTACTTGAAAATGGCGGATACCATGCTCTATGAGGCCAAGGAGTCCGGCAGGAACAGGGTGATATGGAAGGATGAAAGCGGACAACAGTTCAAGGAGCAATAAGTTACCCCGTCATTCTTTTTTGTACAATAGCGTTTGGTTTTGGTTGTGTGCTCCTGTGTTTTGTGGTACAATGTGAGAACATAGGAGCATTGTTTCACAGTGGATGTCTTGTGCCGGGATGAAGAGGGCCAGGGCATTATGTGTGGACAAGAGATATGTGTCGTAGTGGCGTACGAAGGTATATATAGGGGAGCATTGGCTTATTCAGCTTTTGGAGATGATTGCGTGAAACGATACCATGTATTAGTGGTGGAGGATAATCTGATAAACCGTACTATTGCCGTCAGTTTCCTGGAAAATTACGGCTTTGAACTGGCAGAGGCTTCCAGTGGGGAGGAAGCTGTGAAGCTGGTGCATGGGACACGGTATGACATGATTTTCATGGATCAAGTTATGCCCGGTATGAATGGCATGGAGACAGCGGCAGTGATCCGGCAGGAATGCGGGGACAACGGGAAGACACCTGTCATAGTGGCACTTACATCGGCTGATGTGTACCAGATGCGGGAGACTTTCCTGCAGTGCGGTTTCCAGGATATTTTGGAGAAGCCCTTGACCCAGGACAAGGTGGACGGGATCCTTAGGAAGTGGTTTCCCGATATGGGATCCCAGGATATTGCCAGGATGGGGGAGGAGGACACGGGATTCGCCCAGATCCGGATACCGGGGATTGATGTGGAGGAAGCCAGGAAGAACCATCCAGGAGATGTGGGGAAATATATCCAGATCCTGGAGATATATTATATAGACAGTAAGAGAAAGCTGGCGTACCTGCAGGAACTGCTTGCAGCAGAGGACTATCGGACATATGGGATAGAGGTACATGCCTTGAAAAGTGCATCGGCCAGTATTGGTGCCATGACGCTGTCTGCCCAGGCGAAGGCCCAGGAGAAAGCGGTCAATGAAGGGAATTATGCCTTCGTTAGGGAGGAGGGGACCGGCCTGCTGGCCTGCTATAGGGAACTGGGAGAGGCGGTCAGGGATTTCCTGGACAGAAGGCAGGAGCAGGCGGGGATACAGGTACAAGGAATGGACCGGACAATGCTTCGCCGGGAACTGGAGGCAGCACTTTTGAGCCTGGAGCATTTTAGGTCCAGGGAATGTACGAACCGGATAGAAGATGTGCTGAAGCATAAACTGGAAGCTTCCCATAGGAACCAGGTCCAGGGGATCCTGGAGGAATTGAAGGTTTATGAGGATGACAATGCGGAGCGGCTGCTCCGGGACATGCTGCAGGATATGGAGAAGGAGGAAGTAAAATAGATGGAAGATAAGTTGAAGATACTGGCTGTGGATGACAACGGGGTGATCCTGGCCACCATTGAGGAGGAACTGAAGGAACTATACGATGTGATCACAGTGAACTCCGGTGCCAGGGCACTCCGGTATCTGAGCCAGGAGAAGCCTGACCTGATCCTGCTGGATATCCAGATGGCACTGATGGATGGCATAGAGACATTGAAGGAGATCCGGAACATCGACAATTGCTCCACGATCCCGGTGATTATGCTCAGTGCCAAGATGGAGCGGGAGACAGTGATAGAGAGTTCTAAGCTGGGGATCCTGGACTATGTAGGAAAGCCCTTTGAACCCCAGGATCTGCGGGACAGGATTTCCAGGGCGCTGAAGCGGTCTGGTGTACTGCCTGTGGAGGACAAGGAACTGTACGAGTATGTGAAAAAGGTACATGAGGAACTTCTGGCAGGAAATGTCAAGTCAGCATCCTTGAAGATTGATGAAATCCTCAGCTTTAAGATAGATGTGGAAGTGGTGGGGCGCATGCAGAGTGCCAAGAACAAGCTCCGGGCTGGTGATATGGAGACAGCAGGGCGGATCGTTGCCAGGGTGGTGCAGATGCTGGAACGGAATGTGGAGGCAGGGGAACCGGATAAGCTTCCCATCAGTGCCGGTGAGATGAATGCAAGGCTGCTCTATGTATTAAATGACCTGCAGAATTTTAAGGTGAAGGATGCCGAACAGAAGCTGGAGGACCTGATGCGCTATGAGATCCCGGAGAAAGTAAAGGAATCCTGCCAGGGGGCTGAGGATCGTCTGGCAGAATATGATGACGGGGCAGCTGAGGAACTGGTCCAGGCGGCGTTGACAGCCCTGCAGACAGGAGTGATGTAGGGACAGAAAATACGGACGGCCCTGCATGCAGGGCCGTTTTCCATTACCCTTTTATCCGGCGGTGAGCACCCAGGTGTCAAACCAGCGCAGGTACTTCCCCACGAAAGAAGCCTCCACAGGCTGCCCAGAGAGTACGGGATAGAACAGGAGGAACAACAGGAAAGCCATACAGCCATACAGTGCCAGGAGGGACAGTCCCTTGGCCCGGGGTACCTTTTTCTGCTGCAGGAATACCTGGATGCTGCGGACGATCATCAGCACCACGAATACCACACTGGGGAAATAGTGGTAGATGAAGGTGATCCGGCTGACGAAGATCCAGGGCAGGTACTGTGCCAGATATCCGATTGCCAGGAAGGCCGCACGGCGGTCTTTTTTCTTTGTCCACAGATAGACCATATATCCGAAGGCAGGGATTCCTGTCCACCAGACCAGGGGATTGCCGAAGGAACTGATTCCCTCCCGCAGCGTATCCCCGGGCAGGCCGGAATAGTACCAGATGGGCCGTTTCATAATGGGCCAGTCATACCAGGCAGAGGAATAGGAGTGGGTGTTCGCCAGGGAACTGTGGTAGTCAAACATGGAGGCCTGGTTGTGCACCATGCGCAGGAACAGTCCGTCCTGGGTGTAGTCCTTAAAGGGGAGATAGGACAACAGGTAGATGGCAGCGGGTATGGCCACGAAAAAGCCCAGGCAGAATAGGATGGTGCGCCGGGTACAGGGCAGGAAACGTTCGGCTATGCGGCGGTGCGGGATGCCGTTTGTGCTTCCCCCCAGGTCCCTTCGGGCATACAGGTATTCCTGGTATCTGCGGCCCAGGACGGAGAAGAAAAGTACGGCAAGCCCGGCCCCGGCATAGACCCCGGTCCATTTGGAGGCAATGCCCAGGCCCATGCACACACCGCAGGCCCCCAGGGGCAGGAAGGTCCTGCCCAGGGAAGTGTCATAGAAGCTCAAGGTACTGTACTGGTAGAGAAAATAGTACATGAGAATCACGAAAAAAGTGATGTACACATCAATGGTGGCGATCCTGGTCTGGGCAAAGTGCATAAAGTCGAAGGAAAACAGCACACAGGCAAGAGCCGCCAGGCTGGTGCGGCAGGTCAGCTTCCTGGCGAACAGATACACCACAGGGACCATGGCAATGCCAAACAGGGTACCAATGATACGCCAGCCGAAGGGATTCATGCCAAAGAGGGCGACACCTGCGGCAATGAAGACCTTCCCCAGGGGAGGGTGGGTGTTCTCGTAGGCAGTCAGGCCCTGCAGGAACTCATAGGCAGTGCGGCCATGGTAGATTTCATCAAAATACATGCTGTTGCGGAAGCTGCTCCTGTCCGGGTGCAGATGGGATTCATCCAGGAGGGCCGGTGGTACATCTGTATTCACTGGCAGAAGAATATTGCCGTTCTCATCCAGGAATGTGAATTCCAGCAGGGAAGCCTGGTTGTCCTGCAGGGTCATGCGCAGGTGGTGTACCCCGGAGGAGAGGGGGATGTCCTGCCAGGTGAACACATTTTCCAGGGTGATCTCTCCCAGGTCGGTCCATTCCTCTTCCAGTTGTCTCTTGCCTTCCAGGGAGAAAGTCCTGTGGTGCCAGGGGGCAATGTAATAGGACAGGGTGGCCGGAGGGAGTTCCTTTTCTGGAAAGTGGAACTCCAGTACCTGGCCCTGGCTACAGGAGAAGGCTGTAGTGGGAGCCTGTCTGTCTCCCAGGTCTGTCAGCGCAAAGCAACCGTAGACCAGGGTGATGGCCAGCATCCAGGCAAGGTCCCTCCTGGAGAGTGGCACCCGGCCATGGGACGGACGGGGGTGCCTTGGACCCGGGGCCAGGGAAGGCGGTGTCTGGGGGAGACTGTCCCAGGAGGGGCAGACAGGTCCGGAAGCAGACCGGGATGCCTGGGACCCTGGAAGGACTTCCCCGGCAGCCAGGGAGGGGAACGGGGCATGCTGGCCGTAACGCCTTGCCGGGCAGACATACAACACCCCGGCAAGCCGGTACAGCCATACCAGGCATCCCACAGTGCCGGCAGATACCAGGAATATCAGGGAACTCATGGTTACAGGGCGGGAAGAATCATAGAAATACAGGATATCCGCAGTGTTGTAAAAGTGCAGCAGGGACAGGACGCCATAACAGGCAAAAAGCTGTTTTGCAGGCTTGTAGAGGAAGGCCAGCAACAGTAGCAGCATGGCAGGGTACAGGTACCTTTCATGCATACGCACGGAGAATACGAATATGGTAGTGAAAAAAAGGGCACCCAGGAAGGGATATTTTTCCCGGTCCTGGCGGTGGCGTAGACTAAGAAACAGCACCAGCACAATAGCCGCGGCGATCAGTACATAGGCATAGACATAGTAAGGTATGTGCAGGAAGGTATTCTCCTGGCTTACCCAGTTTAGCCCAAGCAAGGCCCAGAAATTGTAGGCGTTGACAGTAGCGTAGGCGTAGGAAGAGACCGTGCCGATATACTGGGATATGACATTTTCCAGCCCAAAGGGTACACAGAGCAGGAGGGTGCCGGAGAGTGCGGCAAGTCCCTCTGCCAGGGTGGCAACCAGTTCCCGGAAGGAGAATTCCCCGCAGAATACATGATCCAGGAAGCCGGCCAGAAGGATGGGGGATATCAGGAGCGCCTGGGGCTTGAGCAGTACCCCCAGGAAAAAGGCAATGCAGGCAGCTCCGAAACGGTCCTGGACCAGGCATAGGCACAAAAGGGCCAGGGTCAGGGTTAGGACGGAATCCACCTGTCCCCACAGACAGGAGTTCAGGATGACAGCGGGATTGAACAGATAGGCCATGCACAGGAACCGGGCCTGGTGGGGGCTGCACTTGTGGCGGGCGGCCCGGTAGAGCAGATATCCGCAGCCCAGGTCGCTTAGGATGGAAGGCATGCGCAGCAGGACCAGGTGTGGGACGGAGTAGTAAGGGATATTAAGGAGGCTACGCAAGGCCCCGATGGGATAGAGCAGGTACATATAGCCCGGGGGATAGTCGGTGAAGACCTCCGGGGAGTAGAATCCCCCGGGACCTGTCTGGAAGATCCTGTCAGCCCAGAAAGAAAAGCACACCATATCTGTGTCAAATCCCCTGGTAAGGGCAGCCGCGGCCAGCCGTACCAGGAAGGCTGTGGCAAACAGCAGGACCCAGAGGGCCTTACTGCTCCCCATAGCTGGCTGTTTCCTGTAATATATGGAATAGAAGCATAAAACAAAGAGAAATATGCCGAAAAGTGCGGCAGCATGGATCATAAGCATAAATAGCCTCCTACAGGTAGAAAATAAGTAACAGTCCATTTATTATACCAAATAGTTTGCCAGAAGAAAAGTTTTTGTGTTATACTATTGTATTGTTACTGTTCGTGGAATGTAACAGTTCAGACAGCGCCATTCGTAAAGTCGCGCCCATGGCGCTTTTCGCCGCTTCGCGGCTTCCTTTACTCATGAAATGGCGCTCCCTCAGTCCATATAGATGGCCGAAAACTCGTGCAAGCACGATTTTCTGCCATTTATATGGACTGGCTGAACTGTTACCGCGGAATTGCAGATAGGGAGATTGACTATGAAATTTGACATGCATTGCCATACGAAGGAAGGATCCCTGGACGGGAAGATTCCTGTGGAAGAATATATTCTGGCCCTTCGGAAAAAGGGGATCCAGGGGATGCTCATCAGTGACCACAATTCCTACAACGGGTACAGGGCCTGGAAACGGGAACTGAAAGACCGGAAATACAGGGATTTCGTGGTGCTCAAGGGTATAGAATATGATACCATAGATGCGGGACATATCCTGGTGGTCATGCCGGAGGAGGTCAAGCTGAAGATCCTGGAACTGCGGGGACTGCCGGTGCAGTTCCTCATTGAGATTGTCCATAAAAACGGTGGGATCCTGGGGCCTGCCCACCCCTGCGGGGAAAAGTATCTCAGCATCCTGAACACCAGGAAGCACAGGAATCAGTTGGCGGTGATGGGGCAGTTTGATTTTCTGGAGGGATTCAATGCCTGTGAGGGGGAGGAGAGCAATGCCAGGGCCATGGAGATTGCGGCAGACTATTGTCTGCCCGCCTTCGGTGGCAGCGATGCCCACAAGCCGGACTGCGTGGGGCTGGGGTATACGGAGTTTGCAGAAGCTATCACCTGTGAGGGGGACTTGATCGGGCTGGTGAAGAGAAAAGGCGCACAGGCCTGTTCCTGTGGTGGGGAATACTACACCCACACCACCAAGGAGCGCATCGGCAGGGCCAATGACATTCTGGTGCAGTCCTTCTGGTTCTACAACCGCCTGGGCAGCATGGCCCGTCATAGGAAGCGCCTGCTGGAACTGAAGAAAATGTACATCCGGCTGAAATGAGGGACGGGTACATCCGTACGCTGCCTGGGAAGGAAACGCCCCGCGAAATGATGTGACAATCCCCTAAATTTTACAAAATTATTTCAAAAATAAACTTTCTTAGTCTGTAATTCATAAAATCTTAAGGTGCATTTTGCATATAGTGTGCTATAATGGGTTTCATGGAAGGTGCAGGCGGCCAGCAGGAGCCGGGTCCTTCCTTCTAATCAGACAAAAGGGAGTGTAAGGATATGAAGAGAAGAAATCGTGTGATGGCATTTATGCTGTCGGCAGTCATGGCTGCTTCCCTGGCGGCCTGTGGCAAGGGGGATTCCGGACAGGAGGTGGGCAGCATGGCCACCAGGGAGTGGGCTTATGTGCCTGAGTACCTGGAGGTCGGGGAGGGGGAGGATGACTCCATTTCCTATAATAACATGCAGCTCTTTGGGGACAGCCTGTATTACTCCAGTTACAGTTTTGACGAGGCTACCGGTACCTCCAGCAATGTCCTGGTCCGTTACCACCTGACCGATGGTACCAGGGAAGAGATTCCCATCAGCTTGAAGGAAGAGCAGAATCTGAGCAGCTACCGAGTAGCGGAGGACGGAAGTGTCTACGCCCAGATTTATGACTGGTCGGATCCCGCCCCGGATGCGGACGGATACAGCCAGAGCAAGCAGTTTCTGGCAAAGTATGACAGCCAGGGCAATGAGATGTACAGCCTGGACCTGAACGAACTGATGAAGGATGCGGATGATTCCAATACTTATATCCGAACGATCCTGGTAGATGAACAGGGAAGGGCTTACCTGATCAGTGATGCAGGGATCTGGCTGGTAGATGCCGAAGGCAATGGCCGGGGCCGGGTGGAACTGAATGTGGACGGCTGGGTGAACGGAGGCGGCATCAGCAAGGATGGCAAGGTGTATGTGGCCTATTACAACAACTCCGGAAACGGCAGCAATTACTGTATCTCAGAGATTGACTTTGACCAGAAGAAAGTGGTGGGGACATACGAGAATTTCCCCAGTGGCAATGGGGACAGCCTCACAGCAGGTCTGGAAAAGGATTTTGTGGTATATGACAGCAACAGTGTCTATGAATACGATGTGAAGTCCCAGAGCGCGGAGAAACTCTTCGACTGGCTGGACAGTGATATCAATGGCAGCAACGTGCGGGCAATTGGGGTCACAGAGGATGGCAGGATCCTGGCTACCATGGAGGACTATGATTCCGGGGAGAGGGGGATAGCCCTGCTTACGAAGACCAAGGCGTCCGAGGTACCCATGAAGGAAGAGATCGTGGTGGCGGCCATGTACTCCAGTTCTGAATTGCAGGCGGCAGCCGTGCGGTTCAACAAGGGCAGTGACCAATACCATATCAGCATCAGACAGTATGTGGATTTCAACAGCGGGAGCGAGAATGCCTGGCAGGATGGCATTACCAGGCTGAACAATGACATTACCTCCAACAACTGTCCCGACATCATTGACCTTAGCAGTGTCAATGTGGAGCAGTTCGTGGCCAAGGGCGTGTTCGAGGATCTGGCTCCCTACCTGGAGAAAAGTGAGAACTTGAAGCGGGAAGACTTAGTGGAGAATGTGCTGGAGGGCTTTACGTATGACGGTGTGCTGGTGGGGATTCCCAGCAAGTTCAGCATCCAGACCGTGGTAGGGAGGACATCGGATGTGGGTTCCGAGATGGGCTGGAGCCTGGATGATATGATAGCCTTCGCGGATGCCCATCCCGATACGGAACTGTTCGACGGGGTGGAGAAATCCACCATGATGTATTACTGCATGATGTACAACGAGAATGCTTTTGTGGACTGGGGTGCCGGAACCTGTAATTTTGATTCCCCGGAATTCAAGAGCCTGCTGGAGTTCGTGAACCGGTTCCCGGATGAGTTTGACTGGCAGCAGGAGGGACGTCCTTCGGAGCCTACCAGGATCCAGGACGGGGAGGTCCTGTTGTCTACTGTGTACATCAATGATTTTGAGAGAATCCAGATGTACATTGACATATTCGGAGGGGATATTACCTGTATCGGATTCCCCACCACGGATGGCAGCATTGGCTGCGCCCTGAATGCAGATGAATGCTATGGTATAACAGCTAAGTCCGGGAAGAAGGACGGCGCCTGGGCCTTCATAGAAAGTTACCTGACCAAGGAGGACACAGAGCGTTGGTGGTGGGGCTTCCCTACCAACAAAAAGGTCCTGGAGAAGAGGATCCAGGAAGCTGTGGAAGTGAAGTATATCACAGACCAGGAGGGGAACCCCCTTCTGGATGAGAACGGCGAACCCATCCCGGAGGGCGGCACATCCAGTATAAATTATGAAGATGGCTGGTCCTACACCTACCACCAGACCACCCAGGAAGAGGTGGATATCGTGCTGGAACTGATGGATATAGCGAAGCCCGCTTCCTCCAGCAATGATGAGATCATGTCCATTATCAATGAGGAGGCAGAGGCCTACTTCAAGGGACAGAAGTCCGTGGATGACGTGGCAGGTATCATCCAGAGCAGGGTGAATGTCTATGTAAGCGAGAACAGCTAGACAAAGACAAGGGAATCCGGAAGGATAGGACGGTGTGTAGTAAGCAAAAAGCAGTGAGACGGTAGAGAATGAAGAGTATAACAGTCGGAAAGCGTAAGAGCGGGCAGGCCCAGGGCCTGTCCGAAGAAAAGAAGACCCGGAAGGCGGCCAGGGCCCAGAAAGCCCTGGCCGCTGAGGATGCACAGTCTGCCGGCGGGAAACCTGCCAGGAAGAAGCCTGGGAAGACCACCAGGAGGATGTGGAAACTGAAGATCAGTTCAGGAGCGTTTATTGCCCCCAGCTTTATCGGTGTCATGGTGTTCTTTATCCTGCCCTTTATGGTGGTCATACAGTATTCGATGGTAGACAATCCCATTAGCAACAATTTTGTGTTCCTGGATAATTTTAAGGATATCATAGGCAATTCTGCCTTTCAGAAAGCAGTACATAACACCCTGGTATTCTCAGCGGTGGCAGTGCCCCTGGCAGTGGTATTGTCCCTGTTGTTAGCTATTGTGCTGGAGGCGAAGCTTCCCTTCCGCACCCAGTTTAGGACTTTCTTCCTGAGTCCCATGATGGTGCCGGTGGCATCCATCGTGCTGATCTGGCAGGTGCTTTTCCACTATAATGGTGCGGTGAACGACATGCTGGCCGTATTCGGGGTATCCAAGATTGACTGGTTCAAATCGGAGTATTCCCAGATCGTCATCGTGATCCTCTTCCTGTGGAAGAACCTGGGATACAACATGATCCTGTTCATGGCGGCCCTGGCCAGTATCCCTAAGGATATCCTGGAGGTGGCCAGGCTGGAGAGCGCAACACCCCTGCAGACCTTTTTCTATATTAAGATACGGTATCTGTCCTCTACCATCCTGTTTGTGACGATCATGTCCCTGATCAACTCTTTTAAGGTATTCAGGGAAGTGTATCTGCTGACCACGGATTATCCATATGATACCATCTATATGCTGCAGCACTTTATGAACAACAAGTTCAAGAACCTGGATTACCAGACCTTATCGGCTGCGGCGGTATTGATGAGCCTGGTGATGATCGTGATCATCGGTACTTTGTTCCTGGTGGAGAACCATTTTGGAAAGGATGTGGAAGGATGAGAGAGAAACTGTCCAGGAAGGGGACAGGGCGTGACAGGGCAGGGGTGCGCAGGCGGAAAGCCTGGAGTGTCACGAAGATTGCCATTGCCACGGCTATTGCCGCATTTTTTGCCATCCTGTTCCTAATGCCCATTATACTTACCATCACCAACTCCTTCATGGCAGGGTCGGAGATATCGGCCAATTACGGTTCGGTGTTTGCCACCAATGAAAGCGGGGGAAAGGTGTATATCTCCGAGAAGGTGAACCTGAAATTTATTCCGGATATGGTATCCTTCTCCCAGTATATCACGGTGCTGTTCAAGAGTCCGGATTACCTGTTGAAGTTCTGGAATTCCGTGATTCTGGTGGTGCCCATTGTGGTGTTCCAGCTCCTGGTGGCCTCCCTGGCCTCCTTTGGCTTTGCCAGATACAGGGGCAGGATAAGGGAGATCATCTTCTTCGCTTATATCATATTGATGCTGATGCCCTATCAGGTGACGCTGGTACCCAACTATCTGGTCAGTGACTGGCTGAATATCCTGGATACCAACTGGGCTATCTGGCTGCCGGGTATCATCTCCCCTTTTGCGGTGTTCCTGCTCACCAAATTCATGCGGCGCATTCCGGATTCGGTGATTGAGGCCGCCCAGATAGACGGGGCGGGGGAGTGGAAGATCTATACGAAAATCTGCATGCCCCTGTGTAAGGGGGCCATCTGCTCTGCGGCCATCCTGGTGTTTATCGATTACTGGAACATGGTGGAACAGCCGCTGATCCTGATGACCGATGCGGAGAAACATCCCCTGTCGGTGTTTCTGAGCAAGATTAACGCCGGGGAGATCGGCCTGGCCTTCGCGGTGGCTACCATCTATATGGTGCCCAGTCTGTTGATCTTCCTGTACGGGGAGGAATACCTGGTGGACGGTATCACCTACCAGGGAGGTATCAAAGGATAGGGCCAGGGTACCCCTGGATAGGCCAAAAAGGGTATTGCATAGAAAGCAAATGGAATTTTCAGTACGGAGTACTGGATAATAGATAGGAAGAAAGAAGCAGGAGAGGACGAGCAATGAACGAAAATGGCAAGAAAAAAAGAGAATGGGTGAAGACGGCAGCGATCATTTTCCTGTCGGTGCTGCTGGTACTGACCTTTTTCTCCAATACCATCCAGAACTATTCCCTGCCGGAAGTGGCTACCCAGTATGTGCAGTCCGGTACCATCACGGCGAAGATACGGGGAACCGGTACAGTGGAGAGCGGGGATCCCTACAATGTGGAAGTGAAGGAAGCCAGGAAAGTGGCAGATGTGGCTGTGCGTGTGGGGGATACCGTGCAGAAAGGGGATGTGATCCTGTACCTGGAGGATTCCGAGTCCGAGGAACTGAAGGAAGCCAGGAAGACATTGGAGACCTTGCAGAAGGCGGTGGAAGATGCCAGGGATGCATACAACCAGTCTCTGATGTCGGCGGATGTCCAGGCTTCGGATATCCAGACGGCAAACCAGGGGATTCCTACCTCTTCTCTCCGGCAGCAGATTACCAATTACCAGAATGCAATTGAAGCAGCCAAACAGGAGATGGCTCCTTTTGAGACCAGGGTGGCAGAACTGACCCAGGCCGTGGCAGACTATCGGAAACAAGTGGAGTATGAATCTACGCTGCAATCCAATGCAGACACCTATTACAGGGATGCCCAGAAGGTGCTGGAAGAGAAAAGAGCGGCTTATGACTCTATCTCAGACGGGGATGCTGGGAAGGCAGCGGCTAAGACCCAATTGGATAATGCCCAGAAAAACTATGACAACTGCCAGATTGAATATTTCAAGCACCGGGATACCATTGTCAGTCTGAATAACAGTATCAATGCCTATGAGATAGAACTCTACAATGTCCAGAAGAGCCTGGAGACAGCTACCAAGAAGAAAACAGATGCAGAGGCGGAACTGACAAAGCTGGTGGGCAGCATCACGACAGCATATACCATAGAAGCAAAACTGGATGCCATCTCCGATGCCCGGAAGGCAGTGGAGGACCAGCAGAAGGTTGTGGATGAACTGGCTTCCAAGGCTGTGAATGCCACGGTTACGGCAGACATTGCCGGTACCATTACAGCCTTGAACGTAACCGCAGGCCAGACCACTTCCGCAGCCACGCCGGTGGCGGTGCTGCAGCCCGAGGGCAAGGGGTATACCATGAGCTTTTCGGTCACCAATGAGCAGGCCAAGCGCCTGGCAGTGGGAGACCGTGCAGACCTGGTGAATGCCTGGAGATACGATGATGTGGATGTGGTGCTCTCCAGTATCAAACCAGACAAAAGTGATCCGGGACAGAAGAAGCAGCTAACCTTTGACGTGAGCGGCAGCGTGACCGCAGGCCAGACCTTGAACGTGTCTGTGGGACAGAAGAGTGCCAACTATGACTATATCGTGCCCAACAGTGCCATCCGTGAGGACAACAATGGCAAGTTTATCCTGATCGTGGAGACCAAGTCCAGCCCTCTGGGCAACCGCTATTACGCCAGCCGCGTGGATGTGGAAGTGCTGGCCAGCGATGACACCCAGTCTGCCATCAGTGCGGCCCTGTACGGGTATGAGTATGTGATCACCACTTCCACGAAGCCAGTGGAGGCAGGGAAGCTTGTGAGATTATCAGACAATAACTAACGGACGGAAATGAGGCGAGTAATGAAGAAATTAATACTGGGTATAAGCGGAGGGGTATCCTTTCTGATATTCCTGGTGCTGCTTACTGTGACAGGATACCTGGGGAATAGCCAGCAGACCCAGAGGATGGCCGAGCGATGGAGCGAGAAGGATGACGTAGCGCAGGTCAGCTGCTTTTTCTCTGTGGATGCCAGTATCACGGAAGATCGGATCCAGGAATTCGAACACTCCATAGACAATGCCCTGGCAGATGCTTCCGTGGTGCAGGAGTCTGAGAATCCCAGTGCAAGACTGTGGGTGGATGCCTACAGTGCAGATGGGAAGATCAGCCTCGCCAGCGACAGGGGATCTGTGGATGCGGATGCCATTGGCATCGGAGGAGACTTCTTCCTGTTCCATCCCCTGCGCCTGGTGTCCGGGGCCTACTTTTCGGGAAATGACTTGATGCAGGACTACTGTATCATTGATGAGGATGCGGCCTGGCAACTCTTCGGCTCCAGCAATGTGGCAGGGATGACCGTATACATCGGAAGGGTTCCCCACATTGTCACCGGGGTGGTGGAGAGGCCGAAGGGACGTCTGGCCGAAGGGGCAGGGCTGGACAGCACATTGGTATATGTGTCCATGGGGACATTGGAAGAACTTGGCTCCAGCAATGGCATCAACCATTATGAGATTGTCATGCCTAACCCGGTCACGCATTTTGCCTACAATTATGTGAAGGAACAGCTTGGCATGGAGGAGAAGGAGACAGAAGTGGTGGAGAATACCTCCCGCTACTCCTTTGTATCCAGGTGCAAGATGATCCTGCAGTTCGGACTCCGCTCCATGAACGGCAAGGCCATCATTTATCCTTACTGGGAGAACATCGCCAGGGGATATGAGGATATCCTGGCCGTGCTTACCCTGGTTGAACTGATATTCCTGCTGTATGCCATAGGGGTCGCCCTGGGATTCTTCATTCTCTGGTGGAGACATAAGGGCTGGACCATCAAGGATGTGTGCCTGAAGGGCAAGGACAAGGTGGAACGCCGGATGGAACTGGCACGGGCCAGGCGCAAGGCAAAGCACGGGGATACAGAGGATCTGGAATTCCTAAGTGAATTTGATGACAGGGAACCGGGTGCGAAGCTATTGGGCAGGATTGCCCAGCGCCTAGGCCAGCGGGATCCGGAAAAAGCAGAACAGAAAGCCCGGAAGCAGGAAGAGAAAAAGGCCCGTAGGGAGGCAGCCAGAGGGCAGAAGGCAGAACAGAAAGCCCGGAAGCAGGAAGAGAAAAAGGCCCGTAGGGAGGCGGCCAGAGGGCAGAAGGCAGAGCAAGAGGCCACGCAGGAAGCAGGGCAAGAAGCCCGGAAGAAGGCAAGGAAGGCTGCAGGGAAGAAATAACGTTACTGTGAACAATAACGAAATAACTGTAGGGAGCGAATAAGTTGTGTGGAAACACACCGGGAAGGGACTTATGAGAGAAAGTCACTTCTGGATTCAGGATGGAATGCCCTTATGACAGGGCAAGGGAGGTATTATCATGAAGAAGTTGGGGAAAAGGGTGGCTGCCGCGGGTATGGCAATGAGCCTGGTGGCTGGATTGTGTGCCTGCGGAGGCGGCGGGGATTCCAAGGAAAACGCTGCCCTGGCCAAGGAAAATGTGTATAAGCTGCAGGAATTTGAACTACCGGATCTGGGAGGGGATGACTATAATGTCATGTCCACATACCGCCAGGATGGAACATCCTATATCATGGTACAGGTGTACGACTGGTCTTCTGCTGCTGTGGATCGTGATATCAGGCTTCTGGCCATAGAGGAGAGTACCGGGGAGACAAAGCTTATTCCCCTGGAGATGCCGGGAACCGGGCCTGCGGATACAGACGGCACAGACACAGACGGCACAGACACAGAAGATGAGGATACAGGGGATGGGGAATCCGATAACTCGAATCCTCCGAACAGGCCACAGCCCCGGGACAATGAGGATGGCGATGCCGGCACAGATGACACAGATACTGATGCAGGGGAGGATGCCAATGATGGGGATGCAGATGCGGGGGAAGAAGGAGAGGATGCAGTTCCGGACATTGGGATTGACGTTGGACTTCCCGATACTGACATGGGGGGAAATGATACCTGGGAGTATATTGGGTATAATAACTTTGTGTTCTCAGGGGATGGCAGGATCTATGGGATCAAGGATCACAATTTTGAGGATTACAACAATGAGGAGAATTCCTTTCAGAAGCAATACATCTGTGCCTGGAACCTGGATGGCAGCTTCCAGTGGGAGAGTGAACTGGAAGATCTGCGCAGCGATGAGGAATGGATCTATGTGAATACCATGGTACCTGGGGCAGATGGCTCCTTGAGACTGCTTCTTTCCGGAGATGCCTGTTACCTGATGCAGGTCAGTGCCCAGGGAGAGGTATCCGCAAGGGAGCCGCTTCCCGATGAACTGACCGGTATGCTTACCAATGCACAGAATGTGTTTCCTGGGAAAGACGACACGCTTCTGGTTTCCTACAGTGATGAGAATGACAGGACCAAACAGTATCTGAATACCTTTAACCTGGAGACCGGGGAGGTGGGAGAAGCAAGCGAACTGCCATCTGGCTTTATGTGGAATTACAACAATATCATGCCAGGAACGAATACGGACCTTATTTACTGTAGCAGCAGTGGCGTGTACACCTATAACCGGGGGGATGAAGAGGGTAAGATGATGATGAGCTTCATCAACTCTGACTTGAACATCAATGGCTTCGTGGGCTTTACACCCATTGATGAGAAGTCCTTCCTGGGTATTTTCAATGAGAATTACGAGTACCGGAAGCTCCGGGCCGGGATTTTTACCTACGTGGATCCCAAGGATATACCGGATAAGAAGGTGCTGGTGCTGGCAGGCAACTATGTCCGCGGTGACTTGAAGAAGCGTATTGTGGAGTATAACAGGTCCAGCCAGGAGTACCGGATTGTTGTAAGAGAGTATGACTCCTACAGTACTTATGAGGACTATAACGCCGGTTTCACTAAGCTGAACAATGACATTATCACAGGGAGTATGCCGGATATCCTGGTGGCAGACGGGCTGCCGGTGGGCAATTATATTGCCAAGGGGCTGATTGCAGACATTGGGAAGATGATCGAGAAGGACGAAGAATTGTCTCAGGTAGAGTTCCTGCAGAATGTGTTCGATGCTTACTCCGTCAACGGAAAACTTTACTATGTGGTTCCCAGTTTCTATGTGCGGACCATGCTGGCCAAGAAGTCCCTGGTGGGAGACAGGCAGCAGTGGACCATGGAAGATATGCAGCAGGTGCTGGCTACCATGCCAGAGGGGGCCCAGGCCTTTGGAGACCAGACCAGGGAGTATTTCTTCGACCTGGTGATGCAGTACTGCGGCAGTGATTTCATTGATGTGGCTACGGGAAAATGTTCCTTTGACTCTCCGGACTTTATCGCCATGATGGAATTTGCCAAGACCCTGCCGGAGGAGATCACTTATGACGAGGATTACTGGATGAACTTTAATTATGAGTCCCAGTACCGGGAGGACAAGGTGCTGTTGTACGATAACGGCATCGGCCGGATCTCCAATATGAACTATGTAATCAATGGCTATTTCGGGGAGGAAGTGAGCTTCGTGGGATTCCCTACCCAGAGCGGCAATGGATCTTTCGTCAGTTCCTATGACAATACCTACTGCATCTCCTCCAAGTCCAGGAACCAGGAGGAAGCATGGAATTTCCTACGCTACTACCTGACCGATGAGTACCAGAAGGATGGGGCCAGCGGAATGCCTGTGAAGAAGGATGTGTTCCTGGAGAAAGCACAGGAAGCCCTGGAACGTCCTTACTATCTGGATGAAAATGGGGAAAAACAGGAGTATGATGAGACTTTCTACTTGAATGGGGAGGAGATTCCCCTGCCACCTATGACCCAGGAACAGATAGACCAGGTGGTAGCATTTGTCCAGACGGTCAATAAGTCTGTGTACACCAATGAAGCTGTGCTGAATATCATCAAGGAAGAGATGGATGCCTTCTATTCCGGCCAGAAGAGTGCCCAGGATGTGGCTAAAATCATCCAGAGCCGTGCCCAGGTCTATGTGGATGAGAACAGGTAACCGGGTTATTCCAGCCGCACAGGGATCCCGCGCCTTTCCAGATACCGTTCCAGGGTCAGTTCTTCTCCATGGTCCTTCAGCCAGGCCCTGTGGATCTTATAGTCCGGCATGACCCTTCCCACCATGTTCCAGAAGTCCTTGGAATGGTTCATATGGGTCAGGTGGCATAGCTCATGGACCACCACATAATCCAGTATCACGGGCGGTGCGAAGAACAGACGGTAGTTGAAGGACAGGGTTCCCCGGGAGGAGCAGCTTCCCCAGCGGCTCTTCTGGTCCCGGACCGTGATGGAAGTATAGTGCCCTCCGGTGATTGCATGGTAATAAGCCACCCGGTGTTCCAACTGGATCCGGGCGGCCTCCCTGTAACGCCACTCCAGGGCTTTTAGGCGCCTGGATTCGGCGGGAGTGGGGGAGAAGGGTCTGGAATCTGTCATAAGGAAAAGCCCTCCATATGGATTGTTATATGCCGTGTTATCTGTTTGCTTGTGCATCCAGGTGTCACGGCATTTGACATTTGGGATAATTTATGTGTCATGGCGTCTGGTTTCTGCATGATCCAGACAGGTACCATTTGCTTTCCTGTGACCTGTAGTCACACCATCTGCTTATCCACATCAATGATGGCTGTATACTGGGGGTAGTCCTGTTGGATCCGGCTGTTGATGGCATCCACCAGCTGGCTGTCCGACAGGGGGAATTGATGGGGTGTCACCACATCGAAGATCAGGTTGGTGCGGGTGGGACCGGCTACAATACGGAAATCATG
Source organism: uncultured Acetatifactor sp. (assembly GCA_910586215.1). Lineage (GTDB taxonomy): Bacteria > Bacillota > Clostridia > Lachnospirales > Lachnospiraceae > Acetatifactor. The sequence continues at coordinate 37,429 of CAJUGH010000006.1, read as the reverse complement.
GAGGGTAAGGGAGGCATCAATCTCTGCCAGGTATTGTCTGGCCAGGCTTTTCAGCCGTTCCGTCTCCTCGTCCCCGATACAGACAGGATCCATGTGGATCACTGCATGGCAGTGGAGCACATCCTTCAGTTCCCGCTCAATGGTGTCGATCAGTTCATGGAGGGCCAGGAGATTGCCGTCAGCAGGGACTTCCGCATGGAGGGAGATCAAGACCCGGCCAGGACCGTAATTGTGTACAATCAAGTCATGGATTCCCTGGATGCCCTCCTGGCTGTGGGCCATCACAATGGCATTGATCTGGGCCACGAATGCCTTGTCGGGAGCCTGGCCAAGCAGGGGACTGATGGTATCCCTGGCGGCGCCATACCCGGAGTAACAGATAAACAGCCCTACCAGCACCCCGCACCAGCCATCTATGGACAAGCCGCTGAAATGGGCTATCAAGGTGCAGAGAAGCACGACAGTAGTGGCCAGGGTATCACTGAAGGAATCGGTGGCTGTGGCCAGCATGGCAGCAGAGTCCAGCTTCTTCCCCAGTCTTCTGTTGTAGAGGCACATATAGCACTTTACCAGGATGGAGGCTGCCAGGATGACCAGCACCAGGGGGGAGAAAGCCAGTTCCTCCGGGTGCAGGATCTTGTCCGCGGAGGTCTTCACCAGTTCCGCCCCCATGAGCAATATGAGAATAGACACCAGAAGCCCGGATATGTATTCGATCCGTCCATGGCCGAAGGGATGATCCGGGTCTGGCTTCTGTCCGGCCATCTGAAAACCGATCAAGGTGATGACAGAAGAACCGGCGTCCGAGAGATTGTTGAAGGCATCAGCCGTGATGGCGATGGAGCGGGCCAGGAGTCCTGCGGCAAATTTGCCTGCAAAGAGGCAGATATTTAAGAAGATGCCCACGCCGGAACACAGCATGCCGTAGGATTGCCGGGTGGCGGGATCCTGGTAGGCTTCCCGGTCTTTGATGAAATATTTTGCAAGTAAAGTAATCATATGATATTCTCCGTCTCTCTGCCTCCCCATCCGGGGAATTGGTTTTCACCACAGTATAACAGTGAAAAAATGAAAATGCAAGGGTTACTGCCTACGGGATGTGCCGTAAGTTGTTTTTACGCTTTTGACGTGGAAACCTAAGACTACGGAAGGGTTATTGACTTTTTGCCGGGAATACCCTACACTATAGTTGCTGTGAACGAAGTGAACAGTAACAAGGAACCTCCTGCAGAAGCATGATAAGCAGAGCCGGGGGAGAGAATGTCTAAGGAAGTCCGCCTGGGCGGGCGAGGAGGTAGATACATATGCAGGAATATAAGCCAATCAAAGAAGGCAAAGTGCGGGAAATCTATGACAATGGTGATACCTTGATCATGGTGGCCACGGACAGGATCAGTTGTTTTGACGTGGTCCTGCACAATAAGGTGGACAGGAAGGGGGCTGTGCTGACCCAGATGTCCAGGTTCTGGTTTGACATGACAGGGGATATCGTGCCAAACCATATGGTATCCGTGGACAACCAGGACATGCCGGAATTCTTCAGGCAGGAACGGTTCCTGGGCAGCAGTATGCTCTGCCGTAAGCTTAAGATGCTGCCAGTAGAATGCATCGTGCGGGGCTACATCACAGGCAGCGGCTGGGCCAGCTACCAGAAGAGTGGGGAAGTATGCGGGATAAAGCTGCCAGAAGGACTGCGGGAGTCCGATAAGCTGCCGGAACCCATCTATACACCCTCCACCAAGGCCGAGATCGGGGATCATGACGAGAATATTTCCTATGAACAGAGTGTGGAATACCTGGAGAAGCATTTCCCGGGAAAAGGGGAAGAATATGCCACGAAGCTTCGGGACATTACCATAGCGTTGTACAGGAAATGTGCGGAGTATGCCCTTGGCCGTGGCATTATCATTGCGGACACCAAGTTCGAATTTGGCCTGGATGAAGCGGGCAACATTGTGCTGGGGGACGAGATGCTGACACCGGACAGTTCCCGGTTCTGGCCTGCAGAAGGGTATGAGCCGGGCCATGGCCAGCCCTCCTTCGACAAACAGTTTGCCAGGGACTGGCTGAAGGCCAATGAGGGTCATGACTGGACACTGCCTGCGGAAATTGTGGATAAGACCATTGAGAAGTATCTGCAGGGATATGAACTGCTCACAGGAAAACCTCTGGCATAAAGGGATGTGATGGTTGCTGCGAACGGCGTAGCCGTGAACAGCAACCTGTGAAGAGTCAGGGAGCGGCATGAACCCATGCCGCTCCCTTTCAGATAAGGATAACGCCGTACACTAGAGAGAGCCGGGAATACCTGCCTGCAGATGTCTTTCCTGGATCTTTTTCACCAGGAACTCTATTAGGGACACCCCACCGGCTTCCAGCAGAATGATGCCATTGATCTGCCAGACGGATGTAAGCAGGGCATCATAATCGCTCATGCCATACAGCAGCAGCCGAAAGGCCAGGCACAGGATACAGCCAGCGAGGCTTAGGACAGGCAGGATGCCCAGGGAATATCCCTGGCGCAGGGCATCTACGGTCAGGAAGGCGTATAGCAGTAGTTCTACTGCTGCCATGCCAATCAGGCAGGCATTGATCCAGGGACCTGTCTGGTGCAGGGGATGGCCAAAGAGGGTATTTATGGAAGGACTGCCTACTGCCCGGCACAGGAAATATTCCGCAGAAAGTCCTGCCAGGATTCCCAGGATGCTGATCAGGCCGCAGATGGTCCGGATGGGTCCCTGCTTTGGCTTTTCCCGGCAGTCAGACAGAAGAAACCAGGTGCCCAGGGATAGGACTGGGAATAAAATATAATAGTACAAGGTAATGTCTATGGTGCTTTTTAGGAAGAAGCAGGTGCTTAGCACCAGGATCAGCAGGGACAGCACAAAGAGCATGAGAACCTTCCCATAATGGTTCCGGACATAGTGCTGCCGTACTTTCTTCATGAAGTCGATTTGTGCTTTTTCCGCTTCCTGGCTTACCAGACTCGTGGAGCGGAGGGTTTCCAGGTTTTCCCGGCACAGGGCACATGTTTCCACATGACATTCCACGGCTTTTCTGGAACTTTCTGAGCAGAGGTGGTCCAGGTAGGATGGCATCAGGTCTCTTACAATGTCACAGTCTAGTTGATTCATATAGGTTCCTCCTTTTCTGCCGTCTGGGCGGCCGCAGCCAGCAGTTTCTTGCCCCGGTAGAAAGTAACCCTGGCCCAGTTCTCACTGCGGCCCAGTATCTCTCCGATCTCCTTGAAAGATAGGCCAGCGGTGGCCCTAAGATAGATCACCTCCCGCATCTGAACAGGCAGTTTCTGCATTTCCTTCAGAAGGTGGAGAAGCTCCAGCCTGTGGAGCACGGTATCCTCCGGCAGGGGAGAGTCTGATGCCAGGTGCTCATCTGGTTCGACACATACCTCCCGCCCGGCCTTGGCCAGATGCTGGTAATAGAGATGCCGGGCAATCTGGCATAGCCAGGTGGAGAGCTTACAGCTTCCGTTGAAGCGCTCCAGGGACTGGAAGGCCCGCAGGAAGGTCTCCTGGGTCAGGTCTTCGGCCAGGGTGTGGTCCTGGCAGAGGGAGCGTAGATAGTGGTATACAATTTTGGCATTTTCCTGGTATATCTGTTCCATACGGATCCCTTTCCGGGTGCCCCGGGGTACAATGCAGTCCCTGTTGCGGCATAGACTTTGTGGCAGTGCAGTTCCTGCTTTGCACGGTTGCAATGGTTTTGCTGGCTTTTGTATATGAATCCGATCTGGGGGGATTTCGTTACAGGCAATCTGTATTTTCTGAAAATTTTTTTGCCATTCCCACAGGTGGTAATTTTGTGACGGTTAAGGACTTTTTTCTATCTGCTGGTAACAAGTTCAGACGGGCACTGAACAGTTACACCTACTATACTCTTTTGGGGGCACTTGTCAATCCGGGTTTGACGGCAGGAGACAATCTGTGATAAAATAGGGTAACAGATGTATGATCTTGTACGGCGTAGGAAAGGGGAATTTCCCCTCTGTAAGCATACAAGGAGGTGCAAGCATGAAATATGACATTATTATTGTGGGTGCCGGACCAGGAGGTATCTTCTCTGCCTATGAACTGACCAAGGAGGATAAGGGGCTGAAGGTGGCTGTCTTTGAGTCCGGCCATCCCCTGGAGAAGCGCCATTGTCCCATTGACGGGGAGCGGGTCAAGAACTGCGTGGGCTGCAAGTCCTGTTCCATCATGAGCGGTTTCGGGGGGGCAGGTGCCTTTTCCGATGGCAAGTATAATATCACCAATGATTTTGGCGGTACCCTTTACGAGTATATTGGGAAACAACCAGCCATTGACTTGATGAAGTATGTGGATGCCATCAATATGGAATACGGTGGGGAGGGCACGAAGATGTACTCCACAGCCGGGTCCCAGTTTAAGAAGACATGCCTGCAGAACAAGTTAAAGCTCCTGGACGCTTCTGTGCGCCACCTGGGGACGGATGTGAACTTTGTGGTGCTGGAGAATCTATATGCACGGCTGAAGGAGCGGGTGGATTTCTACTTTGATACCCCGGTAACAGGCATCAGACAGGAGGAAGGAACCTACCAGGTCATATGCGGGGAGAAAGTGTATACCTGTGATACCTGCATTGTGTCCGTGGGGCGTAGCGGCAGCAAATGGATGGAAAAAATCTGCCGGGACCTGGAGATCCCCACCAAGTCCAACCGGGTGGATATCGGTGTGCGGGTGGAGCTTCCGGCGGTGATCTTTTCCCATCTTACGGATGAACTGTACGAGAGTAAGATCGTGTACAGGACGGAGAAGTTCGAGGACAATGTGCGCACCTTCTGTATGAACCCCTATGGCATCGTGGTCAGCGAGAACACCAATGGCATTATCACAGTGAATGGACACAGCTATGAAGATCCGGAGAAGCAGACGGATAATACCAATTTCGCCCTGCTGGTGGCAAAGCATTTCTCCGAGCCATTCAAGGACAGCAACGGATATGGGGAGAGCATTGCCAGGCTTTCCAATATGCTGGGGGGCGGGGTCATCGTCCAGCGGTTCGGGGACCTGGTCCGGGGACGGAGAAGCAACGGCAAGCGGATCCAGGAAGGACTGGTGACACCTACCCTGTCGGCCACGCCAGGGGACTTAAGCCTGGTGCTGCCCAAGCGGATCCTGGACGGTATTGTGGAGATGATCTATGCCCTGGACAAGATTGCGCCGGGTACGGCCAACGACGACACCCTGCTCTATGGGGTGGAAGTGAAATTCTATAACATGGAGGTGGCCCTGGACGAAAACCTGGAGACCCGGCTGCAGAACCTGTATATCATCGGGGACGGCAGTGGTGTGACCCATTCCCTGTCCCATGCCTCCGCCAGCGGCGTGCATGTGGCAAGGCATATCCTGGCCAGGATGTCTGCAGGGGTGGAAGGCCGGGACTGACTGCCTGGAAGAGGGATATCCGTTCTGCCAGGGCAGACAGATTATCCCGCACAGAAAGGATGAAACAGACATGAAGAGTAACCTGACAAGGCAGGAGGCGCTGAAGCTGCTGCAAAAGTATAACAAGGAACCTTTCCATCTCCTCCACGGCCTCACCGTGGAGGGGGTTATGCGATATTTTGCCCGGGAGACAGGCAATGGGGAGGATGAGGAGTATTGGGGGATTGTGGGGCTGCTCCACGATATTGATTTTGAACGGTACCCGGAGGAACACTGTGTGAAAGCCCAGGAACTGCTCCGGGAGGCAGGGGTATCGGAGGAGATGGTCTACTCCATCTGTAGCCATGGGTATGGTCTTTGCTCAGATTTAGAGCCAAGGCATCAGATGGAGAAGATTCTCTTCGCCTGCGATGAACTGACAGGGCTGATCGGGGCGGCGGCCAGGATGCGGCCATCCAAAAGTGTCATGGACATGGAAGTGGGCAGCCTGAAGAAAAAATTCAAGGACAAGAAATTCGCAGCAGGCTGTTCCCGGGATGTGATCCGCGACGGGGCAGAGAGGCTGGGCTGGGACATGGATGAACTGTTTGAGAAGACGATCCTGGCCATGCGCTCCTGTGAGAGACATGTGGCAGAGGAACTCCCCGGACTGCAGGAAGGAATGGAAACGCCGTGACTCCACAGACAGGAACCAGTGTACAGCCAAGAACCTGGAACGGACGCCGAAAGCGGAGGGTAGAGGATTGCCATGAAAGTAGTAGGAAAACAGAGTAACAGCAAAATGTGCATTGTCTGCGGCCTGGACAATCCCATTGGACTGAGGGCCCCCTTTTACAACATGGAGGATGGCAGTGTGATGACTCTTTTCCGGTATGGTGCAGAGCACCAGAGTTTTCCCGGGCGGGTACACGGGGGGCTGGTGGCTACCATGCTGGACGAACTGGGATTGCGGGCTTTGTGGGTGAAGTCCCCGGAGGATACCTTCGGCGTGACCATGACCATGGAGGTCAAATACAGGAGACCGGTGCCCTATGGCCAGGAACTGACAGGGCGGGGGATTGTGGAACGGGAGACAGGGAAATTCTTCACCATACGCACCGGGATATATGACGGGGAAGGTATACTGCTGGCAGAGGGCCTGCTGAAGTATATCAAGCTGGAGGCAGACCAGATCGTTCGGGACATTGATCCCCACGAGGAGATGTGTTATCTGGTGGAGGACGGGGTGCGGGAGATAGCGTTTGCCAGATAAACGGGTTCAGCTTACACTGAGACTGGCATATTTTTTGGGGGATACGCCCACGGCTTTGGTGAAAGCCTTGAAGAAATTGCTGTAATCCCCGAAACCGCTCTTCTCAAAAGCCTCGTTGACACTGGCACCCTCATTCAAGTGGGCCTTGGCAATGCTGATGCGTCTGGCGGTGATATACTTGTTGATGGTGGTGCCGGTGGCCTGTTTGAAGATGCGGCATATGTAAGATTCACTCAGGTAGAAATCTGCTGCAAGCTGTTCCACGGTGATGGGCTGGCTGATATGCAGATTGATGTAAGCCAGGATATCGTCCACCTGGTGGTTGTACTTGAATTCCGTGCCAGCCTCCTGTGTGGCATTCAGGTTGGACAGGGTGTTGATCATGACCAGCAGTTCCATGAAGGCAGCCTGTTCTATGATATCATGGGCATAGCCCCTGGCAGAGGTGATCTTGCTGATATAATAGAGAAAGCGGTTCTGCTGTTCCTTGTTCAGGGATATCTTGTGCTGGAAATGGGCATTCCGGGTGGTGAAACAGTCATCCAGATCTGTTTCCGTGGTGGAGAGGCGCTTCACAAAATCCGGGTGGACGGACAACACAATGCGTTCATGGAGATGGTTGTCGATCTGGGTGAGCCGGTGGCTCTCGTACTGGTTGATGATGAACAGGTCTCCCGGTGCAATGGCATAAAAACGGTTGTCAATGAGGAACTGCCGTCCTCCGCAGACAGAGTAGTACAGTTCATAACAGTCATGGATGTGCATATCCATGGCTTTTTCTTCCTTGTACAGGTGGGCAATGGCAAAAGTCCGGGTGGACAGGCAATTTTCGATTGCAGTTTTGCAGGAGGATACTTCTTCCATGGCTGACTCCTTTCTGGTTCCTTCCGTCTGGTGGGCATGTTCCAATACCAGTGTAAAGGAAAAGTTCAAAATATGCAAGGTTTTGACAAGTATTTGAATAGACTTTGAGGATTCTTTCGGCTATACTAAAGGTATGAAAGGAACAACAAGAAGATATAATGTCTCTGTTCCGGGAAAAGACAGAAAATTCTGTGGAAATGCTTCTTATTGTATGCTATAATTTTGACATTGGTAATGAAAGCACTTTCATGGAACGGAAAGCAACGGCACAGGCCCCATCCCGGAACCAGAAGGGGCCAGGTGCCGGGAAAGAGAGGTGTATGTAAGTTGGAACTTAGGACAGCAGTATCACCAAGGGACGTGAAGCATTACACGACACAGCGTCTGCGGGAGGAGTTCTTGATCCAGGATCTCTTCGTACCGGGGCAGATCAAGCTGGTGTACAGCCACATTGACAGGATCATCACAGGGGCAGCAGTGCCTGTGGAACCCATTGCCCTGACCGCAGGGGAGGAACTCAGGGCAGAATATTTCTGCCAGCGCAGGGAGCTTGGGGTGATCAACATCGGTGGTGCAGGCACCATTACCGTGGATGGCAGGGTGTACCAGGTGGGCTTCAAGGAGGCCATGTATATCGGCATGGGGGCGAAGGAGATTACTTTTGCCAGTAAGGATGCAGCAGCGCCTGCAAAATTCTATCTGAATTCCGCGCCGGCCCACAGGACATGCCCTACAGTGCTGATCAAGCCGGAGGGAACCCCTGAAGAAGGCGTGGTCATCGTGAAGCCGGAGAACAAGGTGGAACTGGGAAGCCTGGAAGATGCCAACCACAGGGTCATCTGCAAGTACATCCTTCCCGGACAGGTGGAGAGCTGCCAGCTTGAGATGGGCATGACGAAATTAGAGCCGGGCAGTGTGTGGAACACTATGCCCTGCCATACCCATGACAGACGCATGGAGGTGTATCTGTACTTTGAGATGCCGGAAGATGCCTTTGTGATGCACTACATGGGGGAACCGGATGAGACCCGCCACATTGTTATGCGGAACGAAGAAGCGGTGATCTCCCCTAGCTGGTCCATCCATTCCGGATGTGGTTCCAGGGCCTATACCTTTATCTGGGGCATGGTAGGTGAGAACCAGGACTTCGATGACATGGATGGCGTGGCCATGAAGGATCTCAGGTAGGAGCCAGGATACAGTGGAAACCAGTCCGGGCCTGGTTACGGACCAGGAAGAATGCCGGTTTCATATGACGCCTAAAAAGAGCGTATATAATCAGACCAAAAGTATATATAAAATCAAAATAGAGAAAAGGAGAAACGAACATGTCACAATTTACAAATTTTTCACTGGAAGGTAAAGTCGCACTGGTAACAGGGGCATCCTACGGCATTGGATTTGCCATTGCTTCCGCTTATGCAGAGGCAGGTGCTACCATCTGTTTCAATGACATCAAACAGGAACTGGTGGACAAGGGACTGGCCGCATACCAGGAGAAGGGCATCAAGGCCCATGGATATGTGTGTGATGTGACCAATGAGGACCAGGTGAATGCCATGGTGGCCCAGATTGAGAAGGAAGTGGGTGTCATTGATATCCTGGTGAACAATGCCGGTATCATCAAGAGAATCCCCATGACGGAGATGACAGCAGAGCAGTTCAGGCAGGTGATTGACATTGATTTGAACGGCCCCTTCATTGTGTCCAAGGCCGTGATCCCTGCCATGATCCAGAAGGGCCATGGCAAGATCATCAACATCTGCTCCATGATGTCCGAACTTGGCCGTGAGACTGTCTCTGCCTATGCTTCTGCCAAGGGCGGCCTGAAGATGCTGACCAAGAATATCTGTTCCGAGTACGGCCAGTACAACATCCAGTGTAACGGCCTTGGGCCTGGCTACATTGAGACACCCCAGACGGCACCCCTGCGGGAGGTACAGCCCGATGGCAGCAGGCATCCTTTTGACCAGTTCATCTGTGCCAAGACCCCTGCCAACAGGTGGCTGAAGCCGGAAGAACTGACAGGTCCTGCCGTGTTCCTGGCTTCTGAGGCTTCCAATGCAGTGAACGGCCATATCCTCTACGTGGATGGCGGTATCCTGGCTTACATCGGCAAGCAGCCTGAATAGGGGGTATATCCATGAAAATTGCGTTGATCAATGAAAACAGCCAGGCGGCTAAAAATGAAATGATCTGTGCTACCTTGAAAAAGGTAGTGGAACCCATGGGTCATGAGGTATACAATTATGGCATGTGCGGGGCAGAGGATCCCCATTCCCTGACATATGTGCAGAATGGCATCCTGGCAGCCGTGCTCTTGAATTCCGGTGCGGCCGATTACTGCATTACCGGCTGTGGTACCGGCGAAGGTGCCATGCTGGCATGCAATTCTTTCCCCAGGGTACTCTGCGGACACATTACCTCTCCGCTGGATGCCTATCTCTTCTCCCAGGTCAATGACGGCAACTGCGTAGCCATCCCTTTCGCAGAGAACTTTGGCTGGGGTGGTGAACTGAACCTGGAGTATATGTTTGAGAAGCTATTCTGTGCCCCTGGCGGCGGTGGCTATCCCCCTGAGAGAGTGGAGCCGGAACAGAGGAATAAGAAGATCCTGGACAAGGTGAAGGAAGTGACCCACACGGACATGGTGACGATCCTTAAGAACCTGGACCAGGAACTGGTGAAGGGTGCCTTATCCGGTGCAAAGTTCCAGGAGTATTTCTTTGCAAACTGTAAATGCGAGGAAATTGCAACGGCGGTGAGGGAAGTGCTCTCTTAAAAGCCATTGCAGCTTCGCGCCAAAACGCCTGCATTTGGTGTTTTGTGTGCATGGTTGCTGTGAACGGGAGGGAACAGTAACGTAGAATGGGACCATGGAAAGGTAGAATGGAGGTATCACGAAGATGAACGCAGTGTTAGAACAGATCAGTAAGATCGGCATTGTGCCAGTGGTGAAGATTGACAGGGCAGAAGATGCCCTGCCCCTGGCGAAGGCTTTGTGTGCTGGCGGGCTTCCCTGCGCGGAAGTGACCTTCCGCACGGCTGCGGCAGCAGAAGCCATCAAAGTCATGACAGAGAATTTCCCGGATATGTGTGTGGGTGCCGGTACGGTGCTGAATGCAGAACAGGTGGATGCAGCTGTGGCAGCAGGGGCGAAGTTCATTGTCAGCCCCGGTCTGAATCCCAGGACCGTGAAGTATTGTATCGAGAAGAATGTGCCCATCACTCCCGGCACGTCCAGTCCTTCCGACATTGAGCAGGCCATTGAACTGGGGCTGGATGTGGTGAAGTTCTTCCCGGCAGAGCAGTCTGGTGGACTGGCCAAGATCAAGGCCATGGCGGCTCCCTATGTGAATATGAAGTTCATGCCCACAGGGGGCATCAATGCCAAGAACCTGACCAGCTATCTGGATTTCAACAAGATCATTGCCTGCGGCGGCTCCTGGATGGTACCTGGTGACCTGATCCTTGCAGGGGAGTGGGACAAGATCGAACAGCTTACCAGGGAAGCCGTGCAGACCATGCTGGGATTTGAACTGGCCCATATCGGCGTGAATTCCGAGAGCAAGGAAGAGGCAGATAAGACCGTGAACCGCCTGGCCTTCCTGTTTGGCCTTCCGGTGAAGGTGGGCAACAGCGGCAGTTTCGCAGGCACCATCGTGGAAGTGCTGAATGCACATGGCAGGGGTACCAAGGGACATATTGCCATCAGGACCAATTATATGGAACGTGCTATCAATTATATGGAAACTGTCCTGGGTGTGGAGTTCGAGGCGCCTATCATGAAGAACGATAAGATCAACGCCATCTACCTGAAGGAGGAGATCGGTGGCTTTGCGGTCCATCTGCTGCAAAAATAGAAGGTGTCCCATATGCCTTTCCAGGTTCTTCCTGCGGACAGGAAAGAACCTGGTGGGCTGGACCTTTTGTGTAAACTGACGTGAGAAAGGATTTGACAACAATGGCAAAAGTAGTGACAATGGGTGAGATCATGCTGAGACTGTCCACCCCCAACTTCGAGAAATTTATCCAGGCTGACGAGTTCGACATCAATTATGGCGGTGGAGAGGCCAATGTAGCCGTGTCCCTGGCCAATTACGGACATGATGCAGAGTTTGTGACAGCAGTTCCGGCCAATGAGATCGGGGAATGTGCCGTGGCAGCCCTGCGCAAATACAATGTGGGTACATCGCACATTGCAAAATGCGGCGAGAGGCTGGGTATCTATTTCCTGGAGAGCGGTTCCTCCATGAGGCCTTCCAAGGTGGTCTATGACAGGGCGCATTCTTCCATTTCCACGGCAACAGCGGCAGATTTTGATTTCGATGCCATCTTTGAAGGGGCAGACTGGTTCCATTTCACAGGTATCACCCCGGCTGTATCCGATGCCGCTGCTGTGCTCACGGAGGAGGCCTTGAAGGCAGCCAGGAAGCACGGCGTGAAGGTGTCGGTGGACTTGAATTTCCGCAAGAAGCTGTGGAGTTCCGAGAAGGCCCAGAAAGTGATGAAGAACCTGATGCAGTATGTGGATGTATGTATCGGCAATGAGGAGGATGCAGAACTGGTGCTGGGTTACAAGCCCGGCAAGACCGATGTGACCAGCGGGGATCTGGAACTGGCAGGTTACAAGTCCATCTTCGAACAGATGGTGGCAGATTACAATTTTGAATACTGCGTATCCTCCCTGCGGGTGAGCCATTCTGCTTCCGACAACGGGTGGTCGGCCTGTATCTATTCCAGGGATACGAAGGAATTCTACCATTCCAAGGAATACAGCATCCATCCGATCGTGGACCGCGTAGGTGGCGGGGATTCTTTTGCAGGCGGCGTGATCTGTGGTCTGCTGGACGGCAAGGATTTCAAGGCTGCCCTGGAGTTCGGCGTGGCGGCTTCCGCTTTGAAACACACCATTCCCGGGGACTTCAACCTGGTATCCAGGAAGGAAGTGGAGACCCTGGCGGGGGGAGATGCTTCCGGACGGGTACAGCGGTAACGGGTGCAGTGGATCGGGCAGTGTCCGGAAGCGGCATGCTGGTCAGACAAATAGGTAGGAAAACAATTTCATAACAGACATACGAGAGCACAAAAAGGCCTGTCCGGAATATCCTGGACAGGCCTTTTGAAGATTTCTTTTTCCCTTATTTTGTGTCAGCGGTGAAGAAGACGAAGAAAGTATCCCCGGTGGAATTATCATCGAAGAATTCCATATAGGAGACGGAGAAATCCTTATGTCCCGCAGGCACCTCGAAGACCAGATAGCCGTTGCGGCTCTCGTCCACATTCAAGGTATATTCCCCAGGAAGGACCTTGTCGCTGATATTCTCCCCGTTCTCCACGGGATAGGAGTAGGCATCCTCTGCAGAATCATTCCACTGGGCCTGGAAATCCGTGTCGAACATGGACAGGCTCTCATGGAAGGTGTTCTTCACAGTCATGTCAACCACCAGCAGTTCGTTTCCGTCTGCCGGGGTATATCCCTCATATTCGCTACAGACAAAGGCACTGTTCACCGTATAGTCGAAGAAATAGGTGCGCATGGTATTCCCCATACGTCCTTCTGCATAGCCATCCTCGTCCGGGGTGATGACCTTATCCTTGGTGTCTGCGCCGGGGAGTCCTGGAAGTTCGATTCCGCAGCCTGCCAGGCTGGCAGCCATCAGTACACCAAGTAGAAAAGTTACAAAGCGTTTCATGATCTCATTCCTCCATATATCATATTCTGAATGTCATCTTATCACCAGAACTGGCAAAATGCAAGTTGCTTTTTACAACTTTGCGGTCCGTGAACGGAGTGAACAGTAACTGATGGTTACTTTAAACGGCAGAGCCGTGAAAAGTAACAACTGATGTCACCGCGGGATCCGTTCTCTTAATGATTTCCTAGGAAAGAATTAGGAGACGGTTAGGATACGGCAGATACAGATGTGATAAGGTATCTGCGTATAGGGGGGCAGGCCTACAGGGAAGAACCATCATGTGGGCAGGAGAATGTGGTAAATCCGCAGAAAGCTCTCAGGGAGGTGTCAATTTGAAAGATAGGAAGAGAAAAGGAAGCAGGAGGTCAATTGCCGCCATAGGAGGCAGCGTGATCCTGGTGGCAGGGAGCCTGGCCGGATGCGGGAAGGCTGGTCAGGACCAGGCTGGAGGACTGTCCATGGAACCCGTAAAAGGATGTTATGTGGAGACAGAAGTTTCCCTGCCGGATATGTGGGAGGATGCAAAGGTACGTCAGATCTTCAGGGTGGAGGAACAGGTGCATTTTCTGCTACAGCGCAATGTGGAAGGAAATGTTTCCCTGGAGGAGTGGAGCCTGGGGGAAAATGCGTCCTTTGAGGAGGTCACAGGGAACTGGCTTAGGGAAGTATCTTTTCCCTGGGATGCCTATATCCCGTTGAAACTGCTGCAGGACCAGGCAGGGGACCAGTATCTCTATGCCTGTTATCCTTCAGAGGGGGAGGAGCTTTACCAGGGGCATCTCTGGCGCAGCCAGGGAGATGGGGCAGTGGAGATTACACCAGGCCAATGGACGGCATCTCTGGAGGAAATCGGCTATTATGTCTACCCGGAGGATCTTGCCGTGACCGGATCCGGCACCCTGGTCTGTGCCATGGGGCAGACCCTGGATACCTACCTGGGGCAGGATGGCAGCCTTCTGGACAGGGAAGAGGAGGCGGGAACCAGGGATGGCGAGTTGTATGGACCATGGATGGAATCAGTCGGTGACTATGTATACCGATACACCTGCGATAATAAGAATATAGTGACAGGCATCCAGGTGACAAAAATAGGGGAGAAGGGACAGGAACAGACCATTCCCTTCTCCCAGGAAAAGTCGGGCAGTGTCTATTTCAGTGTCCTGCCTGGGGGAGACATGGTGGCCATGGGGCCGGACGGACTCTTTTTTTGCCAGGCCGGGGACAGCAACTGGATAAAGCAGATGGATGGTGCAGACGGAGCCATGGGGCTGCTGGATGTGTGGTGTATGGGCATGGCTGCCCTGCCAGACGGCATGGTCTACGGACTCTTTGGCAGTGAACAGGGCATCAGGCTGATGCAATACCGTTATGACCCTGATGCTGTCATCCAGATTACAGAAACCCTGCGGCTCTACACAGTCCAGGAGAGTTACCTGCTCCAACAGGCGGCGGCCCTCTACCACAGGGAACATCCGGAGGTGCTGATCCAGATAGAGTCTGCCTGGTCCATTGCAGAGGGCCACAGGGGAACACCGGACTACCAGGACATTTTCCAGAAACTGAACACGGAACTGATGGCTGGCAATGGTGCTGACATTCTGGTCATGGATCACCTGGATGTGGAAACCTACGCCTCCAAGGGACTGCTTGTAGACCTGGAAGGGATCGTTGGCCCCATGGAGGAAGACGGCACATTGCTGGCCAACATTACCGGGGAATACCGCACAAAGGATGGCAGACGGTATGTAGTCCCGCTGCAGTTTGGGTTTACCATGGCCGTGGGGAGGGGGATACCCTCCCGGGAGATGCATTCCATGGAAGCCCTGGCAGAGGCTTTGCCTGGGAAGGCTGTAAACTGCATGGGTCCCCAGACAGTGGAAGAACTGGTGGACAAATTTTATCCTTATTTTGTAGGGGAGATCGTAAAGGAAAAGTCTCTGGATAAGGAAGCCCTGGCCCTGCACCTTGAACAGTTAAAGAAGATCGCGGACAACTGCGGCATCCTGGAGAGAAGAAAGGAGAAGGATGACAGGTGCTACAACATATGGGACATGGCGTCCCATGCCAGCCTGGCCTTCCACACTGTCAATGGATTCCAGGAAGCCATGTGGCCGGTGAGCGTGGCAGCCTATGTGAAAGGGGAGTATACCTGCTTCGAGGAGGCTTACCAGCCGAAGCTGGAGATGGGGATCAATAGCAGCAGTCCCAACAGGGAGCGGGCAGAAGACTTCCTGCGGTTTGCCCTGTCCGGGGAAGTACAGGATGCGGACTATTACGAGGGATTCCCGGTAAATGCCCATTCCCTGGAAAAACTGGCGGCGGCAGACCGCAGCAATGCGGAAGCCTATACCAGCATTGACATTGGGGATGGGGCGGCAGACGAGCTTGCCATCCTGGACTTTTCCAGGGAAGAGGCTGCAGGAATCCTGCAGATGTGCAGGTCACTTCATGTGAGGTACCAGGAAGATAAAAAGATCCGGGAGGAACTGATCCTGGCCCTGCCGGGTTACTTAACCGGAGCCCAGTCCCTGGAAGAGACCCTTGGTATGGTGGAAAAGGGACTGAACATGTACCTGGCAGAATAGGGCAAAAAATTCCACAAAGGATATTGCACCCATTCTCTTTTACGTGTATAATTTGAAACTGAACAGAGGAGCAGCCTGGACATGGAGTGTGTGGGCTGCTGCCCTTAAGAACAAGTGGCAGGGGACCATGTAAAGAGAACAGCCGGTTTCGGAAGTCCCATGAAAAACAGGAGTTGTTGTGAACGGAGTGAATCATGGCGATGAGGTATTTTCCGGAACCGCAGAAGGAGAGGTTGCAGACATGAGCAAGAGACCAGTAGTATTGATGATCTTAGACGGATATGGATTGAATGAGAAGACCCAGGGCAATGCTGTTGCCTTGGCAAAGACACCTGTAATGGACGGTTTGATGCAAGATTACCCCTTTGTGCGGGGCAATGCCAGCGGTATGGCCGTAGGACTTCCCGAGGGGCAGATGGGCAATTCCGAGGTGGGACACTTGAACATGGGCGCTGGCCGGATTGTGTACCAGGAACTGACCAGGATCACCAAGGAGATCCAGGACGGTACCTTTTTTGAGAATCCGGCCCTGCTGCACGCAGTGGAGAACTGCAGGAAGAAGGACAGTGCCCTGCACCTGTTCGGCCTGTTGTCAGACGGCGGGGTACACAGCCACAACACCCACCTGTACGGACTGCTGGAACTGGCGAAGAGAAACGGTCTTCAGAAGGTGTATGTACACTGCTTCCTGGACGGACGTGACACGCCGCCTGCCAGCGGCAAGGAATATGCCCAGGCCCTGGCTGCCAGGATGGAAGAGATCGGTGTAGGGAAGATTGCTTCGGTGATGGGGCGTTACTATGTGATGGACCGGGACAACAACTGGGACCGGGTGAAGCTGGCCTACGATGCCTTGACAAAGGGGGAGGGACTGACGGCAGCCTGCGGCATCTGCGGGATCCAGGAATCCTATGACAGAGGGGAGACGGATGAGTTCGTGAAGCCTACCCTGGCGGTGGAGGATGGAAAGCCTGTGGCAACGGTGCAGGACGGCGATTCCATTATCTTCTTCAACTTCCGTCCTGACAGGGCCAGGGAGATTACCAGGGCTTTCTGCGATGACGATTTTAAGGGCTTTGACAGGGGAAACAGACTGGATGTGACTTATGTGTGCTTCTCCGACTATGATCCCACCATCCCCAATAAGGAGGTTGCATTCCACAAGGTGGCAGTGACCAATACTTTCGGGGAGTGGCTGGCCGCAAACGGCATGAAGCAGGCACGTATCGCGGAGACAGAGAAGTATGCCCATGTGACCTTTTTCTTCAACGGCGGTGTGGAAGAACCCAATGAGGGCGAGGACAGGGTACTGGTGAACTCCCCCAAGGATGTGGCTACCTATGACCTGAAGCCCCAGATGAGCGCTTATGAAGTCTGCGACAGGCTCTGCGAGGCCATCCGTTCCGGCAAATATGATGTGATTATCATTAATTTTGCCAATCCTGACATGGTGGGCCATACCGGTGTGCTAGAAGCTGCCGTGAAGGCCGTGGAGGCTGTGGACGAATGCGTGGGCAGGGCCGTGGAGGCTGTGAAGGAGGTGGACGGCGTCCTGTTTATCTGTGCAGACCATGGTAATGCGGAGATGCTGGTGGACTATGAGACAGGGGAGCCGTTTACCGCCCATACCACCAACCAGGTGCCCTTTATTCTGGTGAATTATGATCCGGCCTGCACCCTGCGGGAGAACGGCTGTCTGGCAGATATCGTGCCTACCCTGATCCAGATCATGGGGAAGCAGCAGCCTGCGGAGATGACAGGGGAATCCCTGCTGGTTCATAAATAAGAGATGCTGGTTTGTAAATAGGGGATAAGCTGTATCCAGAAGGGGTTATATACCTTTTTGGCAAATAGGAGGATAACAGAATGCTTCATATCCGCTTCGGCTATTTCCATAGGGACGATGATAGGGAGCGTTTGTAGCAGTGGAAGGAGACCACGGCTGCAGGCGCTGCTTGCCATGCCGTGGTTCCGGAACCAGCCTGGATGTAGGAGAAGAGACATTGGGTAGGGAGCCATGGACTGTAGGAATACGGTTGATGGCTCTCTTTTTTGTATGGGAAGCCTGGAAAAGGGGGTGGTGCAATGAGGCATAGAGACGATGTCTGGATGGATCCTGGGATGGAGCGGCCATGCATGTTTTGTGAAAAGGTACTTGGGGCAGAATAGGAACAGCGTGGTGCGGTGGCCATAACTGGGCCATGAAAACCAGGATGCAAAACTTGACCAGAGAAAACTGGATCAGAGAAAAAGGAGAAAATTATATCATGAACATAATCAAGGAAGTCAAGGCAGCAGAAAGGGAAAAGGAGATCCATGTGAACAACCTGAGGGCCTATATCGGTAAACAGGTGACACTCCATGGCAGTATCTATAAGATCCGGAAGATGAGCGGCTTTTCTTTCGTGATCCTGCGCACGGCGCGGTATACGGTGCAATGTGTCTGCGATAGTCCCGGACTGTTGTCCCTGCTCCAGGAAGAATCCTGCGTGGAACTGGAGGCTGAGGTGGTACAGGAGGAGCGGGCCAGGCTGGGGGCGGAACTACATGTGACAGCGGTAAAGGTGTACTCCACGCCGGCAGCACAGATGCCCATAGTGATGAACCAGAAGACCATTGCGGCATCCCTGGAGAATAAACTGGACTGGCGTCCGCTGACTTTGCGCAACGAGAAGGAGCGGGCTGTATTCAAGATCCAGGAGGGGATCCTGCGGGGATTTAGGGAGTATCTTTGGCAGGAGGGTTTCACGGAGATCCATAGCCCTAAGATTGTCCATGCCGGGGCGGAAGGAGGCGCCAATATTTTCAAGCTGGATTACTTTGGCCGGGAGGCATACCTGGCCCAGAGTCCCCAGTTCTATAAGCAGATGATGGTGGGGGTCTTCGGGCGGGTCTATGAGGTGGGACCTGTATTCCGGGCAGAGAAGCATGACACCAACAGGCATCTGAACGAATACACAGGGGTGGATTTTGAGATGGGTTATATTGAAGATTTCCAGGAGGTGATGGAGATAGAAGTGGGAATGCTGGAGGCGGCCCTGGATATGCTTAAGAAGGAATACGACTATGAACTGGCCCTGTTGCAGGTGAACCTGCCCCATGGAAGCTTGCACATCCCTGTCTTGAAGTTCTCGGAGGCCAAAGCCCTGATCAGGTCAAAGACAGGCAGGGAACCTGTGGAATCCCATGATTTTCAGCCGGAGGAGGAGAAACTATTGTCTGAGATCATCCTGAAGGAGACGGGAAGCGAATTTGTGTTTGTGACCCATTATCCTGCTGGGAAGAGGCCTTTCTATGTGATGGAGGATCCGGCCCATCCCGGAGAGACCCTAAGCTTTGACCTGCTGTTCAAGGGACTGGAGATTACCACAGGGGGACAGCGGATCCATGATTATGACATGCAGGTCGGCAAGATGAAAGCCCGGGGCATGGATGTGGAAGCCTTCCGAAGCTTTCTTATGATGCATGAGCACGGTATGCCGCCCCATGGAGGCCTGGGACTAGGACTGGAACGGTTCACCTCCCGGCTGCTTGGATTTGACAATGTGAGGGAGGCCGGTCTGTTTCCCAGGGATATCCACAGACTGGAGCCGTAAGAAGGCTGCCACCTAAAAAGCAACCGGTTACTGTTCACGCCGTTCACAGTAACAGATGCACACAAAATGGGCAAAACAGCCCATTTTGGCGCATGGCAGTCTCGGGTTTGTCACGCAAAAAAGCGCGTGAAAACACCTCGCGGTGGCACCTGTGAACAGTAACAGCAACCGCACTGATTTTCCGAAAGACGGAGAAAGGGGCTTGCTGTCCCTTTCCCCTTCGTGGTATCATAAAGGTTGAAATACCATCTTGGTATACAGAAGGAAAAGCGGGATCAAAAGAGAGGAGACCATATGGCACAGGTAACATTGGGAAGAACAGGGATCACCGTGGAGAAAAACGGATTCGGCGCACTGCCCATTCAGCGTATCAGCAAGGGGGAGGCCGTGGCGCTGCTGCGGCGGGCCTATGAGGGTGGTATGCGCTTTTTTGACACAGCCAGGTTCTATACGGACAGTGAGGAGAAGCTGGGAGAGGCCTTCGCAGGCATGCGGGGGAGGGTGTATATCGCTACCAAGACAGGGGCCACTACGGCAGAGGGCTTCTGGAAGGACCTGGAGACATCCCTGCACAACCTGCAGACAGACTATGTGGATCTCTACCAGTTCCACAACCCGGACTTCTGCCCGAAGCCAGGGGATGGCAGCGGTCTCTATGAGGCTATGCTGGAAGCCAGACAGAAGGGCATGGTCCGTCACATCGGCATCACCAACCACAGGCTCCATGTGGCCAGGGAAGCGGTGGAGAGCACCCTGTATGAGACCTTACAGTTTCCCTTTTCCTATCTGGCCACGGAAAAAGACATCCTTCTGGTGGAGCAGTGTAAGGAGGCGGGAATGGGTTTCCTTGCCATGAAAGCCTTATCCGGAGGGCTGATTACCAATTCCGCCGCGGCTTATGCCTTCCTGGCAAAGTATCCCCATGTGCTGCCCATCTGGGGCGTGCAGCGGCAGCGGGAACTGGAGGAATTCCTGTCCTATATCAAGGAAGCGCCTGTGATGGACGATAGACTGGAGGCAGTGATCCAACGGGACAGGGAAGAACTTCTGGGGGATTTCTGCAGGGGCTGTGGCTATTGTATGCCCTGTCCTGTGGGGATTGAGATCAACAATTGTGCCCGCATGAGCCTGATGATCCGCCGTGCGCCTTCCCAGGCCCAGCTGACTCCTGCCATGCAGGAGAAGATGAAACAGATTGAGAACTGCCTCCACTGCGGCAGATGTAAGTCGAAATGTCCTTATGGTCTGGACACACCGGCTCTTCTGGAGAAGAACTACAAAGATTACTGTGAGATACTGGCGGGGAAAGAACTGTAAGGAACGATGAAGACGGATCCGGGATCCATGGAATAGCTTCCTCCTTTTGGGACATACTTGTCTAAAGAAGACAAGGATATCCCGAAAGGAGGAATTGTTATGTCCACATTTCTGAAAATCGTATCTGTTCATGCCCGGGAGATCTTAGACTCCCGGGGGAATCCCACTGTGGAGGCCGAGGTTGTGGTGTGCAATCCTTTTGACATGCGCCACTATACCGGGCGGGCTGCGGTACCTTCCGGCGCCAGTACCGGCCAGTTCGAGGCCGTGGAGTTAAGGGACGGGGAACCCAGATACTTTGGGCTGGGAGTACAGCATGCAGTGAAAAATGTCAGGGAAAAAATTGCACCAGTCCTGCTGGGGAGAAATGCCTTGGAACAGGTAGCCATCGACAGATGCCTGGTGGAACTGGACGGCACGGACAACAAGGGGAATCTGGGGGCCAATGCCATGCTCAGTGTATCCCTGGCCTGTGCCAGGGCGGCGGCCAGTGCCCTGCATATGCCCCTGTACCGATATCTGGGAGGCATGGGGAGCAGACAGCTTCCTGTGCCCATGATGAATATCCTGAATGGTGGCAAGCATGCAGCCAATACAGTGGACTTTCAGGAATTCATGATCATGCCGGTGCAGGCAGACAGCTTTGCCGGGGCGCTGCGGATCTGCGCGGAAATTTATCACAATCTCAAGCGCCTGCTCCAGGACCAGGGGCTGTCCACGGGTGTGGGGGATGAGGGAGGTTTTGCCCCGGATCTGCCAGATGCAGAGAGTGTGCTGGCTTTCCTGGTGAAGGCCATTGAGGCAGCAGGCCATGTGCCGGGCCGGGATGTGCAAATCGCCATGGATGCTGCCAGCAGTGAACTGTACAACGAGAAGACAGGAATGTACCATTTTCCGGGAGAGAGTACCTTGAAAGGCATGGAGGTCATACGCAGCACGGAAGAGATGATCGCTTACTACGAATCGCTGGTGGAGCAGTTCCCCATCCTTTCTATCGAAGACGGGCTGGCGGAGGATGACTGGGATGGCTGGCAATGTCTGACCAGGCGGCTTGGGAACAAAATCCAGCTGGTGGGGGACGATCTGTTCGTCACCAATACCAAACGCCTGGAAGCAGGCATCAAGCTGCACACGGCTAACGCCATCCTGGTGAAGGTAAACCAGATCGGCACCTTGACGGAGAGCTTCGAGGCGGTGGAACTGGCCCACAAGAATAGCTACCGGGCGGTGATGTCCCACAGATCCGGGGAGACGGAGGATACCACCATAGCCGATCTGGCCGTGGCCTGGAACACCGGGCAGATCAAGACAGGGGCACCCTGCAGAAGCGACCGGGTGGCAAAGTATAACAGGCTGCTACAGATCGAGGAAGAGCTGGGAGAGGCTTGCGAATATCCGGGACTTGGAGCTTTCCCGGCCTTCCTGGGGCAGTAAGCGCCCCGGAAGGTTATGGAACTGGACAACCTATGTAAATGTACTCCCCCGCCTTTGGTATCTGGCGGGGGATTCATTGATCCACTTGGATTCCATTGTTTTGTTCTCTTTCTTCTTTAATTATGTATAGGCTTTCCTCTTCGCAGGCCTTTCAGCAGTAAGAGGGAAAGGAGCAATACCAAGGGGAAAATACATCCTGCCAGCATCCCCCTTCTCAAGTCATTGTCCGCATGCTGGGTGATATTACCCACCAGACTCGGCCCAAAAGCTCCGCCCAGGTCCCCGGCCATGGCCAGCAGGGCGAACATGGCAGTGCCTCCACCCGGGAGCTTTTTGGAGCAGATACTGATGGTTCCGGGCCACATGATGCCAACAGAAAAACCACACAGGATACAGCCTGTCAGTCCAAGAAGGGGATTGGAGGAAAGGGAAGCCGACACATAACAGGCCAGGCACAGACAGCCGGACCCGAACATAAATCTCATCAGATCCAGCCTGTCACCAAATTTCCCGAAGATAACACGGCTGATTCCCATGGTCACGGCGAACAGGCATGGCCCGGCCAGATCCCCCATGGCCTTTGACAGTCCCAGGGCCGATTCGGCGTAGGCAGAAGCCCACTGTGCCATGGACAGTTCAGAAGCTCCTGCACATACCATCAAGACAAGGGAGACCCAGAATAGTGGCGTCCTGAGCAGGGTGCTTATGTTCATGCCCTTGTCTTCACCTGTGACCGGCTCAATGGGACAGGTGGCAAAATTATAGATGTTGTACAGGGGAAGGACGGCCCATATACAGGCAAGCCATTTCCAGTTCCCAATCCCAAAAAGGGCAAAAAAGAGGGTGGACAGAAGGATGACCCCCACCGAACCCCAGCAGTAAAAAGAATGCAGCAGACTCATGGCAGCCTCTTTGTGCGCGAAGGGACAGGCCTCTACGATGGGGCTGCCAAGTACCTCCAGCAGCCCGCTTCCAATGGCATAGATCACAACACTTGTGAGAATGCCTGCCAGGGGATCCGGCAGAAGATCCGGCAGGAAGGCCAGTCCCACCAGCCCCCCTGCGGTACATAGTTCCGAAGCCACCACGCAGACCCGGTATCCGATGCGGTCCACAAAATAGGAGCATAAGACATCCACAATAAGCTGGGTCAAGAAGAATACTGTGGAGACAAGGGCTATTTTACCCAGAGGAATCTGGTATGTGGTATGAAAGGTGAGAAAGAGCAGTGGTGCAAAGTTTGCAGCGATAGCCTGTGTGATAAACCCCAGATAGCAGGCCACTAGTGTTTTCTTATAATTTTTAGCCATGTTGACAGCCATTCCTTTCCTTGTTATAATGAATGGCATTATATGCCAAAGAACTACAGATATCAATGCAATATTTCCCAATATTTTTACACAATCTCCCAGAAAGGAAGGGCACCAATGGAATCTTACCCGAGAAATGGAAAAATCAGGACGGATGCTTCCTTTCGGGAAACCGTCTGCCATGGAAGTGAAGAATACCCGTTCCAGTATTATCAGGAAGACATCTGGCAGTATGACTTCCACTGTATCGACTGGCACTGGCATGATGAAGTGGAATTGGTGTTTGTTGAAAAAGGAACGGCAGAAGTCTTTGTTGGCAGCGACAGACATATCCTGGGCAGAGAGATGGGAGTATTCATCAATTCCCAGACAGTTCATAAATTTGAAGCAACAGAGAGCACCTTGATTCCCAATATCGTGTTCTCCCCGTCCCTGCTTGCCCGGGAGGATGGCCTGCTCTACCAGAAATATATACATCCTGTTCTGGCCTCACCAATAAAGTGTCTTGTGTTTTCAGCCAATGACCCTGGGCAAGGGGAGATTGCGGATGTGTTGAGGGCTGTATTTGCCATCCAGGAGGGTGCTTTATGTGAGATCAAGACAGTGGCACTGCTTCTGCATTTGTGGGGTATCTTATATGAAAAGATCGGCGGCGCGGGGAATCCCTTTGTTCCGCAGCCTTCTGCGCGGACGCAGGCCCAGCTTCAGATTATGATGCAGTATATCCATAAGAATTATCCATGCCAGATTTCCCTGGACAACATTGCAGATACAGTGTCACTGAGCAAGAGTAGCGTGCTGCAGATATTCAGTCAGAATATTCATACTTCGCCCATCGGTTATCTGGTGAATTATAGACTGAAACGCGCAGCAAAGCGGCTCGCTTCCACCCAGGACAGTATCTCTATTATTGCCAGGGACTCGGGATTTGAGAATGTGGGATACTTTTGCCGGAAATTCAAAGAGGTGTTTCATATGACCCCCAGCACATATAGGAAAAAGTGTGGAATGAACCCGATGACCGAAAAAATTTAGGAATTTTTAACATCTGGACGAAAAAAACAAAAAAATCTTGACAGTTCATAAAGTGTAATTTATACTGGACTATGTTAATCGCATACGGGGCTTGATTGTATACAAGTATGCAGGGTTTGCAAGGGCTTTAGACAGCGCTGTAACTTGGCAGGAGAGGGAGCAGTATTCCTGTGTGCATAGGATAAAGCAGGATTGGGGAACCGGTCCGGCATATGATCCCAGGTGTGTCAGATCACACGGGGTCAGAGTATAGTAAGGAGGAGCATTATGAAAAGAAGGAAATTTCTTGCATTGTTGCTGACTGCGGCGATGGCTGTGTCCATGGCGGCATGCGGCGGCAAGGAGCCTGAGGGATCATCCGAAGGCAGTCAAGGTACGGAAGGCACCGAAAGCACTGAGGGATCCGGTGCAGAAGGCGGGGAGGTAGCATCCGGGGAGGATGAGTATACTTATAATATTGCCTTTACCGCAAGTCCTACCAACTGGAATCCCCATGTCTATGAGACATCCACAGACGGAGACTATATGCTGAGTTATCTGTCTGATGGATTCTATGTGTTTGATTACAACGAGGACAAGACGGGCTATGCGCTGGTGCCCGGCATGACTACGGCAGAGCCTACCGATGTGACAGACCAGTATGTGGGACAGTACGGCATCGAAGAAGGCCAGACTGCCAGGGCCTGGAGCTTTCCCCTCAGGGATGACCTGTGCTGGGAGGACGGTACCCCCATCAAGGCCCAGGATTTTGTGAAATCCGCAGAGCTTTTGCTGAATCCTGTAGCGGGTAACTACCGTGCAGATACGTTCTACTCCGGAAGCAAGGAGATCGTGAATGCCAAGGCATATGTATATCAGGGAACTACAGCATATGCTACCCCTATGATTGACAATGGCTATATCGCCCTGGATGACATTGAGAAGAATGAGGATGGCATCTACACCTACGATGGACATGTGATCGCCTTCAACCTGGATGATGGCGCCAACTGGGGTGCTGCCCTGTCTGATTACTATGATCCGGAACTGTACAGCAAGGACGGCGTGGATCTGTGGGAGGAAGTGATCAAGCCTGCTGCCGATGCTGACGGCTATGTGATGGTGACAGACGAGATCTGGGAGGCCCTGGTGGAGATCATTGCCCATCTGCAGGGATTTGATGATTTTGCAGCTTATGAGGCAGCTAACAAGGACAACGCTAATGAGCCTGACTATGGCAACAAAGAGTGGGAGGAATTCTGTTTCCTGGGCGAGGATTATGGCGACATGTCCTTTGACGAGGTTGGTATCTTCGCTACTTCCGACACCGATCTGGTGCTGGTGTTCGTGAAGCCCCTGGCTGGATTCGACCTGCTGTATGCCATGACGGATTCCTGGCTGGTGAACGAGCCTCTCTACACCAAGTGTGAGAGCGTGAAGGACGGCGTGTACACCAACACTTACGGCACTTCCGTGGACACCACCATCTCCTACGGTCCTTACAAGCTGGTTGCATACCAGGCAGACAAGGAATACACCCTGGAGAGGAATGACCTGTTCTATGATGTGAAGGCTGGTTATTACCAGACCACCAGGATTGTCTACAGCACTGTGCAGGAAGCTGCTACCCGTCTGGAACTGTTCCTGAGCGGTAAGATTGACAGCTATGGCCTGTCCGCAGATGACATGGATACTTATGCAGCAAGTGATTACACATATTACACCAAGACGCCCAGCACCTACTTCATCGCTTTGAACCCGGATCTGAATGCCCTCAAGGCTTCCCAGGAGAACATGGGCGCAGGCTACAACAAGACCATCCTCACTGTGAAGGAGTTCCGTCAGGCACTTGCCTATGCCCTTGACCGTACTGCATTTGCCCTGGCTGTATCCCCTACCAACAACCCGGCATTCGGCGTGTACTCCGAGCTGATCATTTCCGATCCCGAGAACGCCATCAGCTACCGCTCCAATGAGGAGGCCAAGTGGGTACTGGCTAACTTCTGGGGTCTGGGCGAGGAGATCGGCGAAGGCAAGATGTATGAGACAGTGGATGATGCTGTTGACAGCATTACAGGATACAACATGGAGATGGCAAAGCAGTATTTTGACAAGGCTTATGACATTGCCATTGAAGAAGGGCTGATGAAGGAAGGGGATACCGTCTCCATCACCATTGGTCTTCCTGCCACCAGCAATACGTATGTAAAGGGTTACGAGTATCTGTCCAGCGCATTCTCTGATGCTGTGGTTGGCACCAAGCTGGAAGGCAAGCTGGTATTTGACAAGGATGACACCATCGGCAATGGATTTGCGGATGCACTGAAGAGCAACCAGGTGAATATGCTGTTCTTCGTGGGCTGGTCTGGTTCTGCCCTGGATCCTTACGGACTGATGGAGGCCTATACCTCTAAGACATATCAGTACGATCCTAGCTGGGATACCACCAAAGAGACCATCACCATCAACCTGGGCGGCACGGATTACACCGCTTCTGTATGGGATTGGACCCAGGCTATCAGTGGTACTCCTATCACCATTAAGGCAGCCGATGGAAGCACCAGGACTTACAGCGCAGGTTCCAGCGATGATGTGCCGGAAGAGAGAATGGTGATCCTATCCCAGCTGGAGAATGCTGTCCTGCAGACTTATGACATGATTCCGCTGGTAGACAGTTCCTCCGCAGGACTGAAGGGTATGCAGATCACTTACGGTACCGAGGAGTACTACTACGGAATTGGCCGTGGCGGTGAGAAATACATGACTTACAATTATACCGATGCCGAGTGGGATGCCTTTGTTGCTTCCCAGGGTGGCGAACTGAACTATAAGTAAGACAGAATGCCAATGGCATATAGGAACCCAGAAGGGGCGAGAATTCGCCCCTTTTGTGGGTTTTCTGTTGTTTTTTATAGTTATGCCTGTCATATTTGGAATTGTATTTGTGTGGATACAGAGTCCGCGAAAGACATGGAGAAGAGTGGATATGCATGTCAAGCCGGGGGCGCTGTATCCATACAAAATCCACATATACGATACATACTTTTACAGCAAGGAAAGGAAGGTAAGAAGAACTATGTATATGTTCAAGTATGTCTGCAAACGTCTGGTGCTGATGGTCGGTGTATTCCTGGCGATCCTCACCATGTGCTTTGTGCTGGTGAAGCTCCTTCCCCTCACGGACGCACAGCAGTTTGGCAAGGATATGACCTTGATCCTGCAGAGGAGGGAGGCCCTGGGATACAACAAGCCCATTCTGGTCCAGTACGGCATTTTCCTGAAGAGAAGCCTTCTGGGAGGGGACTGGGGCATCAGTGAGACCCTGTACCGGGGGCAGGATGTATGGTCCATCTTCGTGTCAAAGCTTCCGGCCACTCTTCTGGTGAACATTTATTCCGTGGTGTTCAGCGTGCCTCTGGGACTGTTGCTGGGAATCTATGCGGCGCTGAAGAAGAACAGATGGCAGGACTACTTGATCTCCACCTTAATCATGGTATTTATCTCTGTGCCAGCCTATGTATATGCGCTGCTGGTGCAGTATGTACTCTGTTTCAAGATGCGGCTCTTTCCCCTGCAGATGAACAGCGGAACAGAGTGGCTGACCTGGTCCATGTTCCTGTCGGTGGTGCCGGCAGTGCTGTCTTTGTCCTTCGGCAGTATTGCCAGCCTGGCCCGTTCCACCAGGGCAGAACTGGCAGAAGTCCTCACCAATGATTTCATGCTTCTGGCCCGCACAAAAGGACTTACCCGGGGCCAGGCCACCGTGCGCCATGCCCTGCGCAATTCCATGGTACCTATCTTTCCCTTGATTCTGGGAGAATTTATCGGTATCCTGGGGGGAAGCTTTGTCATTGAGAAGATCTTTGGCGTACCCGGCGTGGGACAGTTGATGATCAATTCCATTACGGCAAGGGATTACAATGTGTTTATGCTGCTGACGGCATTCTACACGCTGATCAGTCTCTTGACCGGCCTGGTAGTGGACTTGAGTTATGGCTTTATCGATCCTAGGATCAGAATGGGGGCGCGCTGATATGAAACAGATGGATATACAGAATATACCGAAGGAAAAATTTGAGTTCTATAAGAGGGATGATTCCATCCATGACAAGCAACTGGACACCAAGCCCATCGGGTATTTCCGGGATGCCATGGGACGATTCTGCCGCAACAAGAGTTCCGTGGTAGCGGCGGTGATTATCTGTATGGTGGTGTTGTTCGCCATATTTGTGCCCATTTTCTGTGAGAACAATTATACGGCAGTACCCACGGATCCCACCTATCTGCAGTATGGGAAGCTGCTGCCTAAGAGCAAGCTGTTCGCCTGGGCAGGCTGGGATGGCTGCTCGAAGGAGACAGTGAATAAGAATGACTATTATTCCCGTCTGGCCATCGGGGTGGAGACAGGCATGACCCCCATTGTGGAAGTATACCGGGAGGATTATGAGGATCCTACCAGCACTACAAATACGACTTACTATGATATTAAGACGGATTCATATATCAAAAACGGTATGATCTACTTGACCTTGACGGAGAGTGAGTACCGGGATATCCAGAGGTGGCAGAATGAGACCGGGATCCAGGTGATCTACCCGGCGGTAGATACCTCTTCCTTTATGCTGGAATCCATCAAGAGCAATGCCAATGTATGGTATGAGTGTACCCAGAAGGGGGCACCTAAGCTGGATAAGGAAGGCAATTTCGTGGCAGTTTACAAGACCAAGGGAAATGACGGTGATTATGACAGCCTTCGGATTGCCGGGGATGATGGTTCCCTGCGCTATGCTGTGGTCACTGGTACGGCCAGCGCCATGTCCTATAAGGTAAGGATTTTCACCTACACATATTTCCAGTACCGCTATGGTTTTGAGCCAAGCTTCCTCTTCGGTACCAACAATTATGGACAGGATATCCTGACCAGGCTGGCCAGGGCTGCCCGGTTCAGTATTCTCCTTGGCCTGGGGGTATCGGTGATCAACATGCTGATCGGTGCCATCTATGGCGCCATTGAAGGATACTATGGCGGTCTGGTGGATCTGATCATGGAGCGTATCTCAGATGTGCTCAACTACGTTCCTTTTATCGTGGTGTCTACCCTGTTTCAGTTGCACCTGGCTAAGAAGGTGGGGGTGGTGGTTGCGCTGCTGTTTGCATTTGTGCTCACGGGCTGGCTGGGCATGGCATCCAGGGTCCGCATGCAGTTCTATCGGTTCAAGAACCAGGAGTATATCCTGGCGGCCAGGACCCTGGGGGCCAGTGATGCCAGACTGATGTTCCGGCATATCTTTCCCAATGCCCTTGGCACACTGATCACAAGCTGTGCACTGATCATCCCCGGTGTGGTGTATTCCGAGTCGAATCTGTCCTACCTGGGTGTGATCAACCTGGACTCCGCGACCCTTTCCTCAATCGGAAGCATGCTGTCGGCAGGTCAGCCCATGCTGGCCAATTATCCGCATATGATACTGTTCCCGGCCATTGTGATTTCACTGATGATGATTTCCTTCAACTTGTTCGGAAACGGCCTGCGGGATGCCTTTAACCCTTCACTGCGCGGAACGGAGGACTAAACCATGGAGAAAAAATTATCTGTAAGCAATCTGGTGGTTTCTTTCCGCACCCCGGCCGGCAAGGTGCAGGCTGTGCGGAATATCAGTTTTGACCTGCACAAAGGGGAGACCCTGGCTATTGTAGGAGAGTCCGGTTCCGGGAAATCCGTAACCAGCAAGGCCATATTGGGAATCCTGGCAGGTAACTCTATTGTGGAGGGCGGTTCCATTATCTATGATGGTATGGACCTGCTCAAGGTATCCGAGGATGATTTCTACCATATCCGTGGGGATAAGATCGCCATGATTTTCCAGGATCCCCTGTCCAGTCTGAATCCCATCATGCGGATCGGGAAGCAGCTTACGGAGGCCATGCTCCTAAAGGGGAAGGCGCGACAGAAGGCCAGCAGGGAAGCGTTCAACAGTACCCTGGCCCTGTTCCAGAAGGCCATGGTGGAATCATCTGCAAAAGGGGATGAGACCAAGGCGGAGGAGCTTCGGACCATGTGCAGGAATTTTGACAAATTCGAGTTCAAGCACATTGCCCTGGAGCAGGAGTATATGTCTGCCCATGAGGCAGCTGTGGAGGTTGTGGCCGCCATAGAGGATGCCCTGTTCCACATTGACAAGAATGCCTTTGAAGATGAGAAATACAATCTCAACGAGATCATCCGCCTGACGAAGCAGGTAGGCAATGATTATGTGGTATGCGGCAGGGAACTGGAGGAAGTAAACAGGCTTGCCGGGGAACTGGGAAAGGTATCCGGTGGGGAGATCAAGAAGAAGGAATATCCGGAGACAATCAGGATACTTACCCGGATCAAGGATATTGTAGCCGGATCCTTGAAGAAAGCAGAGCCGGATTTCTTCAACATGGGATATTATATTACCTTTTCCGGGGAATCCCTGCCAGACCTGCCTGTGCCGGAACTGAATGCATTCCTGCGCAAATATACGGAGGAACATTTTATGGCCAAGTTCCGTAGGTATGCGGCGGAGGCCCTGGCCTACAGTGACGAAGGGCACAAGGCGCTGAAGCGCAAGGCCCTGGAGATGCTGATAGAGAAGAGGAAGGTCTTCCAGGAGGAGCACCTTGACAAGGAGGCCTGTTTCCAGGCTGCCAGGGCGCTGACCCAGGCTGTGGAGGAATCCATTGATAAGCTGGAGATCGTGAAAGACAGTGTGGCCTATACCTTTGGAGTCTGCTTAAAGAGTGACCTGCAGATTTATTTCGGCGGTATCGGCAAGAATAAGAAGGCTGCTTTGGTCCATGAGAAACAGCAGAAGAAATATGACAGGCTGGTGAAACGGGGCAAACAGCCTTCCTGGAAGGTACCTCCTTCCACGGCAGTAGACCTGGAACTGGCAAAAGAGACCATATTGGCCAGGATCGACAGGATGACGGACCACTACAAGGAACTGTTGGATGGTAGCAGGAAGCGGGACTATGACCGGGAGACAAGGGATCTGATTACCTTCTTCAAAGAAAATGCTTCCGGAGTGGTGCTGAAGGTCACCAAGACTATGGCCAGGTACAAAGCGCTGAAGCTTATGGAGGAAGTGGGGATCGCGGATACCAGGAAACGTTATCGCCAGTATCCCTTTGAGTTCTCTGGTGGCATGCGTCAGCGTATTGTCATTGCCATAGCGCTGGCTGCAGATCCGGATATCTTGATCTGTGATGAGCCTACCACGGCCCTGGACGTGACTATCCAGGCCCAGATCCTGGAACTGATCAATGATCTGAAGGCCAAGAGGAACCTGTCCATTATCTTCATTACCCATGACCTGGGTGTGGTGGCCAATATGGCAGACCGGATCGCGGTGATGTATGCGGGGAAGATCGTAGAGATGGGTACCAGCGAGGATGTGTTCTATTCCCCGGCCCATCCTTATACCTGGGCACTTCTGTCCGCCATGCCGGATGTGGAGACAAATGAGCGGCTGGAAGCCATACCCGGCACACCGCCTAATATGGTGTACCCGCCGGTGGGGGATGCCTTTGCCGATAGAAATAAATATGCACTGAAAATAGATTTTGAAATGCAGCCGCCTATGTTCCAGATCAGCGAGACACATCAGGCAGCCACCTGGTTGCTGCATCCAGATGCGCCCAAGGTAGAGATACCCAAGGCCATCACGGACAGAATTGCCAGAATGAAAGCGAAGGGAGGTGCCTCTCATGAGTGATAGGGTGGATGTGAAGAAGGGTGAGACCTTATTGAAGGTGGAGCATCTCTGTCAGTATTTCAAGTCCAACAAGGCTGTGGACGATGTGAGCTTCGAGGTGAAAAAGGGCGAGGTATTCGGTCTGGTGGGAGAGTCCGGCTGCGGCAAGACTACCACAGGACGTTCCGTTATCAAACTTTATGATATCACGTCGGGAGATATTTATTTCAAGGGAGAACGGATTGCTGCAGGGACACTTTCCTATAAGCGCAACATCAGCGAGGCCAGGAAGAAAATGAAGTCCGCAGATGGTGCCCGGAAGGAAGAGCTTGCAGCCTACATCAAAGACCAGCAGGTCCAGATGAAGGAAGCGCGTAAAGACCATAAAAAGAAGAAATTCTACACGGATATCCAGATGATTTTCCAGGATCCCATTGCTTCCCTGGATCCCCGGATGACGGTGAAACAGATCATTGCAGAAGGACTTGTGATTAATGGGGAGAAGGACAAGAAGGTCATTGAGAAGAAAGTGTATGATGCCCTGGAGATGGTGGGACTGGTGCGGGAACATGCAGGCCGCTATCCCCATGAGTTTTCCGGCGGCCAGAGACAGAGGATCGGTGTGGCCAGGGCAGTGGTCATGGAGCCGGAACTGATCATCGCCGATGAGCCGGTCAGCGCCCTGGATGTGTCCATCCAGGCCCAGGTGATCAACCTGCTGGATGACCTGCGGGAGAAAATGGGGCTTACCGTGCTGTTCGTGGCCCATGATCTCTCTGTGGTAAAATATTTCTCCGACAGGATCGGTGTGATGTATTACGGTAAGATGGTGGAACTGGCTGACAGCGATGAACTGTTCGCCCATCCCCTGCACCCGTACACCAGGTCCTTGCTGTCTGCCATCCCCATGCCCGACCCGGAATATGAGAAGCAGAGGAAGCGGATCACTTATGTGCCATTGAAAGAACATGACTACAGTGTGGACGGTCCCACCATGCGGGAGATTACACCGGGACATTTCGTCCACTGTAACCAGGTAGAGTTTGAGAGATATCAGGCACAACTCGGGATACAGTCATGAGGGATGGAAGATCCGGGAAGACCTGGAAACCTATGCTATATGGGATCTGGGTCATACTGGGACTTGGAATCTGTCTGGGGGTGATGTCTGGAAGGGGTGCCTTTGGTACCATGCCCCTCAAGGACCTGATCCTTGCCATTGGGGATGGCTGTACGGTGACAGCCCTGTGCCTTCTTTCCATGGGAATCCTGGTGTGGGTGGCCACCACGGGCTTCTTCGATATTTTCTCCTATGCCGTGCGCAAGGGGGCACATATGCTGGTCCCCGGACTGGTGCGGGACCTGGCAGGTGATTATTATACGTACAAGATGGACAGACAGGGAAGCCGGAAGGAAAAGGGCCAGAAGGGAGAGAAATCCATGTTCCTTGTAGGGGCAGGGTTTCTGCTGGTGAGCCTGGTACTGACGGTTGTATGGTATCAGTTATAACGTGGCTA
The DNA here is from genome assembly GCA_910586215.1 of uncultured Acetatifactor sp. GTDB lineage: Bacteria > Bacillota > Clostridia > Lachnospirales > Lachnospiraceae > Acetatifactor. The sequence goes on along the minus strand of CAJUGH010000006.1, from coordinate 3,694 downwards.
TGATGTTTCATCCAAACTTTTGATAAATATAGTTGAAATTACCCAGACAGTATGTTAGAATGAAACCTGCTTGACATTAGGAGGTGTAAGATGGGCGCGTTAAAGATTGCTATCACGGTCGTTTTCATATTGGTATGTATAGCACTTGTTGTGTTAGTGTTGATGCAGGAAGGCAAATCTGCCGGACTAGGAGCCATAAGCGGTGCAGCCGAGACCTACTGGGGGAAGAACAAGGGACGTTCCATGGAGGGACGCCTGGTGAAGTTTACCAAGTGGCTGGCGGTATGCTTTATGGTGCTTGCGGTGATACTGAATCTGAATGTATTTTAAGATACTGGGATAGGAAAGTAGATTAAAATGCATAAGAGAACACTCTTGTGACTGTCACAAGGGTGTTTTCTTATCCTATAGGAAAGTGTATCCTATGTGATAAAACCCTCCGGGGATGCACACGTACACGCATTGCAAGTTTGTCGCCGAAGAGATGTATTTGTGGCGCAGAATCCCGCAAGCGGGATGCATTCTTACATGTGGACAGGAGGACTGGATGAATCAGAAAAATGCGGATGACAGGAAGAGGAACTCCCCAGGGGAAAATCGTGGAAATGCAGACAGCCAGGTGTTGACAGGTACTTTTATAGGGAATGCCAAGGGCTTCGGTTTTGTGGAGATAGAAGGCTGGAAGGAAGACCTGTATATCCCGGCAGACCGTACAGGCGGGGCTTTTCACAGGGATATGGTGGAGGTGGTCCTGCTGCCAGAAAATGGGAGCAGGCGCAGGGAAGGGCAGATACTTAGGGTAGTGGAGAGGACTGCCCGGCAGGTGGTGGGCACCTATGAGAAGGCCAGTGAGAACTATGGTTTCGTGGTGCCGGACAATACCAGGATTCCCCGGGATATCTTTATTCCCAGGGAATACACCAGGGGGGCTGTGGATGGTCACAAGGTGGTGGCGGGAATCACGGACTATGGTGGTGCCGGGAGGAATCCGGAGGGCAGGATCCTGGAGATCCTGGGCCATGTGAATGATCCCGGTGTGGATATCCTGTCCATTGCCAGGGGCTACGAGCTGCCTATGGAATTCCCGGAGAAAGTCTTGAACCAGGCAGGACGCGTGGCCAGGGAAGTGTCGGAGGCTGACATGGCTGGCAGGCGTGATCTGCGGGATATGGTCATGGTCACAATTGATGGGGAAGATGCCAAGGATCTGGATGATGCCGTCAGCCTTTCCTTTGATGGGGAGTACTACCACCTGGGTGTCCACATTGCAGACGTGACCAATTATGTCCAGGAGAATTCAGCCCTGGACCGGGAGGCCTTAAAGCGGGGCACCAGCGTGTACCTGGTGGACCGGGTGATTCCCATGTTGCCCCATGCCCTGTCTAATGGCATCTGTTCCCTAAATGCAGGTGTGGACAGACTGGCTCTCAGCTGCCTGATGACAGTGAACCGGCAGGGCGAGATCACGGACTATGAGATCTGCGAGTCCGTAATCCGGGTAGACCGGCGCATGTCCTATGGGGTGGTGAAGGAACTGCTGGAGGTATTCCCGTCACAGGAGCAGGCATCTGGGGTAAAGAAAGAATGTGCCCAGGGTAAGGCTATGGAGCAATACCGCCAGTATGAAGGGCTGTTGCCCATGTTTTACCAGATGGCGGAATTGTCCGGGATCTTAAGAAAGAGGCGGGAGAAGAGGGGATCCATAGGTTTTGACTTTCCGGAGTGCAAGATCCTGCTGGATAAGGAAGGACATCCCCTGGAGGTCCAGGCCTATGAGCGGAATGTGGCCACAGACATCATTGAGGACTTTATGCTGGTAGCCAATGAGACCATTGCACAGCATTTTTACTGGCTGGATCTGCCCTTTGTGTACCGGGTCCACGATGTACCAGATGGGGAGAAGCTTCAGAAGCTCCAGGTCTTTATCCACAATTTTGGCTATTATATGAAGGCTGTGGGGAGAAAGGCTGCAAAGATCAGCGGTGAGGAGGTTCATCCCAAGGAGATCCAAAAGCTATTGGTGAAAATAGCAGGTACCCCGGAAGAATCCCTAATCAGCCGCCTGGCCTTGCGCAGCATGCGACAGGCCAAATACAGTGTGGCCTGTACAGGACATTTCGGACTGGCCTGTCCCTATTACTGTCATTTTACTTCACCTATCCGCAGATATCCCGACCTGCAGATCCACAGGATCATCAAGGAACATCTGCGGGGCAGGCTGAAGGAGGAACGCATGGCCCATTACCGGGATATCCTTCCGGAGGTGGCCAGGCATGCCTCCGAGACAGAGCGTCGGGCCGATGAGGCAGAGCGGGAGACCGAGAAACTGAAAAAGGTAGAATACATGGAACAGTACCTGGGACAATGCTTTACCGGCCTGGTGTCCGGTATCACGAACTGGGGAATCTATGTGGAACTGCCGAATACAGTGGAAGGACTTGTCCATGTGTCCCGGCTGCCGGGGGATTATTATTTTTACAAGGAAGATACCTACGAGATGGCAGGGGAGACCACAGGGCGCAGTTTTAAGCTGGGCATGCCGGTGAGAGTCCGGGTGGCGTCCTGTGACCGGCCCAGCCGGACCATTCAATTTGAGATAGAGGAAGAAGAATAGATCCTGGAAGGGGGTATCCAAGTGGCAGGGAAGAGAGAGCCGCAGAAACTGATTGCGAACAATAAGAAGGCGTATCATGACTATTTCGTAGAAGAGTCCTATGAGGCAGGGGTGGCCCTTCATGGCACAGAGGTGAAGTCCATGCGCATGGGGAAGTGCAGCATCAAGGAAGCTTTTATCCGGATTGAGAGGGGGGAGATCTTCGTGTATGGCATGCATGTGAGTCCTTACGAGAAAGGGAATCTGTTCAACAAGGATCCCCTGCGGGTGAAGAAACTGCTTATGCATAAGCAGGAGATCGGCAGACTGGCAGGAAAGGTGGCAGAGAAGGGGTACACCCTGGTTCCCCTGCAGGTATATTTCAAGAATGGCCGCGTGAAAGTAGAAGTGGGGCTTTGCAGGGGCAAGAAACTCTATGACAAGCGGCAGGATATGGCCAGGAAGGATATGCGCAGGGAGACTGAGAGGGAGTTTAAGGTGAAAAACCTGTAGAGGGAAAGATTTTGCTACTTTTTACGGGGTGTGCATCATGTTACTTTGCATGCTGGGCCGTGAAAAGTAACAGATTTTCAGAAAAGCGGTTGACAGTGGTAGGGAAAGGAAATATACTATAAACACAGGCATCTTATTCAAAATGGATGACTGTCAGATCATAATGCTGTCATATGCCGGACAGCCCATAAGGGGTAGTAAAGGTTTCGACAGGGGTCTTGCAGCTGGAGAAGCTATCCGTTGCGACACGTTAATCGCACCTTAAAATTAAACGCTGATAATCATACTCAGTACGCACTGGCAGCGTAAGCTGACTCGTCAGTTTACTCTGTGAGTGACGCCGCCTAAGGCGGCTTGTCCGCTCCGGGGCACCCACACTCCGGAATCCGGGCATCGACTCTGTGGGAAACGACACGCGGTAAGCTTTGCCCGCGCGGGCGTATCATGAAGCTACCGACCGGGACAGATGGTCTGTTATCTCCCCCGGAAGGGAACAGGACAGGGTGAGCCTGTCCGCAAAAACAGACTATGATAGTAGAAGTACAGGGAATGGGCTTTTGGACACGGGTTCGACTCCCGTCTACTCCA